>JAAVYN010000007.1 GCA_022791155.1 Bacillota bacterium | reverse complement strand
GTCAGAATATTCCCATGGCTGGAAAGAATATCTCTGCATAATGGTCAAGAATGATAAAATTGTATATGCCGAGTTTAATGCAAAAAATTCAAGCGGATACATCAAATCATGGGACAATGCCTATATGGAAAATATGGGCACAGTTTCAGGCACATATCCCAACGAATACACGAGATATTACGTTGCCCAGCTCATAGAATCTCAAAGTCCCGAAGGTGTTGACATTTTGACAGGTGCTTCAAGCTCTGGAAACAATTTTTCAAAATTGTCCACTGCTGTGATCAATCAGGCTGTTGCCGGAAACCCTGATGTGGCTCTTGTGGAATAATTTTCCACATTTTGTGTGATATTTCGAATTTCGTTCTCCTCAAAAGGAGTTTTTGCCATGTATAAAAAATTAAAACCCCACTATATGCTTATATTAATATCAACCATAAAAACAGCGGCAGTTTTGTCATTGTTTTATGCCGCCGCTGTGTTTCTGTCGCCAAACAGATATTATTCAGCATTAAACTTGCTCAAAATGTTCATTCCGGCAATTGTGCTTGCCTATGTATATTTGTTCTTTTTCTGGCAAAGCATTGAAATTGAGCTCAGCAAAAAAGAATTGATTTTCACAATGAAATTTGGCCGCAAAAATCACATAGAAATTTTATGCTCCGATATAGACAATGTTTCTATAAAACAAGGATGGCTTGAAAAAATATTTGGCGTTTCACGCGTTTGTTTGACATTGAAAAATTCGGAAAAAACATATGGTTCCGACACAATGGTTTTGGAACATTATCTTGTTTTCAAAAATGAAACAGCAAACGAATTTGCAAAATTTATATGCTGATAATTCTATGCAATTTCACCACACAAAACATGCGCTTATATTTTCAAAAAAGTTAATGGATAGTCAGTTTCTGCTGACTATCCATTTATGATCTAAAAATAAAGCCGTTCAAACATTTGTTTTGTCCAAAACCCTTTCTATAATCAGCAATTTTCAGCTCAAACGCAACATCAGTTTTTGCAACCATTGTTCCAGAAATTGTCAATTCAAAGCTTAAATGACTTTTGTTTTAATCGCGACTTCAAAAGCCGTCATGTTATTTTTTTATCAATTAAACCAAAAAGCAAGGCCGTCATTTTCAATTTAGAAAGTATATTTTTATATATCCTGAATAATATATTACCATTAATCAAAAATTTACGGGTGATATTGTGAGGAAATATAAAAAATACGGTTCAAAATTTATTTTAATTGAAAAAATTGCAGGCGAGCGTTGTGAGGTTTTCGGATTCTACATACTTCTCTTTTCAATAGTTGGCATATATATCATGGCTTCTGGCAAAAACATGTATGCATACAGCAAACCAGCCATATCATCATTATATACAAATGGCAAAGTGCTATACGCCACTTCATTGATCAAAGAGCATTTGGAGCTTGAACATGACAATATAACCACAGAAACACCATTTGAAGTGAAATTTGCCGTTCAAAACGAAACTCTCGAGGCTGCCAAAAACGAAAATATACCTTCAGGGCTTCCAGTTGACGGAATAATATCCTCGGCCTTTGGCGCCCGGGAAGATCCACTTGAAGGAACCGAAAAGGCTCACAAAGGCATTGACATAGCCATTGACATCAACACCGAAGTTTCTGCCACAGCCTCCGGCGTTGTGTCCAGCGCAAGATATAGCGATTCATATGGATATATCGTTGAAATAGATCACGGGAACGGATATTTAACAAAATATGCACACAACAACAGTCTTTCTGTAAAAACAGGTGATTTTGTCGCAAAAGGACAAACCGTTGCCCTTTCAGGGAACACAGGCTATTCCACAGGCCCTCACCTTCACTATGAAGTGGTTTGCAACGGAACACCCATAAACCCTCTCGAACCTGTCTCAAAACAAAAATAATGTAAATATAAAAAACAGTCCAAAGCTTTTCAAAAAAACTTTGGCTGTTTTCGTTTCGCAAATATAAATAAACCTCATATGTTTATACACACATACAACAACACACAGCGGCTCACAAACTTTTTGCCAACAAACGATCACATCTTGCCAATGTATTAACAATATAACATTGTCGTCAGATGCTGTTCTTCAAATCCAAAAAATTTGTTGTTCGGCCAAAAAGCACACATCAGAAAAAATTCTCTTTGAAACGTATGTGCCATTTTCAATCTGTTGTGCCAAACCGCCAATCATTGCTTTACTGTCAAAGGGCAAGACTCACAAACAGCGCCTCATTGACTCTTTTCATTATTTTGGAATCAAGATGTGACACCTTTTCTCTCAGCCTCTTTTTGTCAATTGTTCTAATCTGTTCCAAAAGAACAACCGAATCT
This sequence comes from Bacillota bacterium, assembly GCA_022791155.1. Taxonomy (GTDB): domain Bacteria; phylum Bacillota; class Clostridia; order Lachnospirales; family Anaerotignaceae; genus JANFXS01. Next base: position 44,543 of record JAAVYN010000007.1, on the reverse strand, counting down.
TTGACAAGTGTATATTTCACCGCATCAATTTCAATGTGCGTTGGAAGCTTTGCCTTATTAATTTGGCTTGTTATCGCCGCGCATATGACTGTTGGGCTATATTTGTTTCCAACATCGTTTTGTATAATCAAAACCGGCCGAATTCCGCCTTGTTCCGAACCCACAACCGGGCTTAAATCAGCATAAAATATATCTCCTCTTTTAACAACCACTGTTCCTCACACTCCGCTAAACAATATGTTAGTCATTTTTAAGTGTGATATATAATAAACTATTAAATTTTATATGTACCAATAACTATCACACCTAAGGTTAGTAGTATCTTTGCCACAAACCAAAGGTATTATACAAACTATAGCTGCAATAAATTGTCAGCAGTCTTCAGGGTTGACGACATTAACCTCTTTAACAACCCTCCCGCCTCTCATATAAACCCGCGGAACCCTCTTGTTTATCATGCAGACAACTTCATAATTTATTGTTCCAATTGTTTCAGCAATTTCTTCGGCCGTTATTTCCTCATCACCTGATTTCCCCAAAAGAACAACTTCGTCTCCCACATTGACACACCCCGCGTCAGTGACGTCAATCATGCACTGATCCATGCATATGCGCCCTATTACGCGAACTTTAACGCCATTCACAATGGCACAGCCCCTGTTTGACAAAAGACGGCTGAATCCATCTGCATATCCAACAGGAAGCGTGGCAACCCTCATTTTTTTGTCTGCTATATATGTTCTTCCATAGCTCACTGATTCTCCCGCTTCAATCTCTTTCACAAACGCAATCTGCGTTTTCAAGCTCATTGCCGGCTTCAAAGGGAGATTGCGCGCATTGACCTCGTCAGAAGGATACATTCCATAAAGAACTATTCCCGGGCGCACCATATCAAAAAACATATCCTCAAAGTCAATCACGGCGGCGCTGTTGGCACAATGCTTTATTGGTATGTCAAGCCCTCTTTCCTTAAGTGAATTTATGGCAAACAAAAACCTTTCTTTTTGCTTCAATGTGAATGTTTTGTCAAAAATGTCGCTCACAGCAAAGTGAGTGAAAATCCCTTCAACCAACAAATTTTCAAATTGGCTTATGTCAATTATTTCATCAAAAGATTTGTTTGTTGGAGCAAAACCAAGCCTTCCCATTCCTGTGTCAATTTTTATATGTATTTTTGCCGTTTTGTTTTGGTTTTTGGCCTCCTCAGATATAATTTTGGCCTCCTCAAATGAAGAAATTGTCTGGGTTATGCCATATCTGACAACGTCTTTAACGCCATTTTGCGGCGTGAATCCAAGTATCAATATGTCCTCATATATGCCGTTTTTCCTCAGGCTCACAGCTTCATCCAAAAGAGCCACAGAAAAAATTTTGACGCCGTTCTCTCTCAAAATTTTTGCCGTTTCAACAGCACCATGGCCATATCCGTCAGCCTTGACCGTTCCCACTATGCCAACGCCTTTGGGAACTTTTTTAATTATGCTTTTTATATTAAAATCCAAAGCATCCAAATCAATTTCGGCCACTGTTCTTTTGTAATACATAATAACATCTCCATTTTATTCAGCTATTTTAAATGTGTTTTCATCAAACTCAGCGTTATATTCAAACTCGGTATAGTCCACAATATATCTTTCTTTCCCCTCAATGTCGTATATCACAAAACGCACGGGTTCAAGCGTTTCGTTGTCAACCCACAGTTTTTCTGTGGCTGTATATTTATAGTTCCCCGGAATGACAGCCTCAAGAACTGTGCAGCGGCTTTCATCAACCTGAACCGTCTCAATTGCAACTTCTTCACTTTGCATATAGTTTTTAACAAACTGGCCCAAAAAGAGCTCGTTGCGCGCCTGGTTTGCCTCAACCTCAACGGCGCTTCCACTGTTCAGCTTGCTGTTATACTGATACACTTTCTTTCCGTCATAAACGGTATAATTTCCGGCCGCGCTTTCAGGCGCCGTGATCTCAAGCCTATACTTTCCATCAGCGTTATAGCACTGCACAGCTGTGAAAGTGTTTTCGCCTTTGTTGGAAATTCTTGTTATGTCGGAAGTGCATCTATAGCTCTTCATTTCCGTGAGCTGCTTTTGTATATTTTCCATAGTGCTTCCGCTGTCCGCCGACATGCCACAGCCAATCATTGAGGCCGCCGTGACAACAGATGCAAAAATGCCAATCAGTTTCATAAATTTCATATATAAACTCCTTTCCGCTTTATAATTTCATTATACGAAAAGGGTCATGCAGTCTATTACCTAAAACTTTTCATTGGCAATTCTTTTAACAGCATGGGCAACACAGTCTGCAAGCTCACTGGCCAAAACACCATATTGTCCAAACCTTTCTGACGCCATTTCGCCGCTCAGCCCATGAACATATGCTCCAAGCGCCGCCGCTTCAAAAGGCGCCATTCCCATGGCCAAAAAACTTCCTATCACTCCAGACAAAACATCGCCGCTTCCGCCTTTGGCCATGGAGCTGTTTCCACTCATGTTTATGAAATATTCTCCTGAAGGTGCAGCAATGACCGTTCTTGCATCTTTCAAAAGAACAACCGTGTTATGCTCTTTGGCAAATTCAACAGCACAACCAACTGTGTCCTTAAGTATGTCTTCAACTTTCATTCCTGTGAGACGGCCAAACTCCCCTGGGTGCGGCGTTATGACAGGAAGTTTTTTCATATCCTTCAAAATATATTTTGAATTTGAAATGCTGTTCAACCCGTCAGCGTCAATGAGCACATGACATTCGGCGCTTGCTGCAACTCTTTCAACAAAAGAAGCGACTTCCGCTCCACGGCCAATCCCCGGGCCAATCACAATTGCTGTCGCATTTTTTATGTCCTCTTCAACAGCCAAAAAACTTTCTTTGCAAAACTTTCCCTCACAATTTGCAACAACTTTCACAACAACTTCCGGCACAAGCGTGTGCAACGTTTCAGCACAGCTTTCAACGGCCGCCGCTTTAACAAGTCCGCACCCTGTTTTATATGCAGACTTGCAGCACAAAACTTCCGCTCCGCTCATTCCTTGGCTTCCGGCCGCAACAAACAGCTTTCCATATGTCCCCTTGTTGCTTCTTGCAACTCTTTTGGGAATGAGCTCACAGGCCATTTTGTCATCAATTATGTTTCCTTTGACAGACACAAACTTATAAACACTCTCGGGTATAGATATGTTTGCAACTGTGACATTGCCGCAATATTCTGCTCCGGGATATAAAACGGTTCCGCATTTGTGGTTGACAAATGTGACTGTCTCATCGGCCCTTACAGCCATTGTTTCAACATGCCCATTGTCTGCATTCACGCCGCTTGGAATGTCCACGCTGACAACCTTTTTGCCGCTTGAATTGACAATTGATATGACTTTGTCAAAAGGCGGTTTTGGGCTTCCTTTGAAGCCTGTTCCAAACATGGCGTCAACAATTATGTCGCTGTTTTCAGCTATTTTTTTGCATTGTGAAAAGTCATCAATCATTTCTATTCCAATGTTTTTTGCCGCTTCATAGTTTGCCTTGGCGTCATTTTTCAGTTTGCTTTCGCTCCCCAAAAACAAAACCGTCACATCGAATCCACGGCAATGCAGAAGCCGCGCAACAGCAAATCCGTCACCGCCATTGTTTCCGCTTCCACAAAATATGGCCGCTTTGGCTCCCCCAACGCGCCCCAAAACTTCAATGCATTTTTCGCACACAGCCAAAGAGGCGTTTTCCATCAAAACAATTCCTGCAATTCCCAATTTTTCAATGGCAAATCTGTCAATTTCACGCATATGCGCTCCGTCAGCAACCTTCATGTGTCTCGTCACCTTCCGCAACAGCAAAAGCCATGGCGTATTCCCCGCAATGGCTTATGCTTATTTTAATATTTTTTATTTTTCTTTTTTCAGCCACATTCAACGCCATTCCATTGAGCACAACAAAAGGCGCTTCAAGCTCGTTTCTCAAAACTTCAATCTCCTTAATTGAAAATCCTCTAAAACCAGTTCCCATGGCTTTTGAAACGGCTTCCTTTGCCGCAAAATTCCCTGCTATAGTTTCCGAACGCATTTTTCTTTTCTCAAAAAAGCTGATTTCAGCATTCGAAAAACACTTTTCCAAAAACGTTCTGCCTGCCACAGCCTTTTCAATCCTTGCAATTTCAACAATGTCACACCCGGTTCCAATCACCATTTTGTCACATCCCAGCCAAACAGTCATTCTAAACAAAAACAGGAACTATCAAAGGAACAACCATTGTCAGCGTTATCCCTGATATAAAGGACACAACAGCCGCCTTGCCATTTGTGTTTCTGGATATAATCCCCAAAGTTGTGTCCATAGACGTGGCTCCGGCCGTTGCTATGGCACAATAATGGTTTATATGCTTTGCAATAAATGGAACTGTGATGAATGCTATAAGCTCTCTGAATATGTTTGACAAAAATGCCGTTGCCCCAAGCGAAGGATTTCCGGCCTCTGTGATTATTATTCCTGAAAAGCTGTACCAGCCCATTCCCATTGTCACAGAAAGACTTTCCTTCATGCTTTCCGACATGAACAAACTCAGCAAAACCCCCGCAGCAAAGCTCCCCAAAAGTTCTCCAAGCGGCACAAGAAGCACTTTGGCTCCCATGCTTTTGATTTTGGGAAATATGTCCCTGTTGAGCCCCAAATCAATTCCAACATAAAATATAAGTATGTATAATATTATTGTTGACAATCCATTAATCATTTCTTTATATTCTTCTGGCAAAAAAGCCCCTGCAATTCCCCCGAGAACCAAAGCTATAACTATATAAACGCTCATAAAGCCTATTCCCCTTTTTTGTCAATCACAAAAGAAAATATATACACCACCAAAACACTTAGCGCCACAGCAATTGCGGCATAAACAAAAGCTTTCATTCCCAGCGAGGGTATGCTTCTCAAAACTTCCCTGTCGGCTCCAACGCCCATTCCCATAACAAAAATCAATGCAAACAAGGCCACTGTTTGTATCCTTCCATTGAATTTAACAAGCTTGTCAGAAAGGTTCAGTTTATATCCAACCAAAAATCCGGCAGCCAAAAATATTAATATATACAGCATTTTTGCACTCTCCATAAAAATTTTTATGTATAATAATCTTTAGCATTATACTACTATATTTCGATTTTTGCAATAAAAACGAAACCTGCAAAATGTCAACTAAAAAATAAGGGCACAATTGCCCTTATATAAATTGATTATCAAAAATTATATTCCGCTTGGCAAAAAACTTAGAAAACTAATAATTTTCTTCAAATTAAACTATATCCCAAAATTTTTTGCTCAAAATAGCTATACTTTAATTTATTTTTTTCGTATAATAAGCATATTTCTATTTTTAATCAGCAAAACATAATCATTAGCATAAAGTTTAATTATATTGACCGTCTTGATTATATTGTGTTTCATTTTTGTCACCTTTGTCACCGTCGCGCAAAAACCTCATAAATTCCAAAACTTCATCACGTTTATCAGGCGTAAGTTTTTCAAAAATTTCAGCCATACTGTCAAATTTTTCATCATAAAAATCGCAATTATTTTCTTCGCCTATATTTTTTCCTTCTTTCGTAATGTTCGTAATGTTAAATTGTGTTTTCATACTGCATATAGAAGCTGTATGATTAGCTTATCACAATATACATGGTTTTTACAACGTTTTTATATTTCATTTAATGAAAAATTATTTAGTGATCTTGTATTTTGCCCAACATTTTTCCAACATAAAATCCGTGTCAAATCCCAAAAAAACGCATATAATCCACAACTTACACATCAAGTTTTATAATCCTTTCACGGCTGTCCCAAACCACGCTTCCCATCGAAGAAATTTGTATTATTGTTTGCCCACTTATGTTATATGAGTCCACAGAAAAATATTCCTGAGAATTTTCATCAAAAACATATGTTGATATATCACTGTCGATGATTTCATAAGTTTCGGCGGAATTTTCACTTTCCAAAACAGGCTCTGGCTTCTGAGCATTTTTTCTTATGTTCAAAGAGCGTTTGCTCTCATCCCATTCAACATCAAAGCCATAGTCACAAAGATCCTCCGCAATTATATATGTGCTTCCTTCATAGTTAAACGACGGAATAAAGCTGCCATTTATATATGCCTTTATGTCGCTTATCTCTGTTTTTCTTGTCTGTTTGTCATCATACAAATCATAGCTTTTTGTTTCATATGGGCAAATTCCATTCACATGCAGATGTGCTGAATATCCATGATGATAGTGATAGTAGCCAAGCCCGCTCACATTTTTGTTGTCTCTGTGGCCGCCTTGTGAATCAGTGCGCCCGCTATGCGCCAAAACTGTTGACGAAAAAATGATAACAGCAACAAAAACAATACACATAGTATTCAGTATCTTTTTCATTATGAAATCCCCCTTTATATTAAACATTCCTTACTAATAACTTGTAACACAAAAAAACAAGATTGTCAATAAATGTGATTAGAATTTGTTATCAACATTTATCGTGACGTTCATGTATTATATAATATTAGTAATATTTGTTTTTAACTCGCCACAAAATTTTAATATAACTAATCAACAATTTGAGGCTCAAAAAACACGGTCTGTTTAAAAATATTTATGAAATTTGAACAAAATTCACAAAATAAAAGTTTGCAGCCAGCAATTTTTATGAAACAAAAACTTAATTTATAAAATTCAAAACTTCATAATATTTTTCATTTTTTCCGCTTATTTTCACTTTTAATAAAAAATATATATCAAAATGTAAGCCAAATCATTTCAACACAAGCGCTTTCCCCTCACAAACAAAACAATAAAAAAATACAGGAAACAAAAAAGTTCCCTGCAAAATCATTTATTTGTATATTTTATATATTTTTCATAATACAAACCGCAAAAATATTTTTATACCACACACTTTTTCACTCGGCGTTTATGGCAAATGTTTTAACAATTTTGTCCCAACACTCCTCACATATGTCAACGTTCTGTTCTTTCCCGTCTTTGGCCGAAAAATAGTTCCATTTCTTTTCTATATGCAAAAAATCAGGGTAATATCCCAAATCATCCGGTTCAATTTTCGCACCGCACACATTGCAGCGAACTTCCGATATAACCTCAGTTTCTCTAAGTTTCATCTGTGTTTTTATCAAAAGCGATCCCCCCTTGTAAAAAGAATTTTATCATATAACGACGAAAAATCATATACAAAAATTATTGCATTAATGGTAAAATATATTTCAGAAAGGAGCTTCAACAGCATGAACATTGACACGCACCAAAAAAACTGCACACTCTGCCCACGAAAATGTTCTGCCAACAGAACCCGCCCTCCCTATGGATTTTGTCAAAGCGGAATTGAAATCAAAGCCGCACTTGCCGCAGTCCACAACTATGAGGAGCCTTCCATAAGCGGAACAAACGGCTCTGGCGCCATATTCATTTCTGGCTGCAACATGCGTTGCGTTTTTTGCCAAAATTTCGACATAAGCCACGAAAACAAAGGGATTTCGATGTCACCCGAGGAAGTTGCCAAAACAATGATTTCTCTCCAAAACAAATGCGTGCACAACATCAACATTGTTTCTGGCGGTCACTTTCTTCCGCAAATCAAAAAAGCCATACACATCGCCAAATCCATAGGTCTTGAAATTCCAATAATTTACAATTCCAACGGCTATGAAGAAACCGAAGCCCTAAAAGAGCTTGACGGCCTCATTGACATATATCTTCCAGACATAAAATATCACAACAACAAATATGCCGTTGCCTATTCGGCGTCTCCAAACTACTTCTCAGTGGCTTCAAAAGCCGTTTTGGAAATGTATCGCCAAACCGGAAAAAATGTTTTTTCAGAAAATGGCCTCATGAAAAAGGGAATCATAATACGCCACATGGTTATCCCTGGCCTCAAAGAAGACAGCAAAAAAATTCTTATGTGGATAAAAGAGAATTTGGGGAACAATGTTTTTGTGTCGTTGATGAGCCAATACACACCAATGTATAAAGCAAATGAACTCAAAGAAATCAACCGAAAAATCACAACATATGAATATCAAAATGTAATAAAATATTTTTTTGAAATAGGTCTGAAAAATGGATATATGCAGGAACGTTCTTCCGCAAGTGATGTATACACGCCAAAATTTGATTGTTCAGGATTGATGACAAGGAGAAATGAAAATTGAAAACAGCAGTTGAAAGATTTATTGAATATGTCAAACACAACACAAAAAGTGATGAAAATTCACAGTCTGTTCCAAGCTCGAAATGCCAAATGTCGTTTGCCAAATTTTTGGCCCGCGAATTAAACAAAATTGGCCTTGAAAATGTCTCCGTTGACAAAAACGGCTATGTCATGGCATTCATTTCAGAAAACGAAAAAAACATGCCAAGCATAGGTTTCATAGCGCACATGGACACAAGCCCTGAAGCCAGTGGTGAAAACGTGGTTCCAACCATAACAAAAAACTATGACGGCAATGACATAAAGCTGAACGGAACAACACTGTCGCCCAAAATGTTTCCCGAATTAAACAGCTATAAAGGCGAAACAATCATAACTTCAGATGGAACAACTCTTTTGGGCGCCGATGACAAAGCGGGCATAAGCGAAATAATTTCTGCCATGGAATATATTGTGGCGCACCCCGAAATTAAACATGGAAAAATCGCCGTGGCTTTCACTCCCGATGAGGAGATTGGCCGCGGGGCCGATCATTTTGACGTGGCCTCCTTTGGCTGTGACTTTGCTTATACAATGGATGGCGGAAAAATAGGTGAGCTTGAATATGAAAACTTCAATGCCGCAAGAGCAAAAATTGCCATTACAGGCGTCAGCGTGCACCCCGGAACAGCCAAAGGCGTCATGAAAAATGCCGCTTTAATCGGATGTGAGCTTGTCTCAATGCTCCCTCTGGAAGAAACGCCATCAAACACGTGTGGCTATGAGGGGTTCTATCACATTGTTTCATTTGACGCCACAGTCAGCAAATGCAACATTTCCTGCATTATCCGCGACTTTGACAAACACAATTTTGAAAGGCGCAAAGAGAAAATCCAAAGCATTGTTTCAGCAATAAACAAAAAATATCCCAAGTCAACAAAGCTTGAGCTTTATGACGAATATTACAACATGTTCGAAAAAGTGTCTCCTCGCATAGAAATAATTGAGCTTGCCAAAGCGGCCATGGAAAAAAGTGGCGTCAAACCAATCGTCAGCCCCATACGCGGCGGAACCGACGGCGCACGTCTGTCATTTATGGGTCTTCCATGCCCAAATATATTCGCTGGAGGCCACAATTTTCACGGAACATATGAATTCATACCCGCCTCAAGCATTGAAAAAGCCACTGAAGTCATAATAAATATAATCAAATTGTCAGGCTCGGTTTTGCGCTGAAGCCATGCTTTCACATTCCAATTATGCTCAGCAGCATTAAAAGCATATTGACAGAAAATATGCCAAAAATTTCAGCAAATCCATATGGATATATCACACCAAGCTGACAACGAAATGTTCATTTGCAACGTGAATTTTTCTGTTCTTTGGCGCCGCAAAGGCCCAGCCGGTCTATGTTCCAACACGGTGTGTTTGCGCCTTGAACAACAAAAAATTTTCATTTTGGAGGCAAAAAGTTTAGGCAAAAAGCGGCTTAAAGGCAATGTGGCAAACCATTTGAATGCCTCATCACACAACGTTTTGCAAAACAAAATTTGAGTTTCGAAAACACGGGCACAGCCAAAATCCGCGCCAATTTCCTTTGACGCTGCTGTCAGGCCGCCAATTGTGACAATTTCAACCAAAGTTAACCACATTCACATATAATAAAATTTGTTAAAAAATCAAAACCCCCTTGATTTTATCATAAAGCCATGTTAATATGTACTTCAAATAAATATTTAAGCTATAACTGAGTTGATGGCATTGGCCATTGGGCCGGCATTGGTTGAAAATTCAGAAAGGGGCTGTTTGATGAAAAGCCTTCAGTACAATTCCGGCAAACTACCGCTCACAGCTTTCGGTTTAGCCGCCGACGGGTATGCCCGATATAGCTAATGAGGCGCTTGCGCGAATTAAGGTGGTACCACGGGCTTCCCGTCCTTTTGGACTGGAGCCTTTTTTGTTGCTTCAAAACTTTCAACCCAAAACTGCACACAAAATCCAAAGAAAAATCATTTCACCTTTCAGCCGTCATCAATTTTTTGGGTTTTGATTTGCCAAGTGTCTGCATTATGCCGTCTGTTCCAATCATCACACATTTGTCAGTCAAATGTAAAGCTTTAATTTTTAATATATATGAGAAAAGGAGAATAACAATGAAAAATGCTTTTGAAATTCTTGAAGAAAGAGGCTTCATAGAACAACTCACTCACGAGGAAGAAATAAAAGAAGTGTTCAAAAAAGAAAAAGTGACTTTTTACATCGGCTTTGACCCCACTGCCGACAGCCTCCATGTTGGCCACTTTCTGACAGTCATGGCAATGGCTCACCTGCAAAGGGCCGGACACCGCCCCATATGCCTCATGGGAGGCGGCACAGGAATGATTGGTGATCCCACAGGCAAAACTGACATGCGCAAAATGATGACAACAGAAACAATCGATCACAATGTGGCCTGCTTCAAAAAACAGCTTTCAAGATTCATTGATTTTGATGGCGACAAGGCAATCATTGTTGACAACGCCGAGTGGATTCGCACATTGAACTATATCGACTTTCTTCGTGAAATAGGCGTTCATTTTTCAGTGAACAGAATGCTCACCGCCGAGTGCTTCAAAACAAGAATGGAAAAGGGCCTTTCGTTTTTGGAATTCAATTATATGCTCATGCAGGCCAATGACTTTTTGGAGCTCAACAAAAGATATAACTGCACAATGCAGTTTGGCGGAAACGATCAATGGAGCAATATAATAGCCGGTGTGGATCTCATACGCCGGAAAGAAAGCCGCCCCGCCTATGGCATGACATTCAAACTGCTCACAAACAGCGAGGGCAAAAAAATGGGAAAAACTGAAAAGGGCGCTGTGTGGCTTGATGCCGAAAAGACATCTCCATATGAATTCTATCAATACTGGCGCAACGTTGGCGACAAAGATGTTGAAAAATGCCTCGCTCTTTTAACATTCCTGCCAATGGATGAAGTTCGCCGACTTGGCTCGCTTGAGGGAAGCGAAATAAACACAGCAAAAGAGATTCTTGCTTTCGAGCTCACAAAAATTGTTCATGGCGAGGAGAACGCCGCTCAGGCGCAGCAGGCTGCACGCGCACTTTTTGGAAACGGCGGTGACGGCGGCTCTGTTCCAGAAACAGAAATATCAAATTCGGATTTTGGAGATGGAATGGACATACTTTCATTGCTCACAGCCTCTGGCCTCTGTTCTTCAAGGGCCGAAGGCCGTCGTTTGATACAGCAAGGCGGATTAAAAATGAACGATGTGAAAGTTGAAAACTTTGATATGACAGTTTCCAAAAATGAATTCAAAGACGGAAGCATAATGCTTCAAAAAGGCAAAAAAACATTCCAGCGAATCAAAATTGTTTAACAAACAAATGTTGATTCAGTTTTTACGTTTTTGAACACCAAAACAGTTTTTCACAAAAAACTTTTCAAAATTCAACAAACAAATGGCAAAATCAGGAGGTTTCAAAATGGAAGGTTTCAAATCATGCGAAAAAGATCCGTTTGGAGAGGAACAAAACGAAACTTCGCGCATTTCAGGAGCTTTCGGCGCTTTCATTGGAGCCATCATAGGAACAGTCCCAACAATAGTTTTGGGGCTGTTTGGCCTGTTTTCCGCATGGCTTGGATTTTTAACAGCATTTGCCTCAATGAAAGGCTATCAGCTTTTGAAAGGCGCCCGCAACAGCAAATATGCCTTTTGTGTCATCACCACATTTTCCATGCTGAGTTCAATGGCTTCTTCTGTCTTTCTTTTTTGGCTGTATATGGACACACTTTCAGAACAGCCATATGTGTTCAGCTTTTTTTCATTGCCTGTCATTTTCACTTTTTTGGGAGTTCAGTTCTTCCGCCGCGCCATAGTTTCATATTCCTGCCCTCAAATTTCTCAAAATTTGCTGCAGGCCGCCGCCAAAATCAATGCTTCGGAGGAAGCCAAAGGCGCTCAAACATATTTCCCCGAAAACGCATGGATCAGCTCGTTTAAGAAAAGCTTCACACTTTCAATATTCTCTGGGTTCATAATAATCATCGCTCTCATCGCGCTTTCCATATTTGACTATAGCTTTGGAAACGAAACAAACGGCACATCAAAAATTGTGGCTTCCCTATGCGCCATTGTTGGCGAAGCCGCTGTTCTGATGGTTTCAATGTCCTCAAAGGCGGTCATAAGCTCGATCTCAAATTGCTTTGTGAAAACAGAAAACGGCGATTTGTGGAGGGTTGACGTCAACAAACTAAATTTGATCGAGTCATACCACTTCACAAGCAAAGGCGTTTTCAGCGGAATAAATGCCAGCACGCTGACAAATGACGAGAGACAGCTTCTGCGCGCTTCAATGTTCAGAGCCATTTCTGACATAAAAAGCGGCATGATACACCCCAAAAGCGCTTTGAGCGCCGCTGTCACAAAAATAGACAGTCCAATTTTGGAAAAAGAAACAAAACACACATGGAAAATTTCTTTCCTTTCGGAAGACGGCCAGCGAAAGAACATTTCAGTTGCAAAAGCCTATCCCGGTTTCACTCCATTTCCAAACATCGAAATTCCACATGGCCCAATGCCATTCCGGTTTGACATGGTGGCTTTTTCACTGGTTTTGGTGTCGGCCTTTGCTCTTGGCGGCGGGGCTTTGGGGCATTTCATTTTCAAAACGCCGCCAAAAAACTCAGAAACTCTCAAAGTTACCAGCACTTCAAAAACATACACAAAATATGAACAAAATGGCGTTTCATATAAAGTTGACTCATATATGACTGAAATTGATGACGGTGTCTACACAGGCAGTTCGCCAAATGCAATATACAGCGTTTATGTCAGCCACGCTTCCAGCGAATCTGATGCAATTTCCGCATTGACAGAGCCTTTGGGCGAATATAGGTTCCTTGATGATTTTGATGGATTTAGGTTTGAGCACATCAAAAACGTCACAGAAAACAGTGAAAATGATGACGATTTTTTGGTGACAATGACATCTGAAAATGGCAAATCATTCAAACACAACATGATCTCAATGCTTTTCAAAAGCGGACACACTGTGACAATTGGTGTGGCGCTTTTTGAAAATGGAACTCTTGTTTCAGTTTTCTCTGCCTATGAAAATCCAAACGATGAGAATGATGTCAAATTGAATATATCTGACATATTGAAAAGCATAGACATGATTGAAAATTATGAAACTGCCGCCATTTCTGCAAAATGAACATTTTCAATGCGAAATCATTCACACATTCAAATTTTCAGCACAGAAAAAAATTTTTTTCAATTGTTTGATTTTTGCGCATATTTTTAGTATGATTAATTTACAAATATGTTCAAAAATTAACATCAAAAATTTTGAAGTTTTCATGTCGGTCTATTTTTTTGGAAGGATGTGTCTAAATTGAAAATAGGCAATTGTGTTATCGCCCAATCAGGAGGGCCAACAGCAGCCATAAACGCCACACTTGCCGGGGTTTACAGCGCCGCTGCAAGAAATTTTGCAATCGGGAAAATTTATGGCGGGCAGAATGGCATTGAGGGAATTTTGAATGAAAAACTTGTCAACCTTGGCGAAATATTTGACAAAAAAGAAAATTTGAAACTTCTCAAAACAACACCGTCTTCATTTTTAGGATCGTGCCGCTATAAAATAAAAAGCGGCGATGAAGGAAAAGCCGTCTTTGAAAAGATTTTTGATGTTTTCACAAAATACAACATCAAATATTTCTTCTATATAGGCGGCAACGATTCAATGGATACAATATTGCAGCTTGAACAATATCAGCGCAAAAACGGCGGTGATGTGTCTTTTATTGGCGTTCCCAAAACAATTGACAATGATTTAACATGCATTGACCACACTCCTGGGTTTGGAAGTGCTGCAAAATACATAGCTGCCTCAATCAAAGAAATAGCCGCCGACACAGCGGTGTATGACATGGACAGCATTGTTGTTGTTGAAGTTATGGGAAGAAATGCCGGCTGGCTGGCTCTGAGCGCATCATTGGCGCAAGATTCGAAAGGGAAATGTCTTGCCGATTTAATATATTTGCCTGAAAACAGCTTTGATTTCGAAAAACTGATAAAAGATATAAAATCTGTTATGGAAACTAAAAGACAGTTGGTCATTGTTGTGAGCGAAGGAATAAAAACAGCTGACGGAAAAATGGTTGCCGAATCATCAGTCAAAGACAGTTTTGGCCATGGACAATTGGGAGGAGCCGCAAAAGTTGTTGAAGCTTTTATAAAAGAAAATCTTGGCATCAAAACACGCTCTGTTGAGCTCAATGTTCTTCAAAGATGCGCGGGACATTTTTTAAGCGCAAGGGATATAAACGAAAGCTACATGATTGGTGAAAGCGCGGTTGCCGCTGCTCTTGATGGCAAAACAGGTGTTATGGTGACAACAAAAAGGGCTGCCGAGGAATTCTATGGACTCAACATCGACGTCACAGACATAAATCTCATTGCAAACAAAGAAAAAACTGTCCCTGAAAATTTCATGAACAGCGAAAAAAATGGAGCTTCTGAACACGGCTTGAGATATTTAAAACCACTGATTCAGGGAGAAATTGAACTTCCAATGGAATCGGGGCTTCCAAAACATATATATTTGAAAGACTTCATATAACTTTTAAGCGGGCGCTGCACTTCAAACTGCGAAGCTGCGGGGCTCGCTTTTTTCTGCATATTGTTCAGAAATGCGAAATCATGCCAAATGCAAACAAACTGTCAAACGCCGCAAGTGACAACGAGTTTTGTTCCAAAAAATATGCTGACTGCCGTTTGTGAAAAGCGCTTTCAAACTGCTCAATTTGTACGATTTGGAGAACAGCATTCAATTCCTGTGCCAAAATTCTTGTTCACAAATTACTATTCACAAAACTTTTCATTTCACTTCTCACTGTCGCCCTCACACGGCCATTGCTCTTTCTTTCACGAAAATTACTTTTACAAACTTATTCTTTCACTTTCTGCCGCCGCTTTCTCACAACCCTCGCTTCTTCTTTCGCAAAAACTTCCCTTTGCAAGCTTCTCCTTTCTCCTTTCACTGTCACTTTCTCTTGCTCTCAAATCCATTTTAACAAATCAAAAACAGAACAGACACATATAACCTCACTTTTCCAAACATTTCAAAAGCTACAGCCTTTGTCTCACAACTTCATACATCAAAACAGCTGCCGCCACAGAAGCATTCAAGCTCTCTGCTTCTTCTTTCATTGGTATTTTGACATATTCGTCAGAAAGCTCTGCTGTCTCATTCAAAAGCCCTCTCGCTTCATTTCCCACCAAAAAACAGCAGCCTTTTTTAAGATCCAAATCATATGGATATTTTTTGCCTTTCAAATGTGCGGCATAAACCAAAATTCCATTTCTTTTCAGCAGTTCAACTGTGTCCCTAATGTTCACTCCGCTCACAACAGGAACATGAAATATGGCTCCCATTGTGCTTCTCAAAACTTTCCCCCCATAAACATCAACGCTTTTGTCAGAAAGAAATATGCCGTCACAGCCACAGGCACACGCCGTTCTTATGATTGTGCCCAAATTCCCTGGATCATTAAGTTCTTCGGCAATCACAAAAAATCCGTTTTCTTTTGCGTTTTTAACAACTTCTTCAACGCTATATTTCTTTTTTCTCACAACGGCCAATATTCCCTGAGGATTGCTTGTTTCGCTCATTTCCTTGAAAACATGCTCCGAAAATATATGCACATCCGCACGCGACAAAAAGCTTCCCAAGTCATTTTCATTTGCAAACTTTTCAGAAACGCCATAAAATTCAATTTCATGGCAGTCGGGTATCTCACGCACAAAGCGCAGCCCCTCAGCCACAAAAAGCCCCTCTTTTTCACGTTTTCTTTTGTTTTCCAAGGATTTCACAATTTTTGCAAATTTATTTTGAATGCTGTCTATCATAGTTATATCTCCACAAATATATAAAATTCAGTTTTGTATAAACACTTGAAAAGTCATGCATATTTAGCAATAATTCAAAAAAATAATATCTCTGCCAAACGCCCTGGCTCGCAAATTTCAAGCGCTTTTAATCATTATACCACATTGGGTTAATGCAACAAAGAAAATATTTTGAATGACATGTCCATATGTGATAAAATAGTGAAATAACGCTGTCAGCTGATGAAAACAAGCATAAATCTCAAAAACATATAAAATTAAAACAAAATTACATTCATATGAGGTGAACAACAATGTCTGGTTCAATATTTGGAAAAGTTTTTCAAGTTGCAACATTCGGTGAAAGCCACGGCCGCGCTTTGGGAGTTATAATTGACGGCTGCCCAAGCGGAATATCTCTTGACGAAAATGACATCCAAAAATATCTCAACCGCCGCCGCCCCGGAAGCAATAAATATGGAACAAAAAGAAACGAGAGTGACAAAGTGCAAATTTTGTCGGGAGTTTTTGAAGGAAAAACAACAGGAACTCCAATTGCCATAGCAGTTTTCAATGAAGATCAAAAATCAAAGGATTATAGCAGCATAGCTGACATATTCCGCCCCGGCCATGCAGATTATACATTTGAAAAAAAATATGGTTTCAGGGACTATCGCGGCGGCGGGCGTTCTTCAGGCCGTGAAACCCTTTGCCGCGTTGCCGCTGGTGCTGTTGCAAAAAAAGTGCTGTCCGAAATTGGAATTGATTTCACAACATACACAAAGTCAATCGGGAACATATCCATAAAACAATTCAACAAGCATGAAATATTCCAAAATCCACTTTTCATGCCCGACAACACTGCTGCTGCTGAAGCCTCTGCCTTTCTTGACAGCTGCATCAAAAAGCTTGACTCCGCCGGCGGCACAGTTGAATGCAGAGTCACAGGGCTTCCTGTTGGCATTGGCGAAACTGTTTTTGACAAATTAGACGCCAATCTTGCAAAGGCCATATTTTCAATAGGCGCTGTGAAAGGCTTTGAAATTGGTTCTGGGTTTGGAGCCTCAAAATTGAACGGAAGCGAAAACAACGATGGCTTCACAGCCAACGAAAACGGCCTCATATCAAAAACTTCCAACAACTCTGGCGGCGTTTTGGGCGGCATGAGCGATGGCGACACACTCATTTTCAGCGCTGCCTTCAAGCCAACACCTTCCATAGGCATTGTTCAAAAAACAGTGAGCCTTTCAGGCGAAAACAGAGAAATTGCAATAACCGGCCGCCACGACCCCATAGTTGTTCCCCGCGCTGTTGTTGTTGTTGAAGCAATGGCCGCAATCACAATTGTTGATCTTCTTCTTCAAAACACATATTCAAACATAAACAACATCAAAAAAATATATATATCATAATTTCTTTGCAAAGTCATACCTTTTAATGTAGGAGGTATGTCCATGATAATAGTAAAAAATATAAATCACAGAAAAATTGTTCTTTTTCTAATTGGCCTATTTTTTTCAGCTGGAACAGCCGTGGGTATATTTATGACATTCAAATATAATCCTTCTGCCACTGCACCAACAGCGGCCACATTCGAAACTGCATTTGTCTCAAACGGAAAATATATATTCCTTTTGTGGCTTGTGGGCTTTTTTAGTGCAGGTGTGTTTTGTGTGCCGCCTGCATGTGCCCTCTGTGGATATGGCTATGGCGCGGCTTGCTCCGTTTTTCTCATGCAAAACAACGAGGGTGCATTTCTTGCCCTTTCATTGAAATATTGCCTGTTTTTAGTGTCCATGTTCATAACTGCTGCTTCATCTTCTCAAATTTCATTGAGCTGCTACAAAATCCACAGCAGTCCAAAAGCCGCTCTCCCGCGGGAAAGAGAGCGCGAAATAACTGAACATGTTATAATACTTTTCATTTCGTCACTGCCAATAGTTCTGTGCTCCCTCATTGATGTTCATTTGATTGCCGCACTTGCCTAAAAACTTTTTCACATCAAATCACATTTTGAAAATATATTGTTCATAAAAAGTGCTGAATATACATTTATTTGTCAAAATTTGTATTGATACTATCGACAATTGAAACAAAAAGTCTTATAATATTTTTCGTAGCCATTTTGGAAACGACATATGCATGTCAGCAATCACATTTTCCTATGAAGCAGATAAAGGAGAAATTATTTTGGATAATATTGACGATTTTTCAGACTATCTCAAAACTGTTAAAAACTCATCAGAAAGCACTGTGACGTCATACTGCCGTGATCTGCGCAATTTCCAAACATACATAAAAAAATCAGGCGGAAATGAAATTGAAAAAACAAACCGCACAAACATAATTTCATATATATATAGCCTTCAAAAAAACAAACGCGCAAGCTCCACAGTTTCACGAAATATCGCCTCTTTGCGGGCATATTTTTCATACTCATGTCAAAAGGCATTATAACCGAAAACCCGGCTCTTGGCCTTGAAACGCCTCATGTTGAAAAAAAAGTCCCTGAAATACTCTCTTTGAGCAACATTGAACTTTTGATAAACCAGCCTGACACATCTGGCGTTAAAGGCATTCGCGACAAAGCAATGCTTGAAGTTTCATATGCCACAGGCATGAGAGTTACAGAACTCATAAATATAATGGTTGAAGATGTGAACTTGGATCTTGAATATATTGTATGCGGCTCCAAAGAAAAGTCACGCGTGATTCCTCTTGGCTCAAAAGCTGTGGAAGCGCTCAAAACATATATGACCAAAAGCCGGAAGCAGCTTGTCGGAGACTCTGGTGAAAACGCTTTGTTTGTCAATTGCAGTGGTTCTGCCATGACACGTCAGGGGTTTTGGAAAATAATAAAATCATATGCAAAAAAGGCCAACATAAAAGGCGACATAACTCCTCACACGCTGAGACATTCATTTGCCGCTCACCTAATTGAAAACGGCTGCGACATACAAAGTGTTCAAGAAATGCTTGGCCATTCCGACATATCAACAACGCAAATATATGCAAAGTCCAATCGAGGCCGGCTGAAAGATGTTTATGCGAAAACTCATCCCCGTGCATAATTTTTTTACACAAAAACATGTTTGGCATTTTGTTTTCAAAATTTTTGCAAAAAACAGCGCCAAAAGCCAAAAATTTCAATTTCTTTGGGCTTTGGCGCTGTTTTGTCATTCCTGATTGGCTATTTTGTCGGCCAGTTCCTCCAAATATATCCAGCGTTCCATTTTTTCATTCAAAAGCAATTCAAGCTCCTCTTTCTCTTTGGAAAGATCATTCAGTTTTGTATAGTCGCTGACATATTTTTCCATTTCGTCAGAACATTTTTTTATTTTTTCTTCAATTTTTTTCATGTCGTCATTTATAGTTTCATACTCTCTTTGCTCGCCAAACGTGAACTTGAGCTTTCTCTGCCTTGGCCGCTGTTGCTTTTCATTTTTAATCACCACTTTTTCAGGCATTTCCTCTTTTGTTTTGCTTGCTTCATAATCACTGAAATTTCCTATATATCTTACAACCTCTCCCTGAGGGCCAATCTCAAATATAAAATTGGCAATTTTGTCAAGAAAATATCTGTCATGGGAAACGGCAACAACCGCTCCATTAAACATTTCCAAATAATCCTCCAATATAGAAAGCGTTTCAACATCAATATCGTTTGTGGGCTCGTCAAGAAGAAGTATGTTTGGCGCTTCCATAAGTATGCTCAAAAGATAAAGCCTTCTTTTTTCACCGCCGCTGAGATTCCCAATGAGGCTGTGCTGCAAATCTGGATAGAACAAAAACCTTTCAAGCATCTGGCTTGCTGTGACAATGCCATCATCAGTTTTTATCGAGTTGTTAATGTCCTTTATAAAGTCTATAACCTTAACTGTTTCATCAAGTTTTTGGTTTTCTTGTGAAAAGTATCCAATCTTGACAGTTTCGCCTTTCTGAACTTCTCCAGTGTCAGCCTTCAAAGCTCCGCTCATCAAATTGAGCAGTGTTGTTTTTCCGGCGCCGTTGCGGCCCACAATGCCAATTCTGTCATCTTTCAAAACAGTATATGTAAAGTTTTTTATAACAGTTTTTCCAGAAAAACTTTTAGAAACATTTTCAAGCTCAATTGTTTTGCGCCCCAAGCGGCTTGAAACTGACGACATTTGCACTTTCCCATCGGTTTCAGGCGAAGCCTCGGCTTTAAGCTGTTCATATCTTTCTATTCTTCCTTTTGCCTTTGTGCTTCGCGCCCTTGCGCCGCGCATTATCCATGCATATTCCTTTTTCAATATGGCCTGTCTTTTTCTTTCACTGGCCAAAGTCATTTCTTCCCTTTGAGCTTTGAGCTCCAAATATTTTGAATAGTTCGCCTCATAGCCATAGAGCTTTCCTTTGTCCAGTTCCACAATGCGGTTCACAACTCTTTCAAGAAAATATCTGTCATGGGTTATCATTATAACCCCCAATTTGCATTTTTTGAGATAATTTTCAAGCCATTCGGCCATATAGCTGTCCAAATGGTTCGTTGGCTCATCAAGTATGAGAACATCATTTTTTTTGACAAGTGTTGACGCCAAAGCAACCCTCTTTTTTTGACCGCCTGAAAGAACGCCAATTTTTTTGTCAAAATCCTCAAATCCAAGCTTTGATAGCATGGCTTTGGCTTCATAAACATCAATCTCGCTGTCTTTGGCCGAAGCGCTCTCAACAACTTGCTCAAGCATTGAAAGGCTGTCATTCATAGCAGGGTTTTGCCTCAAATATCCAATTTTTATGTTTGGTGCGAACCACGTGCTTCCGCTGTCAGGTTCTTCTTCATTGGCCAAAATGCGGAGAAGCGTGCTTTTTCCCGTTCCATTAACCCCTATAATCCCAATTTTTTCTCCCTCGTTTACATGCAGCGAAACATGTTTCAAAAGTTCTTTCATTCCATAGTTTTTGCTCACATTCTCAACCGACAGCAGCATACCGTTTCTCCTAAACAAAAATAATCAAAAATCAATTGTTCACAATGTTAAATGCAGTTTAACCAAAAACGCATTCACAAAAACCGTTTGTTCTCACCGAGTTTCATTTTCATCAAAGCACAAAAGTTTTATCCTCAGTTTTGTGATGCGGTTTTTTTCAATCTCCTCAACCTTTATCTCAAGCCCGTCTGTGTCAACGGT
This sequence comes from Bacillota bacterium, assembly GCA_022791155.1. GTDB lineage: Bacteria > Bacillota > Clostridia > Lachnospirales > Anaerotignaceae > JANFXS01. The sequence goes on along the minus strand of JAAVYN010000007.1, from coordinate 23,338 downwards.
TTCTCCCGCAAGGGCAAACCTTCCCAAAATCCCTATGACATAACCGCCTATCGTCTCAACATCATCGCTTTTGAGTTGAGTTCCAAGCATCTCATTTATGTCATCAATCCGGGTTGTGCCGTCAACAAGATATTCATTTTCTTTCACCAGCTCTATGTCATCGTCCTCGTCATCGTCAAACTCGTCTGCAATTTCGCCCACAATTTCCTCAACCATGTCCTCAACAGTGACAAGCCCCGAGGTTCCGCCATATTCATCAAGAACAATGGCCATGGCAATTCTGTTTGTGCGCATTTCTTTAAGCAGCTTTCTCACTTCTTTCGATTCATAAGTGAAAAGCGCCTCTCTCATATATTTTTCAGGAGAGAAATTTTCTGTGTCGTCAGTAAAAAAAACATCTTTCAAATAAAGTATTCCTGATATGTCATCTATGTCTTCATCATATACAGGGATTCTGGAAAAGCGTTCGTCTCTGAATATTTTCATAACTTCGTCATATGTGGCATCTTTGGAAACAGTCACCATTTCTGTTCTTGGCGTCATGACGTCTTTTGCCCTATAATCGCCAAAGTCAAAAACATTGTTTATCATTTCTCTTTCATCAATTTCCAAAACACCTTCCTCATGGCTGACATTGACCATTGTTTTGAGCTCGGCTTCAGTGATTGTTGGTGTTTTGTCATCATTCCTTCCGCCCATAAGTTTTATGATTCCGCAAGTCACAACGTCAAATATTTTGACAACAGGCGTCAGCGCTTTGACAATCAAGCTGACAGGTTTTGCAACCAAAAGCGCTGTTTTTTCAGAGTTTTCGGCCGCCATTGTTTTTGGCGTAATTTCGCCAAAAACAAGCAAAATGATTGTCATGAAAACCGTGGCTATTCCAACACCATTTTTGGGGCTCACCTCAATGGCAATTGCTGTTGCCAGTGAAGAAGCGCCAATGTTAACAATGTTGTTGCCAACCAATATAGCGCTCAAAAGCTTTTGCGGACTTTCCAGCAATTTCTGGACAGTTCCAGCGTTTTTGACATTTTCCTCAACCATGTTCAAAAGCTTTATGCGGCTGATTGACGAAAGCGCTGTCTCTGAAGAAGAAAAGAATGCCGACAACGAAATTAAAACAACAAGAATAACAAACAGATACCAACTGCCAGGTTCCACTTAAAAATCACTCTCCATATTTTTCATTATAAAATTTTTAATATATCCAACATCTTCCAACGTTTTTGTGTTTTCAAAGGAACAAACTGTTTTGACCGGATGTCCTCCCAAAACAACAATTCTGTCCCCCAGCTTGACAGCCTCATCAATTTCATGGGTGACAATGACAGCCGTTTTTTTTGAAACAGCCTTTTCAACTTTCAACATGACAATTTCTTTCAAAATAACATCAATTCCCTTAAAAGGCTCATCCATCACAAAAACGTCGCCATCATATGCAAGCGCCCTTCCCAGTGCAACGCGCCTTTTCATTCCACCGCTAAGTTCTTTGGGATATTTTTTTGAACAATCGCTCAAATGCAGTTCTTCCAAAATATCATGGCACAAATCACTGTTGTTGCAAACAATGGCCAAATTTTCAAAAACTGTCAGGCTCTCCAAAAGTCTGTCTTCCTGAAAAACAACAGATGTCTTTTTTTCAGCGTCAAACATAACACAGCCAAAATCCGGTTCAACAAGCTTCAGCAATATATTTGTCACAGTTGTTTTTCCACAGCCCGACTTCCCCAAAATTACAGTTGTTTTTCCCTCCTCAAAATCAATGCTGAAGTTCTCAAGCAATATGTCATCAAATCTTTTTGTGATGTTTTTCAGTGAAATCACACTTTTTCACCTGTCCTAAACATATTGTGTATAAGTTTTTTAAAAAGTTTTTCCAAAATCAAGCTCAGCTCCACAAGCACAACTGTCCATGCAAAAAGCTCTGCCGTTTCAAGATATAGCCTTCCATTATATAATCCGCGGCCTATCGAAAGTTTTGGATTGGCTATAACTTCTGCCGCCACTGCCGCTTTCCAGCCAAAGCCAATGCCAAGCACGCATGATGTGTTGAACGCCGGAAGACACTGAGGCACATAAATGAACTTTGCAGTTTTGAGACAGCCAAATTTATAAACTTTTGCCAATTCCAAAAGCTTTTGATCAGTTTCTTTTATGGCTTGTGAAATGTTTGATGTCACAATTGGCAAAACCATAAGAAAAGATATTAAAACCGGAACATAACTGCTTTTAACCCAAAGAAGCACCAAAATTATGAACGATGCCACAGGAACCGATTTTATAACTGTCATCAAAGGGTGAAGCAGATATTCAAGCGGCTTAAACACGCTTTCGGCCACGGCCAGCACAACTCCGGCGGCAACAGCCAATGTGAACCCTGCCGCCATTCTTCCAAGCGAGCAAAAAATGCTTAGCCAAAAAACACTGTCAAAAACCTTTTTGCCCAAAACACTCAAAACCGACATTGGCGAAGGGAAAATCAATTCATTGCCAATCAAAACAGAGACAGTCTCCCAAACAGCAAGCCAAAAAATCAAGCAGCAAAATTTTATAACACGTTCTTTTTCACTTTTCAATTCCCTTCTCCTTTACGCACCAAAAGACTCACTTGTGTGTGAGCCTTCTGAGCATTGTTTTTTCAGTTGCGTATATAATAGAAATTTTCGTCAGGAACAGTCCCTCCAACAGATTCCGGATTGAGCTCGTGGATGATTGCAAGGAAGTTGTCAACAAGGCGAAGCATTTTTGTGCCTTCAATATATTTCAAATTGCTTGAGGGTATTGCCGCCTGAGCCAGTTCTTTGTCATCAAGAATTCCATAACCAACAATATATTCCGCCGCTTTTTCTGGATCATCAATTGTTTCATCCATGAAATAATCATACTCGTCCATAAACTTTCTGAAGTCCTTTTCATTTTCTTCCAAAAAACTGCGTCTCACAACAATGCATCCCATTGGAAGCGTGTTTGCCACATTTTCTTCCTCATATGAATACTCATCCCACACTTCCGACAAATCCACAGCTCTGTTGAGCCCTTCAACTTTCTTTTCTGCCATGGTTGCAAACGGCTCTGGAAGCATGGCAACATCGGCCTCGCCGGCTGCAATGGCCGCCACGGCGTCTGAATGGCTTGCAACAAACTCAACAGTTGCGTCTGTGACACCCGATTTTGACAAAATCAAGTTAAGCACATATTCAGGCACAGCCCCTTGACCAGCGGAAACAATCGTTTTTCCACTCAGATCAGCAGCGCTTGAAATGCTTTGGCCATTTTCGACTATATATAAGTTCCCAAGCGTGTTTATTGCGGCAATCAAAACATCGCCATTTGTTTTGTTGTACAATGATGCTGCCATGTTCACAGGAACAGCCGCAACATCTGCATCACCGTTTAATATTTTGGCAGTGACCTCACTTGGAGTGTTCAAAACCTCAAACGAATAGTTGCCAAACACAAAACCATTTTCATTTTCATTCATAAGCATTGCCGCGCCCATGGCTGTTGGGCCTTTCAAAAGCGCAATTTTCATGAGGGTTTTGTTGGCGCGTCTGTCCTCTGGCGTTTCTCCTGGATCAACGTTGTCGTCTTCCTCGGCCTGCTTGTCGTCATTTTGTTCTGGCGGCTGTTGAACCTGTTCGTTTCCACTGCTTCCCGGGTCATTTGTTTTGCTGCATCCTGAAAAAGCAAATGCCATAATGGCCAAAGAGAGAAAAATGCACATTATTTTTTTCATCAAAATTTCCTCCTTCTGAAATTTCATTAAAATTTATGTTCATAAAACGGCCTTTCAGTTTGAAAGCCAAATGAATATATCCAAATTTTCAAACCGAAATTCATGTCTTTTCATAAACCAAATCAGTTATGCCGTCATAACTTTCAGTTTTGATCAACCGCAGTTTAAGTTCATTTTCAAAATTACCAAAAAGGCGTATGCCGCTTCCCAAAACCGTTGGTATAATTGAAATATGGTAAACATCAATCAAGTTTTCCAACATAAGCTGATGAACAACATTTGCCCCTCCACAAATCCATATGTTCTTTCCATTTTTGTTCATCAAACGTTTCACCACATGGCACGGATTTTCATTTGTGAAAATGATTTTTTCTTCCGACAAAACATTTTTGTGGGTGAACACATAGCTTGTCAAATCTGAATATATCCACTTTTGGGGCGAAAGTTCTTCAGCCACCTGACGATATGTGTTCCAGCCCATGACCACTGTGTCCACATTTTTTATAAACTCCTGATATGTCCCTGAGTCATCTGCACATTCATCATGCCCATTCAGCCAGTCCACGCCGCCATCACTGTCTGCTATATAGCCATCAAGGCTCATGGCAATGAACAAAACAACTTTCCTCATAAATCAATTCTGCCTTTCAATGTCTATGCTGTCAATTCTGCCTCATTTTTATATCTCAAAAATATATTTCCCATTTTTGCTTTAATTTGACAACGGAACACAAGCAATATCAGTTTCATGTTCTAAGCCAAAACACTCTTCGCAAATCGACAAAAAAATAAATTTCCAAACTCTTTTCATGAAATAACGGCCCAGCAAGCACAACTTATGTTTTAATGACGCTGAAAACACTGCCCTCTTAAAGCCGCACCAATTCATGTATTATAACAAAATATTTATAAAAAAACTATTAAAATTTTATTAATTTATCATTTTCCCTGTCTTGTGCCCGAATGCCAAATTTTTTCACAAAGTTCCGCCAAACACAGCAATGCTTTTGCATCGCCCCTTTTTCATTTGCCTCTCAAAAAGTGCGTTTTGTCTCACATGCGTTTCAAATTTATCAGCTCTATTCCTCCATTTGTGTTTTCATTATAAACAATGTCGGCCTTGCCCCTTTCACCCGTTTGAGGGAGTGTGCATTCAATCCCCTCAACCTTTTTGTTTTTAAGCAGTTTTTTAATTGTTTTGCTGTCTATATTATATCCATAAATTTTCAAAGAATCTTTCCAAATTGTAAATTTGCATCCATTTTTCCAGTTTCCGCAAAAAAATGCTTTGCTGTTTTCAAACACATTCCCTTTTCCGCATTTGGGGCACTTGCCAAGGCCGCCTTTGTTCCTTGAGCGGTTTTCCTCTTCAAAAACAACTCCACTTTCCTTGCCGGAGTCCTCAATCAAAAAATGCACAAATCTGCATATGCTTTCCATAAATTTTTCTTCATTTATGTTTCCCTTTTCAATTGAAGCCAAGCCCTTTTCCCACTTCCCTGTTGTAAGCGGGCTTTTCAACTCGTTTGGCAAAACTTCAATGAGTTTTTCGCCTTTCTCAGTTGGCAAAAGCGTTTTTCCTTTTCTTGTGACATATCCAACTTCAATGAGCCTTTCTATTATTGACGCTCTTGTGGCCGGGGTGCCAATGCCCCCGTCTTTGAGCATCTCTTTCATTTCTTCATCGTCTATGAATCTTCCGGCATTTTCCATTGCTGACAGAAGCCCCGCTTCAGTGTATGGCTTTGGCGGTGATGTTTTCTTTTTGACAGCTTTTGCCAAAACTATGTCTATGTTCTCCCCTTCCGCAACATGAGGCAAAGGCGTTTCGCTGTCATTTTCAGAATCACCATATATGGCAGTCCATCCCGGCGAAATGACTGTTGTTCCCTTCGAAACAAACCTCTCGTTCATGCAGTTCACAACAACCCTTGTGACATTGAAAACATGGTGTGCATAAAAAACAGAAATGAACCTAAGCGCTATAACATTGAAAACTTCTCTTTCATCAGAAGTCAGTTTTTGAACATTGAAATTGCATTCAGCTGGAATTATCGCATGATGATCCGTGACTTTTGAATTGTCTATAATTCGCTTTGAAAAAGGAAGTTTTTTCATCTCCAAAACCGGCTTCAAAACATGTTTATAATCCTCCAAGTTGTTAAGCTTTTTCAAAACAATGCCAACTTTTGGCGCCATGTCATCACTCAAATATCGGCTGTCTGTGCGTGGATATGTAATCATTTTTCTTTTTTCATAAAGGCTTTGGGCAATTGAAAGTGTCTTTTTTGCCGAAAACCCAAACTTTTTGTTGCAGTCTCTTTGCAATTCCGTCAAGTCATATAAAAGCGGCGGCGGCACACGGTTTTCTTCATCTTCAATCTTTTCCACAACGCCAGTTTTTTTTGAAACTTTCTTTGCAATTTCAAGCGCTTTTTCTTTGTCAAATATTTTTGTTTCAGAATATTTTTCCAAAAACCACGTTCCTTTGAAGCTTTCATAGTCGGCCACAACTTCATAATATTCCTTCGATTCAAAAGCCTCAATTTCCTTTTTTCTTTCAACAATTATGTTCAGCGTTGGCGACTGAACGCGCCCTATCGACAAAAGCGAGTTATATTTGAGTGTGTATGCCCTTGACGCATTCATTCCAACAAGCCAGTCCGCTTCACTTCGGCATTTTGCGCACTTATAAAGCCTGTCATATTCATTTGAGGGTTTGAGATTTTCAAAACCGTTTTTGATGGCTTTGTCTGTCATGCTTGAAATCCACAGTCTTTCAAATGGTTTGTGGCAATTTACATATTCATATATATACCTAAATATAAGTTCTCCCTCGCGCCCACTGTCAGTGGCGCATATTATGCTGTCAATGCGGCTGCTGTTCATAAGTCTTTTAAGAATTTTGAGCTGTTCTTTTGTTTCGTTGATGGCTTTCAGCTTCATTTTTTGCGGAATTATGGGCAAATCTTCAGCGCGCCACTTTTTCAGCCGCTGATCATAATCCTCAGGATCACAAAGAGCAATCAAATGACCAATGGCCCAGCTGACAACATATTTCTCGCCATAGTTGTAGCCGTTTTCCTTTTTTTCAGCTTTCAAAACTCTTGATATGTCACGCCCCACAGACGGCTTTTCTGCAACAACAAGTATTTTTCCCATATTTCATTGCCTTTCTCAACAGTGTGCACAACTTGTCAAATGAACTCACAGATGTTCTCATTTTAAGCCATGTTTTCGAATCCATAAAATTTTGACAACATTAAACTGTATCATTCCAGTTTTTTTCCGCATTCAGAGCAATATTTTGGCAGTTTTTCTTTGAAGCTAAAATGTTTGCCGCAATGCGGACACTTGCAAAATGCATATCCCTGAACAGCGCCCAAAACAACAACAAATATCCCAAAATATATAACAACTCCATTTTCAAAAAAAACTCCCAACAAAATAATTGCCGTGCCAATCAAATATATGGCATTCAACAGATGATAGCTTGTTTTATAGTTCATTTGTTTCACTCCCAAAAATTGCACACCCATTTTTCTGACTATTTTATCATGCAGTTTTCCTCATTTCAACAGATTGTTAAATATTAAAAAATATGCCTGAAACAGTCTGTGCCAAAACTGACTAAAAACCCCCTCGTTGACACAACATAAATTTGAGTATAAAATTAGCCAAATGCCAAAAGCATGTTCTTTTTTTTAATATATATTGTGTCCAAAATGGCGTTTTTTGACATATGATGTTCTAAATCATGTTGTCTTTAAACTTGACAATTTAATCGAAACTAATGTATTTTAATATTAATTGCTAACAAACAATATGAATAACAATAAGCAGGTGTCATATAATGGTGAAAAAAGACAATTCATATAACAATGAAAGCATAACATCTCTTAAAGGCGCTGACCGTGTCCGTCTCCGCCCAGGAGTTATATTTGGCTCTGACGGCCTCGAAGGGTGTGAGCATTCATTTTTTGAAATTATATCAAACTCAATTGACGAAGCCCGCGAAGGCTTTGGACAGCTGATAGAAGTGACAAGACACGCCGACCGCTCCATAACTGTGAAAGACTATGGGCGCGGCATTCCTGTGGATTATAACAAAAATGAAGAACGTTATAACTGGGAACTTGTTTTCTGCGAGCTCTATGCCGGCGGGAAATATCAAAACAATTCAGGAGAAAACTATGAATTTTCGCTGGGTCTCAACGGCCTTGGAACATGTGCCACTCAATATTCATCAGAATATATGGATGTTGAAGTTATAAGAGACGGCACAAAGTATAGCCTTCATTTTGAAAAGGGTGAAAACATAGGCGGCCTTGTGAAAGAAAAAAGCAGCTTGACTCAAACGGGCACAACCATAAAATGGCGGCCCGATTTTGAGGTTTTCACTGATATAAACATTCCTCTGTCATATTTTCAGGATGTCATCAAAAAACAGGCAATTGTCAACAAGGGCCTTCAGTTCATATTAAATGACGAAGAAAGCAGGAATTCATATGAATTTCTCTATCCCAACGGAATCAAAGATTACATTTCTGAACTCAACTGCGAAAAAGGCATATCATCAATTCAGTTTTGGGAAACCGAAACAAAAGGCCGTGACAGAGACGACAAACCGGAATACAGACTGAAGTTTGAAACAGCATTCTGTTTCAACAACGACATCAATTCATTGCAATATTTTCACAACTCAAGCTTTTTAGAATATGGAGGCTCCCCAGACAAGGCTGTTAAAACAGCTTTTGTTTATGCAATAGACAAATATATAAAATCCTCAAATTTGTATAAAAAAGATGACAAAAAAATCTCATTTGCTGATATAGAGGACAGCCTTATACTCGTTATAAATTCATTCTCAACAATAACAAGCTATGAAAATCAAACAAAAAAATCCATAACAAACAAATTTATACAAGAAGCAATGGCCGAGTTTTTCAAGCATCAGCTTGAAATATATTTCATTGAAAACAAAATGGAGGCCGACAAAATCGCCTCTCAGGTGCTTGCCAACAAGCGAAGCCGTGAAACAGCCGAAAAAACACGGCTTTCAATACGCAAAAAGTTGACAGGCAATTTGGACATAAGCAACCGCGTGGAAAAATTTGTGAACTGCCGTTCAAAAGACGTCACAAAACGGGAAATTTATATCGTTGAGGGCGATTCCGCCCTTGGCGCGTGCAAGCTCGGCCGCGACGCCGAATTTCAGGCAATAATCCCTGTGAGAGGAAAAATATTAAACTGTCTCAAGTCAGATTATGACAAAATATTCAAAAACGACATAATAACCGATCTTTTGAAGGTTCTTGGCTGCGGAGTTGAAATAAAATCAAAACACAATTCAGACATAAACAGCTTTGATTTGAGCCAACTCAAATGGAGCAAAATTATAATCTGCACCGATGCCGATGTTGACGGTTTCCAAATCAGAACGCTGATTCTCACAATGCTCTATAGGCTTGTGCCAACATTGATAAACGAAAAAAAAGTGTTCATTGCCGAATCGCCGCTTTATGAAATCAATTCTGGAAAAAACACATATTTTGCCTATTCCGAAACTGAAAAAACAGCCATACTTTCCAAAATAAAAGGCAAATATAACATACAGCGTTCAAAAGGTCTTGGCGAAAATCAGCCCGAAATGATGTGGGAAACAACAATGAACCCTGCCACAAGAAGGCTGATACAAGTTATGCCTCAGGACATAGTGCAAACTCAGGAAAAATTTGAACTTCTTCTTGGCGAAAACTTAAAAGGCCGAAAAGAATATATTGAAGAATTTGGGCATCTTTATATTGATTTCAGTGAACTTGCGTAATTCATAAAATTCACTGGTGTTTTTGGATTAAAGGAGAATGGTAATGGCCAAAAAAAACAAACCTTCTGAAGAAAAAGTTATTGAGGAAAAAATACTTCACCAAAATATAACTGACACTTTAGAACTTAATTATATGCCCTACGCCATGAGCGTGATTATTTCCCGGGCAATTCCTGAGATAGACGGGTTCAAACCCTCTCACCGCAAACTGTTGTACACAATGTATAAAATGGGGCTCATGAGCGGCGGAAGAACAAAGTCTTCCAACGTTGTTGGCCAAACAATGCGCCTCAACCCCCATGGCGATAGCGCCATATATGAAACTCTTGTCCGCCTCACAGAAGGCAACAGTGCACTTTTGCATCCATTTGTTGACAGCAAAGGGAATTTTGGAAAACAGTTTTCAAGAGACATGGCCTATGCCGCACCGCGCTATACAGAAGTTAAGCTCGCTTCAATCTGCAATGAAATATTCAGCGACATTGACAAAAACACAGTTGAGTTTGTTGACAACTATGACGGCTCCATGAAAGAGCCCCTTCTGCTTCCAACCACATTCCCAAACATACTTGTGAACCCAAATCAGGGAATAGCCGTTGGAATGGCAAGCTCCATATGCAGCTTTAATCTCAGCGAAATATGTGACGCAACAATCGCCTATATCAAAAATCCGAAATGCGACATTGCAGAATATATAAAATCCCCCGATTTTTCCACAGGCGGCGAAATAATATATGATGAAAACGAAATGCGCCACATATATGACACAGGCCGCGGAAGCTTCAAAGTCAGAGCAAAATATACCTTCGACAGCCAAAACAACTGCATTGAGATAACACAAATTCCATACACAACAACGCTTGAATCTATAATAGACAAAATAATTTCTCTTGTAAAGTCTGGAAAAATACGTGACATAACTGACATAAGAGACGAAACAGATCTCGGGGGCCTCAAAATTGCCATAGATGTGAAAAAGAACACAAAAGTTGATGTTTTGATGCACAAACTCTACAACATGAGCCCGCTTATGGATTCCTTCAGCTGCAATTTTAATCTGCTGATTGACGGGCGGCCAAAAACGCTTGGCATAAAAGGCATACTTGACGCATGGATAGCTTTTAGAATGAATTCTGTCAAAGGGCAACTTTCATATGACATAAACAAAAAGTCTGAAAAGCTTCATCTTCTTGAAGGGCTTCAAAAAATACTTTTGGACATAGACAAGGCAATCAAAATAATCCGCGAAACCGAGTTGGAAGCCAACGTTGTTCCAAATCTCATGAACGGCTTCAAAATTGACAAAGTTCAGGCTGAATATATTGCTGAAATACGTTTGAGAAACATAAACAAAGAATATATATTAAACCGTTTGAAGGAAATAGAAACTCTGCAAAATGAAATCAAAAGTCTTTCAGACACAGTCGGAAGCGATGCAAAAATCAAAAATCTTATATGCTCACAGCTGAAGTCTGTTTCAAAAAAATATCACAAGGAACGCAAAAGCGACATTGTTTCAGCCGACAACATTGAAGAAATATCCATTGAAGACACAATTGAAGACTATGGAATAAAACTTTTTCTCACAGCAGAAAACTATTTCAAAAAAATCACTCTCGTTTCAATGCGCTCCTCTGGAGAACAAAAATTGAAGGAAGACGATCACATAATTGTTGACATTGAAACAACAAACCGTGCTGAGATACTTTTCTTTTCAAACAAACAAAATGTATATAAAATGAAAGCAAATGACGCTGTGGAATGCAAAGCAAGCTCATTGGGTGACTATCTAAACAATATTATCGACATGGAGCCTGATGAAAAAATTATATATATGACAGCCACATATGACTATTCCGGAAATATGATATTCATATTCGAAAACGGAAAAGTGGCCAAAGTTCCGCTCAGCGCATATTCAACAAAAACAAACAGAAAAAAACTGATCAATGCCTATTCATCAAAGTCAGCCATAATTTATATATCAAAACTTGATGAAGAACAAGATCTTTTTATGATAAGAGACTGCGACAGAGCAAGCCTGCTCAACACGGGCCTCATTCCCGTTTCATCAACAAAAAATGCCGCCGGGATACAGGCTTTCACACTCAAAAAGAACAGCTTCATAACACAAGTCATTCCATTTGATATGTTTGAAAGCGAAAACCCTGAATATTACCGCACGCCAGCGCTTCCAACAAAGGGTCACTTCCTCAAAGACAATGACATTTTCAAAAATAACATAAAAATACCAGAAGAATAAAAATTTTATCAATCGCTATAGATTTTTTTTGGTAATAATAATATAATGAATAAACAATGCAGACACAAAATTTATTGCTCTGCATTTCAATACAAAGGAGATGTGAAAAATGAATGTCGTTAAACTCAAAGAAGGTATTTATGAAGTTGGCGCTGTTGACTGGAATGTGCGCAATTTTCATGGCTATTCCACAAACCGCGGTTCTTCATACAATGCCTATCTCATCATTGATGAAAAAATAACACTTATAGACACAGTTAAAAATGCTTTTTCCAAAGAGATAATCTCTCGCATAAAAGAGATAATAGATCCCGCCAAAATTGATTATATAATTTCAAACCATGTTGAGCCAGACCATTCAGGCTCACTGGCTGAAGTGGCCGCGGCAGCGCCAAACGCCAAAATCGTGACGTCAAACCCCAGTGGCCTCAAGGGCCTTGAGGCTCATTATGGCAAAAACCTCAATTTCATGCCCGTCAAAAGCGGCGACACACTTTCCATTGGCAAGCGCAGCCTCAATTTTGTGCTGACTCCAATGCTCCATTGGCCTGACAGTATGGTTACATACTGCCCGGAAGAAAAAATACTCTTTTCAAATGACGCTTTTGGCCAGCACCTTGCCTCCAGCTCTAAGTTTGATGATGAAAACAACTATGATATATTGATGTATGAAGCCAAAAAATATTATGCCAACATATTGATGCCATATGGTGCTCAAGCAAAAAAAGCCCTCAGCATTGTGAAGGGCCTTGACATTGACATAATAGCCACAGGACATGGTATAATTTTCAGAAAATATATCAATGATATATTTGATAAATATGAATATTTCTCTGACAGCACAAACGAAAACAAAGCTGTGATTGTATATGATTCCATGTGGGCCTCAACCGAAAAAATTGCAAAAGCAATTCTTGAGGGCTTCAAAAACAAAGGTGTCAGCACGCAGTTGTTTGACTTAAAATCAAATCATATATCTGACATAATCACAGAGGTTCTTAAAGCCGAATATATTGCTGTTGGATCCCCAACGCTCAACAACAACATGATGCCAAATGTTTCTGCATTTTTGACATATCTCAAGGGCCTTGCGCCAGCGGGCAAAAAAGCCTTTGCATTTGGTTCCTATGGCTGGGGCGGCCAAAGTGTTGAACAAGTGAACGATGTTCTCAAAAGCTGCAAATTTGATATAATCCTTGAGCCAATCAAGGTTTTATATGTTCCCACAGAAGAAAAACTGAGGGAAATTGAAAAATCGGTTGAAACCATATAATCAAAATAACCAAGGAGGAATTTTTATGGCAAAATATGTATGCACTGTATGCGAATTTGTATATGACGAAGAAAAAGGTGATCCTGACAACGGCATTGCCCCTGGAACAAAGTTTGAGGATCTTCCAGACGACTATGAATGCCCTCTTTGCGGCGTTGGCAAAGAAATGTTTGAAAAAAAATAAACTGATATAAACCAAAACCGCCCACAAACCTGTTTGGCTCATGGGCGGTTTTTCATTTTGCAGAAATAAACATTTTTCAGTCTTCCATTTCGTCAGTGTCATCAGTTGTGTCAACAATGTATAAATCGTCACTGTTTTCTGTTTCTTCCTGAACAATTCCGCCAACATCTTCTTCGTTGATTTTGGCCACGTCAACAATGTTGACACCTTCTTCAAGGTTCATCAATTTAACCCCTTGGCTATAGCGCCCATACGTTGATATTCCAGAACTTTTCATGCGTATAATGACGCCGTCACTGGCGATAAGCATTATCTCGTCATTTTCATCAACTATGGCAATTGATACAAGTTCTCCCGTTCTTTCAGTGAGCTGGTGTATCTTAATGCCGATCCCGCCACGGTTTTGTGTCTTAAATTCTTCAGACATTGTCATTTTTCCAAAGCCTTTTTCTGTCACATTAAGAACTTTTTTACCATCTGCTATTATGTCGGCGCCAATCACAAAGTCTTCATCCTTAAGCTTTATGGCGCGCACTCCTGTGGAAACACGCCCCATAGCCCTTGCATCTTCAGCCTTGAAGCGTATTCCCATGCCTTTGTGGGTTGCCACAAATATGTCATCGTTTCCATCGGTTATAATCACGCTTACAAGCTCATCATCTTCTCTCAAATTGATTGCGTTGAGCCCGCCTTTTCTGATGTTTCCATAGCTCATCATGTCAGTTTTCTTTATGACGCCGCTTTTTGTGATCATAACAAGGAATTTGCTTTCATCAAACTCCCTCACTGGTATGACAGCGGTTATGCTTTCACCTGCCGATATTTCCAAAAGGTTGACAATTGCCATGCCCCTTGCGGTTCTTCCCGCTTCAGGAATTTGATAGCCCTTAATTTTATAGACTTTGCCAAGGTTTGTGAAGAAAAGTATGGTGTCATGAGTTGATGAAACAAAAAGATTTTTCACAAAATCCTCCTGCCTTGTCTGCATGCCAACAATGCCTTTTCCGCCGCGGTTTTGGCTTCTGTATGAATCCAAAGGTGTGCGTTTGACATAATTTAGGTTCGAAAGTGTCACAACACCTGTTTCTTCCTCAATGAGGTCTTCAACATCAATTTCTCCAGGATTGTTTATTATTCCCGTTCTTCTTTCGTCATTATATTTGTCTTTATATGAAGAAATTTCAGTTTTGATGACCCTAAGAAGCTTGTTTGTGTCACCAAGAATTTCTTTATAATATTTTATTTTTGCCATTAAATCGTTATATTCATTGTCAATTTTTTCATGTTCAAGCCCTTGCAAACGCCTCAGCTGCATCTCAAGTATTGCCTGCGCCTGAATTTCAGAAAGGCTAAATCTTTCCATGAGTCTCTCTTTTGCATTGTCATAGCTTGTTCTGATTATTTTTATAACTTCATCAATGTTATCTATGGCAATTTTGAGTCCTTCAAGTATGTGGGCGCGTTTTTCCGCCTTGTCAAGCTCAAACTTTGTGCGCCTTGTCACAACTTCTTCCTGATGCTTCAAATATTCCTCAAGAATTTCTCTCAAATTGAGCACTCTTGGTTTGCCGTCAACAAGCGCCAGCATAATGGCGCCAAAGCTCTCCTGAAGCTGTGTATATTTATAAAGCTGGTTCAGCACAACATTTGCGTTAACCTCTTTTTTCAGTTCAATAACTATTTCAATGTCATCTCCTGCCGAGGCGTCATAAATGTCACTTATGCCTTCAATTTTTTTGTCTTTCACAAGTTCAGCCATTTTTTCAATCAGCCGGAGCTTGTTGACCATATATGGTATCTCTGTGACAACAATTTTTTCGCGGTTGCCTGTCATGGGCATTATTTCAGCAAGGGATCTCACAACAATCTTCCCCCGCCCTGTGCGATACATGGCGCGTATGCCGCTTTTCCCCAAAATTGAAGCCCCTGTCGGAAAGTCCGGGCCTTTGATGAGCTCCATGAGTTCCTCAATTTCTGTTTGGCGCCCTTCAATTTTGTTGTCAATCATTTTCACAACGCCGTCAACAACTTCGCCAAGGTTGTGAGGAGGTATGTTTGTGGCCATTCCAACAGCAATTCCAGATGAACCGTTCAAAAGCAAGTTTGGAATTCTTGCCGGAAGAACAACGGGCTCCTTCTCATTTTCGTCATAGTTTGGCACAAAATCGACAGTGTCCTTTTCAATGTCGTCAAGCATGGCCGCCGTTATCCTTGACATTCTTGCTTCAGTATAGCGGCTTGCGGCTGCTCCATATCCGTCTATTGAGCCAAAATTTCCGTGGCCGTCAACAAGCATGTAACGCATTGAAAAGTTTTGGGCCATTCTGACCATGGCCTGATATATCGAACTGTCGCCATGTGGATGATATTTACCCATTGTGTCGCCAACAATACGCGCCGATTTTCTATATCCTTTGCCCGGATCCAAGTTCATCTCGTTCATGGAATATAGAATGCGCCTTTGCACAGGCTTGAGGCCATCTCTCACATCGGGCAATGCCCTTGCCACAATAACGCTCATGGCATAGTCAATGTAGCATTGTTTCATTTCATCGTTTATATCAACGGAAACGACTTTATCAACTTCTTTGTTCAACTCGTCACTCATATGTTCAATCCCTTTCCGCGCTTAGAAATCCATGTCGGCATACTTGGCATTTTCCGCTATAAATTCCCGCCGCGGCTCAACGCTGTCGCCCATAAGCATGCTAAATATTTCGTCAGCCAAAATGGCATCATCAATGTCAACACGCTTTAATATTCTGTGTTCAACGGCCATTGTTGTGTCACGAAGCTGATCAAAATCCATTTCGCCCAAGCCCTTATATCTTTGAACTTCTTTTATTCCAGTGCGCCCTATTTCGGCATAAAGCTTTTCAAGCTCCACATCGTCATACACATAATAATGCTCCTTGTTTTTCTCAACACGGTAGAGAGGCGGCTTTGCTATATAAACCTTATGCTCTTCAATGAGCTGTGGCATATATCTATAGAAGAAAGTGAGCAAAAGCGTTCTTATATGCGCTCCATCCACATCAGCATCAGTCATTATAACAATTTTGTGATACCTCAGCTTGCCAATTTCAAAATCCTCAGAAATTCCAGTTCCAAAAGCAGTGATCATGTTTTTTATTTCTTCGCTGTTTAATATTCTGTCAAGCCGTGCTTTTTCAACATTCAATATCTTGCCTCGAAGCGGAAGCACAGCTTGTGTTTTTGGGTTCCGCGCTTTTATGGCGCTTCCGCCAGCGGAATTTCCTTCAACAATATAAATTTCACATTCATAAGGATCTTTGCTTGTGCAGTCCGTGAGCTTGCCGGGAAGCCTTGTGTTTTCAAGGCCCGTTTTTCTCCTCACCAGTTCCCGTGCTTTTTTCGCCGCTTCCCGCGCGCGTGACGCCACAAGCCCCTTTTCAAATATAGTTTTGGCAATTGCCGGATTTTCCTCAAGGAAATACATGAAGTTTTCACTCACAACGCTGTCCACAACGCCCCGAACTTCGCTGTTGCCAAGCTTTGCTTTTGTTTGCCCTTCAAACTGTGGCTCGCCAACCTTGACGCTCACAACACACGACAATCCTTCTTTTATGTCGTCACTTGTCAAATTTTTGTCGGCATCTTTCAAAAGCCCCATCTTTCTTCCATAGCTGTTCAGTGTGCGGAGAACGCCGCTTCTGAAACCAACCAAATGCGTTCCGCCATCAACTGTGTTTATGTTGTTGACAAATGTATAAACATTTTCAGTGTATCCATCATTGTGCTGAAAAGCTGCTTCAACAAGTATGCCGTCACGTTCTCCCTCGGCATAGAAAATTTTGTCATAGATTGGTGTGCGGCTTTTGTTTATATATTGAACAAATTCTTTTATTCCGCCCTCATAGTGAAAGCTATGTTTTCTATGCGGCTCAACACGTTCGTCTGAAAGATTGATTTTGAGCCCTTTTGTCAAAAATGCCGTTTCTCTCAGCCTTTGCTTCAAAACATCATAGTCATATTCTGTTGTGTCAAAAATGTCATCATCGGCCTTGAACAAAATCAAAGTCCCTGTTTTGTCTGTTTCGCCAACAATCTCCAAAGGCGTCACAGGATCGCCATTTTCAAACCGCTGTTTGTAAACCTTTCCATCTCTTGAAACTTCAACTTCAAGCCACTTGCTCAGTGCATTAACAACCGATGCCCCAACGCCATGAAGCCCACCCGAAACTTTATATCCCCCGCCGCCAAACTTTCCGCCGGCATGAAGAATTGTGAAAACAACTTCAACCGTTGATATTCCCTTTTGATGATGTATCCCTGTTGGAATTCCACGGCCGTTATCTCTCACCGCAATGACATTGTCTTTTTTTATGGAGACGTCAATCTGACTGCAATATCCAGCCAAAGCCTCATCCACGGCATTGTCGACAATCTCATAAACAATGTGATGAAGCCCTTTGACACTTGTCGATCCAATATACATTCCCGGACGTTTGCGCACCGCCTCAAGCCCTTCAAGAACTTGAATTTGGTTTTCATTATATTCATTCGCCATTGATTTCTCTCCTTGAAACAAGTTAATTAAAGTGAACTTTCAGACACATATACAACACCAGCCCAACCCCGGCTTTTTGGATATTGTAAGAGCTATTTATACAGATAATTTCATTGGAAACATCTGAAAACAATGAATTAAAAAAAAATATGAAATGATTCAATAACTCAACAAAACAGCCTGTAATCAAGCTGTTTTGTCAGAAGATTAGATTTTTATATTATACCACATTTTCCAGAGGTTTACAAGAAAAAAAGCCCTGTAAACACTGCAAATATAGGGCTTTGTCAGCATTTTTCAAACGATTTTTGAAAACCTCTCAATTTCAAAAATTCTGTATATAACACGTCTAAAAACATGCGTGCCTCACAGCAATTTTTATCATAAAACGAAACCGCCAACCAAACTATTATTTATAATATAATTCTCATAAACTTCATTTGAAATCATTCAGAAAAATATTATAAACCCCGGCAAAAACTTCATATAAGCTATGCTTTTTGAAAAACTATCCCTCCTGTAAAACCTTGTTAAAACTGACACTTTGAAATTCCGCTTATATTTTCAGACGTATGCTTTGCAAAACTATGCGCTTTTGGTTTTAGCAATATAGAACTTCAGTGAAAACAATTGGCACATTTCAGAATTTTTGAATTAAAAAAATGCTGTTGACAAAAAATATATTAAGAAATATAATAACACCATACCCCCAGAGGGGTGTTTGAAAGGGAGTGATGTTTTGAAAGATAAATTTGACGTGACCGGAATGACGTGCAGCGCTTGCAGTGCTCATGTGGAGAAAAGTGTGTCAAAAATTCAAGGGGTGAACAGTGTTGCCGTTAATCTTCTTCAAAATTCAATGGTTGTGGAGTATGACGAAACACAAGTTGGTGTCAGCGACATAATATCCGCCGTTGAAAAAGGCGGCTATGGAGCCAAAAAAGCTGGAGCAGAAGCTGAACCATTCAAAAAAACTGAAAATATCGCCGGAGAAGAAATCAAAAATATGAAAAGACGGCTTGTTGTTTCGTTTGCTTTTTTAATTCCGCTTTTCTATATTTCAATGGGGCATATGATGGGAATGCCGCTTCCGCAAATATTTGTTGGAAGTGAAAACATGATGATTTTTGCTCTTGCCCAACTTCTGCTCACATTGCCGGTTATATATGTGAACGACAAATATTTCAAAGTTGGCTTCAAAAGCCTTTTCAACAGAGCCCCCAATATGGACTCATTGATTGCAATCGGTTCCACAGCCGCAGCGGGCTACAGCATATATGCCGTGCTCAAAATGGGATATTACATGGGGCGCGGAAACATGGAAATGGCTCATGCCAACATGATGGATCTATATTTTGAATCGGCAGCCATGATATTGGCGCTCATAACTTTGGGGAAATTTCTTGAAACAAGGTCAAAAGGCAAAACAAGCGAGGCAATTGAAAAGCTTTTGGATCTGGCGCCCAAAATGGCCACAATTCTGAAAGACGGAAAAGAAATCAGCGTTCCTGTTGAAGAAGTTGCTGTTGGAGACATTGTTGTTGTCAGGCCGGGAGAAAGTGTTCCTGTTGACGGAATAATAACTGAGGGTTCTTCTTCAATAGACGAAGCAGCCATAACAGGTGAAAGCATACCAGTTGAAAAAAATGTGGGCGACAAAGTTATATGCGCCACGATAAACAAAACAGGAAGTTTTAGATTTGAAGCCACAAAAGTTGGCGGTGACACAACGCTTGCACAGATAGTTCGGCTTGTGGAGGAAGCTTCAAGCTCAAAGGCGCCAATAAGCAAGCTTGCAGACAAAGTTGCCGGAGTGTTTGTTCCTGTCGTAATATGTATAGCCATTGCTACTGCCATAGTGTGGCTGCTGCTTGGACACGGTCTTAGCTTTGCACTTTCGATAGGCATTGCCGTTCTTGTCATATCATGCCCCTGCGCTCTCGGTTTGGCAACACCAACAGCCATAATGGTTGGAACCGGAAAGGGCGCCGAAAAAGGAATTCTCATAAAAAGTGCCGAAAGCCTTGAAACAGCGCATCTTGTGAAAACAGTTGTGCTTGACAAAACAGGAACTGTCACAGAGGGCGCTCCTGTTGTGACGGACATTATATGCATTCCAGGCACTGACGAGAAAGAATTGATTTCGATTGCCGCCTCTGCTGAAAGATATTCCGAGCATCCGCTGGCCGAAGCCATCATGAAAAAAGCTGAAGAAATGAATTTGAGTTTGAAAGAAGCCATTGACTTTGAAGCCGTGAGCGGGCGCGGAATCAGCTGTGTGATTGACGGAAGCAGTGTTGTGGCCGGAAATGCCAAATCAATGGAAGAAAATGGAATTGAAATTTCGAGCCTTGCTGGCAAGGCTGACAAACTTGCCTCCGAAGGAAAGACACCGTTGTATTTTGCCAAAGACGGAAGTATAATTGGCATTATAGCCGCCGCTGACGTGGTTAAAAAGAACAGCAAAAAGGCCGCTAAACTTTTGGAAGAAGCTGGAATTGAGGTTGTCATGCTCACAGGCGACAACGCCAAAACAGCAGAAGCCATAAGAAAACAGGTTGGAATCAACCGCGTTGTGAGCGAGGTCATGCCGGAGGACAAAGAAAGGGAGATACGCCGCCTTCAGGAGGAAGGGAAAAAGGTTGCAATGATTGGCGACGGAATCAATGACGCACCAGCATTGGCGCGCGCTGATGTTGGAATCGCCATTGGCGCCGGAACTGATGTTGCCATTGAATCCGCCGACATTGTTCTCATGAAAAGCGATCTTTTGAGCGCTGTTGAAGCTGTTGAACTCAGCAAGGCAACAATAAGAAACATAAAGCAGAATCTTTTTTGGGCATTTTTTTACAATGTTATAGGCATACCTGTGGCAGCCGGCGTTCTATATCCATTTTTTGGCATAAAACTCAACCCAATGGTTGGGGCCGCGGCAATGAGCTTAAGCTCTGTTTTTGTTGTGACAAATGCACTCAGGCTGAGATTTTTTAAGCCATCTTTCGAAAATGGCAGCATTGAAAATGATGATGTCGATGTTAAAACCAAAACTCAAAAGGAGGAAACAAAAATGAATGAAAAAACCATGATTATTGAAGGAATGATGTGCGCGCACTGCACAGGGAGAGTTGAAAAGGCACTGAACAGCATTGACGGCGTGACAGCCGAAGTTAACCTTGAAGGGAAATGTGCTGTTGTGAAACTTTCAAAAGATGTGAGTGACGATGTTCTCAAAAATGCTGTGACAGAAGCAGGATATGAAGTTATAGAAATAAAATGATGCTTTAATATAGTGTTTTTATAAGGCTCAAAACTCTGTTTTGGGCCTTGTGGCGTTTGATTTTGAAAAATATCAACTTTCATGGGAGGAACTGTATGCAGGCAGATAAAGCCACTATAAACCGCCTTATCAAAACAGCACGCGGACAGCTTGACGGAATATTGAAAATGGTTGAAGATGACAGATATTGCGTTGACATATCAAACCAAATTTTGGCCGCTGACGCCATATTGAGAAAAGCCAACAAAGAAATTCTTCGGGCTCACATGAAGGGGTGTGTGAAAGATGCCTTTGAAGACGGCGAGCCGGACAAAAAAATTGAAGAACTGATAGATATGATAGATAAGATGACAAAGTAGGTGCACAATGGAGAAAAAGTATAGTTTTGAAGATTTTGTGGGAATAATTAAAACTTTGAGAGGCGAAAACGGCTGTCCGTGGGACAAAGTTCAAACACACGAAAGCCTCAGAGGAGCCATGATTGAGGAGGCATATGAAGCAGTTGACGCCATTGACAAAAATGACATGTCAAACCTTTGTGAGGAATTGGGAGATGTTTTGCTTCAAGTTGTTTTCCACGCCGGAATAGAAGCTGACAACGGCAGTTTCTCAATTGAAGATGTTGTTGATGGAATAAGCCGGAAAATGGTGTCGCGCCACACCCATATATTTGCTGGTGAAGCGGCCGAAACGCCTGAAGATGTTTTGAATTTGTGGGAAAAGAACAAGAAAAAGGAAAAAGGCTTTGAAACACAGACAGAAGTGATGGAAGCTGTGCCGAAAGTGCTTCCGTCGCTTACACGTGCAAGAAAGATACAATCCAAGGCGGCTGACGTTGGTTTTGACTTTCAAAATGTTGACGAAGCTGTTGAAAAACTTGAGGAGGAAATGCGCGAATTTAAAGAGGCACTGAAAACAAAAAGCGACAATGTTTCGGAAGAATTTGGCGATATTTTGTTTTCAGCCGTTAATATTTCAAGGTTTTTGGGCATAAATCCAGAGTTTTCCTTGACAAATTCATCAGAAAAGTTTATAAATAGATTTAGATGTATTGAGGGACACGCTCTTTCTATGAACAAAAGGGTTGAAAATTTGACCATTGATGAAATGAATGATATTTGGGAGAGTGTCAAACAATATAGTAAAGAATAATTTTTCAAGGGAGGAAACACAATGAATAAGGCAGAATTAATCGCAGCCATGGCTGAAAGGGCCGAGTTAAGCAAAAAGGATGCTGAGAAAGCGTTGAAAGCTTTTGAGGAGGTCGTTGCCGAAGAGCTTAAAGCGGGAGGAAAAATTCAGTTGGTTGGCTTTGGAACCTTTGAAGTTGCGGAGAGAGCGGCAAGAGAGGGACGAAACCCTCAAACAGGAGAAACAATGAACATTGCCGCTTCAAAAGCTCCTAAGTTCAAAGCGGGCAAGGCTTTGAAAGATTCTGTTAATGAATAAGAATAAAAATGTGAGAGGGCGCCGGTAATATCCGGCGTCTTTTCGTCAAATATGTCCTTGTTGTTTATAGGCCCAAAAAATATAAGTTACAATTGGAGGTTTCATATGCGGCTTGACAAATTTCTTAAAGTTTCAAGAATAATCAAAAGAAGAACCATTGCCAACGAGGCTTGTGACGCTGGAAGGGTGTCTTTGAATGGAAAAATTGCAAAAGCATCGGCGGAGGTCAGCATTGGAGACATAATAGAGATACGTTTTGGAAGCAACACAACAAAAGTTGAAGTTTTGAACCTTTCTGAAAGCCCGAAAAAGGAAGACGCGGCCGGAATGTATAGAAGTGTTTAGAATTTTTTCAATGCAAAATGTGTGTGATTCTGTTTGAGAAATTTTTGTTTTGATTGAAACAGTGGTTTGAATGACAGGGCCGCTGTTTTTTGATTTGCTGAACAGTTTTATATTTTTTCAAGCAAAATTTTGTTCATTTTGGTTGAAAATTTATGATGATTGCAAATGTTATAGGTTTTGAAATTTATGCCAAATGGCTTTTTGAAAATTCCCAATAGCGTCAAACATTAACAAAGGCTAAAACTTGAACTGCCGACAAAAAGCGTGGCCAAACAGGGGAGGGTGTGGGAGGGGCATTCGGCCTTCGCAACTATGAGATGTGCGAACCGGCTGAAAGCGCCGGCGGCCAAGGGCCGTTTTGCGTAAGCAAAATT
The DNA here is from genome assembly GCA_022791155.1 of Bacillota bacterium. Taxonomy (GTDB): domain Bacteria; phylum Bacillota; class Clostridia; order Lachnospirales; family Anaerotignaceae; genus JANFXS01. Next base: position 76 of record JAAVYN010000007.1, on the reverse strand, counting down.
CGAGAACCTGCTGTGCGAACCGCGTGAGAGTCGCGGCGCGCAACGAAGTGGAGCATTTCCCGAAGGGAAATTCGAG
>JAAVYN010000039.1 GCA_022791155.1 Bacillota bacterium | reverse complement strand
TGCCAAATATCCTTTTTAATTTTTTAAAATTCCCCATAACATTGAATGTCAATAAAGGCTGCAACTTGAACTGCCGACAAAAAGCGTGGCCAAGGAGGGAGGGTGTGGGAGGGCCGTTCGGCCTTCGCAACTATGAGATGGCCCTCCCACGGTCTTAAATGCCATTTAGAGCAACATGAATTAATAAAATAATAGCTATAAATTGCAATTTGAAAACCTATACCATTCAAACTTTCTTAAACATCAATTGAAACAACCTGAACCAAATCCGACACGTCATATTTCGTGGCGTCGTCTATTCCTGGTATGATGTCATCGGCTTTGGCTATTATTTCCTCTGGTGAGAGCAAATCTGTTTTTGCTTCCATCCATTCTCTTGTGAAGCCAACGCTTCCCAATTCCTCATATGCTCTTTCTGTGATGTTGTCAAAGTCAGGCGCAATTCCCATGGCTCTTGCAACGCTCAGCACAGCTGGTGAAGCCCCAACTGTTCTTCCCGGAACGCAGCCTGCCTGAAGCGCTTTAACTATATATTTTGCCAAAACAGCTTTGTCGGCCACAATGCATGGTATGTGCGCTTTAAGCGTTTGGGCATAAACGCCGCTTCCATGGGCTGTTTCACCTGCCGGGAACTGTCTTGTTGGGAAAACACGGCCAAACTTTTCAGGCATAATCATGCCAATGCCAACTGATATTGTTCCCCCTGTCATTCCAAGAACAACTTTTCCGTTGTTGATGATTTGCTGTTGTCCAAGGATTGGAAGAAGAATTTCTTCCATTGTCACAATGTTCATCATTTCAGTTGCCGAGTTGTTGTTGCTTGCACGCCCTGTTATGCACACATTGTGAACAGGGATCACTTTTGTGGCTGGATCTGGGCCTCTGAAAAGCCTTTTTCCTTTAAAATTTGCATCCCACTGCAAAAGGTGCGGTTCTTCCTCTATGATTTGTTTTGAATATGGCATTTCAGCCATTTCAAGATAGCCAAAGTCTTTGTTGATCTTTCCTCTGTCGGCGGCCGCCATAAAAACGGTTGTTCCGTCAACCATAACGCCATCGCTTGTTGTTGTCACAACATCAGGATCAAATATATTCATTCCTATAGGGCTGTCAACAGTTTTTGCCACAGCCTCAAATGCCTCACGCGGTGTGATTCCACATGACTTAACTTCTCTATAGTCAATAAAAGCTATGTTAAGCGGAATATACTTCCCTTTCAACATTCCTTCAGGTATCATTTTATATGTCAGCTTTGCCATTGCGCTCTCCTCCTAAAAAATATGAAAAATATGCCATCAGTGTCTTCCAATTCCCGGCCTTCTGTCTTCAACGTCGTCACAGCCCAAAAGCTCTGCTTCTTCTGTTGGCTGAAGAATGTTCAAAATCTCAAGTATGGCACTTTTCACATTGCCGTCTTTGTCAAGCCCCTTTATTATGACTGTGTGCATTGTTTCTGGAACACGGGGTATAACAACAAAGTCAATGCTTTCAATGCCTTCTCTGAGTGTCATTTCTCTCACGGCATGTTCAATTCTTCCTGTTCTGAGTGACTGCATTTTTGCAGAAGTCAAGTTTTCAAGCCCTCTCATTTTGATTTCAGTTGGGTGCTGGCTTTCTCCTGCAGCAATTTTCATTTTTTTTATAAATTCCGGCAATTTTGTGTGCATCAGTTTCATATTTACCATCCTTCCGGCCACATAAGCAACTGGCCAATAAATAAATTGTTTGTATATACGAATTATGTTTGTGTTTTTGTTGTTAATAATACTACCAGAATATATCCCAAACGTCAATAGAAAAATATTAAAAAACGCCGTATTTTTAAGGTTTTTTGTCAATACAATTTTTAATTGTTAAAAAAATATCTTTTTGTGAGCACACATTTTTGCTCTGTTTTTTATGGTCTAACCTGTCAGGCCAACATGTTTTGAGGGTCAAAAACCCTACATATATCAGGCATTTGTGCCATCTGGTGACCAGACCAACTCTCAACTGTTTCAAGCCATGTTTCAATCAAAAATTCGCCTTCTTTTTTCAAAATATATTTGAAAAATTCCCTTTCATATGCAAAATTTGTTCAACGCACAACAATGTTTCTCTCAACACAAATCCCAAAAACAGCTTCAATTTTTTACCAATTTGTGAAAACAACCAATGCGTTTCCAACGAACCAGTTTCAGCGCACAATAAAAAGGCCGCATTTCACAGCAGCCTTAAATATTATATAACATTCATTGTTGTTGTCTCTCTCAGCATGCGGAATTGACGAACAGAACAAACCGCGTTTGCTTCACGTCAGCGCACGACAGCCTCGCCGCATTAACTGACTCTTTCATTAAATTTGCTTCATATGCTTATGACAAACTAATTTTGAATTAAACTTTCCGTGGTTCCCGCTGTTTTCCACAAATTCCGCAGCCAAACCATTCACATCTCTGTGAAGCAAAAAATGGACACCTCTCGCATTTGCCGGGCACAAACTCCCTCAGCCAATATGCGGCCAGCTTTTTTCAAGCTAAATTCCGTCTTTATAATTTTCTTTCAGCTCTTTTTTATACAACCTCCAGTCCGGCATATACTTATCCATAAGTTTGTAAAATTCCGGCCCGTGATTGGCTTGTTTGAAATGCATATATTCATGAAGTATAACCTTGTCAATGCAGTTCACGCTTGTTTTCACAAGCTGCAAATTGAGTGTTATTCTCTTTTTTGCTGTGTTGCATGTTCCCCAAAGAGTTTTCATGTTTTTCACAACAAGCTCAGCCCGTGGAATGTTTTCGCCTGACACAGTTTTATAAACTGCTTCCATTCTTTTTTCAAACACAAATTTTGCACGTTCATTGAGCCATTGCATATATTCCTTTTTAATTTCATCGCTGTTTTCCAAACTTTGTGTTTTTATGAGCAGTGTGTCGCCGTTTTCAACAATTTCGCCAAATCCGCTTTTTTCAATGCCGATTGTGAACAGCTTGCCCATATAATAAACATTTTTTCCGCTGTAAATGCTGCTGTCAGGCTTCTGTTTGTTATATGTTTCAATGTCAGACAGCTTGCATACAATCCATGATGCGCGCTGCCTGACAAATTCACATATTCTTTCAGCCGGAACATGCTTTGGCGCCGAAACGCTTATCTCCCCCAAATGATTGATGCGGAGATTTATGTTTTTGACCGGCTTTCTCACAACTGCAAATTCAATTGTCATTCCCATATATGAAACTGTTTCTTTTGCCAAAGCTTTCATCTTTCATACAGCTTTCTGATTTCAGTGAACAATTCGGCATTTTCGTCAATCTTCGCTTCAGAGCCAAATGTGCACATGGCTTTGTGGCGCATTGTGTCTTTGAATATGCGGCCACATTCATTCACATATTCAGCCGTGACGTTCAAAAGCTCGTTGCGTTCGTTTTGAACATCTTCAAATTTATAGCCGTTTATATATTTTGAAACGGCAATTTCCATTCTTTCAGAATTGCTTTTTGGCCTGTCAACAGTGTTGACAGCTCCCAATGTATATCGCAGTATATCCTTTTCGGAAAGAGTTATGTTTTCAAGAAAATCGCCAATGCCCTCGAAATTTTTATATGTTTCTTTCACATTTGGATCTCTGTATGAATAGGCATAAACCTCTCCTGTTCTGTCAAAACCGGCTCCACAGCCATAGGCGCCGCCCTTGACCCTGACTTCATTCCAAAGATATTCTGTGTTTATTATGTTTTTGACAACATTCATTTTTCCGCTGTAGTTATATCCCGCGTTTATGAAGTTTCCGCACACAGCGTTATAAACCACTTTGCTCCCTGTCTGCACAGCTTCGGCAAGTGATTTTTCTTCAAATTCAAAGCCATTTTTTTCATGTTCACGCAAAGCGAAGTTTTTTACAACTTCTTTCGACACATTTTCAGCATAGTCCGCCAATTCCTTTTCGGCCGCAATGACAACAGTCAAATTTTCTCTTGTGAACACGCGATCGGCCGTTTTTCTCATGTTTTTTGCTGTTTCTCCCATGTTTTCCACGGCCGTTTCCAAAAAGTCGCTGAACGCCATTCCTTTTGCCATGTCTTCATACTTTCCAGAAGCGCTTATGAGCGACTCGCATCTTGAAAGCGCCACGGCATGTCCATTGTTGTCATAGTGCCTTTCATATTCGGCCTTAAGCTCAAGTATTATCTTTTTCAGGCTGTCAACGCTGTCAAAAAGGCTTGAAAGCATGATTTCTTTCATAAGCCCAAACATGTTTTCGCTGTTCCGTTTGAGCGCCTTTGCATTGAGCGAAAGGACAGGCGTGAACTTGCTTTTGTTTTTATAAACAGTGATGCGGCCGTCTATGCCTCCTGTGTGCATGTTGATTTCAGTTGGAAGCGTTTCATAGCTATGCCCCGCCGTGTCAACTTTGCCAAGCGCCCTTGCCAAAAGCCCGGCATAGGGGATCATTTCCTTTGGAAGCCCTTCAAGCGAGAACATAAACTTCGTGTATACAATTCCATTTGTGTCCAGTGGAACAAAAAGCATTTTTCCCTCGCCTGCCGGCTTTTCGATGAAACTGTCGAAAGCGGCCTCCTTTTTGATGTCCTCGCGTTTGAGCATTGGAATTTTGTCAAGCGTTTCAGGGCTGTCCGGCGTGCTTTGATATTCTTTGAGCGCTTTTGTTTCACAAACAATTTGTTCGATTTCATTTTCCGAAAGGGACTCTTTGAATTTTCCAAGCTTCTTTTGCAGTGCAGCCTGAATTCTTTCTTCCTTTCCCTCCTCTGCCGCCACGGCAGCCATGGAATGGATTGGGCTCAGCAATATGTTTTCTCTTATGATGTTTTCAAAATATCCCTTTTCAACGCCCTCACGCATTGTGTCAAAATGGCGCCATATTCTCACAGCCTCAATTGGGTTTTGGCCGTGAAGCCAGCCGTTCATAATGTTCAGCCCATACACAAGGCCCTTTGGCCTGTGCCCAAAATCGGCCTCTCTGAATATAAACTCATAATAATTGATTGCCGAATTAACCAAGTCACGATTAAGCCCTGTTTTTAATATGTTTTTAAGCGAGCTCAAAACTGTCTCTTTGAAACTTCCAATTTTGCGGCATGAAGCGTTTTTGGCAACAATGCTGAACACCATTTGTTTTGTTGAGTCGTCAAACCAGCCTTCAACACTTTGCGCAATCCCTTTGTCAATTATAGCTTTCTTGAGCGGCGATGCATTTGTTTCCAAAAGTATATAGCTCAAAACATTCATGCTCAGCGAAAGGAGAGTGTCAGCCGATTGTCCAACAACAAAGTTGAATGCAATGGCGCTTTCAAAACCTGTTTTGCTTCCCTTTGGAACAGAAAATGTTTCTGTTGTGAAGCCGCAATGATTGTGTGGCTTTTCATCGATCACAGCATTTTTGATCTCTTTTTTGTCATATGCGCTTAAATAGCCCGAATCAATGTGTTCAAGGGCGCCAAGTATGTCCAAATCGCCATAAAGATAGAAGAAGCTGTTTGAAGGATGATAATATTTGTTATAAAAATCAACAAATTTTTCAAAAGTGAGTTCGGGTATGTCCTCGGGCTTTCCACCGCTTTCAAATTTATAAACCGAGTCTGTGAAAAGAGTTTTGTTTATGGCGTCAGCAAGAAGCCTGTCAGGGCCCGAAAAAGCCCCTTTCATCTCGTTGTATACAACTCCGTTTATATTTAGGGGCGCCTCTTTGTCATTCAGTTCATAATGCCAGCCTTCCTGCATGAAAATTTTCTTTTCGCCAACAACCTTTGGTTTGAACACAGCGTCAAGATATACGCTCATGAGATTGTTGAAATCCTCCTGATTGCGGCTTGCAATTGGATACACCGTTTTATCAGCATATGTCATGGCATTCAAAAAAGTGTTGAGCGAGCCTTTCATGAGAGTGTTGAATGGGTCTTTCGCCGGATATTTTTCGGAACCGCACAAAACAGAATGCTCCATTATGTGCGCTGTTCCGCATTCGTCAGAAGGCGGTGTTTTGAACGAAACAAAAAACACTTTATTGTCGTCACTGTTTTGGGCATAAAACAGCCTTGCGCCCGTTTTCACATGCTCAAAAACGTGGCAAACGCTTTTGATGTCCTCCACATCTTCCTTTTCGATAAGTCTAAAACCCGAGTATATTTCACCATTCTCAAATATCATCGCGTTTATCCCCTCTCCATTTTATAATAAATCATACGAATTTTTATATTTCATTTACTGATATTATAACCAATAAATTCTATTTTGGGAATAGGAAACATAAAAAGAGCATTCATAATTTGTTTGTGCCAACGCTGCTCTTTTCACGGCCTTAAAAGTGTTTTAAGCCAAAAAAATTGTTCTTCAAAATTATGCAATGCGAGAGGTTAACAGGTGAAATCTTATGAGAATTGAAATGTATAGGTTTTCAAATTTATGCTAAATATCCTTCTTAATTTTTTAAAATTCCCCATAACATTGAATGTCAATAAAGGCTGCAACTTGAACTGCCGACAAAAAGCGTGGCCAAGGAGGGAGGGTGTGGGAGGGCCGTTCGGCCTTCGCAACTATGAGATGTGCGAACCGCGTGAG
>JAAVYN010000038.1 GCA_022791155.1 Bacillota bacterium | reverse complement strand
GCACATCTCATAGTTGCGAGGGCCGAATGCCCCTCCCACACCCTCCCCTGTTTGGCCACGCTTTTTGTCGTCAGTTCAAGTTTTAGCCTTTTTCGATGTTTAACGCTATTGGGAATTTTCAAAAAGCTAAAAGACCATTTGGCATAAATTTGAAAAAGTATACTATCTCAGAGGTGATATATATGTTGAAAAGCCAAACAATGCGGCAATCAAGCCCTGAAGCCGATCCGCTGTGGCTGGGGGCCGGGCGCACAGTTGATGACCTTTCAAAGCCGCAAATTCTCATCGATTCAACATTTGGCGACAGCCACCCGGGAAGCCGGCATCTCATGTCGCTTGCCGAAAATGTCAAAAACACGGTTTTTGCTTCACAGGCCATGCCCGCCATATACACAGTCACTGACATATGCGATGGCGTTGCCACAGGCCACAAGGGCATGAGCTATTCACTTGTTTCAAGAGAAGTGATTGCCGGAATGGTTGAAATTCATGCCATGGCGTCAGCCTTTGACGGCATTGTCACAATTTCATCATGCGACAAAGCCATTCCCGGCCACCTGATGGCCGCGGCAAGGCTTGACATGCCTGCCATACACATGAGCGGCGGCTCAATGGCGCCCGGGCCAGCGTTTATATCGGCCGACACATGCTATGAAACAAACATGCGGGTTGCCGAAGGCAGCATGACAACAGAGCAGGAGCTCTATTTCAAACAAAATGCATGTCCAAGCTGCGGCGCATGCCAATATATGGGAACGGCAAGCACAATGCAAATTGTGGCTGAAGCGCTGGGAATGTCACTTCCATCAACAGCATTGTTGCCAGCCGGAACAAACATTCAGGCGCACATTGCAGCAGAAGCGGGAAAAACAATTGTGGAGCTTGTCAGAAAAAACATTCTTCCAAGCAGCATAATGACAAAGGAAGCCTTTGAAAACGCCATAAAAATACATGCTGCCGTGGGAGGCTCCACAAACGCCGTTCTTCACATTCCGGCAATTGCAAAAGAGTTGGGAATTGACATCACGCTGAATGATTTTGAGCGTCTTTCAAAGGGAATCCCTCTTTTGACAAGCACGCTCACAGCTGGAAAATGGCCAACACAATTTTTGTGGTATGCCGGGGGTGTTCCGCGAATAATGCTTGAGCTGAAAGACGAGCTTCACATGGATCTTCCAACAGTGACAGGGAAAACACTGAAAGAAAACATTGAATTTCTTGAACGCACGGGATATTTCAGAAGAAGCGCCGAATTTTTGGGCAATTTTGGCATGAAGCCGACAGACATAATAAAAAGCGTTGATTCGCCGGAGGACAGTGACAGCGGCGTCACAATTCTCAAAGGCAATCTGGCGCGCGGCGGAGCAGTCATAAAGCACTGTGCTGTGGACAAATCAATGTTTTTCTTCACAGGGCGCGCAAGAGTTTTTGACACCGAGGAAGCAGCTGTGGCCGAAATATACAGCGACAAAATAAAACCGGGAGACGTTGTTGTGATACGCTATGTTGGAAAACGCGCCGCCGGCATGCCTGAAATGCTCAAAGCCACAGACGCCATATGCAACAAGCCAAAACTCAACAACACAACGGCGCTTGTCACTGACGGAAGGTTTTCTGGCGCCACAAGGGGGCCGTCTGTTGGCTATCTCCTTCCAGAAGCGGCCGATGGAGGAGAAATATGCCTTGTTGAAGATGAAGACCTCATTGAAATAGACATACGCAGAAAGTCTATAAACATTGTGGGAACAAAAGGAAAAAGACAAACAGAAAGTGAAATTGAAAATGAATTTTTTGAGCGCCGCAAACGCCACAAGGCCAAAGAATTCAGCCACAAAGGAGTGCTCAAATTTCTGAACATGTGACGGCAAAAACACATCCGGTTCAACGGCTTCAAACTCAAAAAAGCCTGTCCGGCCAAGCGCCATGCACGCCATTGTGACACTTCGCGCACTTGGCCATGAACGACAATTTGGGCCTCATGGCGCAAAACCAATGTTCCCAAAAAACTTGAAACACACAGCCGAAATATAATGAGATTCACATTGCCAAAACAGAACAAAAAGTCCCGCACACGCGTGTTGAAATGTGCGGGACTTTGTTTTTGAAAAAACAGCTTCATGAACAGCTGTTTCGATTTTTATAAACGCATCAGCAATTTTTGACATTTCTTTTGCTTCCTTCACATGCGCATTTGTTTTTTTTCCAAAAAGCACGACGGCATGGGGTGATCCTGTTCATAAACTTCTCCCCTGACAATTGTGATGTCTTTTGGCGCGTCAATTGATATGCGTATAAGCCCCCTGCTTTCCTCGGCCTTGACAATTATGTTTCCGCCTATAACAACATATTCTCCTGGTTTTCTCCCTAATGTCAGCATGGCAATTCCTCCTTGAATTCATGCGCGCCATTTGGCACACAGCGCCTTTTTCTCTACACAATATATATATCGGGCTTTATACATCAAAACTTAATAGTGTTACTATTATTTATTTTAATAGTGTTGATGAATGGATAAACACCGGTTCATGTTTTATATTAGTTGTTAAGCCACATCTGAAAACTGTTCAGTCTTCTTTTTTGAAGCACAGCCCGTCATTTGGCACACATAAAAACATTGGTTTTTGGAAACAATCTTTCAAAACCGTTTTCATATGATTTTTCTGGCAAAACGCGCCAACATGCATTGTCGTTTTGAACGGCCATTGTTGTTTTACAAAAATCCGCATTTGTGTTTTGCCAACATTTGACGGCCAAATGGCTCCTTTTGATTTTGCAGCTGGCGCCTGTTTTTGAGGTTCATCTTCAAAATGCAATTTTTCGGCACAAAAATGATGACAAATGCAAGCCGGCCAAATTCAATGCGCTTTCTCAAAAATGTTCGCTTTTCAGCCATGTTTTTCCAAAAATATTGTTCCGATAATGAGGTGTTTATCAATCATGACTTACAGCCAAAAAGAACTTGGGCGCCGCATACGCGCCCAACGCCGCAAAAACAAACTTACAATTGAAAAGCTGTGTGAAATGCTGGAAGTCTCGCCGTCATTCATCGGCCTTGTGGAAAGAGGGACAAGCGGCGTGAGCCTTGAAAACCTCTGCAAGCTTTCCGAAATATTTCAGGTTTCCACAGACTATCTCCTCAAAGGCGAGGAGACAAACACTTTGGCCAAAGAGGAAAAAACCATTCATGACGGCCGCTCAAACATTGACATACTCAACACATATCTTTATAACTACACAGAGGAGGAAATTCAGTTCATAATTGATCTTGTCAAATTTCTCAAACCACGAATATCTGTCAAATGAAGTTTGCTGCCCCTGCCAACAAATTTCATATGCTTCACAGGGCAAACATTTTTTGTTTTTCAACATTTCAAATGCGCCAAACCTCAAAATCACTTCACAAAACGGCCAAAAAACATGCAGCGTTGTGATTTGGCCAAAATCATTTTCGCGCCACAATTGGCCCATGGCCACACAGGCCATGCACGTTTTCATCAAAAAAATTTGATTCTGTGCACACAAAAACTTTCAATTCTGCTTGTCTTCAAAGCCAAAAGCACCCCAAAAACATAAAACAAACCAGTCCAAACACCCCTTTCATTTTGTCGGCGCTTCCAAAGCGTTCATTTTGTGTTTGCAGCAAAGTTTTGTTTGTGGTAATATTTTTTATTGAAATATAATCCGTTTTTAATTTGCGCCTGTTCACAGCAAAAAACGTACACTTGACAAATATCAATTGGGGAGAATTTAATCATGGAGAATTTCAAAAAATTTCTTGAGCGCAAAGACATTGTGGTGTCCGTCAGAAGATATGGAATTGACGCCTTGGGGGCAATGGCACAGGGCCTTTTTTGCTCACTTCTGATTGGAACAATCATAAACACGCTTGGAACACAGTTTCAAATTTCTTTTCTCACAATGCCGGCCGCCACAGTGAGCGGAACCGACTACACCGTTGGCGCCCTTGCCTCGGCAATGAGCGGCCCGGCAATGGCCGTTGCCATAGGCCATGCACTGCACTGTCCGCCTTTGGTGCTGTTTTCGCTCATCACTGTTGGGTTTGCTTCAAACGCTCTTGGCGGCGCCGGCGGGCCACTGTCCGTTTTGTTCATCGCAATCATTGCTTCAGAAATTGGAAAAGCCGTTTCAAAGGAAACAAAAATTGACATCCTTGTGACGCCGCTTGTCACAATTGGAATTGGCGTGGCGCTTTCGGCATGGTGGGCCCCGGCCCTTGGAAGCGCCGCAATGAAAATGGGCAGCGCAATCATGTGGGCCACAAATTTGCAACCGTTTTTGATGGGCATTCTTGTTTCAGTGCTCATGGGAATTGCATTGACGCTTCCAATTTCATCGGCGGCAATATGCGCCGCCTTTGGCCTCACAGGGCTTGCAGGGGGAGCGGCTGTTGCCGGCTGTTGCGCCCAAATGGTTGGCTTTGCCGTCATGTCATTCCCTGAAAACCGCTGGGGCGGCCTCATCTCACAGGGAATAGGCACGTCAATGCTTCAAATGGGCAACATTGTCAAAAATCCCAAAATATGGATAGCGCCAATTGTTGCTTCGGCAATCACAGGGCCCCTTGCCACATGTGTGTTTCATGTTGAAATGAACGGAACTCCCGTTTCCTCCGGCATGGGGACATGCGGCTTTGTTGGACAAATAGGCGTATACACCGGCTGGATGAACGACATTTCACAGGGGCTAAGGGCAAATGTGACATCGTGGGACTGGTTTGGCCTGATCATGATCTCGTTTGTGCTCCCGGCTGTCATATGTCCGCTCATAAACATGGCGCTCATGAAAATTGGCTGGGTGAAAAAGGGAGACATGAAGCTTTCATAAAAAAACCATTGTTTTGAAAACAAGTGAACAGCGCACAAAAAACAGGGCTTTTCAACACGCATTGTTTTGAAGCCCTGTTTTTTTGATTTCCGCTTCAATTGACATGTTACACATTTCATATTATATTTTGCATATTTCAGTTGACATGTCGCATGTCACATTTGTCACGCTTGGGGCATTTGCACACTTTCCACAATTGAAGTTTCCAAAAAAATCTGATATAATATCTCTCAACAATATGTGACAACAAATGACAACAAAATTCATTCGCAACATGAACCTCCCAATTCTTTTTTCATTTTCCCACTTGCTCACAGGGCATGAACCGCGATTGGCATTTGGGGCTTGAGTGACACAAAAGCGAATTGGGAAATATGCATTTGGCAACGTTTCACTTTCAAGCACACAGCCACAAATTTCTGTTGACACACATGACAAAGGCCGCATGAATGCGCATGAAAACTGTTCGTGCAAAGTCGGTTCAACAAAAGCTTTTTGACATCAATTGCCCGGCGCCGTCTCACAAAACAAATTTTGGAGGTGCAAACACACAATGAAACGAATTGTTTACATTTTTTTGACACTGTTCATGACTTTCATGTCGTCAGTTTTGGCCCATGCCCAAAATTCAAACTATGTTCCAATTGAAAACTGCTATGTTGACTGCTGGAGCGGCGATGTTGAAAATTTGACTGAATATATTTCAAAAAACGTTGACACAGGAAATTTTGAAACAAAGTTTGAAAAAATCATTCCCGCCTCGCTCGACAGCAGCAAATATTGGATTTTATATTCAATAAACAACGGTTCCCACAAAACGCCATACAACATATGGGCCTGCTGGGACAGTGGAAAGCTTGGGTTCCACAACAAATGGGACAAAAAAAGCATTGACGCCTTGACAAATGATGAACAGCCATATCTTTCATGCGACATTGAATTTGAGGAAATGAAAAGCGCCGCCCTTGCGGGCATTGGCGCCAATGACGGTCTTCTTTCATATCAGCAAATTCGCTGCCATGCCGATGAAGAAAATATGTGGCCGCAGTTCAATGTTTCGTCAATATACACAGTTGATGGCACAAATTTTTCAAAAGATATGCTTTTTGTATACAACAAAGACATCATTCCATGCAAAACGGAAAACTGGAGCGAATTTGCCGCTGTTGACAAAAAATTGGACATTTCAAAAAACTTCAGCGCCCTTCGGGAATATTTCATTGAAAAAATTCCGGGGTTTCGTGACTGCGGCTTTGAGATTGAAAAAATATACCCCGCCAACGCCAACAGTTTCTACATAGACTCCACAAAAAATGGCGTTCACCGCCCGCTATATCATCACCGCGAACAAAAAACACACATAATATACGGCTTCACGCTCAATGGCATGGCAACGCCCTACAAAGTTGAAACTGTCGTGAGCAAAAACAAAATTGAATACCGCTTCAACTTTTCTGCTGATGACATTGAAAATTTGTTCAAAAACGAATTTGTGAACAAAATGACGGTTCCGCCTTCTGAAGTTCAAAAGGCTGTTGAAAAATGCCAAAACACAGCAGAAAGTGTTTTCAATTCCGAAAACAACATATACAATTCACAATATGACATAATCTCTTTGGAAACATGCTCCGGCCTTGACAGCGAGCTCCGCTTTTATGTTGACGTCAAGTCGGTCTATGAAGACAAAAAATATGGCGGCAACAGCAAGCTGTGTGTATACAGCCGTTATTACGCCTCTCCTGAAATTGCCGAAAATGTGCCGGCGGCATAGAACGCAAAAATTCAGCACGTTCAGAAAACTCAAACCTGTTGAAACACAAACGGCATTCGAAGCAGAAATGACGCCCTTCACACAAACAAAATTTTCGACAGAAACAGCGCTTTCCAAACAAATTTCTGACAAAAACAACGCTTTTCACGCAAGTGACGTTTTTGGCCAAAACAATGCTTTTGACGCAAATTGAAAAATACTCCTCAAACGAAATTTTGCCGCTCAACGTTCCCCAAAGGCCAACGAAATTTCACAAACCTCACAAAATTTTTCCACGTGGCGCTTCTGAAAACTTTCGCCAAAAAACATTGATTTTGCACGCCAAAGCATTTCGCCAAAAACTTTTTTGCGGTTTCCTATTGACAAAATGAAATTTTTGTGGTTTCATCTTATTACACCGTTGATGTGGAGATAAAACTGTTTGCGCGCTCACAGAGAGCCGGGGTTGGTGGAAGCCTGGCAGAAATGCGGAACTGACAAATGGGCCACTGAGGGCGCAGTCAAAGGAATTTTCCGAGTATTCTGCGACGCCAAGCCGGCGTTATTGGCAGGAGTGTGTCGGCACTTCACAGAGAGGGCGTTCGCGCCAAACAAGGTGGCACCGCAGACGAGTCACGTCTGTCCTTGAATTGTTTTTCAGGGACAGACGTTTTTTGTTGCGCAAAATCTTGATTAAAACAAAATCCAATCCGACAGAATATATTTGAAACACGGAACATGGCTGTGCATTTTGTTCCAAAGTGCAAATTGGTTTCACCGCAAAACAATTTGTTTTTCCAAATTTTGAAACAAATTGCCAAAAACAGTTCCAACAACACAAAAAATTGAAAGGGTGAGTTTTTATGAAAAAATTTGTTGCATTTTTGATTTCAGCAGTTTTCATGTTGGGGGCTTCAGGCTGTTCGTCAAACGATGCTCCGCCGCAAAGCAACGGCAGCTCCGCTCAGCAGGAAAAAAAAGACAGCAACAGCGAAACCGATGACGGCGTTTTGAACGTGGGCGTGATACAGCTTGTTGACAACGGCGCTTTTGAGGACATGCGCGAGGGCTTCATATCACGCTTGAGGGAGTTGGGATACACCGAAGACAAGCTGAAAATTGACTATAAAAACGCTCAGGGCGACGCCACAAACCTCAATTCAATTTGCCGCGAAATGGTGGATTCAAAAGTTGATCTCATAGCCGCCATTGCCACGCCTTCTGCACAGGCCATTGTGAACATGGAAAGTGACATTCCCGTTGTTTTCATATCTGTGTCAAACCCCGTTGGCGCCGGAATCATAACCGACATGGAAAACCCCGACAAAAATGCCACAGGAACTTCCAACGCAATCCCTGTTGATGAAATTTTCAAGCTTTCAGAAAAACTGACTCCCGAAGCCAAAAGCTTTGGTGTGCTCTACAACACAGGCGAGGTCAACGCCGTGACAACGGCAAAAAGCGCAAAGGAATATCTTGAAAACAAAGAGGGCTTCAGCTATAAAGAAGCCGTTGTTTCAAACTCGTCAGAGGTTCAGCAGGCCGCCCAAACACTTGCCGCCGATGTCGATGCCATATTTGTGCCAAACGACAGCATGATACAAAGCGCCATGCCACAAGTGGCCGAAGTGGCAAGAGAAGCCGGAATACCCGTTTATGGAAGCTCCGCCGTCATGGTGAGTTCAGGAGCATTTGCCACAGTGAGCATAAGCGACACAGAAATTGGCGCAATTTCTGCCGAAATGGCCGACGAATATTTCAAGGGAACGCCAATTGCCGACATCCCCGCCATTGTTGTTCCGGCATCTGAAACAGTCATAAACCGCATAACGGCGGAAAAAATAGGCGTGGAGCTTTCAGAAGAAGTTGCCCGCACAGCAGTTTTGGTTGAGGATTCAGCCCAGTGAGGCTGTCATAAAATTATGGAGTGTGTTTTGTTATGTCACTTATGATTGGTTCTTTGCAATTGGGGCTCATATATGGCCTGCTTGCAATTGGAGTTTACATCGCTTTTAGGATACTTGACATTCCGGACTTGACAGCCGACGGAAGCTTCACACTTGGAATGGCCGTTTCGGCAATGATAACCGTTTCGGGAAGGCCGTTTTTGGGGCTTTTGGCCGCAATTGCCGCCGGCGCAGTTGCCGGAAGTGTCACAGGCTTTTTGCAGACAAAAGCAGAAATTCACCCAATATTGGCCGGAATATTGACAATGAGCGGCCTCTATTCCATCAATCTTTTCATAATGGGAGCAAGCCCAAATGTGTCGCTGATAGGAAAAGACAACATATTTTCACTCATGACAGCCGCAAACATTGACAAAGAGCTTGTCAAAACAGTGGTTTCACTTGTCATATGCCTTTTGGTGATATTCATTCTCATATGGTTTTTCAAAACAAACCTGGGCCTTTCAATACGCGCCACAGGCGACAACGAAGACATGGTTCGCGCTTCATCAATCAATGCCGACATGACAAAAATCACGGCGCTTGCCATTGGCAACGCATGTGTGGCGTTGTCGGGAGCTGTGATAGCCCAGCATCAGGGGTTTGCCGACATAAATTCCGGCGTGGGAACGGTTGTCATTGGCTTGGCCTCGGTCATAATTGGTGAAGCCATTTTTGGAAAAAGGAACGTGGCAATTGGCCTTTTTTCAGCCGCCTCCGGCTCCATTATATATAGATATATAATTGCGCTTGCACTGAAAAAAAGCATTTTCCCGGCCTATGCCCTGAAACTCATTTCGGCGCTGATAATCATAGCGGCGCTGTCAGTTCCCATCGTCAAACGGAATTTTCAGCTGTATAAAACACGCAGGGAGGCAGAGAAAAATGTTTGAAATGATAGACGCATCAAAAGCCTTTCAAAAAGGAACTGTCAACGAACACATGGCGCTGAACCACATCAGCCTGAAACTTGAAAAAGGTGAGTTTGTGACTGTCATAGGCTCCAACGGCGCCGGAAAGTCAACGCTTTTCAACGCCATATGCGGCTCGTTCTATGTTGACACCGGAAGCATTGTTTTGGATGGAAAAAACATAACATATGAAAAGGAACACAGACGCGCGCTGTCCATTGGCAGAGTGTTTCAAGACCCAATGCGCGGCACGGCGCCAAACATGTCCATAGAGGAGAACCTTTCACTGGCATATTCAAGGGCAAACAAACACCTCTTGAGCAGAGCCGCCGACAAAAAAAGCACAGCAAAATTCAGAGAAGCGCTTGCCGAGTTTGGCATGGGCTTGGAAGACCGCATGAAAACAAAGGCCGGCCTGCTTTCAGGGGGCCAAAGACAGGCGCTCACGCTTCTCATGTGCACAATTGTGTCGCCCAAGCTTTTGCTTTTGGATGAACACACAGCGGCCCTTGACCCGGCGGCGGCCGAAAAGGTTCTCAAAATAACAAATGACATAATTGCGCGTGGCGGCCTCACGGCCATGATGATCACCCACAACATAAATTCGGCCCTCGAAATGGGAAGCCGGACAATCATGATGAATGACGGAAAAATAATTCTCGACATTTCAAAGGAAGAACGCAAAAAGCTGACAATTCAAGAGCTGATGAAACTCTATTCACAAAAAAGCGAAAAAGAGCTTGACAACGACAGAATGCTTCTTTCAAACTGAAGCCGCGCCAAATTGCGCTGTGGAATCATTTGAGCTGAACATTGCCAAATTTGAAAACTTTTTGTGAGAACAATTTGAAAACCGCAAAAACGCTTCAGACGGTTTGCGAAACCAATTGTCATTGCAAACCGTCTGAAAGCCATTGCGCATGGCTCAGTGCAAAATCGAATTTCAAGGAGCATTTGTGAAATTTGAAAAAACTGCCGCAAACAAATTTGTGCCCGCCATATCAAAACATGTGAAATTTGAAAAAAACATTTGACAAGCAAATATGTTTGTGATAGAATGTTTATTGCAGTAAGCATTTGGAGAAGTACTCAAGTGGCTGAAGAGGCGCCCCTGCTAAGGGTGTAGGTCGTTTGCGCGGCGCGAGGGTTCAAATCCCTCCTTCTCCGTATTATCATAAATCACCCAGCCAAGTGTCTTATGATATGATTAAAGGGCAAACAAATTTTCTTTTGTGAGGTGACAACAATTTGTTTGCCCTTTTTTTATGCCATTTTTCAAAAATTTTTGTGTGTGACAGCAAAATATATAGCTGTTATGAAATTTTCACATTGTGTCAAAACCAACTTTCCACATGGAAAGTTTTTTCTTTTTTCAGCACTGAAAAAATTTTGATTTGAAAACTGACAATGGTTATGTCTGATTTGCCTGTGCCATGTATAGGCAGACTTGCAGCAAACCAGTAGTTTTGTTGAAAAATGTGAAGTGCAACGTAGCCGTTTCCCGAAGGGAAATTCGAGAGCTCGCCGTGCCCCTTCCGCAAAGCAAATTCCGCAAATCGACAAAATTTAACAGCCTCCTTTGACAAAATCAAAAGAGACTGCAAAAAGACAGCGACCCTCAGCCGTGCAACACTGTTGTCAGGCTGCATTTCATTCTGTTTCAACACAGTTTTCAACAAAAACATATATGCCTTTTGGAGCCATTCAATGAAACACATCAATATAAATTTTTGTGATTATATAATAATATCAGTATGAAGTCACACTTGCTCATGCTGAAAACTGTTTTGGCAAACAACACAACCTATGTAAAAGAGCAACGCATATGCTTTTTAAGCTGAACAGGAAATGCCACCAAACGTCATATGATCAAATTAATATATTAATACCTTCCCTTAATCGCGCACATGAATCATATATACAGCGCCAAGTTCCTTTCCGGCCGCTTCTTTTTTTCATTCATTCTTCAAACAAATTCAATTTTGTTTGGCAAATTTCAGGTCAAACCAAAAAGCGTTGTGCAATCATTTTCGCTTTTTGTTCCCCCAACTGTGGAAATTCAAACATTTCTTCATTTGAAAAATTCAAAATATGTTCCAATGTTGTTTTTGACAGCATTTTGATAGACCTTAAACGCTGTCACGTTGTCCTGAACGGCCATTCCGGTTGTGTCGAATATTGTGATTTCATCGCCATTTCCATGGCCGTCTTTTGTTCCAAGCAAAAGCTCGCCTATCTCGGCATATATGTCATCTTTTGTTATTATCCCTTCTTCAATTGGGTGCTGTGTCTCGCCCTTTTCAACACACTGGGCAATTGAGTCAACCACAATTTTGGCGTTTTTGAACACTTTTGGATCAAACTCCTGTTTGCCCTTCTGGTCTGTGCCAACGGCCACAATGTGCGCTCCCTTTTTCACCCAACTGCTGTCAATCACGTTGCCCTTTCCCCTCGTTGTTGTGACAATTATGTCGGCCTTTGAAACAGCCTCCTGTTCACATTGTTCAACTATGACAGGGATCTTCAGTTCGCTTTCAATGTCATTTTTGAATTTTTCAGCGGCTTTTGAAAATTTGTCCCAAGCATGAATTTCTTTTATTTTGTGAACTTTGCTTATGGCGCGAATCTGCATCCTTGCCTGGTTCCCTGTCCCTATGGAAGTGATGATTCCGGCGTCTTCCCGCGCCATCATTTTCACAGATATTGCGCCCGCCGATCCTGTTCTATATCCTGTGATGAGGCTTCCATCCATTGCGCACAAAAGCGCACAGCTTCTTGCGTCAAAAAGCAATATTGTTCCCATGCCTGAGGGCAGGCCATATTTTTCCACGTTGTCAGTGAATCCGCCTGAAGACGCTTTCATTGAAACCGTTTCAAACGAGCCGCAATAACAAGCCTTAAAGTCGATCTCGCCTGTTCCCTCTGGCATGTGTATGTCCATATATCCCGGCTGTATGACCTTTCCGCTGGAAAAATCGCGGTATCCTTCTTCAACGGCGGCAATTGTGTCTTCAAGAGTTATCAGTTTTGCAACTTCTTCTTTCGAAAGCAGCAGTGTTTTCATCAAAAATCCCTCCATTTATGTTTTGAAAAAAATTGAAAACCCATCCGTTCCCATTCATGTTAACACCAACAGAGCGTTCCAGTCCAATGCGAAAACAGTATAGCAGGTATGCACAAACTGAATGACAAATGTTTTGCCACAGCACACAAAAAATTCATTTTGTTTGCTTTTCCTTTGTTCTATATATAGTGTCAAAATCCAGCCCGAGGCAAAAATCTATGAATTCCAACACGCTTTTTGTGCACATTTCGTGAGAAACGAGGCTTATGAACTGTGTTTCTTTCAAATCAAAATGAAGCATATTTCCACTGTTCAAATATCTTTCATGATTGTCAGACACACAAAAAACATCTCCAATTTGAAGGGCCATATAAATTGAATCCACATTTGGCAAAAACCTGACTTTTGGCGAAAAGCCATGGGCCTCAAAAAGCTCTGACTGTGTGAGAACTTTGTTTGGAATGTGATCCTTTTTGAGGCAAAGAAGTGTTTGGTTTTTGAAATCCTCAAGTTTTGGATTTTCAATGGCGCCAACCGGATTGTCCGCCGAATATATGACGCATTTGTTGGCTGTGATGAACGGCGTGTTTTTCACTTTGCTCACAACGCCGTTTTTAACATAGTTCACAATTGTCACTTCAAGCATGATTATTATGTCAAACATGCCATGGCGAAAGCTTTCTATGAGCGCCTCCACAGGCCCTGAAGTGAACATAATTTCCGTTTCGGGGCTAACACGTTTATATCCCGAAACAATTGCCTTCATATATGCTGACAAATCAAGCCCTTCACAGACGCCAATTTTTATTTGTCTGTTTGACACATTTTTTTCACTATCTATTTTTTCCATTATATCATTAAAGCCTGTGCTGCATTCCGAAAAATATTGAAACAGCATTTCGCCGGACTTTGTGAGGCTGATGTTCCGGCCGCTTCTGTCAAAAAGCTCTGTTCCCAATTCTTCCTCAAGGCGTGAAATTTTTCTGCTCAAAACAGGCTGTGATATGAACAGGTTTTCTGCCGCTTTTGAAAAATTGAGAAGCCTTGCCGCTTTTAGAAAACATTCAATTTGAACGCTGTCAATCGTCATTATGCAACTCCTCCTGACAATAATGCACAAAAATGTATGTTTCGCAATGAATTTCAGCGGATGACATTGAAAAAAATTCTTTTTTCCTGGCCGCTTTTCTCATTGAGGCTGTCTGCAAATCAAGTTTGTTTTTTGCAATTGGTTTCACCAAATTCATGTGATTAACCAGCAATTTTGGCTGATGAAAAAAATCCGTGTTGCGGCGTCTACGCTTCTTTTCAGAGCTTCTCGTTCACGGCTGTTTTCAAAATGATTTTATCACATTCGGCATTTTTTTACAACATTCCATGAGCGCTTCACAAATTCCCCTTTCGGGAATTTCGCGCGGCAAGTCCATTGAAAACCCATCTTTTCCATCTTTTCCATCTTTTCCATCTTTTCCATCTTTCCTATCTTTCCTATCTTTCCTATTTTTCCTATTTTTTCTATTTTTTCTCACATATCATGGCCAATTGTGTTCACAAACATGCCCGGCCAAAGTAACAAGCACACATGTCCACTTTTTGTGCAAAAATAAAAAAGCCCCTCAAAAATGTGGAGGCTGTCAAAAACCATAAAACCATGTTTTTTCACAACAAGCATGTTTCGCAGCAACAAAGCAGTCAATTGGGTTTTGCAATATGAAACACAGCTTTTTCGTCAATCCCCAAGCCATTCGCCGTTTTGCGAAGCATTTTCATTTCAAAATTTTCTGTTTATAACGGCCGGCTAAAAAAGCCGGCCCATGTATATGGAGAATGTAAATATTGGGGTTGTTTTTAATGATTTGTCAAATTTTTTGTCAAATCAGTGTGTCAAAAGCCGCTTTGAAATCGGCAATTATATCTTCTGGATCCTCAAGGCCAACACTTATTCTCACAAGCGCTTCCGAAATTCCGGCTGTTTTGAGTTCTTCAGCTGAATATGTGGAATGAGTCATGCTTGCGGGGTGTTCAACAAGTGTCTCGGCGTCTCCCAGTGAAACAGCAATTGTGCAAAGTTCAAGTTTGTTGATTGCTGCGGCTGTGGCGTTTCTGTCGGCTTTGAGCTCAACAGCTATCATGGCGCCCGGCAATTTCATCTGTTTTTTGGCAACTTCATGGCCTTTGAAGCTTTCAAGCCCTGGATAATACACTTTTTCAACTGCTGGGTGACTCACCAAAAATTCAACAACTTTTTGGGCATTGGCACAGTGGCGTTCCATGCGTATGTCAAGCGTTTTCATTCCCCTTGCCATGAGGAATGCATTGAACGGGCTCATAACGGCGCCTGTCATGTCTTTAAGCCCAACCATGCGGCACTGTGTTATGAAATCCTCTTTTCCAACAACCACGCCGGCTATAACATCGCCATGGCCATTGAGATATTTTGTCGCGCTGTGAACAACTGTGTCGGCGCCAAGTGACAACGGCTGCTGTATATATGGTGTGCAGAATGTGTTGTCAACAATCACGCGTATATCCTTGTTGAAAGCGTGGGCTGTGTCGGCAATGAGTTTTATGTCAAGAACTTTGAGAGTTGGGTTGCATGGTGTTTCGAAATATACAACCTTTGTTTTTTCAGTGAGTGCTTTTTTGAGGTTTTCAATGTCGCTCAAATCTGCAAATGTGACTTTGACGCCAAATTTGGGAATTCCATGATTCAGCAAGGCATATGTGCAGCCATAGAGCGTTTCATCGGCAACAACCTCGTCTCCGGCCTCAAGAGATGTCCAAAGGGCTGTTGATATGGCGCCCATTCCAGAAGCTGTGGCCAACGCGGCCTCGCCGCCTTCCAAATCGGCAACCTTTTCTTCAACAACGGCTGTTGAAGGGTTTGCCAAACGGGTGTATATATAGCCGCCCTCTTGTCCGGCAAAGCGTGCGCCGCCCTGTTCAACAGTTTCAAAAGCGAATGTGGAAGTCTGGCAGATAGGATCGCAGAGGCTTCCAAAGGAATTTTTAGCTTTTCCAGTGTGAATTTGACGTGTGGCAAAACCAAGTTTAGAATTATTTTTCATAAATCTTTTCCCCCTTAAATCCATAGATTAAAAATTGTTGCAAGTTTTTTTTGGACTGTATTTTTATAAGTTGTTATTGCATAATAACTCACAAATAAGAAAAAGAGAAAATATATTTATGCAATAACCACATTAAAACATGTTTTTATTCACTATTTTTGTTTATATCTACATAATACCATAATATTGAAAAATGTGTTAGTATCATATTTATAGAACTCATTCAAACTTTTTGTTTGAATTGTTTGACAATCCTTTTGCAGCAAACTATAATTGAGTTGAAGGAGGGATATGTGTGACATTTCAGCAGCTTTTATATGTTGTGGAAATCTCAAAATGCGGCTCGCTCAACAAAGCCGCTCAAAAGCTTTTCATTTCACAAACGGGAATTTCCACAGCTGTCCGCGCATTGGAAAACGAGTTGGGTGTGCGTTTTTTTGAAAGGAGCAACCGCGGAGTGGAATTCACGCCAGAGGGAAAGGAATTTGTTGGCTATGCCAGTTCACTGCTTTCTCAAAAACAACAGATTGAGTCAATGTATAAGGGCGGCCAAAGCTATGAAAGTGCCGAATCTTTTTCAGTTTCAACACAGCGCTTCATATTTATACAAGACGCTTTCATACGGCTTTTGAAAAACAGTGCCGGAAATTTCAATTTCACATATAAAGAAGTCAACATGGAAATGGTGATTGAAGATGTTGAATGCCACAGAGCCGATGTTGGCGTCATTTCGCTTTCAGACTTTTCAGAAAAGATAATAAACCACATATTGGAGCTGAAAAACTTGCAGTTCAACGAGGTCATTTCAGTTTTGCCCCGTGTTTTTTGCCGCAAAGGACATCCGCTCACGGCGCTTGATGAAGTTTCAGAAGAAGACCTTGTGAACTATCCCTACATAAGCTATGAACGCGGCCTTGGCGTTGCCATAGAGTTTTCAGAGGAATATCACCTTTTTTCGCTTTTGAAGCCCTCCAAAAGCATAACCACAAACAACCGCGCCACAGCCGAAGATCTTTTCAGCCAAACCGATGCTGTCACAATTGGGAGCGGACTTTTGGCAAAATCGCTGACGCACAGCTTCACGTCAGTGCCTTTGAAAAATGTCACGCCACTTCGCATAGGCTATATTGTTTCAAACAGCGGAAAAAATTCCTCCAAAACAAGCGAGTTCATAGAATTTTTCCGCCAGTCGGCCAAGGATTCAATATGCTTCACAAAGGAATGCACGTTGTGAGGGGGTGTGTTTCACCGCTTGTGGCTTTTGCCCGCAACCGTTGCTTTGTCAATTTGTGGGGGTGAGGGGAGTTCATATTTTTTATTGGCTTGGTTTCAAGTTTTCGAAAAGAGTATTTTTAAGACCGTGGGAGGGAGCATGGCGAGTTCTCGGCCATTCACGGAACGTTTTATTGAGTCTGCTTTATAGGAGTTATTTATTTATGATTATTAGTTTGGTTTTAGCCTTCAAAAAGGGCTTTTTTCTAAGACCGCGGGATGTGCGAACCGCGTGAGAGTCGCAGCGGCGGAGCCGTTTTGCCAGAGGCAAAATTCGAGCCTCCCAACAACAAAAACGCCCCGCCCCAAAAGGCAGAGCATCAAAAAAACCAAAAATTCATGGCCAAACCGCGTCAAATTTCAAAACGCCGTTTGGCATATATATATATCCGCGTCAAAATTTGTCCATGCCAATCACAAAATCAGCAGAAGTTGCACTTTCTTGCCATTGACATGTCGTTGAATCCCAGAGACTCGGCCTTGCTTCTTTGGCCGTTCACAACTTTCATGAGCAGTTCAAAAAGCTTTTCACCAGTTTCTTCAATTGTTTTTTCGCCTGAAATTATGCCACTGGCGTCAAAGTCGATGTTGTCAGCCATGAGCTGCGCTGTTTCTGAATTGCCTGTCATTTTTATGACAGGGACAATGCCGTTGCCTGTGGGCGTTCCCCGGCCTGTGGTGAAAACAACAACCTGCGCGCCGCCGGCAACCATTGCCGCTATCGACGCTATGTCCTGTCCTGGCGTGTCCATAACAACAAGCCCTTTTTTGTCCACTGTCTCGCCATAGCCATAAACCTCTGTTATTGGCGAATATCCTGCTTTATGTATGCAGCCCAGTGATTTTTCCTCAAGGGTTGTGAGGCCGCCCTCTTTGTTCCCGGCTGAAGGATTGCCGTCTCGGAGGCTTTCTCCCAGCTTCTCAAAATATTCCTCATTGTCTTTTATTATTTTAAGCAGTTTTTTGGAAACCTCATCATTTATGCATCTCGGCGCCAAAATTTCTTCCGTTCCAACAAGCTCTGACGTTTCAGAAAGAATTGAAGTTCCTCCCAATTCAACCACTTTGTCGCTCACAACGCCCAAAGCCGGGTTGGCGGCAAGGCCGCTTGTTGGATCGCTTCCGCCGCATTCGGTGCCCAATATGAGCTCAGATATGTCGGCTTCTTCTTTTTCAACGGCGGCAGCCTGACGGCTCATTTCTGTTGCAAGCTCAACGCCAAGGGCCGCGGCCTTGATTGTTCCGCCGGCCTCTCTGATGACAACGCTTTCAACCGGCTTGTTTGTGAGCAGTTTGATCCTTCTCACAAGCTCGTCGGGGCGCACGTTTTCACATGTGTTGGCAACAACAACTGTTCCATACACATTGGGGTTTGCGGCAAACCCGGAAAGAACTTTATATGTCAGTTCAAGGTCAGCGGCCGAAAGCGCACAGCCGCCTTGATTTGGTATGTACACCGAGCCCAAAACCTGACTTGATATGAAACGCGCTGTCTCACTGGCGCAAAGAGAACATGGAAGTATGAGCACATGGTTTCTTATGCCTATCTTTCCATCAGGTCTTCTATATCCTTTGAATTTCATATTAAAACACCTCCCAGATTATTTCGGCATGTTGCTGTCCAAATTGTGTGTGTGTATGTGTTCGCCGGCTTTAATATCGCTCAGTGCAAAGCCTATCTTGCAGCCATATTTCACTATTATGTCACCTTTTTTGATGTCCTTCAGTGCTATTTTGTGAAATCTTGTTATGTCCTGTTCAGCAGTGAGGCTGTGTTCCTCACCATTAAGCAGATATGACACAGTTTCACCTTTTTTCACCGGCGCTGTAAGCGTTGCCGCCGTATCCTTCACGTTTATGACAACACAGTTATACATATTTACACCTCCGCATGATTCCAAACTTCCAACTGTTTTGACAGTTTTTTGGCCGTTTTCAACTGAAAAACAGCTTTTCACGGCAAAAAACACTGCATGACATTTTTAATATAACATAGACAATTGGCCATTTCAACAAAAATCCAATTTCACAAAACATTTTGTGTTTTTCGAAAATTCAATGTTTGATTGAAGCACAGCAAGCATGATGACAAAAAACATTGCCACACAAAAACAGCCGTCTCCAATGGTCAAAACCAGGAAACGGCTGTTTTTTGAAATTTTGAATGTTCCATTTTTTGCCCGGGCATGTTTTCAGCCGCCAAGATATGCTTTGCGTATGCTGTCGCTTTTGATGAGCTCATCGCCTGTGCCTGAAATTGTGATTTTTCCTGTTTCCAAAACATATGCCCTGTTGGCTATGGAAAGCGCCATTTGAGCGTTCTGTTCAACAAGCAGAACGGTTGTTCCGGCCCTATGAAGCTCTTTTATGATTTCAAAAATCTGCTCCACAAGTATGGGCGCAAGGCCCATTGAGGGCTCATCAAGCATTATAAGTTTTGGGCGGCTCATGAGGGCGCGCCCTATGGCAAGCATCTGCTGTTCGCCGCCGGAAAGCGTTCCCGCCACTTGTCCGCGGCGCTCCTTCAAACGCGGAAAATAGTCATAAACCTTTTTGATTCCGGCGTCAAATTCGGAACCGGGCCTTGTGTATGCCCCCATTTCAAGGTTTTGTTCAACTGTCAACTGCTGAAATATTCTTCTTCCTTCAGGGACATGCGCCAAGCCTTTTTCAACAATTTTGTGCGGGGCAATCGCCTTCAGTTCCTCGTTCACAAAGTTTATGGAGCCTGTTTTTGTGCGCAAAAGCCCCGAAATTGTTTTCAATATGGTGCTTTTTCCGGCGCCATTGGCGCCTATCAGCGTCACTATCTCGTTTTCATTGACCTCGAAGGACACGTCTTTCACGGCATGTATAGCACCATAGTAAACATTGATGTTATCCACATTGAGCATAGTCAGTCCTCCTTTTTCTTTCCGAGATACGCTTCTATGACAGCCGGGTTGTTTTGAATTTCTTCCGGCGTGCCCTTGGCAATCACGCGCCCAAAGTTGAGCACGCATATTCCCTCGCAAACGCCCATCACAAGGTTCATGTCGTGTTCTATCAGCATTATGGCAATTTGAAACTTGTCGCGGATTTTGCGTATGTTGTTCATGAGGTCAGCCGTTTCTGAAGGGTTCATGCCGGCGGCCGGCTCATCCAAAAGAAGAAGCGATGGGTTTGTGGCCAGCGCCCTCAAAATTTCAAGCCGCCTTTGAGCGCCATATGGAAGCGCCCCCGCCATATATCCGGCAAGGTTTTTCATTCCGAATATGTCAAGCAGTTCATATGCCTTTTCACGGATTTCCTTTTCCTTTTTCCAATAGCCCGGCAAGCGGAGAATGCCGCTCAGCGTGGAATATTTCATTTGGTTGTGAAGGCCAACTTTGATGTTGTCTTCAACTGTGAGGTTGTTGAAAAGACGTATGTTTTGAAACGTGCGCGCCACGCCGGCCCTGTTCACCTGAATTGTGGACATTGTTCTTGTGTCCTTGCCGTCAATGAGTATGCTTCCGTGGGTTGGCTGATAGACCTTTGTGAGCAGGTTGAATATTGTTGTTTTTCCGGCGCCATTGGGGCCTATGAGGCCGCATATCTCTGTGCGCCCAACAACAAGGCTGAAATCGTCAACGGCTTTAAGCCCGCCAAACTCAATGCCTATGCGCCGCGCCTCCAGAATTGGATGTTTGCCCAAATCTCTTTCAGGCACTATTGCATCCGAAGGGAAGGGAACCATTTTTGTTTTTTCACTTTTTTCGTTAGCCATTGGTTTTTTCCTCCCCCCTGTTTTTTCTGCGGCCAAACTTGATTGAATACATTTCAAACGCGTTTATAATTTTCTCATTGTTTGTGACAATCATGACAATTATGAGCACCAAAGCATATGCAAGCATACGGTAGTCATTGAATGCCCTCAGCATTTCGGGCAAAATTGTCAGCACGGCAGATGTTATTATTGAGCCGAATATGTTGCCCATGCCGCCCAAAACAACAAAAACAAGCACAAGTATTGATGTGTTGAAATTGAATTTTGTTGGCACAACAGCGGAATAGTTGAGGGCGAAAAGCGCGCCGGCGGCGCCCGCCAAAGCCGCTGACGTCACAAACGCCGTCAGTTTATATTTTGTTATGTTTATGCCCACTGATTCGGCGGCAATGCGGTTGTCCCTTATGGACATAACTGCGCGGCCTGTGCGGCTGTTTATCAAATTGTATATTATAATGAGCGATATTATAATAAGTATGAACCCGCTTGTGAAATTTGAAATTTTTGTGATTCCGGTTGCGCCCATTGGCCCGCCAAGTATCACGCGGCCTGTGGCGGCGTCAAGGCCAAGTGAAGCCTCGTCAGTTATGCTGAAATGAAAGCCGGAGGCGTCAATGCCAATGTAAAGGCAGTTTATTATGTCTTTTATTATTTCGCCAAAGGCAAGCGTCACAATGGCAAGATAGTCGCCCTTGAGCCCGAGCACGGAAACGCCCACAACAAATCCGGCAATTCCGGCAAATATGGCGCCAAATATCATTGCGGCGGCAAGGCGCGCTTCAGGCGGAACAGAAAGCGCCTCAAGCACAGCCGCAACTGTGGCTGCTGTGAACGCCCCAATGCTCATGAACCCGGCGTGGCCAAGGCTCAGTTCGCCCAAAATTCCAACCGTGAGGTTGAGCGACACAGCCATGACAACATATGCGCATATGGGCACAAGCTGGCCTTTGAGCGAGCTTGAGACATTCCCGCTGGCGATGTTTATCTGCATTATTATAAAAAAGGCAACAACCAGAACATATGACATAATGCTGTTTCGGGTTATTCTGTTAAGTTTTTTGTGCATTGTCATCACCTTACACTTTCTCGCGTATCTGCCTGCCCAAAAGCCCGGCGGGCTTAACCATAAGCACAATTATAAGCACGGCAAAAACAATTGCGTTTGCCAGTTGTGTTGAAACATATGCCTTGGCAAATATCTCAATTATGCCCAAAAGCACACCGCCAAGCATTGCCCCTGGAATGGAGCCTATTCCGCCAAAAACGGCGGCTGTGAACGCTTTTATGCCCGGCATTGAGCCTGTTGTGGGCGAAAGCGAAGGATACATTGAGCAAAGGAGCACTCCTGCCACTGCCGCAAGGGCCGAGCCTATGGCAAATGTCAGTGATATTGTGGAATTCACGTCAATGCCCATGAGCTGGGCGGCGCCTTTGTCTTCGGAGACAGCCTGCATGGCCTTGCCAAACTTTGTTTTGTTTATGAACCACATGAGCGCAAGCATGATCACAACGCACGAAACAATTGTGATTATCATCTCAAACGAGATGACAAGCTGTCCGTCAAAAAGCTTCAGCGGCTGTGCTGTGGAAACAACAGACGTGAAAACTTTTGGCGCCGACTTCCATATGAGAAGGGCGCTGTTTTGCAAAAAATAGCTCACGCCAATGGCCGTTATGAGAACAGCCAGTGACGGCGCTGAACGCAGAGGCTTATAGGCCAGTTTTTCAATCACAATGCCAAGCACAGTGCACACGGCCATGGCGGCTATGATTGAAACAGCGGCCGGCATTCCGAGATAAGACGTAACACAGTAGGAAATGTACGCACCCACCATTATAACGTCGCCGTGGGCAAAGTTAAGCATTTTGGCAATGCCATAAACCATTGTGTAGCCCAATGCGATAATTGCGTACACACTTCCCAGGCTGATTCCGTTGATCAGGTAGGAAAGAAAAGTCATACAATACACCCCGTTCTGTTTTGTTTGAAATGATGAAAAAGTTTGTTTTGAACCTCCATTGCCTAAAACATCAGTTTTTGATAAACAGCACAAAACTCACACTGAAAAGCATGCCGTTTTTTGAACGCCAACACCACTTTTGTGGCATCACAAAACGAAATTTTGTCTTTTTGTTTCAAAATGAGTCCATATTTGTTCCAAAAGCTTTTGAATTGACACAGTGCAGGCAAGGTCTTTGACTGCGGTATATTTCAGATATAATGAATATACAAATTTTTGAGACGCGCTCTTTCATTTTGAGTTTTGCGCTGTTTTCACATAAACTCCAGCGGGCAATGGTGTGTGTTCCAAAGTGAAAATTTTCTGTTTTTATGTGCTGCATGGTTTGGAAATTTAATGCGCAAAACGGCTTTTGGCCACTGCTGTTTCAGGCTTGTCTTCATGCCAAACATTGTTTTGATTGTGCCCGGCTTTTTGGCACACGCCGTCAAAAGCTGAAAAATATGCTTCAGGCTGGCAAACCGCTGGGCACAAAACAATTTCAACACACATGAAGCCTTCAGCAATTTGTCACTGCATTGAAGCAGGAACTGCCGCCGCATTCACGCGTTGCTTCCATGAAAAAATCAGTTGTTTCCAACATAAACTCCATTTTTGATTGTGACAGCCATGGGAGCTTTTGAAACCTCGCCTGTGGCTTCCCATGTCATGCCCTGGCCTGTGAGGCCGTCAACACTGATCTGAGGCATAACAGCAACAAGGGCCTCGCATATATCCTGTGGGTTGCTGTCGCTGCTCACACCGGCAGCTCCAAGAGCGGCATAAATTGTGTATACAGAGTCATATGCGTCAGCGGCGAACTGGTTTGGAGTTTCACCAAACTGCTCTTGATATTTTGTGACAAAGTTCACAGTTCTTTCGTCTTCAGCATCGGCAGAGAAAGGAGTGAGGAGCATTACGCCCTCAGCAAGTTCTTTGTTGAAGCCCTTAAGCGTAAGTATGCCATCCATGCCGTCAACGCCAAAGAAAATTGGTGAATATCCCATGCTGTCGGCCTGTCCAAGGATGAGTGAAGCCGGTGTGTAATACATAGGAAGGAAAACAAGTTCGGCGCCAGCCTTTTGGGCTTCTGTGAGTTGAACGCTGAAGTCATTTTCAGTGTCAGTTGTGAAAGTTCCGGCATAAACTATTTCAAGGTTTTCATTTGCCGCTTCTGCCGCAAATGTGTCATAAATTCCCTTTGAATAGGCGTCATCGCTTTTGTATATCACGGCAACCTTTGAGGCCAGTGAATTTTCGGCAATATACTGGGCTGAAGCTGTTCCCTGATTTGGGTCTGTGAAGCAAACTTGGAACACATTGTCTTTGCCTTTGATCACGTCTGTGGAGGAAGCAGAAGGTGTAACTTCGAATATTCTGTCGTTGTAGCTTTCAGCGGCAACGGCTATGCATGGAGTTGTTGTGACACAGCCAACAAGCGCCTGCATTCCCCAGTCTTTCAATGTGTTGTATGCATTGACTGATTTTTCAGGGTCATGCTCGTCGTCTTGGAAGTTGATTTCAAACTTGATGTCGCCGCCCATGGCGTTTATCTCGTCAACAGCAATTTGAGCGCCGTTTCTCACCGCTATGCCATAAACAGCGGCCGCGCCTGTGAGAGGCCCAATTCCGCCAATTTTGTATGTTCCGCCTGTTCCGGCGTCTCCACTGCTGCTGTCATCTTCTTTTTGAGAATCATCTTGTGTTTGGGAATCTCCCTGTGTTTGGGAACCGCTGTTTTGCTGGCTTGAGCTGTCAGAATTTCCACAGGCTGTGAACATGGACAGCGCCATGGCCGCCGATAACATCACCGGCAATAATTTTTTCATCTTCATTTAAATCTCTCCTTTATTTTTTATATTATAGCCACAGTTTGTTGAAACCATGACATTTTAACGTTAAAAACAGTTCAGCGCCGCTTTGCTTTTGAGCGTGCTTTCTTTTTGCGGAGCAGTTTTTGGCACAGTGAAATGTTTGGCGTTGGTCATTTTTTCCAACGGTTTTGCATTGCCAAATTGTGCCCGGCATTGTGGCCTCATTGTTGTGCGCTCAGCAATGTTTTTTTTGTTTGAAAAATATATATAAAAAAACGGCCTCAAAAATTTGGGCCGTTGTTAAATCGATCTTCTAAGTTTCACAACACAACCTTTTGTTTTTGAGTATGGCAATATTCACATATAAAAGCCGCGAATAGCGGCGCAATAATGCCCACGACGAGTAGGGCTGATGCTTTTGCGCATGCAATTGAAATAAAAATAGACGCCATTACAGCGTCTACACATGAAAACATATCAAAGGAGTTAAAACGGCATGAAAATGAAGCCGCGTTTTTTTCACAACGGCACGGGTTGCTGTGTTGTTTTTCATTCATTTTTTTCATGGCCATTTCCCTCCTTCATCATTTTGCATAGACTAAAGTATAATGACTTGTCTGCATAAAGTCAACAATTATTTTTCAATATTTAGGATTTTTTTACAATTGCGATATGTGCTGTGGGGGGAGACTGCTGTTTGTGGTTGTTGTTTTTTCAATTCAATGTTTTTAAAAATTGATTTAAGACCGCCCCTCCCGCACTCTTAAAATCCCTTTAAAAAAACATGAATTGACCAAACGCTGACACTAAAAAAATCCCCAGCCACAAAGAGACTGGGGGCAGCTTGCCCGTTTCAGGAGGGGAGAAAAGTCAAGCTCTAAAAACGCCGTTAAACGGCAGACAAACTTTCAGCAGGCAACTTTGTCTTTTCTTTCTTCTCTAAGTTCTTCCACAAGGCTTATAATTTCTTTCATTCCTCTCACAACGTTTTTTTCATCAGTCACAAAGGAAAGCCTTATATAATTTTTGAATTTCTCACCGCCAAGGCCGCTTCCGGGAATGGCCGCCACATTGTGTTCTTCCCGGAGCCTTTCAGTGAACTTGTCGCCGTCAATGCCTGTGCGCGAAACATCAACAAAAACATAAAACGCGCCCATTGGCTCTGCATATGTGAATTCAGGCACCATGTCAAGATATTTGCAAACTATGTCACGTCTTTTTGCATACGTTTCAACCATCACTTGTCCGTCGGCCTTCACTGAAGGAAGGTTCATTGAATCGGCCAAACCTTTTTGTATGAACGTTGGCGTGCATGTAACGCAATAGTGATGAACTTTCAGAAGGCTTGACATCATTCTTTTGTCAAAAAGGAGATAGCCAACTCTCCAGCCCGTCATTGAATATAGCTTTGAGAAACCGTTGCCAATTATTGTTCTTTCTCTCATGCCGGGGAAAGAAGCCATTGAGCGGAATTTTTTGCCGCCATATATGATTTTGCTGTATATCTCGTCGCTGAAGACAATCAGGTTAAACTCGCAGGCAATTTTGGCAACCTCGGCCAAAACATCATCGTTGAACACAACGCCCGTTGGATTGCATGGATTGTTTATGACAATCATTTTTGTTTTTTCAGTTATATTGCGGCGAAGCTCCTCTGGATCAATTTGGAAACCGTTTTCGCCTTTAAGCGGTATGTCCACAACTTTGCCGCCCGCCATATAAATGAGGTTTTCATAGTTGAAGAACGCCGGTGTGAATATGATTGCCTCATCGCCAGGGTTGAGAAACGCCATTATGGCGTCGTTTATTGTTTCTGCTCCGGCTGAAGTGACCATGATTTCAGTTTCAGGATCATATGTTATGCCATTGATTTCTTCTGTCAGTTTGCTTATCTCGCGCCTAAGTTCTATGAGCCCGCGGTTGTTGGCATAGTGTGTATATTTTTCATTGAGCGCATTGATTGTGGCGTCAACAATTCCTTTTGGCGTGTCAAAATCGGGCTCGCCCTCTCCAAAATTGACAATGTCGCGGCCCATGGCCTGAAGCTCAAAAACTCTTTCGCTCACAACGCGCACTGGTGAAAAATAGCAATTCTTAATTCTATCAGCGCCCTCAAATATATCTCTTTCAAAAGCCATATCAGCATACCTCCAAAACAAAAGTCAAATTAAATATTATAATCAATATACAGCGTCATTTCAGCGCTGTGGAATTTACTTTTTTTAGACTGCTTAGAAGTATAGCACAGTATCCGCAATATAGCAACATATTTCCACGAGAAAAATACATTTTTTATTAAATCTAAAGTTTTATATCAATTTCGCCAAATTTATTCACAATAAAGAATGTTTTCAAAAAGTCTTCCTGCTTCGGGGAAAGAACAAAAAGCAATGAACATTGCACATGATAAATTCCACTTCAGTGCATTTGTGTTCAGCAAAGGCCAACACTGCCATAGCCCATATGAATCAGCCGCGGCATGAGTGTTTTTCAAATTCATAATATGTTGGCCCTTTCTCACTTGCCCCAACAAGCACAAAACTTGGAAAGCCACAGCCGTTCACGCTCAAATTGGAAATATGAACTGTTTAACCGATTTTATAAAGCTAATAACAACTCGCCAAACATAAAATATTAAACATGTTACATATCAAATTCAAAATCTGGCCAAAAACAAACGGATTTTGCAATGTTTTCGTGGCAAACTGAACCAAAACACAAATGCTTGAGGCCACGCTCACTTTTTCAAAACTCAGCTGAAAACAAACTTGCCAAACAATGTGTAACATGTGACATATATAAATGAAAAAATTAAAAAGCATGAAAGGTTGATCAATAAACAGCAGACAACGCTTGAAGCTGTTTATAATGGAGCAAGCCCCTTTTGAAGAACTTGTTGGTTCAGCAAAAGGGGCTTGCTTAGTTATGGGTGGCTATTATATATAGTGAATGTCTGTCAGTGAGTTTTGTTGTATTCCTCAAGATCGAGTATTGCCTGACGCATCATGTCTTTTGTGATCTTATAAGGAGAAACTTCTATGTCATATTTTGTGATGGCGCTGTCAAGAACAGGCTCAATTTCGTCAACAGAAACTTCCATGTCGGCAAGTTTTGTTGGAAGACCTATTGACTTCATGAATTTGTATATTTGTTCCAGTTTTTCCATTTGTTTGTCCATCATGAGCATGCAAAGCACACCATAGCTCACAACTTCGCCATGAAGATGTCTTTCCTCAATTTGAGGAAGAACTGTCATGCCATAGAATATGGCATGGCCCATGCCGCTGTTGAGGTTTATGTCAATGAGATATGAAACAAGGCCGCTTGTGAGAACAACGGCAAGAACAGCCTGCTCAAGCTCGAAAGAAGATCTGTTGTTTTTGACGTCTTCCATGGCTTTTGTGCCATATTTGAGAAGCGGATCTCCTGTCATGGCGCTCATGACGCATGGAAGGGCGTCTTTGTGCGCAAGCTCGCGGCCGCGGCATGAAAATGGAACTTCTGTATATTTTGCAAGGGTGTCGCCAATGCCGGCCCAAAGATAAACTTCAGGCGCCTTTGCAATTATGTCGAGGTTTATGAAGTTATGTATGGCTGGGCGCGGTGCAACAAAAACGTCTTTTTGAACGCCGTTTGGATAATACATAACAGCAATGGCTGTTGTGGCCGCACATGTGGCTGCGATTGTTGGGAATGTGAAGAAAGGCTTTTCGGCCTTCATTGCCACATATTTTGATGTGTCAATGGCTTTTCCGCCGCCACAGGCAAATATCATGTCGGCCTGTTTAACTGTGTCAAGCTCAAGAAGCCTGTCGCCGTTTTCATATGAGGCAACTCCGCCAAACCATTCAAAACCAACAAGCTCTATATCAGTTCCCTTCACTGCTTCTGTGAGCACAGGCTTGATTGCGGCCAAAGCCCTTTCGCCGCCTATAACAACGGCTTTTTTGCCATATCTTGAACAAAGTTCACCCAATTTTGCATATGTTTCCAACCCTGAGCCTATTGTGTATCCCGGGAATAATACATTTGTTGTGTCCATAACTTTCAACTCTCCTTTAACACATTTGTCAAAAAAATTAATAAGCCGCGGCAATTCAAACGTGAAACATCTGCCGAGGCTGTTTGGCAGTATGCTGCATACTGCTGAAAACGGCATTGCGGCCTTGAGCACATTTAGCACATTTGTGCAAATTTGAAAACAAATCCACAACTAAGTTTAATTTGTCCGACGTGCCATGGTGTTGGGACAGGCTTTGGCACGTCAGACGGTTGTTTCTGATTTTTATTATACAACTACATGTCATTAATTTCAATCGAAATTGAAAATTTTTTAACAAATATAAAATTTTTGTCAACTATACCAAAATTATACCATGCCAACGTGTGAAAAATTTGATAATATCAACGGTTAATATGCGTTGGAACTTTTGGAGCTTTTTAACATTTGATTTTTGTGATATACTCTATTGTAAAAAATATAGAAATCAGCCTGAATATGCAATAGGGGGGAATTGAGCCGAAGCATCCAAAGACAATTCCCCAAAGTGAAACTTGAGAGCTTGTTTATTGAAATTATATTAACGCAATTCTTATATAATGTATGTTTTGTGAGTTTGT
This sequence comes from Bacillota bacterium, assembly GCA_022791155.1. Lineage (GTDB taxonomy): Bacteria > Bacillota > Clostridia > Lachnospirales > Anaerotignaceae > JANFXS01. The sequence continues at coordinate 3,131 of JAAVYN010000038.1, read as the reverse complement.
TGTCATTTTTTGAGCAAATTGTGGTTTTCTAAAGGGCATTTTTTTAGACTGGAGAATGGGGAATTGGCGGGGAAGATGCTTTGCCGCCGCGGATCTCACGCCCCTCCCACAGCCTCAAAAAAACACCCTCCCTAAAAACCACAAATCACCCCTCCCAAAAACAAAACACCCCCAAACCTAAACAACAAGGAAGTGTTCTCATGGAAGACATGTCAATTTGCATAATAACGCCGTTCAAAGAATATGCCGAAAAGCTCCGCCGCGCAGTGAGCTTAGTCAAAAAGCCTTTGCCCGTTTTTGCTGTTGGAAAAAATTTCACAGGCGAAAAACTGACAAAAAAGGGCGCAAAAATATTCATAGCCAGCGACAGCGATTCATTTTCAGTGCCCGAAAATGAGTTCCATGGCAACATTTTGAAAATTGGATACACAGCTATGGATTGTATTTTTTCATTAAATGGCAATAATGTTAAGGGGAAAAAAATTTATGTTGCAGCCGAAAAAACAAACAACATCAATTTTGCCTTTCTTTCAGACTATTTCAAAACTTCTGTGACGCCATATGACCCAAGCGAAAGCCGCGAAAACGAAAGATTTTTGAGGCATGACAAAAACGGGCTGTATCTTTGCGCGCCGGAAGCGTTTGAGGCCGCGAAAACAGCAAAAATTGACAGCGCAATTCTTTGCCACTGCCCCGATTCCATAACGGCGGCTGTGAGGGCGGCAAACGAAATCATACGCGTCAGCGAACGCGAGCAAAAGAAAAACCGTGAAAACCTTTTGAGAATGGAGCAATATAAGGTTGTGTTCAATTTCACAAATGACGCCATACTTGCAATTGATGAAAACGGAATCATAATCGCCGCCAACGACATGGTCTACAAATTCCTCAAATGGGACAAAAACGACCGCCTTGAGGGCAAGCGCATTGACAGCGTTGTCAAAGGCACAAAAATGATAAAGGCCATGGACAAAGAGGGCGGCGACGTTGGCGACGTCTTCCAGCTTCCATATTGCACTGTGCTGACCCACAGAATCCCCATAGAAATAGACGGCAAAAAGAAGGGCGTTGTTTCAACATTTCAAGACCTTGCCACGCTTCAGGAACACGAGAAAAATGCGCGCGTGAATTTCTATAAAGACAAAAAAGGATTTTCGGCAAAATATAGCTTTGCTGACATAAAGGGAAGCAGCAAAAAAATTGAAGAAGTGAAAAACATTGCAAAAAGCTATGCCCCCTCGTCGGCCGCTGTGCTCATATTGGGCGAAACGGGAACAGGAAAAGAACTTTTCGCCCAAAGCATACACAACGCCGGAAGCAGAAACGGCGGCCCGTTTATGGCTGTCAACTGCGCCGCCATACCAAAAAATCTTTTGGAGGCCGAACTTTTTGGATATGAAGAAGGCTCTTTCACAGGGGCAAGCAAGGGCGGCAAAATGGGAGTTTTTGAAATGGCGCACAAAGGCACCATATTCCTTGACGAAATTGGCGAAATGCCGCTTGACATGCAGGCACAGCTTCTCCGGGTCATACAGGAAAAGGAAATCAGGAGGATAGGAAGCGACAAGGTTATACCAATTGATGTGCGGGTTATATCCGCCACAAACAGAAACCTCCGAAGCGAGGTTGAAAAGGGAAGTTTCCGTGAAGACCTGTTCTATCGCCTCAATGTTCTTGAAATTACAATTCCGCCGCTGCGGGAGCGCAAGGAGGATATATTTGACATAGCCGAGTCATATCTTAGAACATTCAACTATAAAAGCTATAAAAACAATCAGGCTTTGTGGCGGGAAATAATTGAGGAGCTTGAAAAATATGAGCTGCGCGGCAATGTGCGTGAGCTGCAGAACATGCTTGAGCGCCTCAGTGTCATGCTTGAAAACAAACATATCAACACAAGCGCACTTTTTGCCGAAATAAACAAGGGCATGACGCGTTCGCTTTCGACAGGAACCCACAGCACACGGCCGTCTGACGAAACATTTGGCCGTGAAGACGCCGACATGTGGGAAAAGGAAAAAATTATACAAGCGCTCAAAAACAACAACCTGTCGCGCACAAAAACCGCGGCAGAATTGGGAATGAGCCGCTCCACACTTTGGAGCAAAATGAAATATCACAAAATTGACATGTGAAAAGGAGAGATATTTGATGGATATATTATTTGTGAACGGCTGTGTGCGCGGAAAAGAAGTTTCTCGCACATATAAACTGGCAGAAAGGTTCATATCTGTTTTGAAGGAAACCAATCCTGGAATCAATCTGACCGAAATTGATCTCAATGAACTGCGCCCCGAGCCGATTTATAAAGACACATATGAAAAAAGAAATGAACTCGCAAAACAAAAAGATTTTTCAAACCCGGTTTTTGACTTGGCAAACCAGTTCGCGCTGGCCGATGGAATTGTTGTGGCCGCTCCACTTTGGGAAAACAGTTTTCCGTCAATATTGAAGGTGTATATCGAACAGACGGCAGTGGCCGGAATAGCCTTCAAATATTCCGACGCCGGAAGCGTTGGCCTTTGCCGCGCCAAAAAAATGGTTTTTATAACAACAAGGGGCGGCTATATGACAGGTGAATTTGAGCCTCTTGAAATGGGCGCGCGCTATCTCAAAACAATATGCACCCTCTTTGGCATAGAAAACTTTCAGTGTGTGGCCGCCGAGGGCCTTGACATATGGGGCAATGATGTTGAGAAGATTCTTGAAAAAGCGTTGAAAGACGCGGAATGCGCCGCACGCGAGTTTTTGCCCGCACTCACATGTTCCAAAGGGATTTGAGGATTGAATGGGGTTTCATTTTGAAACAATGCGTTTCAAAGATTTGTGTTTTCATGAAAATGTCTTCATTTGACAAATGAATGTGCAGTTTTGACAAGTGTTGGCGCCAAAAACACATATGTGGTTTTGAGTGAAACAACGTGAGATTTTCACCTCTCACACAACTGACACTTGTTGAAACTTTTCAAACAAGCAACAAAGTGGAGCGTTTCCCGAAGCAAAATTCGAGAGCTTGCTGGTGTGAACCGCGTGAGAGCCGCGGCGCGAAGTGCAACGAAGCGTTTTGCGAAGCAAAATTCGAGAGCTTGCTGTGCCCCTCCCACGGTCTTAAAAAATGCAATTTTTGAAGG
>JAAVYN010000037.1 GCA_022791155.1 Bacillota bacterium | reverse complement strand
CGCTAGACTAAGGATCTAGTCCGGGTTTCTGGGTAGGGGTTCAAGTCCCCTCGACTGCATACATTTGCGCGAATGGCTCAGTGGTAGAGCATCGCCTTGCCAAGGCGAGGGCCGCGAGTTCGAATCTCGTTTCGCGCTTTTACATTGGGGTATCGCCAAGCGGTAAGGCAACGGATTCTGATTCCGTCATTCGCAGGTTCAAATCCTGCTACCCTAGTCACGCCGGAGCAAAGTTCACTTTGTTTCGGCGATTTTTTTATAAAAATTGCAATTTGCTCCTTATTTCCAAATTGAGGCTTCTGAACAGAGCCTCGAGTTGGTTTTGGGCACAAGCCTGAAAAAACGGGTTTAACCAATTGTTGCATAAACACCATTTCTTCCATAGGAATGGTGTTTTTATGTATGAGCCATATGAAATTTTTTATCAAAATATGTTTTTTGGTCTATAAAAACGGTTGCCTGACGGCGAAGTGTGTGTTTTCACATTTAGGACTATGCTTTCGGTTGATGTGTGTTCGGATAGATTTCATATTATTTAATTTATGTTCAGCAATATGCGTTGCCTGATTTGGGCATTGAAACGAGAAGCCTTTGTTTTGGAAAAGTTTTGCAAAGAGATGTGAATTTCATATGTGAGATTTTGTGCGTCAAAATTTGTTTGGCGTGATTATGGAACATGAGTTGAGAGGAGTATGCATATTTATTCATAATTAACTGCATAATATTTAGTTTTTATGCAACGTCTTTCTGCTCAATGTCAATCAGCCCAATGTTTATTTTCCAAATCAAAATTCTTTTGACTGCGTCGTTTATGCGTTCTTCATTTATTTCCCCCGTTTTGAAGGCTTCAACAACAGCGGCAATATGTTCTTTTGGCGAGCTGGATATAATCATGTCATTGCCGGCCAAAACGGCCAAAACAGGTATGCTTTTTTCTTCTGCTGTGAACCCTCTCACGCCATTCATTGCCAAATCGTCAGTCATTATGACGCCCTCAAAGCCCAAATCGTGGCGCAATATGTTGTGGATTTCTGGCGAAAGGCTTGCAGGGAGCTTTTGTATGTTTTCAACAACATTGTGGCTGACAAGCACGCTGTCGGCGCCCGCGTCAATTCCGCTCAAAAAAGGCAAAAAATCATTTTCATTAAACTCACCAAGCGTTCTTTTGTCAAAGACAATTCCTGTGTGGGTGTCGGCGTTGCTTCCATAGCCGGGGAAGTGTTTCAAAACACTCCCAATTTTTGAATTTTTCATTTCATCCACAACAATTGCTGTGAAATGTGACGTTTTGCTGACATCTGTTCCAAAGCTGCGGCTGTATATATAGTCGCTGGAATTTTGAGGAACGTCACACACAGGCGCCAAATTGACGTTTATGCAAAGGTCTTTCAAAAACATGGATTTTTCACGCGTGTCATCACGAAGGGCGTCGTCGCCTTCTGAAGAAATTTCGAGCATGCTTTTGAAAGGCGTTTGTCTGAAAGCTTTGAATTTGCTGGCGCGGACAACGCTTCCTCCTTCTTCGTCAACGCCAATCAGCAATGGAATTTTTGCTGCCGACTGACAGGCGGATATTTTTTCTCTGACACTTTGGGGCGTTTCGTTTTCAAAGTCTTTTGCAAAAAGTATATAGCCGCCAATGTGAAGAGACGCTGCGTTTTCAACAGCGCCCGCTGAAGGGAAGCGCACAAAGAACATTTGTCCAATTTTTTCTTCTGTTGTCATGCTTTCCAAAATTTTTTCTGCATGGTCTGAAGCTGTATATTCAGGCTCATTTGGCTGGATTGGGGTTGACGGGCCATTGATTTCGGCATATAAAAAATCGTTTTTTGGTTCTGGAAGAAATTCGGACTGGCCTTTTGATGAACAGCCAAACAGGAGCACGGCTGAAATCAAAACAGCTGCTTTTGATTTAATTTTCATCAGCTTCCACCGCCTTTTGAATTATTTTTTTGACATTTTTTTCAAACTTTATGCGCGGAAGCATGACCATGTGGCCGCATGTTGTGCATTTGATTCTGAAGTCAATGCCTGTTCTGAGAACTTCCCATTCACGCCCGCCGCAAGGATGCGGCTTTTTCATTTGAACTATGTCACCAACCAAAAAATTCATATATCATACCTCCCGTTTTGCCGTGTGAACTGTGAGCTGAGGGAACGGAATTGATATGTTTTCGCTGTCAAGCCGTTTTTTGATCAAAAGCCGAAGCTCACGCTCCACTCGGAAATTTTGATTTATTTGACATTCGGCGGCCACACGAACTGTCACGCCGCTTTCGCCAAGGCTGACAATTCCAAGCACTGAGGGGCGGCCCCGGAGGCCGTCAATGTTTGAGGCGGCATTGTCCATTTCGTTGTTGAGCACATCAAGCACACGATCCATATCCTCGTTATAGTCGATGTCAACGTTGACAATTGCATTTGCAAAATCTTTGCACATGTTTGTCACGTCAGATATGTTTCCGTTTGGAATTATGTGAAGGCCGCCGGCGGCATCACGTATGGAGGTTGTGCGGATTGATATTTCCTCAACGGTTCCTGTCACAGAGTTTATGCACACATAGTCACCAACGGCAAACTGGCTTTCAAGAAGTATGAAAAAGCCGGATATAATATCTTTTATGACACTTTGGGCGCCAAGACCAATAGCCACAGTTCCTGTGCCCAAAACGGCTGTGAGCGTTGAAGCAGGAACTCCAAGGTTGATTAAAATTGAACAAATGGCCAAAAATATTAGTGTGTAGCTGGCGGCGCTTGATATGACTGAACAGAGGGTTGAGGCTTTTTGAGAATCCATGTGCTTGCTTTTGGCCATGCGTGCTCCAAGCAGCGTTTGAACACATGATCTGCTGATTTTGATGGCTATTGCGCATATGACAACAATCAAAAGACATTTTATGCCTCTGAACAGCAGCTCTGTGAGCAGTGAAAAAATCATGTCAATTTCAAATTTCAAATTAAACTCCTCCTCAAACGTGTTAGAGAATGCGTGGCAAAAAATTTCTTAAAAATCATCACTTGTGTTCTGGAAGCACAAATTTGCATAAATCAAAAACGTGTGTCAGTTTTATGCAAAACAAGCAAATTTAATGGCATATTTATGCCTCAAATGTAAACCGGTTTTCTTTTACTCTTGTATATTAGCATAAAAGTGTGGTATTATACAAATAATTTAAAAAGTTTTTGCAGGCGGCAATCGGTCTTTTGAAACCGACGAAATGTGTGCAGTTAGTAAGGGGGACATTTGATGACTTCAATTGGCGTTATTGGAGCAATGGAAGAAGAAGTTGCCATGCTGAAGGAAAAAGCAACCATAGTGACAGCAAAAAACATTGTTGGCCTTGATTTTTATGTTGCAAATTTTTTGGGGAAAAACGTTGTGCTTGTTGTGAGCGGCATTGGAAAGGTCAATGCGGCTGTGTGCACTCAAGTTTTGATAGATCATTTTGGAGTGGACTGCATAATCAACGTTGGCATTGCCGGAGGGCTTTATGAAGAGCTCAAAATAGGCGATGTTGTAATATCATCTGATGCAGTTCAGCATGACATGGATGCTTCTGCTGTGGGCGACCCTGTGGGCACAATCCCAAGAATGGATGAAAGCATTTTCAAAGCCAGTGACGCACTTGTTGAAGCAGCGCAAAAGGCTGTGGCCGAAACAACAAATTCAAAGGCATATGTTGGCCGCGTTGCCAGCGGCGACGTTTTTGTGGCCGAGACAAAACGCAAAAACATGATCAAAGAGCTTTTTGGGGCATATTGCGTTGAAATGGAGGGCGCGGCAATTGCCCAAACGTGCCATCTCAACAAAATACCTTTTGTTGTGATTCGTTCAATTTCGGACAATGCCAATGGCGAAGCCGGAATTGACTTTGGCCAGTTCAGCATGGAGGCAGCTGTCAATGCCGCAAAAATTGTTGAGTGCATGATTAAAGATATATAAAATTTGTTGACATAAAACATATAATATATATAATTATAATAGAAAGCAAGCGTTGGCCGTGAAACACATGCTTTGCGGCTGACATAAAAAAGAATAACGGTTCTTCAGGGCAGGGTGAAATTCCCGGCCGGCGGTCAAAGTCCGCGAGAGCTTTTTGCTTTGATTTGGTGAAATTCCAAAACCGACAGTCACAGTCTGGATGAGAGAAGAATGACAAATATGGCCGTTTCATGCGGTTCTCATTTTGCTTTTTGCGCCCTGATCATTTGATTGGGGCGTTTTTGACGAAAACCGTTTTATTCTATGAACATAAACTGATTTTATTTTTTAGGAGGAAACGGATATGGAAAATGTTGTTGCAAGGAGAAAGACAAAGAATATGGACACTTCAAAAATCGTCAAAATTGGCATGCTTGGCGCTGTGTCAATTGTGCTTATGATGTTTGAACTGGCGCTGCCAATTTTTCCCACATTTCTGAAAATTGATATAAGCGATCTTCCGGCGCTGATTGGGGCCGTCACAATGGGGCCTTTGGCCGGAGTCATGATTGAGCTTGTGAAAAATGTTCTGCACCTTTTCAAAACAAGCACAGCGGGCGTTGGAGAGCTTGCAAACTTCATTGTTGGCGTTGCACTTGTTTTGCCGACAGGCATGTTTTATAAAAAATATAAAAACGTTCTCGGTTTTGCTGCCGGCGCTGTTTTGGGCTGCATTTTGATGGTTATTGCCGCGTGTATATTCAACTATTATGTGCTCATTCCGGCATATGCTGTGGCTTTTGGCGCGCCTGTGGAAGCATTTGTTGAAATGGCCGGAAGCATAAATTCTGCTGTTGTCGATTTGAAAACGCTTGTGTTTTTTGCCATAGCCCCTTTCAATGTGATCAAAGCTGTTTTGGTCAGTGTCATAGGCTATCCCATGTGCAGTATGCTTAAAAAAGTTTTGAAATGAAACATATTTTGTTTGGCATATGTTTTGAATTTGCAGTGAAACTACATCAAGCGATTGTGGCTTGCAAAAGGAGCGCCCCACGGGCCTGCTGTGTTGCCAAATGCAGCAAGCCATGGAAGTTTTGCTTCTCAAAATGCAAACATTTTCAACCTCGGAAATATTTCCGGGGTTTTTGATTGCCAAAGACACACAATTGGTATAAAATTGTATATATTTTATGTTTATAATATGTTTTTGGGGGTTTTCATGGAAAAATGGGACAATGAAAAATATAACGAGTTTGTGAATGGGCTTTATGATTTGGCCGATGAGAAATATAGAACATTCCAATCGAGGCTTGTTCCGGAAGGGCTTGGAAAAATGATTGGCGTGCGCACACCGCATTTGAAAAAGGCTGCAAAAGAAATTGTCAAAAACACTGACTGGCAATCGTTTCTTGAGCTGGCAGAAACTTCAACACACGAAGAAGTTTTGGTTCAGGGGCTTGTCATTGGCTTTTCAAAGGGAGACATTCAAAACCGTGCCAATTGTCTGAAAAAATTTGTTCCTAAAGTAAAAAACTGGGCTGTTTGTGACATGACAGTGGCGGCGTTCAAATTCAAAAAAGATGAAGCTGATTTTATGTATAACTTTATAATGCCATACACAAAAAGCAGTGCGGAATATGAAGTGCGTTTTGCCATTGTGTTTTTGATGAGCCATTTCATTGACGAGGAGCATATTGACAGCGTCATTGATATATATAGAAGCATAAAAAGCGACGAATATTATATAAACATGGCTGTTGCATGGGGGATAAGCATGTGTTTTGTGAAATTTCCTCAAAAAACAATGGAATTTTTGAACAATAACAGCCTTGATGATTTCACATATAACAAGGCTTTGCAAAAAATAATTGAATCGGACAGAGTTGACACCAGTGTTAAAAACAAAATGAGAAGCATGAAAAGGAAAACCATTGGGAGGTAGTTATGAACTGGCTTGAAGTTTTTGTTGAAACAAGCAGTGCAGGTTTGGAATTTGTCAGCGGACTTCTTTATGGCGCTGGAATAACCGGGCTTGAAGTTTCTGACGAGAGAGAGTTTCAAGAATTTCTTGAAAACCCAAACAGAGAGTGGGACTATGTTGATGACGGACTGTTGAATGACAAAAAGAAAACAGGGATAACTTTTTTTGTGACAGACAATGCCAATGGCATTGAAACTCTGGCCAACATAAAAAGCGGGCTTAAAGCCATGAAAGAACGTGAAAATGATTTTGATTTGGGAAGCCTTTTGCTGTCAGTTAAAAACGTCAAAGACGAAGACTGGGCAAACAACTGGAAAAAATATTTCAAGCCTTTTCCTGTGGGAGACAAATTTGTGATAAAGCCAAGCTGGGAGGAATTTGACAACAGCGGCGAAAAAATTGTTTTGAACATTGATCCCGGGCACGTTTTTGGCACAGGAAGTCATGAAACAACAAAGTGCTGCATTGAGCTTTTGGAGGAATATGTGCACAAAAATGACAGCGTGCTTGACATTGGCTGTGGAAGCGGCATACTTTCGATTGCGGCGTTGCTTTTGGGCGCAAAAAATGCAGAGGCTGTGGACATTGATCCAGAAGCCATTGACGTTGTGAAAGAAAATGCCAAGCGCAACGGCATTTCGTGCGAAAGGCTGAATGTGCGCGCCGGGGACATACTTGAAGATGAAAGTGCAATCGAAATGTTCAGTGGCAAAGGGTTCGACGTTGTGGCGGCAAACATTGTGGCCGATGTTATAATAGCTCTTTGTCCAATGACAAAACAGTTTATAAAAAAGAATGGCACATTCATATGTTCTGGAATAATTGACACAAGATGCAAGGAGGTTGAAACGGCACTGAGTGAAAACGGTTTTGAAATTTTGAAAATAAGCAGCAGCCGTGACTGGAGAGCCATTGCCGCCATATACAAGGGGTGAAAAAATGCCAAGATATTTTGTGGACAAGGAAGACATGCATGGAGAGGTTATATTCATTAGAAACGGCGACGCAAAGCATTTGGGCCGTGTGCTGAGGGTGAAAAATGGCGATCATGTTGAAGTTTGCGACGGCGCCGGAACAGATTATTCCTGTGTTGTTGTGAACGTGAAAAAAGATGAAATACAGCTTGAAATTGAAAGCGCCGCAAAAAGCCAAAGTGAGCCTGAAACTTCTGTGACAATTTTTCAGTCGCTCCCCAAGGGGGACAAAATGGAAACAGTGATACAAAAATGTGTTGAGATTGGCGTTTGCAAAATTGTTCCTGTGGCCTCTGAAAGATGTGTGGCAAAATTTGAGGAAAAGGATTTTTCAAAAAAAAGAGAGCGTTGGCAAAAAATATCTCTTGCGGCGGCAAAGCAAAGTGGCCGTGGAATTGTTCCAGAAATTGGGAACATTGTCTCTTTTAAAGAGGCCGTCGGCATGGCGGCCAGTTTTGACAAAGCGGCCATTGCATATGAAAAAGAAGAAAAAATTGGCATTCGTGATTTTGTGAAAAATTTTGAGGGCGAAAGCGTTTGCATTTTCATTGGCCCCGAGGGCGGCTTTGGCGACAGCGAAATTGAAAAGGCTGCTGCTTTTGGCATCACGTCTGTTTCGCTGGGCAAGCGCGTGCTTCGCACTGAAACGGCGGGAATGGCCGCCGCCACAATACTATTATATGAGTTGGGATGATTTTTTTATGAAAATTTATTTTGACAACGCCGCCAGCACAGTGCCGTCGCAAGCTGTGGCAGAAAGATATATGGAAGTTCTTATGAACAACTTTGCCAACCCGGCAGGGCAAAGCCGCGAGGCCATGGAAGCCGAAAACATAATAAAACAGTCGGCGGAAAAAATTGCATATATTATAAAATCGAAACCAAGCGAGATATATTTCACTTCCGGCGGCACTGAAAGCAACAATTGGGCGATATTTGGAACGGCTTTTGGTTATGCAAGAAATGGCCGCCATATAATAACAACAGCTGTTGAACACCCCGCTGTTGAAAAACCGTTCAATGTGCTCAGGGAACACGGTTTTGAAGTGACCGTTTTGGACGTGGACAGTGATGGAATGGTGAAGCTTGACGCCCTGAAAAAGGCCATAAGAAATGACACAACACTTGTCAGTGTCATGCTTGTGAACAACGAAACAGGCTTGATACAGCCTGTGAGTGAAATTGGAGAGATTATAAAAAGCTCCAATTCAAACACTCTTTTCCATGTTGACGCCGTTCAGGGGTTTGGGAAAATGAACATTGACGTTGTGAAATGCAAAATTGATCTTCTTTCGGCCAGCGGGCACAAATTTCATGCTCCAAAGGGAACGGGCTTTCTCTATATGAAAGATGGAATGAAGGTCAGGCCGCTCATGTATGGAGGCGGCCACCAGAGGGGGCAACGCCCTGGCACTGAAAATGCTGCTGGAGCCGCCGCATTGGCCTTTGCTGCCGAGGAGTGCCGTTTTGAGGAAACTGCTGAGTGTGTGGCAAAAATTAAGGAATATATATCCGAGTATATTTTGAGCAACATAGAAGGAACGCATATAAACGGCGGCGTTGAAAAAACAAGCCCTTATGTGCTCAACGTGAGGTTTGACAGCTTGAGGGCGCCAGTGCTTTTGAACGCCCTTGATGAAAAAGGAATTGTTGTTTCGGCAGGAAGCGCCTGCGGCAGCAGAAAAAAATCGCTGAGCGGTGTTTTGAAAGCCATGGGCCTTTCGGATGAAGAAGTTGAGGGAAGCGTGAGAATCAGTTTTTCACGGTTCAGCACAATGGAGGAGGCGCATGTGTTTGTGAAAACGCTTGAGGAGATTGTGCCGGTTTTGAGAAGGTTTAACAGAAAACGCTGATTTGTGACATGTCTGGAGGAGTTTATGGAAGACAAAGTGTTGATTGTCAAATATGGCGAAATTGCAATGAGAGGGAACAACCGCCGCATTTTTGTGTCAAAGCTTGTGGACAACATACGCCGAAACATAGATGACGAAGGAAAGTTTTATGTTGTGCGCGAACAGGGCCGTTTGATTGTTGAAAGCCACGGCGGTGAAATGGATTTTGAAAGAATTGTGCCGAAAGTGAACCGTGTTTTGGGGATATTGGGAGTTTGCCCCGGCGTGCGTGTGAGCGGAAAAAACATGGAAGCCATAAGGCAGACAGCGCTTGAGCACATGCGCCGGTTTTATGGCGAACGCAAAATGACATTCAAGGTTGTCACAAAAAGGAGCGACAAAACATTTCCTCTGACTTCAAATGAGGTTTCAGCCGATGTGGGAGGATATATAATTGATAACATGGAAAACATGAGCGTTGACGTTCACAACCCTGACGAAACGCTTTTTGTGGAGCTGCGAAACGGCGTTTATATATATTCCAAATTCATAAAGGGCTTTGGCGGGCTTCCATATGGCTCGTCAGGAAAGGGAGTTTCATTGCTTTCAGGCGGAATTGACAGCCCTGTGGCCACATTCATGATGGCCAAAAGAGGCGTTGAAGTTATGGGAGTATATTTTCATTCGCCGCCATACACAAGCGAAAGGGCGAAACAAAAGGTTGTTGATTTGGGGAAAATCATTTCCAGTTATACAGGCGCGTTTAAGCTTTTTGTTGTTCCCTTCACCGAGTTGCAGCTCTATCTTTTGGACAGCGTTCCTGAAGACAAGCTGACAATATTTTTGAAAAGAGCCATGATGCGCGCGGCAGAGATCATAGCCAGGCGCGAAAAAGCCCTTGCGCTCATAACAGGCGACAGCGTTGGCCAGGTTGCAAGCCAGACAATGCACGGGCTGAACGCGATAAACGCCGCATGTTCCATGCCCGTTTTGCGCCCGCTTTCAGGCATGGACAAACAGGAAATTGTTGACATTGCCAAAAACATAGGCACATTTGAAACATCGATAGAACCATATGAGGACTGCTGCACCATATTTGTGGCAAAACACCCTGAAACAAAACCAAACACAGATGTCATAAACAGCATTGAGAAAAAGCTGGAAAGGCTCACGGAGCTCATCGAAAATTCCGTTGAGGCTGCTGAGGTTGTTGAGATTTGACAAATGGCGCCATTGTTTTGGCTCTCAAAAATTGAAAGCAGATGCAAATTTTTGAGCGCTTTGTTCCCAAAATCACAAAAGCCTGTGGAATATACCAGCACAAACATAATAAATATATATTAAAAAGTTTGTGAGGGGAACATGTATGTTTTCCAGAATAAAATTAATCATTTTTTATGCTGGTGTTTTTGCGTTTTCGTTTGCGGCAACGGTTTTCACGCTGAACAGGCGTGCCCTGACAGCCATGGAAACAGTGAATCAGAAATGCTATCTGGCGATAGTCATTGATGATTTTGGCTATGGAGGAGAAGGAACAGATGAAATGCTTGCGCTTGACATACCAATGACATGCGCGCTTATGCCATTTTCAGGGAAAAGTGATGTTGACAGGGAAAAAATAATCAATGCGGGCAAAGAAATGATTATACATATGCCAATGGAAAGCCTGACAGGGAAAAAAGAATGGGTTGGCGACAAAGGCGTGTTTCGGACAATGACAGATGAAGAGGTGCGCGCGTGTGTGAACGAGGCTTTTGAAATTGCAGACGGCGCCGTTGGAATGAACAACCACATGGGCTCGGCAATCATGGAAGACGAAAGGTGCTTGTCAATTGTTATGGAAGAGGCGGCCAAAAGAGGCGTCGTTTTTCTTGACAGCCGCACAACGCCAAACTCGGTTGCCGAGGAACTGAGCGTGAAGTTTGGAACAAAGCTTTTGTGCCGAGATGTTTTTCTTGACAGCACAGATGACATTGGTGTTGTCAAAGAACGACTGATGAACTCGGCTGAGATAGCGCTGAAAAACGGAAGCTGTGTTTCCATAGGCCATGTTGGGCCTGAAGGCGGGCTCATCACGGCGCGTGCCATTGCAGAATTGGCGCCGGAATTTGAGAAAAAAGGCATCGAGTTTGTCACATTGAGCCGTTTGAGCGATATATTGGCTGGAAAATGACTGAAATTGCGACAGCTTGAGCTTCAAAAACAAAATGCTTTTCATCAGAACTTAATTCACATGCACGCTGTGCCCCACGGTTGCCATTGAAAGTGGCCCGGGCGCGGCTGCTGTGTTTATGAAGGACAGCATATTGCATGAGTGCATTATTTTATAAAAGCTTTTTTAGCCTAACATGAGGCCAAAAGCTGTGATTTTGAAAAGTGTGCGGCAAACGGGCCGGCATTTGAATTTGGGGGAGAGGCTTTTTGGGATATTGGTCGACAAGAGGGCTGAGGGGAAGCGTTCTTGAGGATATAATAAATTTCACCAACAACTTTTATAGAAACAAAGGGCTTGCAGTCATACAAAAAATACCAACTCCCATAACCCCTGTGGAGGTTGACAACAAGGCGCACACAATAAAACTGGCATATTTTGACAGCCAAAGCACTGTTGACTATATAGGAATGGCACAGGGGGTTGGCATATGTTTTGACGCCAAGGAGACATCTCAAAAAAGCCTTCCCATTCAAAACATACACGAGCATCAAATAAATTTTATGGAGGATTTCAACAGGCATGGCGGCGTGGCATTTCTCCTGGTGCATTTCAGCATTGTTGGCAAGCACTATTTTTTGCCAATGGAAGTTTTGAGACAATATTGGAATGAAGCGCAGCAAGGAGGCCGCAAATCAATTCCATTGAAGGCGTTTGAGGAGCGTTTTGAAATACAGCTGAAAAATGGCGGCATACTCAACTATTTGGAGGCAGTCAACACATATTTGACAGACAAAAGGTAATTTTGCTGTTTTTTATGCTGGTCTGACAGGTGTTTTTTAACTATAGTTGTGTAATCTATACAAAAAGGGGAAATGTCCAAAATTGCTATTGACAAAATTCTGTCATGGATATAAAGTAAGACTATAAATCAATGTCGCAGACGTGTTGTTTCCGCAATCATGAACAGCAGCTTTTTGTTGTGGAAGCACTGTCTTAGAGGCAGCGCGCCGGTTTTGGACTCACATTTCATTTCACACAATAATACTTTTAACAGGTAAGGCTGTGTGTTTTTTTTGGCAATATATTTCGCATACCAAATATTTTGAATAAAACATATGGCCGCCGCAATCCAAAAAGACCGTGCCAAACAATCTCATAGACAGCTTTTGGCTTGAAAACGATGTGCGCATTTGTTGTTTTTTGGCACAAATTTGCATTTTCGCACCAAACCAAAGGCATAACAAAAATATTTTTAAAACAGGAGGAATATGTCAATGGAAGGTTTCAAATTATCTAAAACACAGTTGCTTGCGCAGCAGTTATTCCGTAGTTTCGCGGAAAACGAAATTAAACCTATCGCCAAAGAAATGGACGAGGCCGAGGAATACTCAATGGATCTCGTTAAAAAACTTCAAAAATGCCACATGTTCGGCATTCCTTACAGCAAGGAATATGGCGGGGCTGGCGCTGATGTCCTCACATATACATTGGCCATGGAAGAAGTTTCAAAGGTTGACGCTTCCACAGGAATCACACTTTCGGTTCACACTTCACTTTGCTGCTCATGCATCAACGAATTTGGCACTGAAGAACAAAAACAGAAATTCCTCAGGCCACTGGTTGATGGAACAAAAGTTGGCTGCTATGGCTTGACAGAGGCCAATGCCGGAACAGACGCTGCCGGTGTTCAGACAACAGCCGACAAAGACGAAAACGGAAACTACATCATCAACGGCCAAAAAATGTTCACAACAAACTCTGGCTTTGCTGACACATTCATTGTTTTCGCTCTCACAGACAAATCAAAAGGCCCAAAAGGAATGAGCTGCTTCGTGCTTGACAGAGACATGCCGGGCATCTCCGTCAGCGACAACATTGAGCGTATGGGCATAAGAGCCGCTTCAAACTGCTCCGTTAACTATGAAAACGTTGTTGTCAGCCCTGACAGACTTATCGGCAAGGAAAACGGCGGCTATAAAATCGCCATGACAGCTCTCGGCGGCGGCCGAATCGGAATTGGCGCTCAGTCTGTTGGCATTGCCCAGGGCGCGCTCAACGAGGCCGTAAAATATATCAAAGAAAGGAAACAGGGCGGAAAACCTATCAGCAAATATCAGAACACACAGTTCAAAGTTGCTGAAATGCAAACAAAGATTGACGCGGCAAGGCTCATGGTTTGGAGAGCCGCCAATGCCAAAGACAACCATGAGAACTATGCTCCTCTTGCGGCAATGTGCAAACTTTTTGCTTCAGAAGTTGCCAATGATGTCACACGCGGCTGTGTTCAGCTTATGGGCGGCTATGGCTACTGCCGTGAGTATCCTGTTGAAAGAGCCATGAGAGATGCTAAGATCACAGAGATCTATGAAGGCACATCGGAAGCTATGAAGATGATTATTTCAGGCTCAATGAAACTTTAATAAATATCTTCGTGTTTAACGGTGGAATATATTAAAACTATTTGGAAGGAGAACTCAGAATGAAAATCGTTGTATGTATTAAACAGGTTCCGGATACTGTAGAAGTGAAAATAGACCCCAAAACAGGAACACTCATCAGAGACGGCGTTCCAAGCATAATCAACCATGATGACAAAACAGGCATTGAGGCGGCATTGAAACTCAAAGAGGAAAAAGGCGGCACAGTTACAGTCATCTCCATGGGCCCGCCACAGGCCGACGTTGCCCTCCGAGAGGCGCTTGCCATGGGCTGTGACGAAGCCATTCTTGTTTCAGCACGTGAATTTGGCGGCTCTGATACATATGCCACAAGCGGCATTCTTGCAGCAGCACTCAGAAAAATTGGCTATGATGTCATCATCACAGGCCGTCAGGCAATTGACGGCGACACAGCGCAGGTTGGCCCTCAGATTGGCGAAAAACTTGGCATTCCTCAGGTTTCATATGTTCAGGAAATTCAGGAAGTTGCAGAAGATCACCTCGTTGTTAAAAGACAGTTTGAAGATGGATACCACATCATCAAAATCAAAACTCCATGCCTCCTTACAGCCATTGCCGAGCTTGCTCAGCCACGCTATATGACAGTCAGCGGCATTGTTGATGCTTATGAAAAAGAAATCAAAATTATTGGCTTTGAGGAACTCAAAGATGACCTTGAGCTTGACATGATCGGTTTGAAAGGTTCTCCAACAAACGTATATCAGTCATTCACAAAAGAAGTTAAAGGCGCCGGAACAATCCTCAAAGACGCATCTGTTGACGAAGCTGTTGCGGCTATCATGGCTAAGCTTGAAGAAAAACACATCATATAATAAATTTGTGATATATTTTGAATAGGAGGGAACTCTACAATGAGTAAAGATATTTTTGTGGTAGTTGAACAGAGAAGCAACAAGATTCAGAACGTTGGACTTGAGCTTATTGGTGAGGCCACAAGGCTTAAAGAGGACTTAAAAGAAGACGTTGTAGCCGTTCTTTTGGGAAGCGAAATTGGCGATCAGGCTGAAAAACTTTTCCACTACGGCGCTGACAAAGTTATACTTATTGACGATCCAATGCTTAAAGACTATGTTACAGAGCCATATACAAAAGCGCTCACTGAAGTTTGCAAAAAATATGAGCCGCACATAATGCTTTTTGGCGCTTCATCAATTGGCCGTGACGTTGCTCCACGTCTTGCAAGCCGCATCAAAACCGGCCTCACAGCCGACTGCACCGGCCTTAGAATTGCTAAAACAGAAGAAGAGCTTGCAAAAGAAGAAGCTCTTGGAAACAACGATCCAAAAAGAGCATTGCTCATGACACGTCCGGCATTTGGCGGAAACATAATGGCAACGCTTATGTGCCCTCGCACAACTCCTCAAATGGCCACAGTGCGCCCCGGCGTTATGAGAAGAATTGAGAAAGACACATCAAGAAAAGGCGAGCTCATCAAAATGGATGTGAAATTCACACCAGAGGATATGAACGTTGAAATTCTTGAAGTTGTTAAAGCAAGCAAAAAAGCCGTTGACATCACAGAGGCAAAAGTTCTTGTTTCTGGCGGCCGTGGCATTGGCGGCGCAGATGCATTCAAAATGCTTCAGGAATGCGCCGATCAGCTTGGCGGCGAAATTTCTGCTTCAAGAGCCGCTGTTGACGCTGGCTGGATCGAAAACAGCAGACAGGTTGGTCAGACAGGAAAGACTGTTCGCCCAGATCTCTATCTTGCATGCGGCATTTCAGGCGCCATTCAGCACGTTGCCGGCATGGAAAACAGCGACCTTGTTATCTCAATCAACAAAAATGACACAGCTGCTATATTCAACGTGTCTGACTTAGGCATTGTTGGCGATGTTAAAGTTATTCTTCCAAGACTCACAGAAGCTCTCAAGAAACATAACGAAGCAAAAGAAAACAACTGATTTAGCACAAATTATAAATTCCCCGCCAAAAATTTGGCGGGGCTTTGTTTTTTAAAAGAAATTTATACGCATTTGGCAATGGCGTATTCAAATTTGGTTTATATGTCAATGTGTTTAAGCAGAGCAACTCGGTTTTATGCTCTGTGTTCTGTTGCAATTCAATTTCCAGCAATTTCCTCTTTGATTCCAAAGAGGAAATTTTTTTGCTGTTCAAGGCAAAAGTGTGCCATATTGCTCACAGACAAGGCAAGTGTTTGCAACGCCAAGGAAGAGAAAAATTTTTCATTTGGAGCGTGCGTGTGACTTTTCCAACTGAAGGTCAACTGTGCACCGCATTGTGGAACTTTTAACACCATGCAGGTTTGGGCGCATAATAAATAATATTGTTTTGAAATCATAGATACCATTATATTCGTTATATTAGCCTAATGTTGTGATGTATTATTGTATGCAAAATATTTTGAAGTCAAAAGTGTTTTTGTGCATAAAACAAATTATAAATGTGTAAACACATTTTATTCAAAACAGTTTTTTGTATATTTTTGAATTATACTGTAATTTTAGGGGTATTTTAGATCATATTTTTTAGTTGCATTAAAAATTTATATGAAAACTACTGTTATTTCTATATGCTGAAATAATTTTAGATTTGAACATAATTGACTAAAAATTTGAATTTAATATAAATAAATTAATATAAATTTACTATTGATTTTTTTGAAGATATAATTTTATATGAAATAAATATATGCTTTTTCTAAGTGTACAATAAATTTTGTGCAGTTTATGATTGAATGTATGATAATTTTACATTAAAATGATCTTTGAAATTCAAAAAATTTTTTTTAATTAATGAAAGGAGATTTTTACATGGCAAAATTTTTTAATTCTAATTCGGCCAACGGCGATCAAAACAAGCATGAAAAAGTCAAAAGGGCGCCAACTTTTTTTGAATCTTTGCTTGCGCTTGTTATACTTATAACGATTATCGCAGTTGGCTATATAGGATATGGCTTACCTGTTAATCCACTTCTTATGTTGGCATCATTTATATTCGTTTTTATGGCATTCAGATGCGGCTGGAAGTGGGAACAGCTTCAAAATGCCATTGTTGAGAAGTTTAAGTCGGTTACAATAATAATACTTATGAACTTCCTTGTTGGCGCGACAATAGCCGCATGTATATATTGCGGAACAATACCTTATTTGATTTATCTTATATTCAAAGTTATTAACCCAAACCAAATATATTTGTGGTCGTTCATATCCTGTTCAGTGTTCTCAGTGGTGACTGGAACAAGCTGGACAACAGCCGGAACAATTGGGCTTGCAATGTTTGGCGCCGGGCTTGGAATTGGGGCTGAACCAACGATACTTGTGGCAGCCATAGTGAGCGGCTCCATATTCGGCGACAAGCTTTCACCCATAAGCGAAACAACGATACTTGCGCCTTTGTGTGCAGGGACAACCATATATGAACATATATATTCAATGCTTTATACAACTTTGCCAACAGCCGTGATTTGTGCAGTGTTTTTCTACATATGCGGCCGAAATATGTCAGGCGGCTCAGAGCTTCCAGAAGTGGCAATCACAGTCAGCAGAGAACTGGAAAGCGCTTTCAAATTTAGCCCTGTCGTTCTCATACCTTTTGTGCTCATATTTTTGGGTTCGGTTTTGAAATGGGGGAACATGCCTTCACTTTGCATAGCAACTTTTGCAGCAGTTTTTGTGGCAATTTTATATCAAAGGGGTGATGTTGCCAATGTGTTGAATGCCGCCACAAGCGGAATGAAGGTTTCATACCTCGGTTTTGAAGATCCATCCATGTTGTCAAGTCAAACACTTTCCATATTGCAAAGGGGCGGAATGAGCAGTATGGGCAGCACAAACATCACTGTTTGCTGCGGCTTTGTTTTGGCATCCATAATGAGCGCTGCCGGCTTCCTTCAAACAGCTTTTGCGCCTTTGCTCAAACTTTGCAAGGACAGCAGAATAAAACTTATCACTTCGACATTGGCAACAGACTTTGTTATAATGAGCTGCGCCGGTTCGTCATATCCTGCACACATAATAGTTTCTGAAATTTATAAGAGGGAATATTTTGAACAAGGGCTTGATCCCAAGGTGCTTTCACGTACACTTGAAGACGTTGGAACAATGACAACGCCGCTTGTTCCATGGTCAGCTTCGGGCGCATATTACATTGGTCTTTTTGGAGTGGCGGCCTATGGCGTTGGCGGATATTGCAAATATGCACTGAACTGCTGGCTGAACCCTGTGGCGGCGATATTCCTTGCGGTAACAGGCATAGGAATGTTCAAAATGAGTCAGGAAAAGAGAAAAATGATGCTTGATCAGCTTGAAGAAGAAGCCAGAAATCAAGGTGAAGTTAAAGAAGTCATTGAACTTGAAGAATCTGCAATGACAGAATGATAAATATGTTAATATAAGAACATGACAGAATAAATTTCAATGAAATATATAACTTAAAAGTTGGTTGAAATGCTTTAATCACGAACCTTCATTTTCCTGTGAATTTATAGTTGCGGGCTATATTTTGTCACATGAAAATGGAGGTTTTGTTCATCATTGGCAACGCTCTTGATTCATCAGCCATTATATTTTAGGCGGCTTTTTATAGTTTTCAATGCATTCATTAATCATATTTATCACAATCAGCAAAATTTATATTTGCCATGCACAAACTTGCTGAAAGTTTGTGCTGGGCACATGTTGCAAATTATGCGCAGTGAACTTCTGCTTCATTTGAGCCACACAAAAAGAAACGTGCTTGCGCTCTCTCAAGCGTGTGGGTGAATAATATAAAGCTTTGATGTTTTTTCATGGAATTTTGAAAAGCCGCACAAATTCAACAGCGCGGCTTTTGCAATATGTTCCAATTGCCAATTTTTATTTCATTTCTCAAAAGCTGAAAGCTCCTTCCAATGAAAACATTTGTATATTATTTCCGCAATGCTCAATTGCTGCTTTTAAGTTTTATATAAAAGCTATAGTGAACACAGCGATTATTACAGCCACTGTTGAACACCAGATTTTCATTGCTGTTTTGTGCACTTTGAATAAATTTTTCATAATAAACTCTCCTTTTTAAATTGAAATATTGATAGACGATGCTTCCAAATGTGTTTTATTGTCAAGCTGTTATAAAAGCTGCAACGCCTTGAAAACAGCGGAACAATTTTGGTGCAGCCATGTTTCTGTTCATAGAGTATGGCCTGAATATAATCATAATATGCATTTTAGCACTGTTGTGTGTAAACTTTTGAACATTTTTATTATGATTTTGGCCATATTTTTTGTCACTTTGCGGCAATGCATTTTGTTGGTGAGATGCAGTTTTTGAAACGGCATGTTTTAGTTCTGCCAGAGAGGGTTCAAAAAATGTCAATATGTTTTGGCGGTTTTTGTTTGATTCACACAACCGTGGCTCCTCAATTTCATTCATATACCGACTGAATTTCATATTTTTGTTGGACATTTATACAAATTGTATTTTAAGTGATTTTTCATAAAATTCAATACGATTTTTGGCTATATCTATGCTTTTGTTTGTTAAATATAGCCATATCAAATGTCTGTGGATTGAATTATAAATGTCCTTGTTAAATTTGTCAAGTGTTTTTATTGTTTATTTTTCAAAAAAACATTCCGAAATATGATTTTGAAAAGACGTGTTT
The DNA here is from genome assembly GCA_022791155.1 of Bacillota bacterium. Classification (GTDB taxonomy): domain Bacteria; phylum Bacillota; class Clostridia; order Lachnospirales; family Anaerotignaceae; genus JANFXS01. Next base: position 30,550 of record JAAVYN010000037.1, on the reverse strand, counting down.
TTGAGCATTTTGCATATAAAAAGAAGGCATTACTGCCTTCAGTCAAATTGTTCTCTGGCGTTTAGGTACCCGTTTATGAAAAAACCACACCATCACTGGTCAGAATGAACGATTTTTCATTTTCAAAGGGAATTCCCTCAAACACTTTTGTGGAGCTGTCATCAGAAAAAGTGACCTCGATGTCCCAGCCATTTTCGGCAATTGGTATTGATTCTGCTTCAATTTTGACAGGTATCATATATCCACTTTTCCAAATTCCGTTGTCAATGGATATTTCTGTCCATTGGCTTTCGGAATTGGGGCGTATTGACAGTTTTGACACATTTCGCCCAATGTCGTTTCCAATTTCAACAGTGAGGCTTTCTTTTTCAACTGTGGGGGAGTTTGTGGCGCTGTTGTCAGGAAGCTCAAGCTCAATTGAGTTTTCAGAAGTGCTTGAAGAACCGTCGCGAACTGGAGCTGATGTTTGTTTGCTGCTTTTTTTGCATGAGGAAAGCGTCAAAGCGCTGATGATTATAATTGAAGCCACAAAAAATGGCTTGAAATATCGTTTCATATATATCACTCCGTATCTGATTTATGGTAATGTAAATTTTATAACGTCAGACGGCGAAAAGCAACAACATTAAGAAAGCTGTAAGTATTGTTGCAAAAATTAAATAAATATATGCATTTGCAGGAATGCAGCCTCAAATTTCAACAATTTTTGTGGCTATATTGTCGCGGAATTTTCTGTCATGCTCAACAAAAATTATTGTTGGCTGCGACTCAAGTATGAGCTCTTCAATTTGTATTCTTGATATTACATCAATGAAGTTTAGAGGCTCATCCCAAACGTGAATGTGCGCATGCTCGCACAAACTTGCGGCCAATGCAACTTTTTTCTTTTGGCCGTCGCTGAAAAACTTCATGTCTTTTTCAAACTGTTCTCTTGAAAAATCAAGTTTTCGCAAAACTGCCTTGAATATGTGTTCCTCAATCCCTTTTGATGAAGCGAGTTGCGAAAGAGTTCCGCTCAAATGCGAAACGTCTTGGCTGACAAATGACATTTTGAGGCCACTGCCAATTTTGAATTCTCCTGTATATTCAATTTTTTGCCCTGTCATAAGCTTCAAAACTGAAGATTTTCCGCAGCCGTTTGGCCCGGAAATGCAAATCCGGTCACATTTTTCAACAGAGAATGAAATGTTTTCACAAACCTTTTCAGAGCTGTAATATAGTGAAATGTTTTTGAATTCAGCCAACACATGCTTGTGATAATCAAGCTGGCTCAGTTTGAGCGTTTCTGAACTTTCAATGTTTTTGAGAAGTGACGATTTTTTTTCGACGGCCTGCTGACGGCGGTTTTCGATTGATTTAGATCTTTTCATCATTTTTGCCGCCTTGTGACCGATATAGCCTTTGTCCGGCTTTATTCCGGACAGTTTATGCCCAAATTTTGTTTTTTCAACGGCGTTGCTCCAGTTTGCCTTTTTTTGGGCGGAAAATTCAAGGCGTTTTATATCTTTTTTTAGTTTTTCATTTTCGGCTTCTTCAAATGCGTCTTTGTTCTGTTTGTTTTCCCACCACGTGGAAAATGTGCCCTTGTGAATTTCGATGTTTGTTTTGTTTATGGCAAGTGTGTGATCTGTGCATTCATCAAGCAGGCTTCTGTCATGAGAAACAAGTATGAAGCCGCTTTTTGAGCGAAGATATTCGGCCACAATTTGACGTGTTTCCATGTCAATGTGGTTTGTGGGCTCATCTATGAGAAGGAAGCCGCCGCTCATGAACAAAGCGGCCAAAAGAACTTTGACAGTTTCACCGCCAGACAATGTTGAAAAGGGGCGGCATAACGTTTTGGCTTCAAGTTTGAGCTGTGAGAATTCTTTTAATATTTCCCATTCCATTAGAGTTGGACAATGTTCGTTTATTATGTTGAAAACAGTGTCATTGGCATTTTTGACTTCAAGAGGAAAATATTGAAATTTGACGTTGGAATCTATTGTTCCGCTGTAATCATACAGACCCATAAGCAGTTTGAGAAACGTTGTTTTTCCGCGGCCGTTGCGGCCTGTGAAACCGAGTTTCCAGCATGTGTCAATTTGAAAGCTGACGTTTTCAAACACATTGTCAAAACTGCCGGGATATGAAAAAGTTAGATTTCTTACATTTATTAAAGACATGGTATACCTCCTTGGCGTAAAAACAGGCGCGCGGAGAAATCTTAAAAGCCATGAATTTACGCCGGCACAAAAAAGGCCGAAATTTGGCATACCAAAAAAGATTAAAATTTCCCGCGGGCGCGACAAAACAAACACGTTTGAACCGTGCATGTTCAAAAGTCAACGATTGTTCGCGTTTTTGGAGAACAAAAGCGCGAATGACTCATGGCATTTGGAAACGCATTTTTGTTCAACGAAAGCTTTTGATTTCAATGAACATAAAAACGCCCAATCCATAAGTTAAAATCAGCAGGAAATGATAATCATGTTTTCACCTCGAAATATAAATTTGACCTCATCACAAAAATTTTGGCTGATGCTTGGGAGATTTTTGTTTCTGCCCACAGAATCCAAAATTGAAAAATGAGGCTGTGAATTAGTTTGCAGAATTTTGAACAACAAACTGAAAAACACAGAAGCAAATTATGTTTTCAACTGATTTTTGAAATTCAGCTGCAACATAATTTGAATTGCAATTAATTATACTACATAACAACGGGAAATAACAAGTGATTAATTATATGATTTTATAATTTTTGATATATTCATAGAAATTTTTAACAAATTTGTGAAGTATGTTACATTCACATATGAAAAGAGACACATTTGGCATTGTGATTTTGAATTTGTAAAAATTTTGTGTTTTCGCAAACAAAAAACACATTTTTCAAATTTGGTCTGCAAAAAGTTTGGGGATTTTCAAACAGAAGGATTTCGATTTTGGAAAATGTGATTGTTACAACAAAAATGAAGGCAAAGAGCCTTTGAAAAGGAACTTTGCCTTTGTGGTTGAAAATTATGTTTGATTATTTGCTTGTTGTGTGAACAGCGTCTTTGAATGAATCTTTCTGAGGGCCTCTCTGGTCTTTTTTGGCGATGTAGAGGCTTCCTGTTGCGCGGCCGCAAAGGATTGGAGGCACGCAAGCTGTGGCGGCTGTGTGGGCAACGCCTGTCATGTCCATGTCAGTTCTGTCGCACATTGTGGCAACTTTATATGCTTCAAATTTGCATGTGTATGAGCAGTTGCCAACTTTTTCGATCCAGCCGTGATATTCCATGAAGTCTCCAACATAAACAGGAGCTGTGAATTCAACATTTTTGTAGCCAAGGAAAAGGCTGATGTCGCCGTCAACATAAACCATAAGTTCTGTGCCAACATCGCCCCACATGTCAACAATTCTTGCACCGTTTACAAGCCCGCCAACATAGTGTCCGTCAGCGCCTTTCATCATTATATGATGTACAACTTTTTCTCCAACCATGATAATTTCCTCCTATATCAATCAATTTTTTGTGGGTTTTGTTCGAATCATTTTTAAGAAATTATTTTTTTGATGTATGTTCGTGAACAAATTTCGGGTCTGTTTCGCCTCTTTGGTCTTTTTTGGCGATGTAGAGGCTTCCTGTTGCTGTGCCGCAAAGGATTGGAGGCACGCAAGCTGTGGCGGCTGTGTGCTCAACGCCTGTCATGTCCATGTCAGTTCTGTCGCACATTGTGGCAACTTTGTATGCTTCAAATTTGCATGTGTAGGATGTGTTTCCAACTTTTTCAATCCAGCCAACATATTCCATGAAGTCTCCAACATAAACAGGAGCTGTGAAATTGATTTCTTCATAGCCAAGGAAAAGGCTGATGTCGCCGTCAACACGAACCATGAGTTCTGTTCCAACATCACCCCAGAAATGAACGATTCTTGCTCCATTAACCAAACCGCCAACATAGTGTCCGTCACTGCCCTTCATCATTGCATGAAGAACCACTTTTTCTCCAACCATTTTAATTTCCTCCTTTTAATAAGATCGGTTTTGCACGATTTTTTGTGTACAGGGATAAGCATTAAAAATCCCGGTTATAATGAATTATAAAACATGCCATAGATAGAATGTCAATAGAAAAATGGGGGTTTTTAAAAAATTTTTGGCGAACGTGACTGCTCAAGTTTACAGTAAATGCAGTAAGAAATAGAACGCAAATTGGGTTGAAAATTTGTTTGATTTTTTGAAAACAGCGCAAATTGGCCGTTTTCAATTGGTGACAAACATGTTTTCATGCAGTTTGTGGGCAAAATGTCATTAAATTTTACTGGAAGGTTTTGGGCTGCCCTGGGTTTGAAGTTGATGCATTTTTTGGCAGTGTGTATATTTTGCAATGGATTTTTGCTTTGTGACATTTCAACAGCATTTTTTTGAATTTCGGTTTGGGAAAGGGAGCATGGCCGATGGGAGCGCCAGTTCACAAACCAGCGGAATCTCGAGTTTTTTCCCGCGGAACGCTATGTTGAATTTGATCTATGGGAGTTTTTTGTTTGTGGTTGTTGGTTTGATTTTAAAAACTAAATTGAACATTTATAGTAACTTTTATTTTCTAAAATTCCTCACAGCGTTAAACATCAATAAAAGTTGGTGACTTGAATTCCCGACAAAAGGCGTGGCCAAACAGGGGAGGGTTGTGGGAGGGGCATTCGGCCCTCGCAACTCCGAGATGTGCGAACCGCGTGAGAGTCGCGGCGCGCAACGAAGTGGAGCGTTTCCCGAAGGGAAATTCGAGAGCTTGCTGTGCCCCTCCCACGGTCTTAGAAAATACCATTTTTGAAGGCTAAAATTGATCAACGAAACCACATAGCAGGTTCTCGAATTCCGCTTCGCGGAACGCTACGTTGCACTTCGCGCCGGCGCTTTCAGCCGGTTCGCACAGCAGGTTCTCGAATTCCGCTTCGCAAAACGCTCCACTGTGGCGGCCATTTCACTGTTTTTGAATCGTTTTTGAAAATTTTGGCTTGTTCAGTGTTGTTTTCTAACGATGATGATAGTATAATCTCAATAAAATTGTTGCCTTTAGCAAGTGCATGTAACAGCTTAAAACTTTTTAAGGATGGTTGATTGAGATGGCATCGGGAATTTTGTTTGTGTTTAACCCTTGTTCGGGAAAAGGAACATTGAAAAGCCGCCTTTTTGAAATTGTTGACATGCTTTCAAAAAACGGTTTCATGGTTATGGTTTGTCCAACGGCACAACGCGGCGACGGCCGCAAGATAGTGGCCAAACATGGAAAACGGTTTAGAACGCTTTTGATAAGCGGCGGTGACGGAACACTGAATGAATGCATAAGCGGTCTTTTGGAAATTCCAAAAGAAAGACGGCCTGTTGTTGGGTATATCCCCTCAGGAAGCACAAATGATTTTGCAAGCAGCCTGAAGATACCAAAAAAGCTCATGCTGGCTGTTGAAATGGTCATAAAAGGGAAGCTGTCTTCCATTGACATGGGAATGTTGAACAAATTGTGTTTTGTATATATTGCCGCTTTTGGCGCATTCACTGACGTGGCTTATGGAACGCCTCAGAATGTCAAAAACTATTTGGGGCACATGGCATATATACTTGAAGGGATAAAGCGCCTTCCAAACTTGAAAAGCTGCACCCTCCGAGTTGAACATGACGGTTGTGTCATGGAAGGCGAATTTATATTTGGCATGATCACAAACTCATATTTTGTTGGCGGGCTGAAAGCGTATAAAAGCCATGATGTGGACTTGGCCGATGGAAAGTTTGAGTGTGTTTTTATAAAAGCTCCTCAAACGCCCATGCAGCTTCAGTCAATCATAACAGGGCTTCTCATGATGGATTTTTCATCAGAGGAATTTTATGTGTTTAAGTCGGGAAAACTGAGCGTCAAAAGCCGCGAAGCCATTGACTGGACAGTTGATGGTGAATATGGCGGAAGATATAACAGCGTTGAAATAAGAAACGTGAACAAGGCATATAAAATAATTGCTAAATCAAATTTTAATTTTTAGAAACATGCTGTGTTCTATTGCAAATGGAATGAAACGGCTGTAAAATTGTTATAGACAGACAGGAATTTTTTTCAGCAGTCTCAAATGAATTGGCATGTGTTATAAAATTCAATAAATCATTATAAAAAATAAAGAAATAATATATGACTGCATTGGATTGAACTGCTTTTTTGTGCTGTGGCGTTTGTGACACTGCAAAAAATTGATGTCAGCTCATTGCGGTTGCTGAAAACGCAGTGAAGCATGGATTTTTTGAAACATATTTATTGGCTCAAGTGTGCGCCAAACAATTTTTTCAAACAAAAAGGAGATTTCATATGGATGATAGAGATAAAATATTGGCTAAAAATTTGGTTGACTATTCATGTCATGTTGAAAAAGGCGAAAATGTGCTCATAAGCTGCAACGGCACAGGGCCAATTCCGCTTGTCAAACAGATTATAAAAGAGGTTTATAAAAAAGGGGCGCATCCTTTTGTTGAAATGCACACAGCAGGAATTGACAGAGAGATACTTTTGGGCGCTGAAGATGAACAGCTCAAAATGATGGCTTCGTGGGAATGTGATCGAATGAAGCAAATGAATGCGTTCATTGGCGTGCGTGGCGAGGACAACTTGAGAGAGCTTAGTGACGTGAGCGATGAACAGCTCAAAAAATATTCAGTTCTTGTGACAAGGCCCGTGAACGACATACGCGTTCCAAAAACAAAATGGGTTGTTTTGAGATACCCAACACCAAGCATGGCACAATCGGCCAACACAAGCCTTGAGGCGTTTGAAGATTTTTATTACAAAGTTTGCAACCTTGATTATGGAAAGATGTCAAAGGCAATGGACAGCCTTGTGGCGCTTATGAACAAAACCGACAAAGTCCGCATTGTGGCAAAGGACACTGATTTGTCATTTTCCATCAAAGACATTCCGGCCATAAAATGTGCAGGCGAGTGCAACATTCCTGATGGAGAGGTGTATACAGCGCCTGTGAAAAACTCTGTTAACGGCAAAATAACATACAACACACCAAGCGAATATAACTCGTTCACGTTTGACAATGTCAGCCTGACATTCAAAGACGGCAAAATTGTTGAAGCAACAGCCAACAACACAGAAAAGCTCAACAAAATTTTTGACACTGACGAGGGCGCAAGGTTTGTTGGCGAATTTGCCATAGGGGTCAATCCATATGTGACAAAACCAATGAACAACATACTCTTTGACGAGAAGATAATGGGAAGCATACACTTCACGCCGGGCAACTGCTATGAAGACGCCGAAAATGGCAACAAAAGCGCCGTTCACTGGGATCTTGTGCTCATACAAACCGAGGAATATGGCGGCGGAGAAATATATTTTGACGATGTTTTGATCAGAAAAAACGGAAGGTTTGTCATTGATGAACTTCTTTGCCTCAATCCTGAAAATTTGATATAAAAACCTAAGCAAAAATTTGGAGGTGTATTATGAAAAGGAAAAATTGTGTCACTGTTATAGGGCATAAAAACCCTGACACAGACTCTATATGTTCGGCCATTGCATATGCGGCCCTGAAAAACAAAATTTCGCCTGACAATGAGCACGTGCCCGCGCGTTGCGGCGACATAAACAAGGAAACTGCATTTGTGCTGAAATCGTTTGGGTTTGACGAGCCGGGCTTCGTAAAAGACGTGAGAAGCCAAGTGAGTGACATTGAAATGAAAAAGGTTGACGGCGTGAGTGGCGGAATATCGCTCAAGGCGGCATATGGGCTTATGAAAAAGCAAAATGCAGTGACACTTGCGGTGACAAATGATGATGGCCGCATTGAGGGCGTCATAACAATTGGCGACATAGCCGAAAGCGACATGGATGTTTATGACAACCGCGTTGTGTCCAAGGCGTCAACGCCATACAAAAACATTGTTGAAACGCTTGACGGGCGCATAATATGCGGCGACATAAACGGCTGCTTCAGTGAAGGCCGCGTGTCAATTGCGGCAAACACGCCTGAAATGATGGGGGAATATGTTGGGGAAAAAGACCTTGTCATAATGGGCAACCGCTTTGAGAGCCAGTTTGTGGCGATTGAACTGGGAGTGAGCTGCATTGTTCTTTGCACTGACAATGACGTCAAAGACGCCGTTTTGAAACTGGCAAAGGAGAAAGGAACGGTCATAATTTCGTCGCCATATGACACATATACAGTGGCAAGGCTGCTCAACAAAAGCATGCCGATAGAATATTTCATGACTTCGGAGAATCTGCTTGTTTTCAACATTGATGACTACACAAATGATGTCAAAGATGTTATGGCGAAAAACCGCCACAGATATTTCCCTGTGATTGACGGTCATGGAAAATACATAGGCCAAATTTCGAAAAGAAGCTTCCTTGACATGGAGAAAAAGAAGATAATACTTGTGGATCACAATGAAAGAAATCAGGCTGTTGACGGAATTGAGTTTGCCGACATATTGGAAATCATAGATCATCACCGTTTGGGCAATTTGGAAACCATGAACCCCGTTTTTTTCAGGAACCAGCCTTTGGGATGCACAGCGACAATTGTGTATATGATGTATTGCGAGAACAGCGTTGAAATATCAAAAGAAATTGCGGGAATACTTTGTGCCGCCATACTTTCGGACACGCTCATGTTCCGCTCGCCAACATGCACGCCGGCTGATGAATCGGCCGCGCGGGCGCTTGCCAAAATTGCCGGAATTGACATACAAAACTTTGCCGAAAGCATGTTCTCGGCTGGAAGTGATTTTGCGGCAAGAACAGAGGAGGAAATATTCTATCAGGATTATAAAGAGTTCAACGCGGCAGATGTGTCGTTTGGCGTTGGACAGATAACAAGCATGAACAGCGTCGATTTGACGGGGCTTAAAGGCCGGATTGACAAATATATGGAAGAACTCATTGCAAAAAATGGCATGGACATGCTTGTTTTCATGCTCACAAACATAATTGATGAATCAAGCATACTCCTCTTTAAGGGCGAAAAAGCCAAGGAATATATAGAGACGGCGTTTGGCGGCGATTTTGACGGCGACAGCGTGTTTGTGAAATCAATGGTTTCAAGGAAGAAGCAGCTTATACCAAGCCTTATATCAGCCATACAGCAATGAGCTTGACGCAATTTGTGGCCAAAAGGGCGTTTGGCAATGATTTTGCAATGGCATTTAGGGCGGAACATAACACGTTTTGGCTGAGATTGACAAGCAAGCATGTTTGTATGCTTGAAAAAATGTGTGCAAAACGTCTGATTTGTCAGCTCTATGCATATTGTGCATTGCTGCATTTGTTGCGAATACAATATAAGAGGCTCGTGCTTAAAAAGCACAACATTTTGTTTGCGGGTTAAAACAAAAATTTCCAATGTGCTTGAACAATGCAGCTTTGGCCATTTTTAATGCGGTTTTCAACAAAAAACATATTGAAAAATTGAATTTTTTGGAGGGGTTTTATGAAAAAATTATTTTTGGTGTTTGTTATGATTTTTTCTATTTTTGGCGGAATGCCTTTTGATGCATATGCTGACGAAACAGGATTGGCCGCAACACGTGAATACACAAGAACAGAATTGGCGGATTATGCAGAGGTCGCAGGACTCTGGACAATGCTTAGGGAAATCAACGATATATTTCAAGAGCTGAACATGGTTGCATATATGGAAATTGAAGAATATGTTTTTTATGGCCGCTCGGGCATTGATTATGACACTTTTCAAGGCCATCAGAATGTGCTGAAAACTGCTGAGGAATTGTGGCCCGGGTTTGCACAGAGAATAGAAACAATGAAAAACGCCGGCATGTTGAGTGATGATGAATATGGCGCCATTTCAAACACACTGAACAAAACAATTGCTGCCGAAGCAGAGCTTTATGAAATTTTGGAGGGCTATAAAGCTGTGCTTCAAACAAAAAGCATTGCCGATCTTGCGCCATACAGGCTTAGATCAATAGATCTAAACACAGACATAAAAAGTTTGGAAAAAACCTGTTCCGGAATTGTGGAAAGCTATTTGGAGATAATATCTGCTGTTCTCCGTTCACAATATTACATCAATTGATGATTGTGAGCTTGATGAGCTTTTGTTGATTTGTGCCATTGCAAAAGTTTGCTTTTGTTGATCAGATATATTTGCTGAAACAAAATGCCAAAGAGAGGCTTTCATGAAACTGAACGTGCCGCAATGCGCTGACAGTTTCACAAGCGCCGCATTCGGCACAAAATATCAACAGAATGTGTGGCCAAACATGGAAGTGAGTTGTGCTTCTTCCGTGTTTGGCCACATTTGTTTTGGAATTTGCGGATTTTGATTTGGCTTTTTGAAAACCAGGAAAAAGCATGGGAATTGTGTCTGCCTAAATTTTCTCTCAATTTGTTTTTGTGTTTCTCAAGCCGGAAACATCATTGTGCTTGCCGCTTTGTGGAGAGACGGAAACATGAAAGAATTGGGAGAAACTTTTGGCGCTTTGTTTTTTGGATTGCAAAAGTGTGTGCTTCATAAACCTAAGTTTGAAAATGTGAGTTCCCACAAGCTTTTCGCATGTTCATAATGTTGCATTTTCCATTTGGGAAGTTTAACTGGCACATGAACAAAACGTTTTCATATGAACATGTGAACAACACTCCTGCTGGTTCGGAAACAAGCCTTGGTTTTTCACTCGTGTTCATCGTCAATGAGCTTGAAAACGGCCTCCTTGTCCAAATTTTTCAATATTCTTCTCTTGAAATATTTTTCGCTTTCGTCAAAACCGCACACGCTTTTATAAACGCAATAGTCACATGGCGTGCGCCCACGGCTTTTATAGGGACTGCGGCGTATGAGCCCGTTTCCTATGTTTTTTCCTATTTCGGCGGCGCTTTTGAGTGTGTAGTCACACAATTTCTCAAACACATGGCGGCTTGCCGCCATTGAATTTGCGGTGAGTTTGCCATCTGTTTTTTTATATCCAACGGGTATTATCAGTGAATTTTTTCCTATGTTTCGATCCATGGCTTCTATAACTCTGTCGTCGTTGAGAACAAGGCCGCTGAGCGAAAGCTTTTTTGATATTTCTTTTTCTATCTCCTCGGCTGTCAAACGGCCGTCAGCCGAAATTATGGGATCTGATATTCTGAAATAAAAAACGCCTCCTGGAAGCACTTCGTTTTCAATTTGCAAATCGTGTTTCAGCAGAACATTGCCGCTTTTCAAAAGCGCATCCATATAGAGCAAAAGCTGCATTTGCAGGCCATAATATACATCTTGAAGGCTGAAGCTTTTTTTTCCTGATTTATAGTCGATGATTTTTACATATGACGTGTTGTCGCTGTTGAGAATGTCAACCCGGTCAATTTTCCCTGTGAGAACAAGACGTTTTCCGCCGGAAATGTCAATCACTATCGGCGGAAGGGCTTCGCCGCTGCCAAAAGCCACTTCATAGCCATATGGCTCAAAATCACCGCTTCTCAAATGCCATGCCAAAGTTGACACAGCCCTTATGGAAATTCGTTTCAGCCTTTTTATCAGATATGTGAGGCCGTTGTTTGAAAGAAGAATTTGGCCTTTGAGCTCGGCGGCTCTTTTGTCAACTGCTTTTGTTGTCATGGACACAATGTCATTTTCTGAGGCTGTCCGCCAGTTTTTTCCGCTTTCTTTGAGCATGTTGGAAAAATCCTCCAAAACACCGTGAAAAAGAATCCCCAAATCCGGTGAGCCAATGCGATATATTTCTCTTTCCCGGGCTTTCATTGTGTATGCCATGAAATATGAATATGGACATGCCGAGAATCTTTCAAGGCGCGAAACGCTTGAATATATATTGTCGAAGAATATGCTTTCGCATATTTCGGCGCTCAAATATGCTTCGGGCTCATGTTCGTCAAAGCCGTTTTTGATCAGTTTAGCCCTTTCCCTCCAGTCTTCGCTGTTTTCAAAACATTCAAGCGCCTTTTCCCAAATGCTTCCGCCTGTTTTCAGCCCGTTTCCCAAGCGGTGGAACGTTGATGCCGGCGACAAAAATATGTCGCCCTCATCTGCCGAATATTTTTCAAGCCCCACTTCTGGAAATATATTCATTATTTTTTCAACAATTGGCGATATTGCCATGACATTGCCTTCCAAATCGCCTGTTGGGAAAGATATGAAAAGCTTTTCTTCCGGCTTTGTTATTGCGCAGTATATTCGAAACTGTTCTTCAAACAGCTTTCTCAAACTGTCAGAAGCAAGTGTCAGGCCGCTTTTTTCAAGGAAATCTCTTTCGTTGTCTTTCAACATGCCCTCGTTGAAGTTTGCCGAGGGAATGACTCCCTCATTGGCTCCCACAACAAAAAGCGCCTTGATTTTTGGAAGTCTTGTTCTCTCAAGTGTTCCAATTGTCACGCTGTCAAGTGCCGGAGGTATGAGCCCCAAAGAACTGACGGATATTCCGCTGTCAAGAATTGAGTGATATTCCTTCAATGTTATCTCGTCATTTCCAATCACTGTTGTTATGGAATCGAATATATCAATCATTGCATTCCAAATTTGGCTGTTTTCAGATTTGCCGGTTAATATTCCGGCATTAAGCTGGCTTTCTGTCAGCTCATCAAGCTTTTCGGCAGCGTTGAAACTTTCAACAACAGAGAACAGCGCTTTTGTTATCTCTTTGGCATTGTGTTTCTTTTTTTGGTTGCTGAACTTTTTCAGCGGTTTTATAAATTCCATGAAACTTTTTTTGATGGAATTTACCGCTATATATTCTTCAGTCGTGTCATCGCCGTCAAGGCCCCATGCCCAGCTTTCCATGTCCCATTTATAGCCTTTTATGCCGTGAGCAAGGCAATAGTTTTCAAGCTTTTCAATGCTGTCCCGCGGAATTGGCGTGAGCCCTGTTTTGAGCAGATTGAACACGCTGTCAAATGAGAAGTTATATATATAAACTTCCAAAACGCCTTTCACAAGAACGGGCAAAGGGTGAGACGAAATGTCTCTTTTTGTGTCCATGAAAAAAGGTATGTTGTTCTCTGACATAACTTTGCGTATGACACTTTCATAGCTTTCTATGTTGCCGGCCACAAGGGCGATGTCTCTATAGCGGCAGTTGCCGTTTTTCACAAGAGAAATTATCTTCAGTGCGGCGGCTTCAATTTCGTCAAAAGGGTTTGAGGAGCAATAAATTTCTATGCCGCTGTGGTCTTTGCAGCGTTTGTAAAATATTTTTCCATAATTTTGTTCCAGCGATGAAAGGCCGGCGCTTTTGAATCGAACGGTTTTTTCAAGAATGACAGGTTTTTCAATTTCAACTGAAAGTTCCCCGGCCATTGCCACAAGTGTGTCATATGTTTTTCTTGGTTCAAAAAAGAGTTCTGTTTCAGCCAAACGGCTTTTGACGGCGGCGCGCTTGTCCATTGTCAACGCAACTGTCACGCTTTTGGCAAGTTTCATGAGGCGGCCAATTATTTTATATTCTTGTGCTGTGAAACCGCTGAAGCCGTCTATCCAAATGGCGGCATGTTTAATTTTTTCATAGTCATCGATAGCTGTGTAAAGCAGATCCAGTGTTTCTTCATCGCATATATAGCCTTCGTTTATAAAATCAATATAAGCGCCATAGATGAGCGCCAAGTCATTCAGTTTGGCGTCAAAGGCGCTTTCGCCAGCGCTTCTTTCAATGAGATCTTTTGGTGAAACGCCATATCTGAAAAACTCAGTTATAATGTTTGAAAGCTCGCTCACAAACCCATGTTTTCCGGCGGCTTTTTTGAAATAGGCCAAATCGCTTTTGGCAACAATGCTTCTCAAAGCCATGGCTTTTGAAACTTCTGTGAGGGGCATTGTCCGCGGACAGCCGGTTTTTGAAAAAACTGTGTGGGCAAGCCTTGTGAAGCTCAGCACTTTGGCGCGCATTATGACATTTGTTCCCATGGCTTCAATCAAGTCTTTTTCGGCCTGAAATGAAAACTGGTCTGGAACAATGAACACAGAGAATGCACTTTTGTCATCTTTTTGGCGTTTTGCCATGGCTTTAAGACAAAATGTGCTTTTTCCACTCCCTGAAGGCCCAAGTATAAAACTTAAACTCATGGACACACCTCCTTGTTTGTGCTGAATTCTTGACAAAAATGGAACTGATATATTGCTGTGTCATTTCAAAAAAGACAGTTGTTCAGACATATGCTCAAAAATTAATGTGTCCCAAGCATAAAACAGCATTGCAGAAAATAAAATATAACAGATTATCTTTTAGGGGGATTACTATGCCGGGGAACAAATTCATGGTGATAAAACTCAGAGAACTTCTTAAAACGTCGCTGTTTGCGATTCTTGGAGTGATGATTATACTGGCCGTCATATATTTTGCCGTTGGCAAGGCATCAGTTAGCACGGCCATATATGTTCCGGGGGTGTATACAACTGATGTGGCCTTTGAAAACGGAAGCATCACAATGGCCGTTGAAGTTGATGAAATGGAAATAAAATCCGTTGAACTGATACATAGCAGTGAAACCATTCCCGTTTTCTATCCTCACATTGACGAAACGGCAGAGTTGATAGGCCAAAGAGTTGTCAAAAGCCAAAGCGCACAGTCACTTGAAGATGACAGCGTGAGCAGCAACGTCATACTTTCGGCAATTGAAAAGTGTCTTGAAAAAGCAAAAGCCTGACGACAAGCATTTTTGCAGATTTGCGGCAAATTCGTTTTTGACCAAGGCTGTTGTTTTGCATTGAAAGCGAGTTTGACTGCAAAACAGTGTTTGCGAAAAAATCAAAGCCGCCGCCACAGCGTTTGTATAATGCTGGGCGGCGGCTTTTGACAGCTGTTATTTTTCACCGCGGATATGGGCCGCCAGTTTTTTGTCTTCCTTTTTGATGTGGTTTATAAGCCAGCCGGCAAGGGCTGTGTTTATCTCGCTTACAAGAGCTATCGTTGGGCCATGCTGTTCCAATTTTTTCACAATGTCGGCCACAACCTTCTTAAACTGCTCATGATAGCGCTTGTGGTTTTGATAGTCTGGATATTTATATTGAAGCTGAAGTTTCTCCTCATCCGAAAAATGTTTAGCCGTATAATCATACAAAAATTTCGCTGTCTGCGACATTGATGACCTTCCCTGGCCCTTTGAACACGCTTCCAAAAGATTGTTAATAGCGTTTATAAGCTGTTTGTGTTCACTGTCTATGAGGGAATTTTTTGTTTCCAGATCCGGTGTAAACTGATAGGCCATATGTAAATCATCCTTTCATAAAAATTCATTTGGAATTGATATACAGTATAGCCCTAAAACCATTTTTCGTCAACACAATTAATGACTGCAATGCTCATGCTTCAGCCCGGCCCAAATTTTCGCTGATGTTTCTGTCAAGCCAGCAGCATATAAACTCCAAAACGTCTTCACATTCGCTTCTGTTTTTCATTATGCAGCCGCAGTTGACTGATGAAAAGCGGCATTGAAATTCACTCATAAGCAAAATCCGCTTTTTTTCAGCTTCATATTCATCAAAAAACAGACCTATGACCATTATTCCTGCAACAAGTGCACTGCAAAAACTGCCTATCCCAAAGCCGCCTGTTATTGCGGTGGCGCATTTCAAAACGGAGTCATCAAAATTTCCATACTTGTCCATGGCTGCAAGAAGTATGCTCCTTGAACATCCTTCTCCTTTTCTATAATATTCAAAAGCTTTTTCATGCATGAAAAGCACCTCCAAATTATTATAGTCTTTGAGCGTGTGAAATGTGTATGATTTTGAAGAAAAATATGTTAAAAGAGGGCGTTCATGCGGCTGAATTTTGTTGGTCAGCGGCGAAGGCTGTGTCATATAGTTAAGCATATATATAAATTTTGGGAACACATTTTGTTTTTGAATGATTTTGGCATGAAAAAAACGGCTTGCCAAATGGTTTGGAAGCCGTTTGTGGTTCAATTGTGAATGAGCGTGTTATTTTTCAAGAACAGCTATAACTTCAACCTCGCAAAGAAGATTTTTTGGAAGCTGTTTAACAGCAACACATGAACGCGCTGGTTTGCTGACAAAATATTTTCCATAAATTTCGTTGAAAGCAGCAAAGTCGTTCATGTCGGCAAGGAAGCAAGTTGTTTTGACAACATTTTCAAAACCGATTCCGTTTTCCTCAAGTATGGCTTTGAGGCTTTGCATAACTCTTTCGGCCTGTTCCTCAATTGTTGTTCCAACAATTTCGCCTGTTCCAGGCATGAGGGCAACCTGTCCCGAAGTGAACAAAAATCCGTTCACAGCGACAGCCTGTGAATATGGGCCTATAGCAGCCGGTGCTTTGTCAGTGCTTGTGAATTTCAACATTTGAAAGACTCCTTTCGTTGATAAAATAGGATTATTTTTAACCGTGTTCAGCGGATTTGATAAGCTTGATATATTGAAGTTAATACATGACAAAAACGGCACAAACAAAATCCGTACCGTTAAAACAAAATGCCCAGACTCGGAATCGAACCAAGGACACGAGGATTTTCAGTCCTCTGCTCTACCAACTGAGCTATCTGGGCGAAAAAATATCGAAACAAAAACCAAAATGTTCAAATGCCAATTTACTGCCTACTTATAATAGCAAAAAGGCGGCTGCTTGTCAACACAAAATTTACAACATTTGGAATAAAATTGAAATTTTTGAATTTTGGTGAAATGATATGCTGTCTTGAATGTGTTTTTGTGTGACAGAAGAAATTGACGTTTATGATTGTGTCAAATTGGATTGGAATTGCCAAATGAATATGAAGAATTTTATTTGACGTATCTGGCAAGAGATGTTAAAATATATTAAGTGTGCACCTTTAGCTCAGTGGATAGAGCGTTCGGCTCCGAACCGAAAGGCCGCTGGTTCGATCCCAGTAAGGTGCATGAGAAAGCCCCGCTGAAACTGTGTGTTTTGGCCGGGCTTTTTGCTTTGGAAAAACTGACAGCCAAAAACACGTTGTTCCACATGTGTTGTGGCAAGCATGCTTCAAACAGGCCAAAAACTCATTTGGACAGTTCTTTTTTATGGCAATTTGCTGTTGATAAGGCAATGAACATTATGTATAATATAAATTTAAGGCGAACTTTATATATACACAACTTTATTATTGGAGGAAAAATTATGAAAGGCATTATAACTGTTCTTGGCAAAGACAAAGTTGGAATAATAGCAAAGGTGTGCGTTTTTCTTTCGGACAGAGGGATAAACATACTTGACATTTCTCAAACAATTGTTCAAGGCTTTTTCAACATGATGATGATTGTTGACATGAGCGGTTCAACAACAGCGTTTGATGATGTTTATCGCGGACTTGAGGAGCTTGGAAAAGACATAGGCGTTGAGATCAAACTGCAAAGAGAAGACATTTTTGACATTATGCACAGAATATAATTTATGTTTGAAGTGTTTGGACACTAAAAAATGCCACGTGCCAAGAATGGCTGATTTTTGGCCAGATTGGAACTTGCCATGTTCGGGAGGAAAAATATGATTTCAAAACGTGAAATTATCGAAACAAACACTATGATACAAGAAGCAAAGCTGGACGTGCGAACGATAACAATGGGCATAAGCCTTTTGGACTGCGCTGACAGCAGTTTGGACAGGTTCAATGAAAAAATATATGACAAAATAACAAAAAAAGCCAAAAACATTGTGAAAGTTGGAGAGGAGCTTGAAAAAGAGCTTGGCATTCCAATTGTCAACAAACGCATATCTGTTACGCCAATAGCCATAGCGGCGGCGGGCTGCGAGGCTGACAGCTATGTGAGCGTGGCAAAAACTTTGGACAGAGCCGCCAAAGACGTTGGTGTCAATTTTATAGGCGGTTTTTCAGCGCTTGTGCACAAGGGCTGCACAAAAAGTGACACAACGCTTATAAATTCAATTCCACAGGCGCTCGCTGAAACAGACATTGTGTGTTCCAGCGTGAACATAGGCACTTCACGCAATGGCATTGACATGGATTCGGTGAAGCGAATGGGCGAAATTATACTTGAGACAGCACACTTGTCAAAGGACAATGGCTGTTTGGGCTGCGCCAAATTTGTTGTGTTTTGCAATGCCGTTGAAGACAACCCATTCATGGCAGGAGCGTTCCATGGCGTTGGCGAAAAAGACTGCGTCATAAACGTTGGCGTGAGCGGCCCGGGCGTTGTTAAAAAAGCTCTTGAGCAGTGCCGTGGCGCCGATTTTGAAACACTTTGTGAAACAATCAAAAAAACTGCATTCAAAATCACAAGGGCCGGACAACTTGTGGCTCAGGAGGCTTCAAAGCGCCTTGAAGTGCCTTTTGGCATAATAGATCTTTCATTGGCGCCAACGCCGGCCATTGGCGACAGCATTGCAGAGATATTTCAGCAAATGGGCCTTCAGGAGGCCGGGGCGCCGGGAACAACAGCGGCGCTTGCCATATTGAATGACAATGTCAAAAAAGGCGGCGTCATGGCCAGCAGCTATGTTGGCGGCCTCAGCGGGGCGTTCATCCCTGTGAGCGAGGACAATGGCATGATTGAGGCGGCAAAAATGGGGGCGCTCACACTTGAAAAGCTTGAGGCAATGACATGCGTTTGCTCCGTTGGCCTTGACATGATTGCCATACCAGGCGACACGCCGGCTTCAACAATTTCTGGAATAATTGCTGATGAAGCCGCCATTGGAATGATTAACAACAAAACAACGGCTGTGAGAGTGATTCCTGTCATAGGCAAGGGCGTTGGAGAAATTGTGGAGTTTGGCGGCCTTCTTGGCTATGCGCCAATCATGCCTGTGAATTCCTTCAGCTGCGAGAGCTTCATAAACAGAGGCGGAAGAATACCGGCTCCTATACACAGTTTTAAAAACTGACATTTTGTGTTTTTGGAATATTTGAAGCGGCTGTGGATAATATAATAAACATGGAGGGTGTGTATGAGCGTATTGTCAGGTGTTGAACCAAAAGAAGTTTTTGACATATTTGAAAAGATAAGCGGAATTCCGCGCGGAAGCGGCAACGAAAAAGCCGTGAGCGATTTCATTGCAAATGAAGGAAGAAGCGCCGGACTGTCTGTATATCAAGATGAGGCGTGCAATGTGATCATTAAAAAAGAAGGGACAGAGGGCTATGAAAATTCGCCAACGGTGATGCTTCAGGGACACATTGACATGGTTTGCGAAAAAGACGCCGAAACAGTTCATGACTTTATGAAAGATGGCATAAAGCTTGTTGTGAATGATGAATATGTTTCAGCTTCAAAAACAACCCTTGGAGCTGACAATGGCATAGCTGTGGCATATATGCTGGCAATTCTCAAAAGCCATGACATTGCTCACCCGCCTTTGGAGGCTGTGTTCACCGCTGATGAGGAATCGGGCATGAGCGGCGCGCGGGCGCTGGACACTTCAAAATTGAGCGGAAAGCGGCTCATAAACATTGACAGTGAGGAGGAGGGCCACATTCTTTCGTGCTGTGCAGGGGGAATGAGGGCTTCGGTGAAAATCCCTGTGGAATGGGAATGTGCAAAAGACGGCGTGGCCGCCAAAATAACAATAAAAGGGCTTAAAGGCGGGCATTCAGGAGCGGACATTCATCTGCAAAGGGCCAATGCCAACAAGCTCATGGGCCGGCTTGTGAAATTTTTGAAAGACAAAATGGACATAAGCTTTGGCGAATTGGAAGGCGGGAACATGGACAATGCCATTCCGCGTGAAAGCTGGGCAACAGCTGTCATAGGCCGCGGGCTTGAAAACAGGCTTGATGAGCTTTGTGCTTCATTTTCTGCCTTGTGTGATAGGGAATATAGAGGGGTTGACGACGGCATAACCGTTGAAACGCTTTTTGTTGAAAAGCTTCCCCAAAAAGTGTTTGCCGAAAGTTCGCTCAAAAAAGTTGTTGCGGCCATAACGCTTGTGCCATGCGGCGTAAGAACGATGAGCGCTGACATTGAGGGGCTTGTTGAAAGCTCCAACAACCTGGGAATCATGCGCACCGACAGCAGTGGTGTTTTGCTCACATGCGCATTGAGAAGCTCAAGCGGCATAAGAAAGTCGCTCATCGAAAGCGAGCTGAGGGAAATGGCCTTCCTTGTTGGCGGAGCCATTGAAACTCATGGCGAATATCCCGCATGGGAATATAACCCAAACAGCGAGCTGAGAGAGATTATGGCAAAAACATATAAATTTCTTTTTGGGAAAGACGCCAAAATTGATGCCATACATGCAGGGCTTGAATGCGGCATATTGGGAGAAAAAATAAAGGGGCTTGACATGGTGTCAATTGGCCCTGACATAGAAAACGCTCACACACCAATGGAAAGGCTTTCAATCAGTTCAGCAGAACGAACATGGAAATATTTGAAAGAGACGCTGAAAAATTTGAAATAAAACGAGGTGTTTGATGAAACTGCCGTGGGATGAAAACTATCTTAAAATATCCTTTCATGTTGTGGTCACAGCAGTGGCTGTGTTTGTTGCGATAATGCTTATGGCAAGGCTTAAAAGCATAATGGCGGCGTTTGCAGGGGGACTGGGGTTCATAGTTTCGGTGTTTTCACCGCTTATGATAGCAGTTGCGGCTTCTTTTTTGTTTGATCCGCTTGTTTCGTTCTATCAAAAGCGTTTTGGCAGAAAACAGTCGGCCCGTGAGTTCAAAACAAGAAAAGCCGGCACAACACTTGCCTACATCACCATATTTGGCGTTGTTGCCGTCATAATAACAACGTCTGTGAAAAGTTTGGGCGCGGCTGACATAAGCCAGCTGAGTTCGGCGCTTAATGGCTACATTGAAGAGATAAGCCAAACTCTTTTCTCCATACAGCGTCAGCTCAGCCGAATGGGTGTTTTGAGCGGCATAAATGGTTTTATAAACACAATGATAGTCAGAGTGACACAATCGGCCAAAGGCATGGTTGTGAGTTTTGCGTCATCAATGTCATCTGTGGGCAAAATGGCGCTGAAGCTGGTTATAGGGCTTGTGATAGCATTCTATTTTCTTGTGGAAAAGGACAGAATGATTTTTAGAGTCAAGGACACTGCAATGACGTTCATGCCAAAAAGAATTCGTGAGCCTGTGGGCCGCTTTTTTGCCGATGTGAACAAGGTTTTCAGAGGCTATGTTGTCGGGCAGGTCACAGACGCGCTTATAATGGCCTTGCTGATCATAATATGTTTTGAGGCCGCGGGCATAAAGTATGCAGTTGTGATTGGGCTTATATCGGGGTTTTCAAATTTGATACCATATGTTGGGGCGGTTGTTGCGTTTGTTCTTTCTGTGCTTGTTGGGCTTTTGAGCGGCAACCCGATCAAAGCTGTTTATGCGGCCGCAATTGTCATTGTGCTTCAGCAGGTGGACAGCCTCATAATTGTGCCAAAGGTTGTGGGGAAAAACGTGCAGCTTCACCCCGCGCTTGTGATACTTTCGCTCAGTGTGTTTGGAAGTTTGTTTGGGCTTTGGGGAATGGTTTTTGCTGTTCCTGTCACTTCGCTCATAAAGATAAATGTTGACAGATATTATGAAAAAAGGAAAAATGAGGAAAGAGGCTTGCAGTCCCACTGATGAAAGCTTTTTTCCGCGCCTGTGTGGCACGGCCTTTTTCACACAGAAAATTTGAATGTTTCGAAAATGCGGCATTTGCCGGGAGGCATTATGGAAGAATTTGTGAGAACAGAAATGCTTGTTGGGAAGGAAGGAATGGAAAAACTTGCCAAAAGCCGCGTTGTCATATTTGGCATTGGCGGCGTGGGAGGCTATGTTTGTGAAGCTTTGGCAAGAAGCGGCGTGGGGAACATTGTGATTGTTGACAACGATGTTGTCAGCGTGTCAAACATAAACAGGCAAATAATTGCTTCAAAACTCACGGTTGGCCGCTTGAAAACCGACGTCATGAAAGAACGCATAGCCTCCATAAATCCTTCCTGTGAGGTTGAGATACATAATGTGTTTTACATTCCGCCAGAAAATGGTATAATAAGCGAAAAAGACAGTTTTGTTGTTGACGCCATAGACACTGTTAGCGGCAAAATACAAATCATAATGGAAGCACGAAAATGTGGCGTTCCCGTCATAAGCTCCATGGGAACAGGCGGCAAGCTGAGGCCAGACATGCTGAAAGTGAGCGATATATACAAAACATCTGTCTGTCCCCTTGCAAAGGTCATGCGAAAGGAGCTTAAAGCGCGGGGAGTGGAATCGCTTAGAGTTGTATATTCAGAGGAAGCGCCGGCCAAAAGCCATGATGACGGCGAAAGAATCAAAGATGGAAAGAGGCCCGCTGTTGGAAGCGTTTCTTTTGTGCCGCCCGTGGCGGGAATGCTTATGGCGGCAGAGGTTGTCAGATATTTACTGGAGGAAAAATGATATGGCTGAAAAAGGTTATGTTACAGAATTGAAGGGTGAAATAGCCGTTATAAAAATGAAAAGGACAGAAGCTTGTGCAAAATGCAGGGCGTGCATAGCAGGCATGAGCGAGAAAGAAATGATAATGGAGGCCCAAAACAAGTGCGGCGCCGCCGTGGGCGACTGGGTGGAGCTTGAGCTGACAGAAAAGGGCTTCTATTTTGCCGTCAGCATAATGTATGGAATTCCGTTGGCAGCGTTTCTTGCGGGAACGTTTTTGGGATATTTTTGGCTTGTGCCAAAATTTTTGTCAGGCAACAGCATTGAATTGGGGAGTTTTGCGACAGGGCTGATATTCACGGCAGCAGCATACCTTTGGATAAGAAGCCAAGAATCGCGCTGGGAGGCCAAAAAGATACAGCCTGTGGCCGCAAGGATAACAACGCCCGAGCCAGAAACAATGTGAAAAACAGATTTCAATGTACAATTTTGGCGTTTTGGGAGAACGAAAGTTTTTCCGCTGTGAAGTGAAATTGTCATGTTAAAGCGGAAATTTGAAAAACAAACAGCTCAAAATTTAGGAGGGAAAATTATGAAAAAAATGAAAAAAGTTGTGTCACTGACAGCAGTCATGAGCCTGTTTTCTGCATCAATGGCTTTTGGCGCGCATCCAAAGGGATTTTGGCCATATGTTTCAGCTTTCAACGACGCCATGAGCGCTCAGGACAAACAAAGCATGGTGAGTGCGGGCGAAGCTCTTTTGAACTATTATGACGGGCTTCAGCTTGACGATGATGTGGCCGGAGTGCGCTATAATGTGTATTATAATACATATCCCATATATGAAGAAAACGGAAACTATGCAAAGGCGCGCGAGGCGCTTCAGGGAGTCATTGAAACAGGAACATATCTCCACTATGACGATGCCGTGATCATGGCCAAAAGCCGTTTGAAAAAAACAGATCCAAAAACAGAAGTGTATGCGCTTGTCAACAGCTCATCAACATATTATGGCGCAAAAAATGAGCCACGAAGCGGCTCTTTGTATGGCCGCGTTTGGGATCAAAACAATGAAAGCGACATGAAAAACGAGGGCATTGTGTCATTTTATGTTGAGCTTGGTTCGGGCCAGTCATCGGCGGCCGATTTTGACTGGAAAATATCCGAATTTGATGATGGCAACCATGCAATCCACATAGCACTGAACTTCCCTCAGGAAAGCGGAACTGTGGCGCAAGTTAACAACGGTTCTCTTGACGGAAAAATAAATGAAACACTTTCATATATATCAACATTGAACGGCCCTGTGTTCCTTCGCATAGGCGCCGAAATGAATGTTTGGACAAACATGGCATCGCCTGAAGAATATAAAGCGGCCTACACACGCATAGCAAATATGGCACGAAGCAAGGCGCCAAATGCGGCTCTCATATTTTCGCCGAGCTATTCATCATCATGGGGCGGAAACATGGAAGATTTCTTCCCCGATGCAAGCCTTGTGGATTGGGTTGGAACATCACTTTATAGCAACAAATATCAGTTTGCAAGCCGCCCTTCTTCAGATGGCGATGTGAATGACATGTATTTTGGTTTGGCAAACTATGCTGACCCTGTCAAAAATTTGGAAGAAACGGCAAATTTGGCCAAAAAATATAACAAACCTATAATAGTCACAGAGGGCGGAACAGGCTATTCGCTTCCAGGTGGCGGTGAAGATCTCTCCTCATTTGCAGCCAACAGAGTCACAGAGATGTATACAACTGTCAACATGGTCTATCCGCAAGTGAAAGCCATAATATATTTTGACACAAATCAGGGCGAATATAAATATTCGCTTGGCGGCAATTCAACAGTTAATGCGGCATATAAATCTGCTGTTGCTTCCAACGGAAGCCTCATGTCATCGGTTTCACAAATGGCCCCGTCATATGTCCCGCTTGGAAATGCTTCGGTCAGTGGCGAAACACTTTCGCTGGGTGCATATTGCGACGTTATAGGCCAAAGTGTGAATGTGAACTATTATGTGGATGATGTGCTTGTTGGAAGCGGGAATGCCATGCCATTTCACTGCAACATTTCGCTGAGTGGAATTTCAGTTGGCGAACACAGCATAAAAGCTGAATTCACAGCATCAAACGGCTTTTCTCAAACAAAAAGCTATCGCCTTGTGAAAAATTCTGACGGAACTGCCACAGTTGCAAACGCCTAAGGTAAACATCGACGCCAAAAACATTGTTTGAACTGTTGGAACTGTTAGCAATGAAAATTGAGTGAAATATAAAAAATCACGGAAAAGCTGATGACTTCCGTGATTTTTGTTTTTTGGAACAGAACAATCAAAAACGGCATTTGCTGAAGCTTGCAGCAAACGCCGTTTTTGGCTGGTGTGCAAATGGCTATGCTTTTTTAAGCACGGCCGAGATATTCGCCTGTTCTTGTGTCGATTTTGATTTTTTCGCCCTGATTGATGAAAAGAGGAACATAAACGGTTGCTCCTGTTTCAACAACGGCTGGTTTTGTGGCGCCCTGTGCTGTGTTGCCTGCAAACCCGGGCTCTGTCTCTGTTATAACAAGTTCAACAAAGAGAGGCGGCTCAATTCCAAAAACCTGTCCTTCATATGAAAGTATTTTAACCATGTCATTCTCTTTGACAAATTTGAGTGTGTCTCCTATATCGCTTTCGTTGACGGCGATCTGTTCATAGTTTTCTGTGTTCATGAAATGATAGAGTGAGCCATCGGTGTAGAGATATTGCATGTCAAGGCGGTCGATGTGTGCCCGTGGCATTTTTTCAGTTGGTCTGAAAGTTTTTTCAACAACACTGCCTGTTTTGAGATTTTTGATTTTTGTGCGCACAAAGGCGGCGCCTTTGCCCGGTTTGACATGCTGAAATTCCAATATGACAAATATGTCGCCTTCATATTCGATTGTAACACCGTTTCTAAATTCGCCTGCTGAAATCATTTTAAATCCTCCTCAAAAAAATATCTCGTAATAGTGTAAATTAAAAATGCTCATATTACAATAGTTTTTTACAAAAAAATGGTTGTATATTCAATTTTCTTTGTTCTCAAGCTTTGTTTTGAGGGCGTGAAGCGCCATGATATATCCATATTCACCAAAGCCGCATATTTGGCCCATGCACGCCGGAGCAGTCACCGATTTGCGGCGGAATTCATCGCGCTTGTGTATGTTGCTTAAATGCACTTCAATGGCGGGAATGTCCGTTCCGGCAAGGGCGTCATGAATGGCATAGCTGTAATGAGTGAACGCGCCTGGGTTTATGATTATGCCATCAAAATGGCGGAGATGACATTCCTGAATTTTGTCGATGATGGCGCCCTCATGGTTGCTTTGAAAAAACTCTGTTTCAAGCCCAATTTGTTTGGCGGCATGTGATATGGCCTGGTTTATGTCATCAAGTGTTCTTGAGCCATATATTTCTGGCTGCCTTATGCCTGTGAAATTAAGGTTTGGGCCGTGTATTACGCATATTTTTGTCAAATTTGCGCACCTCCTTTATTATGTTTTCGGCTATTTTTTCTTTTGATTTGTTTGACACTGATATAGTTATGTCCGCGGTGCTTTCATAGAGCAGTTGTCTTTCGAACATCAGAATTTTGATTTTTTCTTTTTTGTTTCCGCCGGACAGAAGCGGCCTTGAGTTGTCTTTGAAAAGATTTTTGTTTATATGGTGTGGGCTTGCCTTGAGGTATACTATTATGCCGTTTTTTTTCAGGTTTTCGGCGTTTTCAGCGCTTTTTATTATGCCGCCGCCAGTGGCAATGACATGTCCGCTTTTTTCAGACAGTGAAAGACAAAGCTCTTTTTCAAGGCGGCGGAAATGCGTTTCGCCTTTTTGGGCAAATATTTCGCTGACTGCCATTTTTTCAGAATTTTCGATGTATACATCTGTGTCAATAAATTTGTATCCGGTTTTGTGGCCAACCTTTTTTCCGACACTTGTTTTGCCACAGCCCATAAAGCCTATGAGAACTATGTTTGTTTTTTTCATTGGTTCGCCCTCTTTTTTGTGTAATATTCGGCAAGAGTGTTGCGCATTTCACGCGCTTTTTCGTCAGAAATTTTGATGTTGTTCCAAATTTCAAATGATGCAATTCCCTGATATACAAGCATGTCAAAACCGTTCACAGCGTTGACACGTTTTTGGCGGGCGTCGTTAAGGAACTTTGTTTCCCAAGGGGTGTATATCACATCAACAGCAAATTTGACATTTTCGAAAAATTCAGCATTTTCAACAGGAGACTCCCATGTGCCTTCACCCATGCCAACTGAAGTTGTTTGAATCACAAAATCGGGGTTTTTGATGTCCATTATATTGTTGTATGACAGCGTTTTTATTTCGGCTGTGCAGTGTTTTTGAACAGAGGCTTTCAGTTTTTCGGCGTTTTCGGCTGTTCTGTTGACGATGAATATTTCGCGGGCGCCTTTTTCGGCAGCAAGTGTCACGGCGGCATTTGCTGCGCCGCCGGCGCCAATGACAACGCAAGTTTTGCCTGACATTTCAGCCTTTTCAATCTCAAAGCATTTCATGAGGCCAAGTATGTCGGTGTTGTAGCCTGCAAAGCCGTTTTCAACGCGCTTGAGCGTGTTGACAGCGCCGATTTTTTGGGCAAGCGGGTCAATTTGACATATATGCGGCATGACTTCTTTTTTGTGGGGAACAGTGACGTTTAACCCGCATATGTTGAGCGCAAGAGCGCCCTCCAATGCGGTGCTTATGTTTTCAGGCTCAACCTTGAATGGAACATATATGCTTTCTATTCCCAGCATGGAAGCGACTGTGTTTTGAAGAACAGGCGAAAAGCTGTGTTCAATTGGACAGCCGATTATTCCATACACATGGCTTTTGCCGCTGACTGCTGTGTTTATCATTTGTTTTTCCTTCCTTCATATATTTTGAGAACTTGTCTTTCGGCGCCGCGCTTCACTTTTGTTATCAGCTGGTCACGTGGGCACATTGGTTTTGTGAGTATTGCCAGCGTTCCGGCGTTGTGGGCACAATATACATCGGTGAAAACCTGATCTCCCACAAGCGCGGCTTCCTTTGGCGAAACGCCCATTTCCCACAGCGCTTCAAGCAGCTTTTTTGAGCCGGGCTTTCCGGCTTTGTGCACAGTGTGAACAGACATTTTTTGGTTGAATTTTTCGACGCGCTTTTTGTTGTTGTTTGAAAGGAGAGCAATGCGAAAGCCCTGTCTTTTGAGAAACTTTATGAACCCGATTGTTTCTGTGCCGGCCTCCGGGTGATCGAATGGCGCCAATGTGTTGTCAATGTCAAAGACAAGTGCGCGTATGTTTTTTTCTTTCAATTCGTCTAAAGGGAGCATGAATATGTTGTCTATGTATATATCTGGAAAAAACTTCTCAATCATGTGAAATGTCCTTTCTTGTTGAAATTTCGAATTTTGTGCAGAGAACTGTGTTTTTGGAATTTGTCTGAAACAAATGAAATTGAGTTTGTGCAGCTGTTGTGCCGCAAGTTTGAATTGAACCTCGAAAAAACGTTGTTTTTTCTCGGACGCGTTGCTCCACAAGGCAGTCCGCAAACCAAATTTTTTTCACAAGTGAAAAAATTTTGTTTCCGACTTGCCTTTCTCCGCTTTTTTGCGGATATTATACCACAAAAATGGCTGTGTTGAGAATAGTTTTATAGTCAAATGATGTCATGAATTTTCATTGAAATATTATTGGAATTGTGTGGCAGAATTTTTTGTGATATACTTTCAAAGTGAATAAATATATGGCTGAAAACACGGGGGTTTTATGATAGCGTATATACAAGGAAGTTTGGAATATATTGGAAATGGTTTTATAATAGTTGAGACAGGAGGCGTTGGATTTCGTGTTTTTGTTTCGCCGGCAGTTGTCTCGTTGCTTCCAGAAATCAAAAATGAAGTTAAAATATACACATATATGAGCGTTAAGGAAGATGGAATTTCGCTTTTTGGCTTCACAAAAATGGAAGAAATTGAGCTTTTCAACAAGCTGATAACTGTCAACGGCATAGGCCCCAAAGCGGCCATTGGCATATTGGGAACAATGAGTGTTGAAGATGTGATTATGGCAATTGCCTCTGAAGATGTGGCAAGCTTGACAAAAGTTCCTGGTCTTGGCAAAAAAACAGCGCAAAGAATCATCATAGACCTGAAGGACAAGTTCAAAAATGAAGATTTTTTGCGAAGCATAAACGTTTCAGAAAGCGGCACAGTCAAAGAAGGCTGCATGGCCGAGGCGGCCGAGGCGCTCATGGCGCTGGGATATAGCCGGAGTGAAGCGGCAAAGGCCATATCGGCTGTTCAAAAAGAGGGCATGAATGCCGAAATGCTTATCAAAGCATCTTTGAAATACTTCATCAAAAAATAGGGCGCAATGAAACTTGAGGGCAGGTGATTATGATAGAGGAGCGCATTATTTCAACAGGTTTTAGAAATGAGGATTATGAGCTGGAGCCAAAATTGAGGCCGCACAGCCTTGAAAGTTATATAGGTCAGGAAAATGTCAAAAACAATTTGAAAGTGTTTATAAAAGCGGCGTTGCAGAGAAAAGAGCCTTTGGATCATGTTCTGCTTTATGGCCCGCCGGGACTGGGAAAAACAACGCTTTCAAACATAATAGCCGGCGAGATGGGAGTGAACATAAAAACCACTTCTGGCCCGGCCATTGAGCGCCCCGGCGATATGGCGGCAATTTTGAACGGCCTTGAGGAGGGAGACATACTTTTTGTTGACGAGATACACCGCCTCAACCGCATGATTGAGGAAATACTGTATCCTGCAATGGAGGATTTTGTGATTGATATAGTGATTGGCAAGGGTGCGGGGGCAAGAAGTGTGCGCCTTGATTTGCCAAAGTTCACGCTTGTGGGGGCAACAACAAGAATTGGCCTTCTCACAGCGCCTTTAAGGGACAGGTTTGGCGTCATACAACGGCTGGAGCCATACAGCGTTGAAAGCCTGAAAACAATTATAAAACGTTCGGCTTCTGTTTTGGAAGTGAAGATTGACGACGAAGGCTGTGGCGAGATTGCAAGGCGCTCGAGAGGAACGCCGCGCATAGCCAACAGGCTTTTGAAGCGCGTTAGGGACTTTGCGCAAGTGAAATATGGCGGCGGCATAACGCTTGAAGTGGCAAAAGACGCGCTTGATATGCTGGACATTGACAAAGCCGGCCTTGAAGCCACAGACAGAAAAATGCTTTTGGCCATGATAGAAAAATTTGGCGGACGTCCCGTTGGGGTTGAAACGCTTGCCGCCTATATAGGCGAGGAAGCCGAAACCATTGAGGATGTCTATGAGCCTTATTTGATACAATTGGGATATATTCAAAGAACTCCCCGCGGCAGGGTTTTGACAGCACATGGTTACAAACACTTTGGAATTCCTGCTCCAGAGGGAAACAATTAAGGAGGTTTTCAATTTGAACCATATTTTATATGAAAAGAAGGACAACGTTGCATGGATAACAATCAACAGGCCCGAAACAATGAACGCCATATCATCTGATGTGTGTGATGAAATAATCGAGAGCCTTGAAATGGCCGAAAAGGACACAGACGTTCTTTGTGCCGTGCTGACAGGGGCAGGAGAAAAGGCGTTCAGCGCCGGCGGCGACATAAAGGAAGAACGCAAAACGACTTCTGAAATGGCGCGTGTGTTCTGTGAAAAGGGGCATAGCGTGTGCCGCAAGCTTCAGGGGCTCAGAATTCCGGTCATAGCGGCGGTCAACGGCTATGCTTTGGGCGGAGGAATGGAATTTGCCATGGCATGTGATTTCATAGTTGCGGCCGACACTGCAAAGTTTGGGCTTCCGGCTGTGAACCTTGGCATAATATCGGGCTTTGGAGGCACTCAAAACCTTGTGCGCATAGTTGGGCTTGCACGGGCAAAAGAAATTATGTATACAGGCCGCATGATGAAAGCACAGGAGGCATTTGAGCTTGGAATAGTTCAGACAGTTGTTGAAAAAAGCGCCTTGATTGATGAGGTTGAAAAAACAGCCACGCTCATAGCCTCAAAACCGCCGTTTGCTGTGAGAACAATCAAAGAGGCTGTCACAAAGGGCGTTGAAATGAAAATTGCTGATGCATATGACTTTGAAACAGAAATTGCCTCTGCATGTTATGACACAGAGGATAAATATGAAGCGATGACAGCTTTCATTGAGAAAAGAGAACCAGGAAAATTTGTGAACAGATAATTCAAAATGGTTAAATGTACGAACCGCGTGAAAGTCGCGGCGCGAAGCGTTTCCCGAAGGGAAATTCGAGAACGTG
>JAAVYN010000036.1 GCA_022791155.1 Bacillota bacterium | reverse complement strand
GTTTTGAAATTTCGTTATTTGTAGTTATTATCTGGTCAATTTTAGCTTTCCAAATGGCATTTAAGACCGTGGGAGGGCTACAGCAAGATCTCGAATTTCCCTTCGGGAAACGCTCCACTTCGTTGCGCGCCGCGACTCTCACGCGGTTCGCACATCTCATAGTTGCGAAGGCCGAACGGCCCTCCCACACCTCCCTCCTTGGCCACGCTTTTTGTCGGCAGTTCAAGTTTTAGCCTTTGTTAATGTTTAACGCTATTGGGAATTTTCAAAAAGCTAAAAGACCATTTGGCATAAATTTGAAAATCTATGCTTTTATAAAAATTTTTAACTTAAATGGGCAAAAACAACAAAAATCGCGTTGCTTAAAGAAATTTTTGTTTCATGAGAATTTTTCATGAGAATTCTGTTTATGATTGATTTTTGTGTCTTTGAAAAGATCCACAAAAACAAACTATATAAACATATCGGAAAATTTTTTGGCTGCATATGAAAGAGCAACGTTTTTAAGCCTGACAAGACCTATGCTTCTTTCAGGGATTGGAGGCGTGACAGGTATCTCAAAAAGATGTATGCCGTCAATCATGCCATTTGTAAATTCCTTTATGGCAAATGTGAGGCCGAGGTTTATTTTGGCAAACTCAAGAAGAAGATCGCTTGAGGCGAGTTCTATAATCGGCTTTAGCATGACACCATTGCTTTTGGCAAATTTGTCAAGGAATCTTCTCGAATTGCTTAAATCCTCAAGCAAAAGCAGCGGATAGTTTTCAAGGCTTTTTATGTTTATGCCACTTTCTGACAGACTTTTGTATCCAGAACCGCCAACAAGACAGTCGTGTATTGTTTTGAAAGGAAGAACAATGAGATCGCAATCGTCTTCAATTGGAAGATTTATGAAACATATGTCAACAACGCCACTTTTGAGGAGCTTAAGCGACTCATATGTGGTTTTGTTTGTCACTTTTATGTTTATTTGTGGGTTTTCTGTGTTAAATTTTTCAAGATATGGCATTAACAAATTTGATATAACAGTGTCGCTGGCGCCGATTTTTATCTCGCCGGTTTTAAGATTTATCATTTCCATATATTTGTTTTCGCCTGTTTTGATCAGTGTGAGCGCCTGATCGATATATTCATATAAAACAGAGCCTTCGGGAGTGGGGCGTATGCCTTTTGCTGTGCGTATTAAAAGTGGCGCTCCAATGCGTTCCTCAAGCTGACGGATGGAAATGCTGACGGCAGGCTGTGATATAAAAAGTTCTCTTGCGGCGGCTGACATATTTCCAGATTTGACAACGCAGCAAAACACCTTGTATAAATCAAGAGGTATGTTGCTATCCATGATTGAACCTCCATGAAAAAAATAGATTTGTGTGCCGTTTTTGTCTGGTGCAGTGAAACATACATATCATTTTGTGAAATGTGTGAACAGTTTGCTTTCAGACTGTTTTCAAATAGAAAATATTGCTATAATGATTGTTTTGATCGAACAAATTGAAATGCTGAATATATTTGTTTTGCAGTTCAAAAACATAAATCTAAATCTACATGAATTTTTTGCTTTTCAGGGCGAAAATTTGCTGAATTTTTATAGACATATATTCATTTGGAATATAAACGTTATATATTTTTTGAAAATACAAAGTTGAAAAACTCAATGTGTTTGTACACAGCAGAAGAAAAATTTTCTTTGCAGAGAGTGCGTTTTGGGGCTAAAAACAAATGAATCGAATTTGTTTGAAAACTGCTTGACAACAAATTTACAGCTCTAAAGCTTTGAGCGTTTTCACAACATCGCCTATATTCTCTGCCCTCATAATTCCGCTTGAAACAGCCACGCCAGCAATTTTGGTGCCTTCCAAGACATGCGCGTTTTGAGCTGTTATTCCGCCTATGGCAACCACAGGAATGGAAACGCTTTTGGCGATTTCTCTCAGTTCATCCACAGAAATGTGTTTTGCGCCCGATTTTGTTGATGTGGCAAAAATTGCCCCAGCGCCTATGTAATCTGCTCCAAGCTTTTCGGCTTCCAATGCCAAAGGAACAGTGTTGGCAGTGACGCCAAGGATTTTGTTCATGTCACGGCGTATAATGCGGCGGCCGTCGCGCACAGATATGTCATTTTGACCGATGTGGAGCCCGGCGGCGCCACAGTCGAAAGCGATGTCAACCCTGTCATTTATTATAAGCGGAACGTTATATTTGTCTGTCAATTTTTTTAGCTTGTTAGCCTTTTTCAAAAAATCAGCAGCTGACAAATTCTTTTCTCTAAGCTGAACCATTGTGACGCCATTTTCTAAGGCATCTTCAATTGTTTCGAAAAAATCACGCCCGTTCAAAGCGTTGTTGTCAGTTATCAGATATACTTTCAAATCGTTTCTATTCAAAGAACACGCCTTCTTTCTCAATTTCACTTTTTTCAAGGCAATATAAAAAATTTATGAAGTTCATTTTGAAATCTGCAGGCCCGTTTGAGACAGCGGCAGCTCTTTCGCCACATATATTGACGGCATATAATGACTGCACAGCGGCTTCAAAAAAATCTTTTTCAACGGCTGAAAACGTTCCAATAACCGAGGAAGCCATGCATCCAGCTCCGCTTATATGTGTGAACATTGGAGTTCCCCTTTCAATGAAAGCAGTCCGGCTTCCATCAGTTATTAAATCTCTTTTGCCAGTCACAGCAATAACTGCATTCAGCCTCAGTGAGAAATCCTTCAGTGTTTCAATGTCAATTTCTGTTTCGGAGGAATCAATGCACCTGTTATTTTTGTTGTCAATTCCGGCAAGGGCTTTGATTTCAGCAGTGTTGCCCTTTATTATGGAAGGCTTTACAAGGCAAAGCATTTCTTTTGTGCTTTTGTGCCTGAATTTTGATGCCCCAACGCCAACGGGATCAATGACTATGGGGATCCCCTTTTTGTTGGCGGCTATGCCTGATATTGTGGCAGATTTGAAGCGCGTTTCATCAGGCGTTCCAAAATTAAGCACAAGCGCATTTGAAGCTGAAGTTATTTCAGCAACTTCTTTTTCAAAATATGCCATGACTGGAGAAGCTTTCAAGGAAGCTGTTACGTTGGCGCAGTCGTTGATTGTGACAGCATTTGTTATGTGGTGTATTATTGGGCTTTCAAGCCTGATTTTTTTAAGATTTGTTTTGAGCTTTTCAACAAATTCATTCATTGAGCATACCAGCCTTTTTATACAATGTATAAAAGTGGTTTGTTGGGCCAACTCCTTTTCCTATAGAAAATGAATGTTCAATTGCTGTTGATATATATTCTTTTGCTTTTTTGACAGCGTTTTGAACATTCATGCCGTTGGCAAGATTGGCCGCGATTGCTGACGAAATTGTGCAGCCTGTGCCATGGGTGTTTTTTGTGTTGAAACGTTTGCCAGGCATGATTGTCATTTCTTTTCCGTCAAAAAGGACATCAGTGGCGTCGTTGTCAAGATGTCCGCCTTTGATGAATATGTTTCGAGCGCCCATTGAATATATTTTTTCTGCGGCGACTTTCATTGATTCTATTGTGTCAATTTTCATGCCGGTTATGGCTTCGGCTTCAGGGAGGTTTGGTGTGAGCACAGTTGCCAATGGTATGAGGTGA
This sequence comes from Bacillota bacterium, assembly GCA_022791155.1. Lineage (GTDB taxonomy): Bacteria > Bacillota > Clostridia > Lachnospirales > Anaerotignaceae > JANFXS01. Next base: position 59,567 of record JAAVYN010000036.1, on the reverse strand, counting down.
TTGATAAGAGCGTTTTTCGCTTCGGGCTTGAGAAGATCGAAGCCGCTTTTTGAAATCATGACAGGATCGACAACTATATTTTTTGGAGAATATTGTTCAAGTTTTTTGGCTATTGTGACAATTGTTTCTGTTTGGCTGACCATGCCAACTTTCACAGCGCTTATTTCTATGTCGGTGAACAGAGCATCGATTTGTCCGGCTATTATATCAGGTGAAATGTCCTGACAGCCAAAAACGCCAACTGTGTTTTGAACAGTTACGGCTGTTATCACGCTCATGCCGTATGTTCCATGGGCGCTGAATGTTTTGATGTCAGCCTGTATGCCGGCACCACCGCATGAGTCGCTTCCGGCTATTGTTAAAACATTTTTCATATTACCCCTCCATCAGTCATTAAATTTTTTTCTCAAACGGATTATTTCTGTCGATTTTAATATAATGCACCCAATTGTGGCTCCGCTAAGTGAGCTCAATATAAATGGCAGAACATAGAATAGTGCTCCCGCTTCATTGCCTAATATAAATTTGCTTATTGGAGCGGCAACAAGAGCGCCCAAAACGCCTGTTCCAAAAACCTCTCCAAAAGCGGCAGCGGCCAAGTTTTTTGTCCTGACGTATATAATGGAGGCTAAGGCGGCGCCAATGAGGCTTCCGGGAAATGCCATGATGCTTCCCATTCCTGTTATGTTGCGCAAAAGTGAAATTGTGAAAGCTGTCAACATTGAATAGGCCGGGCCAAGCGTCACGCCGCATATGACATTGACGGCGGCCTGAACCGGAAAACATTTCGAAGCGCCTATTGGTATGTATATTATGTTTCCAGCCAAAACTCCAACAGCAGACAACATTGCACAAAGAGTGAGTTTTTTTGTTTTCAAACAGATTGCCTCCTTGTTATAAATTTTTTGTAAAATAAAAGCACAGACAAACTGTGCTTTGGGAGTTGTTTTTGCTTCCCTACGCCGGTGCGAACCGGATCAGGTTAAAGGAGTTGAAAAAATTTTCTCTCAGCCCTCATGTGAAAAGACGGCACCCCCAGCACTTTATGGAACAAGTTTATCATTAAATTTGTGTTTGGTAAAGAGTTAAATGCAAAAACATTTCAGAAATGGACTCGTTTCACAAGCAAAAATGCTGAAACTGGCATAAATCATTTTCAACAGGCAAGTGAATGTCATGGGATTTTGGAATATATTTGGCTGTGCCTTGAATAGAATATACAAGCTGATATATTTCGGAGGGAATGATATGATTGAATTTGTTTCTGAACTGAATGAAAAATTGAACTCATTTATATGGGGGCCGTTTATGTGCGGTTTTTTCGTGTTTGTGGGAATTTATTTTTCTTTTAGAATGAAATTTTTTCAGCTTTTCAAGTTAAAATTTTGGTGGAAAAACACAATTGGGTCTATGACCGGGGAAGAAAAGGCCAAAAAGGTTGAAGACAAAAATTCAATATCATCTTTTCAGGCCATGACAACTGCGCTTGCGGCCACAATGGGAACGGGGAACATTGTTGGAGTGGCAACAGCCGTTGTTGCAGGCGGGCCAGGGGCCGTTTTTTGGATGTGGATTTCAGCAATTTTTGGAATGATGACAAAATATGTTGAAATTTTTTTGAGCATAAAATATAGGCGCAAAAACGAAAAGGGAGAATGGATTGGCGGGCCTATGGTTTTTATAGAGAAGGGGCTGAACATGAAGTGGCTTTCTGTGGCGTTTTCTGTTTTATGCATACTTGCTTCTTTTGGAATGGGCAACATGAGCCAGGCCAATTCGGCGGCAGAAGCGCTCAAGTCTGTTTTTGGCATAGGCGGCGGAACAACAGGGGTTACAATGGCTGTGATTACATCTGCTGTCATAGCAGGAGGCATAAAAAGAATTGGGCGTGTCACAGAAGCAGTCATACCTGTCATAGCAGTTTTGTATACAGCTGGAGGGATATTGCTCATAATTATGAACTTCAGGAACGTACCATATGCTTTTGAAAGTATATTTAAGGGAGCTTTTGGAATTGAGGCAGCCAGTGGAGGAATATTGGGATATACTGTTTCAAAAGCAATTCGGTTTGGGGTTGCGCGTGGAGTTTTTTCAAACGAGGCAGGGCTGGGCTCGTCAGCTATGGCATATGCCGCAGCAGAAACAAGTGAAATTCCAAGGCAATCAATGTGGGGAATATTTGAAGTTTTTGCCGACACCATTGTTATGTGCACAGTGACAGCGCTTGCCATATTGACATCGGGCGTTTTGGGCGTCAAAGATGTCAACGGAAATTTCGTTGATGGTGCCGAACTGACAATTATGGCTTTTTCTGAAAGCTTTGGCAATTTTGCAGGGGTTTTTGTTTGCATAGGCATCGTGCTTTTTTCATTTTCCACGCTTGTCGGCTGGAGCTATTATGGCGAAAAATGTGTTGAATATCTTTTTGGACTGAAAGGAGTCAAGTGGTATAGGGTTTTGTTTATAATTTTCATTGTGACAGGCTGTGTGCTGCCTTTGAAACTGATTTGGGAAGTTTCTGACACATTCAATGGAATGATGGCTGTTCCGAATCTTGTGGCAGTTTTGGTTTTGGGCGGCGAAGTCGTGAAAGAGACAAAGAAATATTTTGTGCGAAAGCATGTTCAAAAATGATTGTGACGACAAAAGCTTTATGTTTCTGTGGTGAAACTGCATATATCAACTCTGATTGACAATTAATATAATTTTAACTGAAATTGAAAAAAATGTATTGACAAGATGAGGAGGTGTGTGTTAATATACCATTTGTCAGTGAACATAACGCTGTCACAATTTAATATGGCTCAGTAGCTCAGTTGGTTAGAGCGCCGGCCTGTCACGCCGGAGGTCGAGGGTTCGAGCCCCTTCTGAGTCGTTGGCGGAAGATGATTCCGCTTTGGGAGTTTAGCTCAGCTGGGAGAGCGCTTGCCTTACAAGCAAGATGTCACAGGTTCGAGCCCTGTAACTCCCATAGTTCAAAGGGTGTTTCAGAAGCCATTCGGCTTGCGAAGCACTCTTTTTTGTTGTGAAATCTGGTCAGTTCTTTGAACATATGGAGGCTATCAATGATAAGAACAATTGTGTTTTATGTGAAGGCTATAGCAAGCGTTGTGGCGCTTGTGCCGCTTAGGATTGGAGCGAAAATTATATTAAAGGTGAAAGGCCAAAAAGCGGCCGATGAATATATTTATAAAGTTGTGCATTGGTGGGCTGGCGGAAGGGTGAAAGACACTGGAGCAAACGTCATTGTGCACAACAGGGAAAACCTTCCCAAAGAAGGCAATTTTCTTTTTGTGAGCAATCATCAAAGCAATTTTGATTTTGCCATGCTTTTGGATGAAATTGAAATTCCTGTTGGGTTCATTGCAAAAATTGAGCTCAAAAAACTTCCCGTCATAAGGGGGTGGATGGAATATATACATTGTCTTTTCATGGACAGAAGCGACATGAAACAGCAGCTCAAAATCATACTTGAAGGGATTGAACTGCTCAAAAACGGCTGTTCTTTGATTGTGTTTCCTGAAGGGACAAGAAGCAAAGACGGAAAAATTCAGGAATTTAAGGCCGGCAGTTTCAAGCTTGCCACAAAATCAAAAGTTCCCATAATTCCTCTGACAATTTCGGGGGCGGCTGATGTGCTTGAAAACAACAATTATGTCATATCTCCGGCACAGGTTCACCTTTATGTGCACAGTCCTATAGATGTGGCCTCACTGAGCCGTGAGGAGATGTCAAAGTTGCATGTGACAGTTCAGAATATAATTGAAGAGCCGCTGAAAATGTCAGAAAATTAAAAGCTTGTGCAGTTTTTGAACTGTTTGAAAATTTCTTGTTCAATGTGTTTTTTGATTTGCATGGGGGAAGTTTTTATGGATTATATTATTATTACACTTTTGGTTATCATAGTCATTGGAATATTTATGGTTCTGTTCAGCATAAGAAAAAATAGTGGTGAAAAAACTTTGGAAAGGCTTGAGATTGTCAAAAGAGACATAGGAGAAAGCCAAAGACAGCTCAGACAGGAACTTATCGCCACAACACAGCAGTCCATCAGAGCCATGGGCGAGGCAATGTCGGACATTGAGAAAGATGCGAACAATGCGCAGACAGAAAAAATAATGTTTATGAATAGAAACATAAGCGAAAAGCAAGATGCACTTCACATGGCGGTTGCAAATCAGCTTTCAGTTCAGGAAGAACGGTTCAAAACATTTGCGCTTGAGAACGAGCAAAAGCTGGAGGGAATTAGAAACACAGTTGAAAAACGCCTTGAAATCATTCAAAAAGACAACAACAGCAAATTGGAGCAAATGCGCATCACTGTTGATGAAAAACTTCAAAAAACGATTGAAGAAAAAATGACAAACTCTTTCCGAATGGTGAACGAAAGGCTTGAACAGGTTTATAAAGGGCTTGGAGAAATGCAAAATTTGGCAGTTGGCGTTGGGGATCTCAAAAAGGTTTTGAGCAATGTGAAGTCAAGGGGGATTGTTGGAGAAATACAGCTTGGTGCCATATTGGAGGAAATACTTTCGCCCGAACAATATGCCGTTAATGTTGCCACAAAAAAAGGAAGCCGAAATATTGTTGAGTTTGCAGTGAAGATACCCTCTGAAGATGGCCAAACAACATTTTTGCCCATAGATTCAAAGTTTCCGGGAGACACCTATGCAGCATTAAGAGATGCATATGAAAACGGTGATAAAGACGAAATTAACAATTGTGCCAAGCAGCTGATTTCAACCATAAAATCGGAAGCCAAAGACATAAGAGACAAATATATTGACCCGCCAAACACAACAGAATTTGCCATTATGTTTTTGCCGTTTGAAGGGTTATATTCAGAGGTTGTGAACCGCGGCATGGTTGAGGTTCTCCAAAGAGAATATAGGGTGAACATTGCGGGGCCAAGCACAATGGCAGCGCTTTTGAACAGCCTTCAAATGGGCTTCAGAACTTTTGCCATTCAAAAAAGAAGCACAGAAGTTTGGAACATATTGGGCGCTGTTAAAACAGAATTTGACAAATTTGACAAAGTTCTTTCTGACACTCAAAAAAGAATTGAGCAGGCAAACAATGAGCTTGACAAACTTGTTGGAACAAGAACAAGGCTCATAAAAAGCAAGCTTAGAAAAGTTGAAAGCCTTTCAGACTTTGAGGCAAAAAATGTTTTGGAGACTGGAGAAACGCTTGATGAAATATGATTGCATTCGAAAAGTGGGAAACGTGTTTTTGAAGATGGCTTCTGCTCAATGATTTGAGAATTTGAAACAACGGAAAATTTTTTTGTTTATAATATAAAATGAAGTGTATTTTTTGATCGGACATTTGAGTTGAACATATAAAACTGCGGTCGTCATTTGCTGATAAGTTTTTTGGATGACGGCTGATTTTGTTGTGCTTCATAAATTGATGAATGTTTTATATTTTTTGTGATCTGAAAACATAAATTTGGAGATGAATTTGTTTATGAAAACAATAGTTTTGACTGGTGGGGGAACAGCCGGACATGTGACACCAAACATAGCTTTGATACCACAGCTTGTTGAGGAGGGCTGGAATGTCAAATATATCGGCGCCAAAAATGGCATGGAAAAAGAACTGATTGAAAGAGAAAACATTGAATATTTTGGAGTTTCGTCAGGAAAACTGAGAAGATATTTTTCAAAAGAAAACTTCAAAGACATTTTCAAAGTTACAAAAGGCGTTGGAGAGGCAACGGCGTTGATAAGAAAAATAAAGCCTGACATTGTTTTTTCAAAAGGCGGGTTTGTGGCTGTGCCTGTTGTGTTGGGTGCAAGGCTCAACAATGTGCCAGTCATAATTCATGAAAGCGACATAACACCAGGGCTTGCAAACAAAATTGCCATGCCCTTTGCCAAAAAAGTTTGCACAACATTCCCTGAAACATTGGAATATATAAAAGGAAACAAGGGCATCAACACAGGCACACCCATAAGAAGCAACCTGTTTGAAGGAAGCCGGGAAAAGGGCCTTGAAATGTGCGGATTTGACAGCAAAAAGCCCGTTGTCATGATGATGGGCGGAAGCCTTGGGGCTGTGAAAATCAACAAATGTTTGAGAGAATGCGCAGATGAGATACTTAAAAAATTTCAGCTTGTTCATATATGCGGCAAAGGAAATATTGATCAGTCAAAGCTGAACTTAAAGGGATATAAACAATTTGAGTATGTCTCATCAGAACTTCCGCATATAATGGCGGCAGCTGACGTTGTTGTTTCAAGAGCAGGTTCAAATTCAATTTCGGAATTTTTGGCGCTCAAAAAGCCAGCGCTTCTCATTCCGCTTTCAGCCTCGGCAAGCCGTGGCGATCAAATTTTGAATGCCAAAAGTTTTGAAAAACATGGGTTTGCCATGGTTCTTCAGGAAGAAGAAATGAACAGCGAAAGTTTGGCAAATGCCATAAATTCACTGTTTGATAAAAAAGAAGACATAAAACATGCCATGGAAAAAAGCGAGCGCACAGATGGAGTTGCAGCTGTGATGAAAGTGATAAGACAATATGGGCCAAAAAATTGACAGAAAGTTTTGCCATTTGATCAATTTTAAGAAAAATGTAAACATTTTAATTAAAATATATTTGACAAAACATGTATGGGCAAGTTAGAATTTAGCAATATGCCAACTATAAAGATCACGGAGGAATGTTAATGAGAAAAACTTTATGTTTGATCACTTTGACAACTTTGTTATTAACAGCCTGTGGAAGTGCAGCAAAAGGAAATGCCACATCTTCTGACGCTGATAAAAATGTATCAGCTGAAAGTGTCACTGAAGAAGATGAAAAAAATTTGGACGATAATAAAGAAAATATTGATGAAGAACTTAATGCTGATTATGATCAGTTCAAAAATGATCTTTTGACAACAACTGATGATATGCCGCAGTTTTCGCCATTGCGTGAAGGTGAGACAATCGCCATTTTAAAAACAAATAAAGGCGACATCAAAATACGCTTCTTTTCACAAGAGGCGCCCAAAACTGTTGAAAATTTCATTTTGCTTTGTGAAAGAGGATATTATAATGGAGTGACATTTCACAGAGTTATAAATGATTTTATGATTCAGGGCGGGGATCCTCTTGGCACTGGAACTGGCGGCGAAAGCGCATGGGGCGGAAAGTTTGAAGATGAATTTTCGTCAAGGCTATATCACTTTAGAGGGGCTGTTTCAATGGCCAACAGCGGCATGGACACAAATGGAAGCCAGTTTTTCATTGTTCAAAAAGATGATGTTCAAAAAGAATATTTTGGTTTTGTGGATCAAGTGATTGAGCAATATGGCAGTGATGAGCTTCTTTATAATTCCAGCACAAACAAAATTTTGAGAACAAACTATGACGATGCAGTGAGAGAAAAATATATTGAAGTTGGAGGAACTCCCGATTTGGATTATGGCCATGCTGTGTTTGGCCAGGTCTATGAAGGAATGGACATTGTTGACAGCATAGCCGCCGTTGAAACAGACGAAAAAAATGACAAGCCTTTGGAAGATATTGTCATTGAATCAGTTGAGATAACAGAATATTCTGAATCCAATTGAGAGCATGAATTGTAACTTGCGTCACAATATATGAAAAGATTTAATTGCATTTTTTATAAATTTGCTTTTTGCAGCATGACAGAACAGCATTGTTTGATTTGTTGAACAAATATTATAAAATTAGCACCAGAAAAAATATTTAGCAAAGGAATGAAATGTTTTTCTGGTGCTTTTATATGCCTTAAAATAAACAAAAACAAATGGTATTTTTGTTGAGAAAATGAGAAATGTATGGTATATTGTATTGGGCGGGCGTTTGAGACAGTTTGTTATAAAATATGAAAACGCCGCACTTTTTGATTATATAAAAACTTGAACACCGTCAGAGTTCACAACACGGCATTATTTTTCAGCCGTGTGGAAGTTTAAAAACTTTGAGACTGAAAATTTTTGGGAGGATTAAAAATGCGCACTAAGTATGTTTTTGTCACCGGCGGCGTTGTGAGCGGTTTGGGCAAGGGGATAACAGCCGCTTCTCTTGGAAGGCTCTTGAAGGCCCGAGGCTACAAAGTTACCATTCAAAAATTTGATCCATATATCAATCTTGATCCAGGAACAATGAGCCCATATCAACATGGAGAGGTTTTTGTTACGGAAGATGGAGCTGAAACCGATCTTGATTTGGGACATTATGAAAGGTTTATAGATGAAAATCTCAACATAAACAGCAACACAACAACGGGAAAGGTTTATTGGTCGGTTCTTAACAAGGAAAGAAAAGGAGAATATCTGGGCGCTACAGTTCAGGTCATTCCTCACATAACAAATGAAATAAAAGAAAGGGTTTTTAGAGCTGGAAAGGTTGACGCCCCTGACATTGTTATAACCGAGATCGGCGGAACAGTTGGCGACATTGAAAGTCATCCGTTTCTTGAAGCCATAAGACAGGTTTCAAGAGAGATTGGGCGAGAAAACTGCATGTATATACATGTGACGCTTATTCCATATCTTTCAAAGGGGGGCGAGCTTAAAACAAAACCAACCCAACATTCAGTCAAAGAACTTCTTTCAATAGGAATACAGCCGGACATGCTTGTTTTGAGAACAGAGCATGAGCTTAGCCATGGCATGAAAAGCAAACTTTCGCTGTTTTGCAACGTTGAGGAGGACAGCATAATTCAAAACCTTGATGTTGAAAGCTTGTATGAAATTCCGCTTATGCTTGAGGAAGAAGGACTTGCAAAAGCCGTGTGCCGCAAGTTGGGCCTTGAGGACAGAACTCCTGATTTGGCAGACTGGATGGAAGTTTTGGAAAAAGAGCGCACAATGTCTGGCAAAGTTAACATAGCACTTGTTGGAAAATATGTTGAGCTCCATGACGCATATCTCTCAATTGTTGAATCTTTGCACCATGCCGGAATTTTTAATGGAGCTGACGTCAATATACAATGGATTAATGCAGAACATTTGAATGAAGACAATGCGCATGAAATTTTTGAAGGCACAAAAGGCATACTTGTGCCAGGGGGGTTTGGCGACCGTGGACTTGAAGGAAAAATTGCAGCAATTAAATATGCCCGCGAAAACAAAATACCATTTCTTGGAATATGCCTTGGAATGCAGTGCGCTGTCATAGAATTTGCGCGGAATGTTTTGGGCTATAAAGATGCTTTCACAACAGAGGTTAAGCCCGAATCTTCACACCCTGTTATAGATCTCATGCCTGAACAGCGCGACATTGAAGACATGGGCGGCACAATGCGCCTTGGGGCATATCCATGCAAGCTTGAAAAAAGTTCGCTTGCCTATGAAGCATATGGCGAGGAACTTATATATGAACGTCATCGCCACAGATATGAGTTTAACAATGTATACAGAAAAGATGTGACGGAAGCAGGGCTTAACATAACGGGGCTTTCTCCAAATGAGAAGCTTGTTGAAATTGTCGAACTTTCAGGCCATCCATGGTTTGTGGGAGTGCAGTTCCATCCTGAATTTAAGTCAAGGCCAAACAGGCCGCATCCGCTTTTCAGAGAATTTGTGGCCGCAGCGCTTAAAATTTGAGTTTTCATATATAAGCATTGCGTTTTTATATAATTTTTTATATTGACGAAAAGCAATTCCGTTTACACTATATTCACATTATGTTTAAATGAAATACACCAATAATGAAGGAATTTTTTGTATGATGAATATAATTAAAATAGATATTTAGTTAAATTCATTGTATAGATTTTTTATCAGAATTGGAGGCATAATATGATTAAAAAAATAAGCGGAAGCGCTGACAAAAGCACTGAAAAGCTGGAAAAAATACTCGTTTGCGTGACAAACCGTGAAAACCCAAAGGAAATCATCAATGAGGGTGCGCGCATAGCAAATGAAAAAAATGGCGAGCTACATATAATATATGTTCAACAAGGAAAGAGCGTTTTCGGCAACAAAAAAAATTTCAAATTTATGGAAGAACTTTTCGGCTTTGCATCTGAAAAAGGCGGCATGGTTCACTTCTATTGCGACACTGACATTTTGGAGTGCATCAAAGAATTTGTGAAAGAAAACGAAATAACAAAGGTTGTTGTCAAAGAAGCGGCAATATCAGGAGAACATGCCGAAAGCTCATTGATGAACATTCTTAGGGGCGCCATTAGATTTATATATAACCCTGTGGAAATTTTTGTTGTTTAAGTGCTTGAGATATAGAAAAATTGATGTATTACGGACATATGTAAATAAAATTGATTAAAATTGTTGCATTGTAAAGAATAATATATTATTATTAACTCTGAGTTATTTTGATGGCCGCCATGACAGCTGCAGGCGGCCCAACACAAAAGCACCATTCACTTAAAGGAGAGAGAAATTAAGAATGAGCATTTATGAAAATTGGCTTAAAAGAGCGTTCACACCACAAGGAAAAAGCGTTGATGCTGTTTGGAATGAATATCTTCCTAAAGAACAGGCGATTTATGAATATATTTTGGAAGAAAAGGTCACAGAAATTAAGGGAAGTGTTGATGAGCTTGCCGAAAGATTTAACATCACAGCGGAATATGCAATTGCATTTGTCGACGGCTTAAACGATATACTTCCAAATCCATACAAGATTGACGAACTTGACGAAAAAAGCCAAATTGAAATCATAATTGATTTTGAGAAACTTTATAAAAAAATGGTTGAATATCATGCTGAACATCTCTATAACTTGAAACAATGGGACAATATATTCACTGAAGACCAAAGAAAGGAGTTCTATATAGAACAAAAGAGATCAAGAACTGTCATCAAAGAGCCCAAAGTGGGGCGCAATGATCCATGTCCATGCGGAAGCGGAAAAAAATATAAAAAATGCTGTGGGGCATGATATGAAAACAGTTATAAGAAAACTGAACAACAATGAAAATGACAATAAATTCATTGAGGAAGCCGCCGATATTCTCCGAAAAGGAGGCCTGGTGGCTTTTCCTACAGAAACGGTTTATGGCCTTGGCGCCAACGGGCTTTCAGAAGCTGCCTGCAAAAAGATATATGAAGCGAAAGGGCGGCCGTCTGACAACCCTCTCATACTCCACATTGGTGATATATGCGAACTTGACAATATAGTGGCTGAGGTTACGCCGCTTGCCGTCAAAATTATGGACAAGTTCTGGCCAGGGCCTTTGACTTTGATTTTCAAAAAAAAGCCGTGTGTCCCCAATGCTGTCACCGGCGGACTTGACACGGTTGGAGTGCGTTTTCCTTCAAACAATATGGCAAGAAAGCTTATTAAAAAAGCAAATGTTCCCGTTGCGGCCCCAAGCGCCAATTCATCTGGCAAACCAAGCCCAACAAGGGCGAGCCATGTGGAGTTTGATTTGACTGGAAAAATTGACATGATACTTGATGGAGGAGCGGCAGAGTTTGGCCTTGAAAGCACAATTGTTGATGTGACAGGCGAAAGCGCTGTCATACTCAGGCCGGGAGCCATAACAAAAGAAATGCTTGAAAAGCTTTTGGGAAAGGCTGAATTTGATCCGGCAATATTGCAAAAGCCTGACAGCAATTTCGTGCCCAAAGCGCCGGGAATGAAATATACTCACTATTCACCAAAGGCAAGCGTTGTTCTTGTGAAGGGCAATTCTGATGCTGTGGTTGAAAAAATAAATTCTCTAACTGCTGATGAAAAAATGAAAGGCCGGAAAACGGGAGTTCTTGCCACTGACGAAACCAAAGGATGCTATGAGGCGGATTTTGTGCTTAGTGCCGGGAGCCGTGAAAACGAAATTGAGATTGGGGCGAATCTTTTTAATATGTTGAGAAAGTTTGACCATTTGGGCGCCGACGTGGTGTTTTCGGAGGTTTTTGACGAAAGTGGAGAGGGAACGGCCATAATGAATCGTTTGAAAAAAGCAGCAGGATACAACTTTATTGAGGCGTGATAAATATGAATATACTTTTTGTATGCACTGGAAACACTTGCCGCAGTCCTATGGCAGAAGCTGTGGCAAAAAGCATTTTTCCAAAAGACGGGTTTGAAATTAAGTCAGCAGGAATAAATGTCGTTGAAATTGGAGGAGCTTCAGAAAATGCCATAAAAGCCATGTCCAAATCGGGGCTTGATTTGAGTGATCATAAACCATCACAAATCACAACAGAGCTGATAAAATGGGCTGACATTGTTTTTACGATGACAAATGGACACAAACAGGCCGTAGCTTCAATATGTGCAGAGCTCAATGTTCCCGTTTTCACAATAGCAGAGTATGGCGGGCACAATGACGACATAATAGATCCATATGGCGGCAGCGAGGAGATATATGAACAATGCCTTGAGCATTTGAAAAAATATATTTCTGACGCGGCAAACGTGTTGATGAAATAATTGAAAAATCGGTAATAAAATGGTAATATATATTTAATTTATATCGTTGTGCAAGATTTTTGAATGAACTTAGGAAATTATGTCATGTTTTACAAGTTGATGTTGGAACAATGAAACATAATTTTATATCATATAAAAGATATGTCGGAAACAGTTTTGTTTTTTGAAGGGAGTCATTTATGATTGCGCTGGGCTGTGACCATGGCGGTTTTCCGCTTATGAAAGAAGTAATCAAATATCTCGAAAGCGAAAATAAAGAATATAAAAATTTTGGAACATATTCCGAAGAATCGTGTGACTATCCTGTTTTTGCCAAAGCCGTGGCTGAAGCTGTGGCGTCTGGAGAATGCGAAAACGGAATTCTCATTTGCGGAACTGGAATTGGAATTTCAATAACGGCCAACAAAGTGAAGGGCATACGCGCCGCATTATGCCACGATTGTTTTTCGGCAAAAGCAACGAGGGAGCACAATGACGCCAATATACTTGCCATGGGAGCAAGAGTTGTTGGAACGGGGCTGGCTTTGGAAATTGTGAAAACTTTTTTGGAAACACAATTTAGCAATGATGAGAGACATGTGCGCAGAATAGGCATGATTGAAGAGTGAATAGACATTGAATTGATTGGAGGATTACCATGGGAAAACTTTTTATTTCGGAACATCCGTTGGTTCAGCACAAAATGTCAATGCTAAGAAACAAGGACACTAAAACTAAAGAATTTAAAGAGCTCATTCGCGAGGTTGCAATTTTGCTCACATATGAAGCAACAAGGGAACTTCCGCTGGAAGAAATTGAAATTGAAACGCCTATTGACAAATGTGTTTGTAAAACAATCACAAAAAGAATTGACATTGTGGCAATTTTGCGTGCCGGAATTGGCATGAGCGATGCTGTTTCAGAAGTTTTGCCAACATCTAAAATAGGCCATATCGGGCTATATCGTGATCCAGAAACATTGAATCCAATCGAATATTATTGCAAACTTCCATCAGGCATGGAGGAAAGTGAAGTGTTTCTTGTCGATCCAATGATTGCCACAGGGAAAACAGCATCAGCTTCAATCAGTTTTTTGAAAGAAAGAGGAGCAAAGAAAATAACAATGCTTAGCATATTGGCAGCTCCCGATGGCGTTAAAACAATTCAAAGCGAGCATGAAGATGTTGACATTTATGTGGCTGGATATGACACTAAACTGAATGAGCACGGCTATATCGTTCCAGGGCTTGGTGATGCTGGTGACAGAATATTTGGAACGAAATAGCAGTTTTGGGAGAGATTCATTTTGGAACATGACTGGGTTTTATATATAGCGGCATTTTCAACCGCATTTGCAATATCAAACGTGATGACGCCGGTTGCAAAAAAAATTTCAATTAAAGCTGGTGCCATAGACTATCCAAAGGCAAGAGGAATGCATTCAAACCCCATGCCGAGAATGGGCGGAATTGCCATTGTTCTTGGTTTCATGCTCACGCTCATGCTGCTTTATAGATTCACTTCTCACAATGATCCGCGGCAGATTGTTGGGTTTTTGATTGGCGCTGGAATGATTGTTGTTTTGGGAATTTTTGATGATTGCTTTAATTTGAGAGCACGAATTAAGTTCGTTGTGCAAATTTTGGCAGCGGCTGTTGTGGTGTATTCCGGCATACGAATAAACGTTGTGTTTTGGCCATTTTCAACGGTTTTGCACTATTTGAGCATTCCAATAACAATTTTGTGGATTGTTGGAGTCACAAATGCTGTCAATCTCATTGACGGCCTTGATGGCCTTGCGGCTGGAGTTTCTTCAATAGCCGCGCTTTCGCTCATGACAATGTGCATATTGACAGGAGACGAGCTTTCGGTTGTTCTCACAGCAACACTGGCCGGGAGCTGTCTTGGGTTTTTGCCGCGAAACTTCAATCCGGCACAAATTTTTATGGGTGACACTGGCGCGACATTTTTGGGCTTCACATTGTCCGTGACAAGCATTTTGGGCGTGTTTAAGGGCTATGCATTTTTGGCTTTGGCTGTTTCAATGCTCTCTCTTGGCCTTCCAATTTTTGACACACTTTTTGCAATTGTGAGAAGAATTGCAAAAAGACAGCCCATTATGTCGCCTGACAGAGGCCATTTGCATCACAGACTTATAGACAAAGGCTTCACACAGAAACAGGCTGTCATAATATTATACGGAATTAGTGCGGCGTGCGGGCTTTTGGCAGTTTTTATATCATATAAGAATGCGCAAACATTTGTCATCATAATGCTGACGGTGTTTTTGCTTAGTTTTGTTATATATTTTTTCAACAACATGAGAAAAAATAAGGAATAAACAAACTGTTTTAAGCTGTTTTGTTTGGATTGAACCGGCATTTTCAAGGAAATAAGTTTCTTTTGGAGATGTCGGTTTTTCATAATTGTATGTGCCAAAAGCTAACTCAGATATAACAGAAAACAAAACATATGAATTTTTTATATAAATTCAAAGCTTTTAATATATATTAGTTTTGTGGTATAATAAGAATAAATTAAATGATATGATTTTGTGCGGTGTGTTTGGAGAATTATTTATGTGTGAGGATAAAAGACTAAATACAATAAAAATTGACAGTTCGTTTCTCAAAAAATATTTGATATATACCCCAGCCGAGTTCCTGAGGTTTTTTTTGTGCGCAAAAGCTCTTGACAGAGGCAAGGGAGTTGAAATCAGCGAGATTGAAGAATATTTGAAAATGGATATGTCATGTATAAACGATGCTGTTTTATATTGGAAAAGGCAGGAGGTTATAAGCGAAAAAAACGGAACTTTGTTTTTTAATGTGAATGATAATGCGCCCAAAAATGTGCACATCAGTGAGAAGCCTCAATATTCACCAATGGAACTTGCGATATATGCTGAAAAAAATAGCGATGTTCGCTGTCTTTTTGACATGGCTCAAAGATATTTGGGCCGGCTCTTGAGCCACAATGATTTGTCATGCATTTTTTCTATATATAATTGGATTGGTTTGAGTTTGGAAGTTATAGATCGTTTGTTATATCATTGCATAAGCAACAACAAAAGAAACATGAGATATATCGAGACAGTTGCAATAGACTGGGCAGACAGAGGAATTGACACAGCCGAAAAAGCTGACGAACATATACGGCTTTATAACACTGATTTCAGAAAAATCATGCGTGCATTTGGACAAAGCTATAGGGATCCAAACAAAAATGAAGAAAAATTTATGGAAAAATGGCTTAAAGAATATAAGTTTCCAGTTGACATTGTTGTTGTTGCATGTGAAAAGACAATATCAAAAATTGGCCAGCCAGTGTTCAACTATGCTGACACAATATTAAAAGGCTGGCGTGAAAAGGGAATCATGACAAAAGATGACATATTGGCTGACGACACAAAATTTGCTGAAGCCAGAAAGGAAGAAGCGTTGCCGAAACCTGATAAAAAAAGTGAAGATTCCAAAACACAAAAAGTTAGAAACAAGTTTTCAGATTATGAACAAAGGGTTTATGATTATGATTATTTTGAAAAAATGGAACGACAAAAAGGAGGTCAGTAAGCAGTCATGGCCACTAAAAGTGAAATTTATAAAGAAATATTGAAGCAATATGACAGACTAAGAACTAAAAAAGAAAATGAGCTTCGGAAAAGACGCAGTGAGGTGTATGCATCATTGCCACGAGTTGAAGAAATAGACAGAGAAATTTCTATGGCTGGAGTTGGCATGGCAAAAAATGTGCTTGAAAACCCTGACAATGCCGATTTTTTTCAAACTGAGCTCAAAACAAAGCTTTCTGCCTTGAAAAATGAAAAAAAAGAAATTATGGACAGCATGGGATTTGATGAAGATTATTTATGTTTAAGACACGAATGCGACAAATGCAGTGACACAGGCTTCATTGGGGGCGTTAGATGCAGTTGCTTCACTCAAAAACTTGTTGATTTGGCATATAACAGCTCAAATATGAAGGACATAACAAAGATCCAAAATTTTGATTCATTTGATTTTTCATATTATTCTGACAATGCAACTGGGAATGAGGACATATCGCCGCGGCAAAACATAAAAAGGATATTGGAAGAATGCCTTGGGTTCACAAGAACTTTTGGAAAAACTGCCAAAAATTTGCTGCTTTATGGAAGCCCGGGGTTGGGAAAAACTTTTGTGTGCAGTTGTGTTGCAAAGGAACTTCTTGACAGAGGTGTGACGGTTATGTATATAACGGCTCCACAGCTGTTTAAGGCGCTTGAAAACGAAAAATTTAACAGAAGCGATGAAAATGAACAGGAAGTTGGAAAGTATATGGAGGAAATTTTGGGTGTTGAACTTTTGATAGTTGATGATTTGGGAACAGAATTTTCAACAGTTTTCTCCAATTCTGAACTGTTTGATATAATAAACACAAGGCTCATATCCAAAAAACCTATGATTATTTCAACAAACTTGGGCTTGAAAAATTTGGGAGAGAAATATTCTGACAGGATTATTTCAAGGATTATGGGAGAATTCATAACCCTTAAATTTTTTGGCGAAGATATAAGACTGATTAAAAAATATAGAAATTCATAAACTTTTTGTTTTATGTTTCGTATTAATTTGATATGACACCATTTACATATTTAGCGGATCTCTGCTGCTTGTGAGGCGTGCAAAATTTTTGTTGCGTTTTAAGAGCGTTGCATATGCAAACTTTGTTGAACCAAACTGTTTTTAATTTTTTTGTTAGCTGACAAGTTTTTGACTGTGGCCTGTTTGCAAAATGAGTTCGAATGTTTTCATATTGATGTGAAATATGCTTCAAAAAGTGTTGGACTATTTTTATGTAAATAAATATGGAATTTATATGCATAAAATTGCTAAAAAGTTACAAAAAAGCTTGGCAAATTGCGAATATAGTGATTAATTAATTTTGAACATGTGAATTTAACTGTTTTGTAAGGAAAAATTAATTGTAATTTTCGATTATAGGCTGTAAAATTACTAACATGACAAAGGGTTTCTATTATAATCTATTTTTGGAGGATAAGCCTATGAAAAATCTGAAAAGTATGGCAGTTGGTTTTGTGGCTGGCGCACTGTGCATGGTTTCAGCAAGTGTGTTCGCCGATGATTACCCTGAAGTTACAGTTAAATTTTTTAATGACGTTTTTGTTAAAGTTGATGGTGAATATAAAAAAGCGCCTGATGATCAGCCAATTCTCAATCACAATGGCTATGCCTATGTCCCATTGCGTTTTGTTTCTGAAACATTAGGGGCGACAATTGATTTTGACATTCCGTCAAGAACAATTAACATACAGAGTGACAAAAAAACATATGTTAAGGAAGTTGAAGTTGAAAAAATAGTTTATGTTGACAAAGATGATGAGAACTATGACAAAGTTGAAAAGAAAAAGTCTTATAGCGAACTTCCTATAAGGAGCCGCAAAAACGACCACATACTTGAGCTGATTGCAGTTTCAAGAGATGATGGCCTCAAATATACAAAAGTTATATTGTCATTGGAAAATCAAAACAATTCAGGCTGTCAGCTCATACCCTCGCAATGCAAGCTCACCATTGATGGAGAAACAGTTGCGCCATATTCGGTTAAACGGCTTTGGGATGACAAATGGTCTTTGAAAGATCTTCAGTATGACGATGAAATGGAGGGCTTCCTTTTGTTTGAGCTTATAGATGAAGACTGGAAAAACGGAACGCTTGAAGTCACTGTCCTCAACAATGAAGAAGGCATAGACGAGGTTCATACATTTGATTTTTCAAGATGATTATTTATAACATATGAAAGAAGGGATTTTCATAATGAAATATAAAAGACTGGCGGCATTTGCAGTGGCAGCAGCTATTGTGTCAAACATGGCAGGGATCACAGCATTTGCGGCAGCAGCCACAGGCTCAAAAGCAACTGTGACAGAAGCTGCAACAGAAGAAGACATCAAAGTTTATACTTTTGACGAAATTTATGAGCTTGCAAAGAAAAATTCAACCACACTGAAACTTCTTGAGAAAAATGCGGATCTTTTGAGCGCCCAGAGCAGAGACATTGCCCAGTCCACGGGCTTGGCTTTGGCGCCTGAAGGATATGACTATAATTACACGGCAACTCCCGAATATAGCAACATAATGCGCATGATGAGCCTCAATGTGAGCCGCCAAAGTCAGCGATATACTGAAGAAGCAACACTTCTGCGCCTTCAGGGAGGAATAATAAACAGCCTTGGAACAATTGTCAGCGGCGAAAGAGCGATTGAGACATCAAAAATATCGCTTGCCAATGCAGAAGAAAATTTGAAACTTGTCAAAACGAAAAAAAGCTTGGGAATGGCCACTGAAATGGAAGTTACATCAGCACAGTCACAGCTTGAAACAATCAAGACTGAGTTGGAAAGCAACAAAAAAGATGTTGAAAATGCCTATGCGGCCTTGGCAACAGTTATGGGAATAAGAAACAGCAATTTTAAGGTTGAATATGCTCCTGAATATGAGATTTTTGAACTTGATTTAGATCTTGAGGTATATTTGCTTAGAAAAAATGACGAAAACCCAAATGTCAAAGCAGTTCAGCTTCAAGCGGACACTTTGGTGAAAAACAAAAACTTCACAATTGGGAATGACACCACACCATATGCAAGCGACACAGCAAACTATGACATTGAGAAAGCAAATGCCGAGCTCAAAGACATGAGAGAAAATCTTATAACGGCAGGAAGACAGGTTTATACAAGCATACGTCAGCTTGAAGAAACAATTTCTGCAACTGAAACAAGCCTTAAAACAGCTGAAGATGCCCTCAGAATTGCAGAACTCAATTATGAAACAGGGAATGGAATTAAATTTGATGTAGACAAGGCAAAAGAAAATGTGGTCAAATTGCAGGACAGCATATTTTCAATGAAGATACAACACGCTAAGCTTGTTTTCTCATTTGAGAACCCAGCGTCAAGTGTGGGCTGATGAAATTTCCATTGCTTTGATTCATTGCAAAATATACAAATGAACAGCGGCGAGCCGCATAGGGTTTGCCGCTGTTATTTTTGTTGTGTTTTGCGATTTGAATTTTATGTTATTCTGACAAAGGCATATAAACCGATCAAAAAACATAGAATTGTTACAACAATTTTATGGAGAGACGATATGGACTTTGCGGAAATAAGATATGCAAAAAATTTTGATGAAACAGTATATAAAACGTTTATAGGAAAACTGCCAAGAGTGTTATACTTAAAATATTTAATGCTGTTTGCACCTTTGAAAATAAAAAATGTTCAGGCGTTTGGAGCCGAAGGAATTGAAGTTATATTGCCTGTGTATAAACATGAAGAAGATGCTGATCTGAAACTTCGCCTTATCAAAAAAGCAGCAGCAGTTTTTCTGGAAAAGAAAACGGAGATTGTTATAAACAGGGACAAAATTCCAATGGTCAATGGCTTCAAAGAAGTGACCGGAAGTGTCGCAATGGCTTTTTTTATGAAATATATAATAAATGAGGCGGCAAGACTTAAAGGAATTGACCTATCTTCAGCTGAAATAGTTGTCATTGATGGCGAAAATTTGCAAACATATGCTGTTATAAACTCTATAAAAGAAGAAGTTAACAACCTTTGGATACATACATATCAAAAAAAGAGACTGGAAGCAGTTGTTGACATGGTGTATGAATATAGCGGGCTTTTGGCCGAATGTTTTGAAAATGCGGAGAGCTGTGCAATGGCGGGCGGCGATATTATAATAAACTGCCGTGGTGATATGGAAAATTTTGATTTTATATTAAAAAAAGGGGCCATATTTATTGATGTTTCGGGAATGTCTGGAAAATTTAACAGACTTGCTGAAGAAAGAAAAGATATGTTTGCGTTTAACGATTGTCGTTTCAAAATAGGGAATGAAATGACAGATTCTTATGGTGCAGAAGCTTACTTTTTGATTAAGTTAAGAGCATTTCAAAGAATATTTGAAAGAGGTGGAAAGATGAATGATATTGAAAATATAGCCATGATTTTGATGAATGATTATGTAAAATTTGACAGTATTAACAATATTTCAGATTAATCAGGCTTTTTTCAAAATATAAATAGATTTATCACTTTTTAACAATTATAATCGTCTATATTTAACGTTGACATTTTACGCGGCACAGAGTATAATTTTATGAACATTAAAACACTCTTGTCAAGAGTGTTTATTGTGTTGTAATTGACAAAAAAGGAGTGGAATACATTGTCAGAAAAGAAAGTTGTTTTGACATATGAGGGCCTGAAAAAAAGAGAAGAAGAACTTGAAGAGCTTAAAACCATCAGACGCAAAGAGGTTGCTGAAAAAATCAAAGAGGCAAGAGGACAGGGAGACTTGTCTGAAAATGCTGAATATGACTCTGCAAAAGAAGAACAAGCTGAAATTGAAGCAAAAATTGTTATGCTTGAAAAAATGCTCCGCAATGCAGAAGTTATTGACGATGACGAGGTTAGAAAAGATGTTATCAGTGTTGGGTGCACTGTGAAGTTGTTTGATATTGAATTTGATGAAGAAGTTGAGTATACAATTGTTGGAAGCGCTGAGGCTGATCCTATGGAAGGAAGAATTTCAAACGAGTCTCCAGTGGGAATTGGCCTTTTGGGACATAAAGTGGGCGAAACCGTGGTTATACCAGCGCCGGAGGGCGATGTTGAATTTAAGGTGCTTGAGATCAACAACGGCAATAAATAAGGAGGAATATTTGTGGCTGACAATACAAAAGACGTAAATGGCGAATCTGTCATGAGCCAAGAGGAACTGAGCGAACTTCTCAAAGTGCGTCGGGAAAAATTAGAAAAGTTTCAAAGTGAGGGAAAAGATCCTTTCAAAATTGTGAAATATGCAGCCGACACACACTCTGATGATATAACACAAAACTATGAAGAATTTGAAGGCAAGGAAGTTTCGATGGCTGGAAGGCTTATGGCCAAAAGGGTTATGGGAAAGGCCAGCTTTGCCAACATTCAGGATAGAAATGGAAAAATGCAGCTCTATGTGAGCAGAAATGATATTGGAGAAGAAAGCTATGCCGATTTCAAAAAGTATGACATTGGCGACATAATAGGCATCAAAGGAACTGTTTTCAAAACAAAAACAGGTGAAATTTCAGTTCATGCTTCATCAGTTGCGCTGTTAAGCAAAAGCCTTCAAATACTTCCTGAAAAATTTCATGGTTTGAAAGATCAGGAGTTGAGATACCGCCAAAGATATATGGATCTTATAGTGAATCCAGAAGTTAAGGAAGTGTTTTTCAAAAGATCGGCCATCATCAGAGAAATAAGAAATTTTCTTGATTCGAAAGGCTTTCTTGAAGTTGAAACTCCTGTTCTTCAAACCATACCAGGAGGAGCCGCCGCAAGGCCGTTCATCACACACCATAATGCACTTGACATTGACATGTATTGCCGCATAGCATTGGAGCTTCCGCTCAAAAGGCTCATTGTGGGCGGCTTTGAAAGAGTTTATGAAATAGGCCGCGTTTTTAGAAACGAAGGAGTTTCAATCAGGCACAATCCTGAATTTACACTTATGGAGCTTTATCAGGCATATACAGACTATAATGGTATGATGGACATTACAGAGGAAATGTTTAGAACTGTTGCTAACAAAGTTAATGGAAAAATGACTGTGAATTATGGGGGTCATGAAATTGATCTTGAGAAACCTTTTGCACGAATGACAATGGTTGAAGCAGTCAAAAAATATTCTCAAATTGATTTTGACAATATAAATTCTGACGAGGAAGCAAAAGCTGTTGCCAAAGAAAAAGGCGTTGAATTTGAGGAACGTCATGTCAAAGGCGACATACTTAATCTGTTTTTTGAAGAATTTGCAGAGCAAAATTTGATTCAGCCAACGTTTATAATGGATTATCCTGTTGAGATTTCGCCTTTAACAAAGAGAAAGCCCGACAAGCCAGAATATACAGAGCGATTTGAGCTGTTTATAGTTGGAAGGGAATATGGCAATGCATATAGCGAACTTAATGATCCAATAGACCAAAAAAAGAGATTTGAGCATCAGGAGGCCATGAGAGCGGCTGGAGATGATGAAGCAAACATGATCGATGATGACTTCATTTGTGCACTGGAATATGGAATGCCGCCAACAGGTGGCCTTGGCGTGGGAATAGACAGGCTTGTTATGTTGCTCACAGAATCCGTTTCCATAAGAGATGTTATACTTTTCCCAACGATGAAGCCATTGGAGAAATAAAAGGGCTATATTTATGCAACATAATGAGGTCTTTTGCGCAAGTTATTTTTTGGTTTACAATGTTTTATGTCAAACATACAAATATTTATAAAGAATTGTGAGAGCTTTTTCATAATAAATTGTTTTTGAACTCACAGACATTCAAAACAAGGGAGCGTTCAAATTTCGGAGCGTTCCTTTGTTGTTTTATCAAAAAAATAAATATTTTGATATGTGCTGAAAGTTGACGCTGTTGCGCCAGTGATTTATGATAATATAATAAAAACAGAATTTATATTTGGAGAAAGTGAGTGGTAGCTTGACAGCAGAAGAAATGGAGCGCAAGAATCAAGAGGACTTGAAGAGGATCAGCGGATTCCGGCTTATGGATGACGATTTTTTCACAAAATGCTTTGAAGGGAACACCGAATGATTCAGCTTGTGTTGAGAATAGTTCTTGAAAGAAAGCAAGGAGGGAGTGGCAATTATGTGCAAAGTGATTGAAGACATGCGCATTCAAGAACGCGAAGAAGGAAGGCTTGAGGGAATAAAAGAAGGAATAAAAGAAGGAATAAAAGAAGGAGTTCAAACAATGGTGTTCCGCATGCTGGAAACCAAAAAATATACCATAGAAGACATCTCTGCAATATCAGGGCTTTCATTTGATGAAGTAAAAGAATTGCAAACAAAATGCAAAGAATAAAATTAAAATAATGGCTGTCAATGAATGCTGGATTGGCAGTTATTTTAATGAATTTAACGTTAAAAAAGCAATATTTTATAATCTATTTTAGAAGCAATGTGAACATTGCAAACTCCAATTTCATATGTTATCATTTGCTAATTATTAAAAATTAACTGTCGAAGAAAGGGCTTACTGTGCAAAAGAATGTAAAAGTGAAAAACATAAAAAGACTAATAATCAAAGGTATTTCGCTATATGCGAATTATAAATAGATTTGTCGAATTGCGCCTTTGGGGCGCTTTTTTTGTCAATTTTTAATGAGAGAAGCGACTACTATAGAGGAAATTAAAGAGCTGATAAATGATATAGTTGAAATAATTGATATATTGAAGCTTGTACATGACTTCAAAACAGGAAATCAGAAGGAAAATATATGGAAAGAGGGCATAACAATGCAGTATGGATATTGTATGACATTGAAAAGGAGCAACTTTTGACATGCCATTTGTTTTTCCATTTTTCAAAAATAAAACGGCGGTTTGAAATTTGTTGTTTCAAAACCACCGTTATAGTATTGCGTATTTCACTTTGCTTATACTATATTAGACGAATAGAGTGATGTTGGGCGGCTATAAATTTTTCTATGTTTATTCATCATTTGTGCCACTCATATCTTTGGACAATTCAACTGCTTCCGCTTCACACATATATAAAACATCTATGATTTTGTTGTCTGCATCACTGATAATTTTGATATTAACAGTTCCGCCCAGGTTCGTATTCAGTGTATAAAATAATTTGTTTGCGCGTATATCAAGAAAAGACATTGAACAGTTGCTCTTTATAGTAATGGCTGTTGCTCTTTATAGTAATGGCTGTTGCCTTTCATTGTAATGCCTAAAGCCTGATATTCTGCCATCTGTGCATATTCCAGTTCTTTTTCTCGCCTATCTTCCAATTTGTCAAATTCATTATTACGCTTCAATTTGTCAAGCAACATAGATTGGAAACTTCCACTTTTCGTTTTCCAATGCCTGGTTTAGTCAGAAGTTCAGTTTTGCTTCATCCATATAGTTTGTCAGCATTGAAAAAAATGAATTTCTTCATCAACATGGAGTGAACACAAAAGCGAATTGGGAGATAACAAAAAGATATTTTTCAGAAATATGTTTCAAAATCAAAATGTGATTTGCGTGAAGATTTTTTGTTTTCCGAATTTGACATTGAAATTTCAAAAGCATTTTCTTCGTTTGTGATGTCGTTTTCAATTTGAGCATTTTCTAAAATTGACATAACTTCAGTTTCATATTTTTCCCACCATGTGTCATCACATTCCGTTGTTGCAACATAGCTTCCAGATGCATTTTGAAATTGGATGAAGTTCCAAAAATTGTGGCCGTCATATGTACCTTTATATCCAACATTTCCATTTTCAAATTCAATTGTTTCGATAGAGAGCTCTGTTCCACACACTCCAAAATTTTTGTAAAAGAAGAAATTGATTTTTCCTTCTGGTGACGTTTTGGGCCAGAAAGTTATGCCAAAACAATTTTCGTTTTCAGAATATTCAGTTATAGAATGCTCCCATTCGCATGGAAGCTCAAGACTTATTTTAGCATAATTATGTTCATATTCGACTATATTGGTGGTGTTTGTGTCTTCAGTGTCAGTGTTTTTAGTGTATATATCAGTGCTCAAAATTTTTTTGTCGGTGTCATCGTTTGTTGTTTCACCATATGTATTTTTTTCAGCACATGAAGTGAATGAAAGTGTAATCATGATTATGCCACATAATGCCAACAAATTTTTCATAAATATCTCCCTTTCTGTAAACTGATATATATAGATACGTAAAAACGATTGAAAAGTTCCACGTTTTGGAAAACGGTATGATTGAACAGTGGCCAAAAGATAATTTTGTGTGGGAAAGGGCTAAAAATTAAGCTTGTTTGCTGATGACACAGTGTGTCAATAAGAGAACTATTTTTTATTGTGGGAAAGTGATATAGCTCGTTGTGGCTGTCGTGTTAGAAAATATATTTCAAAATTTTGCTTTCTAAAATGCATTGGTTTCATTATGCATAGTGACATTTGTTGAGTTCGAATTATGTATGTTAAATATAAAAACCCCCAGCGCGGAGGCTGAGGGCGAGTTTATATATCACAATTATTTCTTGTTGGAAGCCCTCCAAATGCCAAATTTTTCAGCATCTTTGATGAGGCTGTCGCGGAAGTCTGGGTGAGCAAGGTTGATGATTGCCTCTGCTCTTTCCCATGTGGAAAGTCCCTTCATGTTTGTGCATCCAAACTCTGTTGCAACATAATATGTGAAGAAACGTGTCAATGTTACGTTTGTGCCAGGTGTGAAAGAAGGAACAATTCTTGATTCAACTTTTACATTGCCTTCTTTGTCTTTTCTTGTGGCTGTTGAGTTGAGGCAAACAAAACCTTTTCCGCCTTTGGAACGGAAAGCGCCATATATGAAGTCCCATTGTCCGCCAACGCCAGAAATCTGTTTTGGGCCTACAGACTCAGAAGAAACTTGTGTGTAGAGGTCGATGTGGAGGCAGTTGTTAACGGCAAAAACTTTCTCATTCTGGCAAATTACGAATGGATCGTTTGTATAGTTGGCTGGAAGTTTCATGCAGCCTTCATTTTTGTCAAGGAATTCATAAAGATCTGATGAACCCATGGCGAATGTGTATACCATTTTGCCTTTGTTAACTTGTTTGAATTTGTTTGTAACTTTTCCGGCTTTTGCAAGAGTCATGAATGAATCCATCATCATCTCTGTGTGAACGCCAAAGTCGTTGAAATCGGATTTAGCAATAGCTTCACCAATTTTGTCAGGGATACCGCCAATACCAAACTGGAGACAGCATCTGTCTTCCAATTCATTCATTACGTTTTCGGCAATTTTTATGTCAGCCTCGCTTGCAGGGCCTTTTCCGAGAGATTCAAGTGGTTGATTGTCGCCTTTGACAACAGCGTTAACCTGTGAAATGTGGATGGCTGTGAATTCACCGCCATATACAACAGGGAAGGACTCGTTTTCTTCTATGATTACATAATCACAAACTTCAAGAAGGCCAGGGATATATGAGCAAGTTGTTGATGTGTTGAAATATCCATGGCTGTCCATTGGGCAACAAGCAATGAAAGCAACGTTCATTCTTCTTGTTCTGACAAGGCGATCAAACTCATGATATGCGCCTGGAATGTGATAGCAGTTTTGTTTGCGGGACTGAGCTGTCAAAGAACGGTCATCAATGTCAAAAACCTGCTGGCCTGGGTCAACTTCAAAAACTTTTGTGTTCATTTTGAGAGTGCATGTCTCAATATGTATGTCATGAAGTTCGTCTTTTCTTTTGGCCAAAGCGGCGTCAAGAGCTGGTGTGATTGTCACAAACTCGCCATAATAAACCCAGTCGCCGTCTTTAACCACTTTAACAGCCTCATCTGGTGTTGTAAGTTTTGCTTGGTATTGCTCTTGGAAATTTGTCATTGTAAAAATTCCTCCCTTTTATAAAAAGTTGATGAAAGTTTATTTATTGAGCAGTTTCAAACTGCTGTTATTCCCGGGAAGAGTGTTGTCTGCCCGGGAAATTTGACTTTAGTATATATTAGAACATTTCAACGAAACTTTGAACTCTTGTTCTTATCTGTTCCATTGAGCCGGCCTGCTGATCAACTTCTATCATGAGGCTTTTGATTCCTTCATCGTTAAATTTCTGATAGATAAGAGGATAGTCGAATTCTTCAGGGTCACAGAATTTCATCATGCACACAATAACGGCGTCAGCACCTGTGTCTTTAACCATGTCAACAAGCATTGGAATTCTTGCTTTGTCTCTGTCTGTTGCAAGGGAACAGCCATACATGTCCTGCCATTGTTTTGCAAGACGCATAAGAGGCTCGTTTCCTTCAGGAACATCAACGCGGAACTGTCTTGATTCCTGAGCCAAATCATCGGCAACAACTGTGAGGCCGAATTCTTGGAATATGTCAAGCATTGAATCAGGCTCTGCTGTTATGCCTGTGAGTATAACTTTCTTGCCCTCAGCCGGCTCTTTTGGCATTGATTTAAGCTCGGCAATGAGTTCTTTGATGACAGCTGTGTGTTCTGCTCTGTCCATGAAAAATCTGGACTTGATTATAGCATGGCGTTTGGCAGGAGTGATTGTTTTGGAATAATCACCAGAGATTGCCGCAAATTCTCTCATCACCTGACGGTTTTCGTTGTAAACATCAATTGCAGAATTGATGGCGGCGTCAGTGATTTCAACTGAAAGTATTTTTTCAAGCTTTGAACGGATTAGTTTGTATTCTTCAACAAGGAAATCGTTTGCCGAATCCAAATTTCTGTTTTGAGGATGAACAAACTGTATAACAGGGCTGGTGCCTTTCCATTTTTGGCCCATACATTTCAGTGTGTCACAAAGAGAGGACACAACAACGGCTGAAAGCACGTCATAAACACCATCAATTTCCATTTCCATTATAGATTGCATGATTGAACATGCGAATGCAGGAAGATATGTATTGGCTTTTGATATGTTTTTTTGTGCTTTTCCCCAGCAGCCAACAGGAAGAACGCCAGCGGCATAAATGATTTCTTCAGGTGCATAAACTGGAAGAAAACCAACGGCTTTTTTGCCTGTTTTGGACATATAATCCTCAACGGCTTTTTTAGGATTGTCGGAAATTGCTTTCAAATTTGATATTATTGTATCTGCTTTACTCATGTCAACGCCTCCTTAGTTAGACTGAGCAGCTTTATTCTGCTCCATAATTTCAGCCAAAGCCTGAACGCGGGTGTCAAACTGTGCCGGTGAGAAGTTACGAGGGTCTGTCTGATCGCCATCGAAACTTACATAAGGAACGCCCGTTCTTTCTTTAACTATTTCGGCTGTTTCAACATTAAGGAAACTCATAAGCTTGCAGCTTCTGTTAAGATGATATGTTATACCAGTTGATTTTGTGTTTTCAATAACGTCGCTGATAACGTTAACTTTGTTTTCAAGACATGTGTTGGAATACATCTTGCAATAGCCAACAGCCATTTCGCGCAAGTCTCCAACATCATAGTGAATGCTCCATGCGCCTGGATATGTGGAGCCAACCATGTTGCAGCCAAGGGATTTGAGAGATTTATATGTATGTGAAAGATATGGCCAGCAGGCAATTCCTTCCCATGCAATACGATATTTTTCTCCGCCCTTGAAAGCGTCTTCGCCTCTTTCGGCTTTTGCTTCAAGTTCTTCAGCGAGAGTTCTGAATGTGTCTTCAGCGGCATATTTTGCCCTTGCGCAAACAATCAGCGCCATAAAGTTGAACATGTCAAAGCCGTTAAGAGGGGAAGGAACTGTGCTTGCCATTCCCATAGCTCTGTCCCATTCATGAACGGAGCGCTGAACTTGTTTTTGAACTTCAACGAATTTGTCATAGTCGAATTTTTTGCCTGTGAGATCCTCAAGCTGTTTGATTGCATAGCTGAACTGATCAACAATATATGTTTTTGTATATTCAGGGATTGGCCATGTGTGAACATATGGAACATCGATTATGATATAAGGGATGTTCAGTTCAACGGCGATATTTTCATACCACTTAAGCAGAGTGTTGCAGATGTTGTTGCATGTGATGATGACATCAGGCAGTGGAATTTTTGGAGCCGGACAGTTCTCAAGCGCTTCAGGCGTAACGCCTGTTTTGGCCTGTTCAATGAGAAGATCCATGTAAGCGAGGTTGATTCTTGCATATGAGCAGTTGTCAAGGGAATAGCCTTTTCTTTCAGCAAGCTCAATCATGTCTAAAGCGCCGTGCTTTGCACCAACAGCGGCAGCATGGTTTTCAGGATAAATCATATGAATTCCCATAACTTCACAGAATTCGCTTGGAGCAATTGAAGAAGACCAGCAAACAAGTTCGCCTTTTCCTCTTGCATCCATAGCATCCTGATAGAGTTTTTCTTGATAGTATGCCAATTTTTGTTTTGAAGTCATACCTTCTGTTTCAGTCATTAAAATCCCTCTTTCCTTATATTATGATTTTTTTGCTTCATCATAGGCAAACAGTGCTGCGCCGAGAGCGCCCGTGATTTGGGGGTTGGGCGCCACTATGACAGGGCGTTTAAGCTCGCGGCTAATTGCCTTTACAACACCGGCGTTTTGAGCAACGCCTCCTCCCATTACAACGTCATTTTCAAGGCCTGTCCTGTAGGCCAGACCACAAGCCTTGCTTGCCACAGACGCGTGAACGCCCGCTATTATATTTTCTTTTGAAACGCCGTTTGACAAGTGGGAGATAACCTCTGACTCAGCAAAAACGGTGCATGTGCTGCTGACGCTGACAACTTCTGTAGCACGGCTGTCATATTCAGCCATTTCGTCAATTTTTATCTCAAGAACTCTTGCCATGACGTCAAGGAAACGGCCTGTTCCGGCGGCACACTTGTCGTTCATGAAAAACTGGCTCACAGTTCCGCGGCTGTCAAGACGTATTGCCTTGGCATCCTGACCGCCTATATCAATGATTGTTCTTGCCGTTGGCACGAGGTGGTAAATGCCTTTGGCATGGCAGCTTATTTCGCTGATTTGCTTGTCAGCTTCCTCAAAGGCAAACCGTCCGTATCCTGTGGCAACGATTTTGGCCATATCACTCATTTCAAGACCACTTGTTGAAAACGCCTCTTCCAAAGCTCTTTTGGGGCCTGAAGACCCAGTTCCTGACTGAACAACACTGGCCGCGACAACTTCTGTGCCATCTTTGAGTATAACAACTTTTGATGACGCAGAACCGATGTCAATGCCCATAGAATACATTAAAAACACCTCCTTGAAATATTTTATTAGTGGGACGGCTATATATTATTTTATTTTGTTAGCTAATTAACTATGTTTATAAAATAACCCGATACCACGAATCTATACGTCTATTATTATATCCTCTTGTGATATAAAAATCAATAGCAGTGAAACATTTTATTATAGGCAATGTATACAAAACATACATAAAATATATGAATGATATAGATAGCAAACAATATTGTTTGTTAATTAACTATCCTTTTTGTAATTTTACCCGATTTTTGCGTGTCATTTTAATTTGCAGTGTAAACACAAGCTTCTTAGCTGAGATGTCTTTGTTTTATAATTGGCGAAAACTCGGCTTTCTGCCGAACGCAAATGGGCTGATTGGCAGAATAAAATTTCAATATTTTGGTTCTGCAATGCTGCAAATAGCTTTAGCTTGCAGACCATCTTTTTTTCATATTGATATGACACGCGGAAAGTTATATGATTGTTATTTTTTTATGTTTATAATTAATTTTTTTATAGTGTACACATAAGGCGTGCTTTTTGATGAAAAATTTATTTCAGAAATTCTTTGTAAAGCTCTATGCCATTGTTGAAATAAATTTTGGTCAGTTTGGCCTCTTCCTCGTCAAATTTGTCACGCCCTTGAGTTGGGGAATTGCTTCTGTATATCATAAAAGGAACGGGATCACGGGCATGGGTTTTTGTGGATATTGGTGTTGGGTGATCGGGCATTATGAGCATTGTATAATCTTCACCTGCTTCCTCAAGATTTTTTGCGAGAAAGCCTATGATTTGATCGTCTATATATTCAATTGATTTGATTTTGTTTTCGGCCTCGCCGCGGTGGCCGCATTCGTCAGCAGCTTCAACGTGTATGAAAACATAGTCTTTGCCATTTTTGAGTTCTTCAAAAGCGGCCTTTCCTTTGTTGTGGAAATTTGTGTTTATGTTTCCGGTTGCACCCTCAACCTCCACAACGTTGAAACCGGTTGAAATGCCTATGCCCTTTATGAGATCAACCGCCGATATGACAGAGCCGTCTAAGCCGCGTGACTGTTTGAAGTTTGGAATGCGTGGTTTTGTGCCATCGCCCCAAAGCCATATTGAGTTTGCGGGGTTAAGCCCTTTGGCAATTCTTTCTTTGTTAACAGGGTGATCTTTTAATATATTGTAGCTTTTTTTCATAAGTTCAAGGAGAATTTCATTTTTTGGAACATATTCGGTTATTTTTTTGTCGGAAATGTCATGCGGTGGTGTGAGGATCAGGCCAGAAGGGCCATTGTGCCAAATCATGCAATGTCTATAGCTTATTCCGGGGAAAAATTCGATTTCTTCAGTTTTGAAAGCTTCATTTATGGCCTTTATGAGCTGTGCGGCTTCAGCAGTTGTGATTTCCTGACTGCTGTAATCAAGCATTGTTTTTTCTGCATAATTTTCTTCTTCAGAGAGAGTTACAAGGTTGCAGCGTATTGCGATGTCAGAGTCTTTCATGTCTATGCCCATGCTCACAGCTTCAAGGGGCGACCGGCCTGTGTAGCATGATGTTGGATCAAATCCCATTGCGGCAATGTTTGCAACGTCGCTTCCAGGCGGAAGTGCGTCAGGAACTGTTTTGACAATGCCCATTGTGGATGTTTTTGCCATTTTGTCCATGTTTGGTTTGTTTGCTTTCATCAGCGTGGTTTTGCCGCCAAGGCTGTCGAGAGGATAGCCCGCCATGCCATCGCAGAGCATAACAATATATTTCATAGCATTTACTCCTTTTGTGTTTTATTTGTTCCATATATTTCAGAAAAATTATAAACCATTGGCGGCGCAAATTCAACAACAAAAAAACAAAAGTCTACAGCCAAAAATTTTTATACAAGTTTGATACATGATATATATATAATTGTTTAAGAAAAAAGTAATAATAAATTAATACTTTTTTGATAGAAAGATTTTTGCAGCCATGCTATAGTTAACATTGGAGAATTTTTTGGTTTTATGGAACAAAACTATATGTTTTGACGTCTGACACATAAAAAAGGAGAAAGGAGGGGAGCTGTTGGGCGAAAATATAATAAAAATAAATAATCTTATAAAAGTATACAGAATGGGCGATGAAAAAATTATAGCTGTTAACAATGTCTCTCTGGATTTCTCGAAGGGGGAAGTGTGCTGTCTTTTGGGAACTTCTGGATCGGGCAAAAGCACATTGCTCAACCTCATTTCAGGCCTTGAGAAGCCAAGCAGAGGCGAAATTATAATACATAGAAAACATATTGAACGAATGACGGAAGATCAGCTTGCGCGTTTTAGACAGGAGTGCATAGGTTTTGTGTTTCAATCATACAATCTTTTGGGAACACTTACGGCGCTTGAAAATGTGACGCTTCCTCTGATTTTTAAGAAAGTTCCTGTCAAAGAAAGAAAAGAGCGGGCAATGGAAATGCTTAAGGCCGTTGGACTTGCTGACAGAGCCAATCACAAACCGTCTCAGCTAAGCGGCGGACAACAGCAAAGAGTTTCAATTGCAAGGGCATTTGTCAACAATCCGCAAGTTGTTTTTGCTGATGAGCCAACAGGAAATTTGGACACAAAAACAACATATCAAATGATGGATCTGATGATGAATTTGGCACGAAAGAACAATCAAACAGTGATTATTGTCACACATGACTTGGAAATATCAGTTTATGCTGACAGAATTATTCATCTTATGGACGGCAAAGTCGACAGTGTTGAAATCAATAAAAACAGAATTTTCAGCAGCAGTGAAATTGCTGAGAACTGATAGCAAAAATCAGAGGGAACGGAGGAAGAAAAATGTTAAAAAAATTTAGAGTTATAGCAATGATTATGGTGATGGCTCAAATGGTTTTTAGTGGAAGCATGCAGGTTTTTGCTGACGACAATGAGCCGTCTGAACCGGCAGGAAGGCCCAATATTACAATTGTAAATGGGCCGGTTTTTGATGTTGAAGCCGGAAAAGAAAACGAGGTTGACATAGAAATTAAAAACTTGAGCTCAAGCATAGCCCACAGTGTTGTTGCAATGCCGCGTTTTTCTGATGTTGACAACAACCCTTTCAAGATCACAAGCAAAAGCGGCTCAACAAACATTCCGGCCATTTCAGGCAATGCAAGCAGAAAACTGACTCTGCTTGTTGATGTTGACAAAACGGCTGCAACACAGACATATGCTGTTGAGATAAAATTTTCATGCTTCAATTCTGACGGCGTAAATTATGACTCAAGCTCCACAATTTACTTCAAGGTTAAAAATGTGAACTCAGAAGGCAATATGTTTTTGGAAAACTTTGTTCTTGAGCCTGACGGACTTGAGGCAGGAGGAACAGGAACGATAACTGCAACGGTGAAAAACCGCGGCCCTCTCAACATGTTTAATGTTGAAGCGGCATTGACAGATTTGGATCCGGCTGTTATATCAGCTGTTGGCGAGAATGGAATTAAGTTTCAAAATTTTCCGGCAGGAACACAGCAGGAAGTTAAATTCAGTTTGGCGGCCGGAAGTGAATTGGCGGCCGGGAGCTATCCTATAACATTCAGCATAACGGCGAAAGATGAAAACAACAGATCTTATTCGACAACACAGAAATATTACATATCCGTTGGCGGAAGCACCACAGGCAAAAAAGGCGTGATTGAAATAAGAGAACTGTCAGAGCCGTCTGGAGTTTTTGATGTGAATCAAAATGCCAATATATCATTTCAACTTGTGAACTCTGGTGATGCTGAAGCAAAAAACGTTAAAGTTTCGGCAAATGAATATGGCGAGGGCGGAAACATTGTTCCCAAAAGCGCAAGTGTCATATCAGCAGGTGACATAGCGCCAAACGGAACATACCCTGTTGACTTCACATTTGCAGCCACAGGAGCTTCAAAAACAAGAAATTATACAGTTGAGATAAAGGTTGAATATGAACAGAATGGAAAAGCAGTTTCGTTCAGCCAATATGCCGGAATGAATGTTTCAAATCCAGACAATGATGATGAAAGCGAAAACAAAAAAGAGAGCAAGCCAAAAATAATTGTGAGTGAATATAAATCGGATCCGCTGATTGTGGATGCGGGCGGGGAATTTGATTTATATATGACATTTTTGAACACTCATGCGCAGAAAAATGCAAAGAATGTGAAAATGTTTCTCACAATGACAGAGGAAACATCTGCTGAAACAAAAACAACAGGAAACATTTTCACCCCAGTGAACAGCAGCAACACATTCTATTTTGATGCTATACCCTCGAAAGGAACTGTCACAAAACAGCTCCGGCTTTTCACTGTTCCTGATGCTCAGCCAAAAACATACACATTGACAGTCAATTTTGAATATGAAGACGAAGAGGGAACCGAATATACAGCCACAGAGCTTCTTGGCATAAATGTTCAACAAACAACTAAGGTTGAAACAAGTGAAATAGTCATGCCAAGCATGTCAGAATTGGGAATGCCTGTTTCGTTATATTTTGACATATACAACACAGGGAAAGTGGCGCTGAGCAATTTGAAAGTCACCCTTGAGGGCGACATTGAAACATCTGCAAAAAGTATGTATATAGGCAATTGCGGAACTGGAGAAAGCAGCTATTATGAAGGAAGCTTTTCTGTTTTGAACGAAGGCGCCAACAATGTCAAAGTTATAATTTCATATGACGATCCAAGCGGAAAGACGATAGAAAAAGTGAACGAATATACAGTTGAAGGAACAGCGCCAATGCCAATGGACGACACAACAATGAACGGAGAACTTGACAACGTTGAAGGTGAAAAAGGGTTTTCCATTTCATCAATAGCTACAAAAAGAAACATAATATTGGCAGTGGTTTTTGTGACTGCAATAATTGTTGCAGCAACACTTGTCAAGAGAAACCGCCGCAAAAAAGCCGAAAAATTTATAGAAGCTGATGATGACATTTTTGGCAGCGACCAAAACAGTATGAAGCGATAGGAATAGGAAGAAGGGATATGATGAGCGGATTTGACATGGTGAGCATGGCTGTGCGCAATCTGTGGAAAAGAAAACTTAGAACTTTTCTGACTGTTCTTGGCGTTATAATTGGAACGGCTTCCATTGTTGTTATGCTTTCTGTTGGCATTGGCATGAATGAAGGGTTCAAAGAGCAAATTGGACAAATGGGAAGTTTGAACGTCATTGATGTTTACACTCCATGGAGTGGCGACAGCAAAGAGGTTGTTACACTTGACAACAAAACAATTGAGGAGATACGCAACATAAAGGGTGTTGAAGTTGTTTCCCCTGTCATAAACGAGTATTTTATACTTATAGACGGAAAATATGTGTGCGATACAAGCATAATTGGGATTGATCCTTCGGCCATGGAAGCCATGGGATATAAAATAAGCTGGGGGCGCGCGCTTCAGGAGGGCGACAGCATGTGTGCCGTTGCAGGCTCCTATGTAAAAGAAGATTTTTACAACCCAAAACAAAATCACCGTTACAGATGGAGCGGAACAAACACTCCTGACATAAATTTTGAAGATGATAAATTCAAGGTCACAACGGACTATTCATATGGAACAAATTATGCTGACAAAAAGATAAAGCCGTTGAGGCTTACAATTGTTGGCGAAATGGATCCCAACGACCGTTACAGCTATAACACATTTATGCCACTGAAGGATGTCGAAGCATTGATTGACGCAAGGGAAAAAGCCAATGGCGTTGCAGCAAAGGACAGAAGAAAAAAAGGCGTTTATGACAATTTGAAGGTCAAAGTTGAAAAAATGGATGATGTTGACGGCATTCAGGAGCAAATAAGAAACATGGGGTTTGAGGCAAACAGTCTTAAGGAATATTTGAATTCCATGCAGGAAACAAGCAAA
This sequence comes from Bacillota bacterium, assembly GCA_022791155.1. Classification (GTDB taxonomy): domain Bacteria; phylum Bacillota; class Clostridia; order Lachnospirales; family Anaerotignaceae; genus JANFXS01. Next base: position 23,650 of record JAAVYN010000036.1, on the reverse strand, counting down.
ATGCTTCAAATGGTTCTTGGCGCCATTGGCGCCATATCGCTTCTTGTGGCGGCCATAGGCATAACAAACACAATGGTCATGAGCATATATGAAAGAACAAGGGAAATAGGCGTTATGAAAGTTATAGGCGCCACGCTAAATGACATAAAACGTTTGTTTCTTGTTGAAGCGGCTTTCATAGGCTTTTTTGGCGGAATAGCCGGGATAGCGGTCAGTTTTTTGGCATCATATATAACAAACAATGTGGCGGCAAGTTTGGGACAGTCAAGCACATTGTCAATGATACCTCCATGGCTTGCAATTTCTGGCGTTGTGTTTGCAACATTCATTGGCGTTTTGGCGGGATATTTGCCTGCTAAGAGAGCGACAAATTTGAGCGCTTTGGCGGCTATAAGAACAGAGTAAGAAGTTTATAAATATAAAAAATATACGCCTAAAGTGAAGTTTGTTCAGCAAAAGAATTGATTTGCATGTTTTTTGTGTGAAAAAATGGAAAATGGCGCGAACCCAAAGTGTGTGCAAGATATAAATTCGCTGACCACTGGCCAAGCTGGGTTTTTTTGCAAAACAAAAGGCCATAAATTTTTGTTTGTATAAAATTTATGGCTTTTTATGGTTTTGGTTTCATAATTTTTATGTTGTGAGTTCTTTCATAAGCTCTTTGACAGTTGTGATTTTATTGATGCGATAGGCATTTTCGCCGCAAAAAAGCAGTGAATCATTTATATCTCCTTTGGCAGCCTTTATGAGAGCCATGCTTATGCAATATGGCGTTGTGGCCGGATTGCATCTTTCCATGCAGTCAAAGCATTTTGTGACCTTTTCGTTTTCGCGCTCTCTTTTTTTGATGAACTCATTGTGCAAAGCGCGGCCAGGCATTCCAACAGGGCTTTTGACAATCACAATGTCCTCTTTTTTTGAATTGACATATGACATTTTATATTCAAAAGGGGCATCGCATTCCTCTGTGGCAACAAAGCGGGTTCCCATTTGAACTCCATCGCAGCCAAGGGATATATAATGTTCTATGTCGTGTTTATCAAAAACACCACCCCCATATACAACAGGGATTTTTCTTTTATATTTTTCTTCGAAACTTTTAACATATTTCACTATTTCGGCAACTTCACTGTCATATTCATCAAGAGAGAGGCTTTCGGCTTCTTCAGCAGTGAAGCCAAGATGGCCGCCTGCCTTTGGGCCTTCTATGACAACAAAATCGGAAACTGTTTCATATCGCCTGTCCCAAAGTTTGAAAAGAACTTTGGCCGCTTTTAAAGATGAAACAATTGGGGCAAATTTGACAGCGGTGTTTTTCAAAAGCGCCGGAAGCTCTGTGGGAAGGCCGGCGCCAGAAATTATGAGATCGGCGCCGCTTTTGACGCAGCAGTCAACATAGTCAGAATAGTTTTTTGAAGCACGCATTATGTTGACGCCGATTATGCCGCCTTTGGAAATTTCTTTTGCTTTTTTGATGTGTCGTGCAAGAGCCTTCAAATTTGCTTTTAATGAATTTTCAATGAAATTTTTATCGTCATAGCCAGGTTGAGCGGCCGATATAACTCCTATACCCCCTTCAGCGGCCACTGCTCCTGCAAGGCTTGAAAGGCTTATTCCAACTCCCATTCCGCCTTGTATTATAGGCACAGAAGCAGTTAAATCGCCAATTACCAATGGTTTCAAGTTCATTTAGTCATCTCCTAAACTTTGATTATCAAATTATTTATTTAGGGTAAATATATAATATTATAGTATAATATTAACTATATCGTCAATGCTTATGAGTTACATTGTGTATATTGCATTTTTTGAGACTTGCAAAAATGGCTTTTTATGTATAAAATATCCATTGACTGGTTTTGGAAATTAAATTATACTTTGGTTATCAAAATATTTGACAGACTTAGTTTGGGGAGGCTGCCAGTGAGAGGAACGCTTAATATAATAAATGAACTGTTTGTTGACATTTATAATGATATTTTAAAAATTGAAGAAAATGCTTTTAAGGACAGCAGATTTAATGACGTTTCAATCACGGAAGTGCACACAATTGAGGCCATAGGCATGTATGAGCCCAAAAGCATGGGCGAAGTGGCCAAAACCCTCAAAATAACTGTGGGAACTCTCACTGTTGCCGTGAATAATCTTGTTAAAAAAGGTTATGTTGAGCGCTATAGAAGCGACAGTGACAGGAGAGTTGTGAAAATCAGGCTCACCAAAAAAGGGCGTCTGTTATATAGGGTGCATTTGAGCTTTCACCACACAATGGTGAATAAGTGCATAGAAGGTTTTTCAGAAGAACAAGAGGAAATATTGCTTGAGGCGCTTAAAAGGCTTAGCGGTTTCCTCAAAGAAAATTATCACTTGCTTAATGTTTGAATTGAATCAATGAAACCATTTTTTATTGGATTGCGGTATGAATTGTTATAAAAAAGCTTAGCAATGGCAAAAGTGCTTGTATAGCTTAGATGAGAACTGCTCAATTGACAATGGCGGGTTTTGTGTTTTTTTCATCATTTGCGAAAACAACACTCATTATGAATGACAGTGAACTGCCAAATGATTTGAAATGTTCACATTTTTGTCCCGCAAAAGCAGGAACAAATTTGGCTTGCAAATCAATTTGCACTCATTTTTTGCCAACTGCTGAAAAAAATTAACTCTAACAATCAACTATTTTTTGTTTAGGAGAAATGCCATGTACTTCTCAAAAATTTTGTCAACAGGCTCATATTTGCCTGCAAAAAATGTTACAAACAGTGATTTGTCAAATTTTGTAGACACAAACGATGAATGGATTGTTTCAAGAAGCGGAATTGAAAACAGACGTTTTTCGGTTGATGAAAACGCTTCACAGCTTGCAATCAAAGCAGCAGAAATCATTTTGAAGAAAGCCGGAAGAAAACCCGAGGATGTTGAACTTATTATAACAGCGACTGTTTCAGCCGATTATGTGACACCAAGTGTGGCATGCCTTGTTCAGGGCGGAATAGGGGCATCAAAAGCTGTTGCCTTTGATGTGAACGCGGCATGCAGTGGGTTTATATTTGCTCTTTCAATTGCAGACAAATTTATCAAAAGTGGAGTATATAATAATGCACTTGTGATTGGAACAGAGGTTTTGAGCAAATATCTTAACTTCACTGACAGAAGCACATGTGTGCTTTTTGGCGACGGCGCCGGAGGAGTGTTTCTTGAAAAAAGCGATGAAAAAACCGGAATCATTGCTGAAGTCATGGGAAGTGACGGAAGCAAAGGTCTTTCGCTCACAGCGGGCTACACGCCGGTTGTTAACATATTTAACAACAATGAAAGAAATTATGACGTGTATATAAAAATGGATGGCAGAGAAATATTTGACTTTGCCACAAGAAAAGCTCCCGTTTGCATAAAAGAGCTTATGGAAAAAGCAGAAATTGACAAAGATGATGTCGATTTTGTGCTTCCGCATCAGGCAAACAGCCGCATTGTTGAGGTCATCAGCAGAAAAGTTAAAATTCCAATAGACAAATTTTATATGAATATGTATTATTATGGTAATACTTCATCGGCAAGCATTCCAATTGCGTTAAATGAAATGTCAGAAAAAGGAATGATTAAAGAAGGAACAAAAATTATTTTGTGTGGCTTTGGCGGCGGACTGACATGGGGCTCCATGTATATTAAGTTTTGATGAATGTGAAAATCAATGAGCTTCATTTGTTCTTGTTTGATGTTCGGCTGCACAAAAAACATAAATATGATGCGGTTCAATGAATTCGCAATTATGCATGTTAAATTAATTTTTGCAGATCATTGTTGCCATGGAGTGTATCAAAGTTGAGAGAAAAACAATCATTTTTTGGGAGGAATTATAATGGAATTTGAAAAAATCAGAGAAATTATTGCAGAGCAGACAGGAAAAGACATTGAAGAAATCACTCTTGAGACAAGCGTGAAAGATGATCTTGATGCGGATTCACTTGATCTTTTCCAAATCATCAATGACATTGAAGATGAATTTGATGTCAAAATTGAGAATGTTGAGGACATCAAAACAGTTGGTGATGTTGTTAAATTGGTTGAAGCGGGAAAATAATTTTCAGTTAGGTGGAAAAACGATATGTATTTTGACATATGCGAATTGCTGGATATAAAATATCCAATCATACAGGGTGCTATGGCATGGATCTCGGATTCCTCTCTTGTTTCAGCTGTTTCAAACGCTGGAGGACTTGGGGTTTTGGCAACTGGCCATTTAGATGGTGAAGGGTGCCGCGAGGAAATTAAAAAAATAAGGGAAGCCACAGACAAGCCATTTGCTGTTAACATAATGCTTTTGAGCCAGTTTGTTGATGAAATTGCTCAGGTTGTTTGTGAGGAAAAAGTTCCTGTTGTCACAACAGGGGCTGGAAGTCCCGGAAAATATATGAAGTCTTTCAAAGAAGCCGGAATCAAAGTTGTTCCTGTGGCGGCCTCCGTTGCCATAGCCAAAAGAATGGCCAAAGACGGTGCCGACGCGGTTATTGCTGAAGGTTGTGAATCGGGTGGACACGTTGGAAAAATCACAACAATGGCGCTTGTGCCACAGGTTGTTGATGCCCTTGACATACCTGTTGTGGCGGCTGGCGGCATTGCTGACGGGCGCGGAATGGCGGCGGCATACATGCTTGGAGCAAGCGGCGTTCAAATTGGAACAAGGTTCCTTGTTGCCAAAGAATGCACAATTCACCAAAATTATAAAGACAAAATTATAAAAGCAAAAGACATTGACACAACAACAACAGGGAATTCCGTTGGTCACCCGGTTAGGGTGATCAGAAACAAGCTGACAAGAGAATATGAAGCGCTTGAAAAGAAAAATGTTCCCAGCGAGGAGATTGAAGCATTGGGAAGGGGAGCGCTGAAGCGTGCCGTCAAAGACGGTGACATGGAATTTGGTTCCATCATGTCAGGGCAAATTGCCGGGCTTGTCAACAAAGAACAGACAGCTTTGGATATAATTGAGGAAATTTATGGGGAATATAAGGATATACTTAGAAATATAAAGATATGAGGCGATAATACGGGGTATGATGATACCCCGTATTGTAAATGAAAGAGATTAATTTGAAGATATGTTCATTTGAGGGTGTGAAAAAATGAAAACCGCGTTTATATTCAGCGGCCAGGGCGCTCAATATGAGGGAATGGGCCGGGAGTTGTGTGAAAATTTTGAGTGTGCAAAAAATATATTTGACATGGCGGACAACGCCCTTGGGCTCAAAATAAGTGATATAATTTTTAATGACAGCAGCCTTCTCAACAAAACCGAATATACACAGCCCGCAATATTAACAATGAGCATGGCCGCATTAAGTGTTTTGAGTGAAAACGGCATAAAGGCCGATTATGTGGCGGGCCTTAGTTTAGGAGAGTATACAGCGCATGTTGCGGCCGGAACGTTTGGCTTTGATGAAACGGTGTGTCTTGTTCGAAAAAGAGGGCGCTTTATGACAGAAGCTGTGAATGAAGGCATTGGAGCCATGTATGCCATTTTGGGCGCTGGAAGAGATGAAGTTGAAAAGGTTTGCAGTGACATCACTGCTTCAGGAGGTTTTGTTTCGCCGGCAAATTATAACGCTCCAGGTCAGATAGTCATTGCCGGATATGCCGCAGATGCCGAAAAAGCGGCACAAATCCTTAAAGAAAATGGTGCCAAAATGGCCGTGCAGTTGAATGTGAGCGGGCCTTTCCACACGGCGCTTTTGAAGCCAGCCTCCGAAAAGCTTGCAGTTGAACTTGATAATGTCAAAATAAATGAATTTAATATTCCTGTTTTGACAAATGTCACTGGCGGGGTTGTTGAAAGCGTTGATGATGTTAAACCACTTCTTATAAAGCAGGTTATGAGCCCTGTCAAATGGGAAGAAACTGTCAAAAACCTTGGTGCGATGGGTGTTGACACTTTTATAGAAATTGGCCCGGGAAAGGCTTTGAGCGGTTTTGTTAAAAGAACTTTGAAAGGCGTTAAAATACTTAATGTTGAAGATTTGAAATCACTTGAGAAAACATTGGCGTCTGTGGAGGTATAAAAATGCTGAAGGGAAAAACAGTTGTTGTCACAGGTGCGGCAAAGGGGATTGGGAAAGCCATAGCCCTGAAATTTGCCGAGGCTGGAGCCAACATTGTTATTAATTACAGAAGCAATTTAGACAAAGAAACAATTGATGAAATTGAAAAATTTGGTGTTGACTGCATGCCTTTCAAGGCAGATGTCAGCAAATTTGATGAGGCCGACGCACTTATAAAGGCAGCAAAAGAAAAATTTGGAAGCGTTGATGTGCTTGTGAATAACGCTGGAATAACTAAAGACGGCCTTTTGATGCGCATGAGCGAGGAAGACTTTGACACTGTTATAAACATAAATTTGAAAGGAGCTTTCAACACAATACGCGCCGTTTCCAACATAATGCTCAAACAAAGAAGCGGCACGATAATAAACATGAGTTCCGTTTCTGGGCTCATAGGAAACATTGGTCAGGCAAATTATTCGGCATCAAAGGCCGGCATAGTTGGGCTTACAAAATCGGCCGCGAGAGAGTTGGCCGCAAGGGGGATTACTGTTAATGCAATAGCTCCCGGATTCATAACAACTGATATGACTTCTTCTCTTAAAGAAAGCGTCAAAGAAGAAATGATGAGAAATATTCCGCTTAAGCGTTTTGGAGAGCCTGACGATGTGGCAAGAACAGCCGTATTTCTTGCTGAAAACAGATATATAACAGGTCAGGTTATCAATGTTGACGGCGGCATGGTGATGAATTAGGAGGTACGTTTATGAGAAGATGCGTTATAACCGGTATGGGCGCTGTAACTCCTGTCGGCAACGACGTTGAAAGTTTTTGGCGTGGCATAAGCGAAGGCGTGTGTGGAATAGACTATATTAAAAAGTTTGACACGGAAAACTTCAAAGTTAAGGTTGCTGCTGAGGTGAAGGACTTTGATGCCGAAAAATATGTTCCCAAAAAAGAATTGAAAAGAAATGACTTGTTTTCAATATACGCTGTTGCGGCGGCAACCGAAGCATATGAGAAAAGTGGTTTGAAGGAAGGCGACGTTGAAAGCGAGCGCTTTGGAGTGATTGCAGGAAGCGGCATAGGAGGGCTTTGGACGCTTGAAGAACAAGTTATCAAACTAAATGAAAAAGGCCCTTCAAAAGTTTCTCCTCTTTTCATACCAATGACCATTGGCAACATGGCCGCTGGAAATATAGCCATTAAATTTGGAGCCAAAGGAATTTGTTCCTCTGTTGTGACGGCTTGCGCCACAGGGACAAACTGCATTGGCGAGGCATATAGAAACATTATTCACGGCTATCTTGACGTGTGCTTTGCCGGCGGAAGCGAGGCGTCAATAAGTGGAATAGCAATTGCAGGGTTCACAAACCTCACAGCTCTTTCACAGGAGCCGGATCCCAAAAAGGCAAGCCGCCCATTTGACAAAAACAGAAGCGGATTTGTGATGGGAGACGGAGCCGGCATACTCATTTTGGAAGAAATGGAGCATGCCATTAAAAGAGGAGCCAAAATTTATGGCGAGATTGTGGGATATGGAGCAACATGTGACGCTTACCATATAACAGCCCCTTCGCCTGACGGAAGCGGAGCGGCAAAGGCCATAACAATGGCTTTGAACGAATCGGGAATAAAGCCAGAAGAAGTTTCATATATCAATGCTCATGGAACAGGAACTCACCACAATGACATAAGTGAGACAATGGCAATCAAGCTTGCGCTTGGAGACGCGGCATATAAAACGCCAATTTCTTCAACAAAATCAATGATTGGCCACCTTCTGGGGGCCGCCGGCGGAATTGAAGCAATAGCATGTGTTTGTGCTTTGGAAAATGGATTTATACCGCCTACAATCGGTTATGAAACGCCTGATGAGGAATGCGATTTGGACTATGTTCCAAACGTGGGAAGAAAAGCTGAACTTAAATATGTTTTGTCCAATTCATTGGGATTTGGCGGGCACAACGCCGTATTATGCTTTAAGAAATGGGAGGGATGATATGGACTTTAGTGATATAAAGGAATTAATTGCTATAATTGATTCATCAAAGCTTAGAAGTTTTGAACTTTCGAACAATGGAACTTTTGTCAAAATGAGCAAAAACAGTTTTGAACCCACGCAAGCTTCAACCGTTGCTTCAACTGTTGAACAAATTCATTTGCCTGTTGAAAAACAGCATGCTGAAAATGCAGTGCGTGTTGGGGAAGAAATGCCAAATGAGGAAAAAGAGAAAGAAATATCATTGGGGAATGCCGTTAAAGCGCCCATTGTGGGAACATTTTATGCCAGTCCGGCTCCTGACAAGCCAAGTTTTGTCAGCATTGGAAGCAAAGTCAAAAAAGGCGATGTTCTCTGCATAATAGAGGCCATGAAAGTTATGAACGAAATTGTGAGTGAGTTTGATGGCGAGGTTGTTGAGATTTGCGCCAAGGATGGAGAGCTTGTGGAATATGGAATGCAGCTTTTTACAATTGCATAGGGAGGTTAAACCATGGAGGACATAAAAGAGATAATGTCGGTTATCCCTCATAGGCCGCCGTTTCTTTTGATTGACAAAATTGAGGAAATTGTGCCTGGACAAAAGGTTGTGGCAATTAAAAATGTTTCGATGAATGAGCCATTTTTTGTTGGGCATTTTCCTCAGGAGCCTGTTGTGCCAGGCGTTCTCATTGTTGAAGCAATGGCGCAGGCAGGCGCATATGCTGTGCTTAAAATGGATGAATATAAAGGAAAAACGGCATATTTTGGGGGCATTGACAAGGCAAAATTCCGCCGGAAGGTTGTTCCAGGTGATGTTTTGAGACTTGAGGTTGAAATTGTAAAGCTCAAGAAAATAGCCGGAATTGGCAAAGGAACGGCCTATGTTGACGGAAACAAAGTTTGTGAAGCGGAAATTACATTTATGATTGGATAGCAGGTGGTTATATGTTTTCAAAAATATTGATAGCCAACAGAGGCGAGATCGCGGTGAGAATAATAAGAGCATGCCGTGAGATGGGCATTAAAACAGTGGCTGTCTTTTCGGAACCAGACAGGGAAGCGCTGCACACCCAGTTGGCTGATGAAGCCGTTTGCATTGGGCCGGCCAAAAGCAACGAAAGCTATCTTAACATGCAAAACATAATAAGTGCCGCTGTTATCACAAAAGCTCAGGCAATTCATCCGGGCTTTGGATTCCTTGCGGAAAACAGTGTTTTTGCCGGAATGTGTCAGGAGTGCAACATCAAGTTCATTGGCCCGAAAGCTGAAGTCATTGACGCCATGGGAAACAAGAGCAACGCAAGAAGGCTCATGATTGAAGCAGAAGTTCCGGTTGTTCCCGGAAGTGACGGAACAGTTGACAGTGTTGATAAGGCATTTGAAACAGCAGAGAAGCTTGGCTATCCTGTTATGGTTAAAGCCTCGGCTGGTGGAGGCGGCAAGGGAATTCGCATTGTGAGAAAGCCCGAAAACTTAAAAGCGGCTTATGAGGGCGCCAAAAGTGAAACAAAGGCCGCTTTTGGTGATGACACAATGTATATGGAAAAAGTGATTGAAGATGCCCGCCACATTGAAATACAAATTTTGGGCGATGAACACGGAAACATAATTCATCTTGGAGAGCGTGACTGCTCAATACAGCGACGCAATCAGAAAGTTCTTGAGGAAGCACCCTCTCCAAAACTTGATGAAAATGTCAGAAAAGCAATGGGAGAGGCCGCTGTGCGTGCGGCAAAGGCAGTTGGATATGAAAACGCCGGAACAATTGAGTTTTTGTATGACAGAAGTGGAAATTTCTATTTTATGGAAATGAACACAAGGATACAGGTTGAACACCCTGTGACTGAAATGATTACAGGAATTGACATTGTGAAAGAACAAATAAAAATTGCCGCTGGAGAAGCGCTTTCCATCAAGCAAAATGACATAAAAATCAAAGGCCATGCCATAGAATGCAGAATAAACGCTGAAAATCCAAGCAAAAACTTTGCTCCCTCTCCTGGTGAAATAGACTATATGCTTGTGCCAGGCGGCGGAATGGGAGTTCGCATTGACAGTGCTGTATATCCAAAGTGTAAAATACTTCCATATTATGATTCTATGATTGCAAAGATTATAACATATGGCAGCACAAGGCAGGAAGCAATTGAAAAAATGCGGCGCTGTCTTTATGAGTTCATTATATATGGTGTTGACACAAACATTGAGTTTCAAGAAAAAATACTTACGAATGAGAACTATCTTAAAGGCGAATTTGACACAGGTTTTTTGGAAAACGAAATTATAAAAAAGATATAAAACATATGATTTATGCGGAATTTTAAGGACTTATAAACTGTTATTTGTTAAAAATTGTCAAAATGATGGTTCTGCAGTTACGCAATTTTACCGTAATTCTAATAATCAGTGGGTGAACTGAATGAAACTTTTTAAAAAGAAAAATTATATAATGCTTGGCCGTGGTGCTCAGGAAGAAAAAGAGACTGAAAAAGATGAAGTTCCAGTTGTGCCTGACGGCATGTGGATTAAATGCGGCCACTGCAAAAAGCTGATATACAAAAAAGAAATGAATGAATATAAAATATGTCCCAAATGTGGTGGACATTTCAGGCTTTCAGCAAGAGAACGCATAGCCATCACTTGCGATGAAGGATCGTTTATAGAATATGACAAAAACATGGGTGCAAAAAACCCTATGAACTATCCTGAATATGGCAAAGTCATTGAAAAAGCCCGTGAAAAAAGCGGCTTGAAAGATGCTGCTGTGAGCGGGCGCGGCCGCATAAATGGCGAAGAGGCAATCATAGCTGTCATGGACAGCAATTTTATGATGGGTTCAATGGGCTCTGTTGTTGGCGAAAAAATAACAAGAGCAATTGAGCGTGCCACACAGATGAAACTTCCTTTGATAATATTCACTGTTTCAGGCGGTGCAAGAATGCAGGAAGGGATCATTTCTCTCATGCAAATGGCAAAAACAAGTGCGGCCCTGAAAAAGCACAGCGAAGCCGGGCTTTTATACATCTCTGTTATGACAGATCCAACAACAGGCGGCGTCAGCGCAAGCTTTGCAAGTCTTGGAGACATAATAATAGCCGAGCCAAAAGCGCTCATAGGCTTTGCCGGACAAAGAGTTATTGAAGGAACAATAAACGAGAAACTGCCCGAGGGCTTCCAAAGTGCGGAATTTCAGCTTGAGCATGGATTTGTAGATAAAATTGTCAAGAGAACTAAAATGAAAGATGTTTTGGGGGCGCTTATAAGGCTCCACGGCAAAAAAGGGGGCTGGCTTTTATGAGCAATGCATCAGAGGTTCTTGTTAACGCGCGAAAAGTGACACGGCCAACCTCGTTGGAGTTTATAAAAGAGATTTTTGACGGGTTTATGGAGCTTCACGGCGACAGATGCTTTGGAGATGACAGAGCCATTGTGGGTGGCATTGCAAGCTTGAAAGGGCGCGCCGTCACTGTGATTGGCGTGCAAAAGGGGCATTCTGTTGAGGAGAACATAAAAAGAAACTTTGGCTCGCCAAACCCTGAAGGCTATAGAAAAGCGTTGAGACTTATGAAGCAGGCTGAAAAATTTAACAGGCCGGTTGTTTTTTTGATAAACACTTCAGGCGCTTACTGTGGCATAGGAGCTGAGGAAAGGGGCCAAGGTGAAGCCATAGCAAAATGCCTTTTTGAAACATCAGGAGTGAGAACGCCCATCATATCAATATTTATTGGTGAGGGCGGAAGTGGAGGCGCCATAGCGCTTGCAGCCGGCGACAGAGTTTGGATGCTTGACAATGGCATGTATGCTGTGCTTTCGCCAGAAGGGTTTGCAAGCATATTGTGGCGTTCGCCTTCAAGGGCTGGAGAGGCGGCAGAGCTTATGAAAATAACAGCACCAGATCTGCTTGAAAATGGTGTTATAGACAAAATAATCCCTGAAGCAGAAGAAGGAATTGAAAACAATTTGTCTTTCACAGCTAATATAATAAAAGAAAATATCATTAAAGAATTTGAAGTTTTGTGTGCAATGGATAAAGACGAGCTGCTTAAAAAGAGATATGAAAGATTCAGAAAATTTGGAGAATTTGAAGAATAAAACAATGTTTTCAAAAAACGGCGTTCATGGTTTGAGAAAATGAGCGCCGTTTTTTGTATAAATAAAATGCCCAATGAGAAAATTTATGATTGTGGCTATAAACACAACTGACAACTGAAATTGCAAAGTTTGAACAGTTCCCAAACAAAACGGAAGTTCATTGTTATCCAATTAAACGACAACATATTTCCACTTTCCACTTCTTATTCTTAAAAGTGAGAGCAAAGCTCTCATTGATATGTCAATGCTCATGCCTATCCATATGCCCATCATGCCAAGGCCAAGTGGAAATGCAAGGATGTATGATGTCAGCAGCCTTGCAATCCACATGCAGCCCATGTTAACCCACAGCATAAATTTTACATCTCCAGCCCCACGGCATATGCCGCTTGCTACAGTTGATATTGTAAAAAAAAGCTCTGTTGCGGCATTGACTCTGAAGCTTATTATACCTATGGATATTACATCTGGATCAGGAGAAAAAAGGCTCACAATTTGCGGCGACAATATGAACAGTGGTGTGCATATGGCAACTATAAAAATGCAGTTTATTATGAGTATGAGTTTGGCAAATCTGTCAGCAAGATCAAAATCTCTTGCGCCCATTGATTGTCCAACAAGTGTTGTGGCCGTTGAGGCAAACCCATAGGCAGGGAGGTATAGAAGGCTTTCTATATTGTTGGCAAGATAATGCGCGGCAAGAGCGGCTGTTCCGATGCGTGTCACTATGCCTGTCAGAACAATTTGTCCAATGCAAACAGCGCTTCTTTCGGCTGCAACAGGAATGCCTATAACAAGGAACTTTTTTAGATCCTTGAGTGGGACACGGTAGTCACCCTTGACTGATATTTTAATCGGCGATTCGAGTTTTGTAACAAGTGTTATAAGCAGCACAGCGGCAATCATTTTTGAAATCAAAGTTGATATGGCCGCGCCTCTGACACCCATGCCGGCGCCATATATGTTGAACCCGGCTATAGCGCGAGAAGGGTATATAAGAAGGAAATTGCCTATGATATTTGCTATGTTTGCAACAGTGTTGATCAAAAAGGGTGATTTTGTGTTGCCAGCAGCTCTGAATATTGACGAAACTATAACTGATATTGACTGAAACATGAATGCCAAGCTGTAAACCTTCATATATGCTGTTGACGAGGGTATAATTTCAGGGGAGGCGCCCAGCCAATATGGTATGAACCCCGAAATTGAAAATGTGATCAACGAAAGAATGAACCCAAGCACAATGGAAATTGTGACCGATTGGCGTGCCACGCGTTTGGCAGCAACAGGTTTTTCCTCACCAATTTTTCTTGCGACAAGGAACATGCACCCAGCGCTTGCAGCTGTTATAAGCCCCTCTACAAGCCATATTGTTGATATGTTCAGGCCAACGCCAGCTGTGGCGGCAGCGCCTATAGAGCCAACCATGGCGGTGTCAATCAGCGATGAAAGTGAAACCAAAAATTGTTCAGCTATTGAAGGCATGGAAAGAGACATTATAGCTTTTACAGGCCTTTTCCCCAAAGTTTTTATGTTCTGTTCAGACATTGCAAACTCCTCCTTCTTACATATGACCACTTGCTAAATTTTGATGAAACGTGGTTTTTTGTCCTCAAAAACTGTTATGTGCTTGAAACCGCAGTTTCTTAATATATTATAGGCGGCTGTGAAGTCAGCAGCTATGTCTTTTGGTGTGTGGGCGTCACTTCCAACGGTTATAATTTCGCCCCCAAGTTGTTTATATCGCTCCACAAGTTCAGCCTGTGGATGAGTGTGTCCAAGGCCATAACGATAGCCGGAAGTGTTTATTTCAATGCCTTTGCCTTTGTCGATTATAGTTTTTAATATTTCGTCAGTTATATATTGAAATTCTTTATAGTCCATTGTTTTGTCGTCATAGCTTCCATAACGGTTTATGAAGTCAATGTGTCCATACACATTATAGAAATCGGTGTTTTTGACGTTGTTAAGCACATCTTTGAAATATCCTTCATATGCTTCGTGTTTTGTTTTTCCTTCAAAAAATTCATTTGTGCATAGATCAAATTTGTCAACGCAGTGTGTTGAGCCAATTATAAAATCAAAATGATTTTCATTTGTCAAGTTTTCAATGAGTTTGTAAACATGAGGCTGTATGCCTATTTCAACACCCTTGCGTATTGTTATCATATTTTTATATTTTTGTTTCAAATTTTCAATGGCGAAATCATATTGACTGCAATCAAACAAAAAAGGATATTCGGGATCAGGATAGTCAAAATCAATATGATCTGTGACAGCGATTTCTTTCAACCCCAAACTTATGGCCTGTTTTATGTTTTCCTCCAAAGGCGTTGTGCTGTCAGAAGAAAAACAGGAATGTGTGTGATAATCTGCAAAAAACACTAAAATCATCTCCCTCACAAGAGAATATATCACTTTTAGATTTTTAATCAATATATTTTTGAAAAATATTTTATTGGCAAGCAAAAAGTTTTTTAATTGCGAAAGTTGAATATATAAAATTTGGTATTGAAAAAAGCTGCCGCCAATGGCTTGGGCAATGTTTTTTGGGTTTGTAAATGTTTTGAAATAAAAAGAAAGAATAAATTATAGCTGCAAACATTTCATTTTATAACATTTTCAAAGAATTTTATAGCCTCTGAAATCTCGTTTTCATTTGGATGGCCTTTTGCAATGCCGCCAATGAGCTTGAACGGCCCAAACGTGTCAAAACCATTGCAGTGAAAAGAACCAACAATTTTTGAGTTTTTGGCGATGGCGGCTTTTTCGGCTGATTTTATATAGTTGTCGCTTTTGGAACCATATGTATATATGAAAGACACTTTTTTGTTTTCAGGAAGTTTTTGAGATATACACTGTATTATTGATTTGTGGAACTTTCCAAAATATATTCCAGAGGCAAACCCTATTATGTCATAGTCTGATAAACTTAAATCTGGATTTTTAGCAATGTCTATCATTGCTATTTCATGCTTTGAAGCTATAGAATCAATCAGTTTTTTGGTGTTTCCGTGGTGTTGTGAATAGTATATAATTGCTGTTTTCATGTTTTTAATCTCCTAAATCGTCATTTTGAAATTGATGCATGGCATTTGTTTTTACGTGAAAAACAATGTCCGGTTTTGAATGATTTCAGCTATAATATCACAACAGACATTCAATTTCAATTGCAGTGTGAAAATAAAAAAGAAAGCTTCGATGTCACAAAATAATATTTGAATATTTGCCTTGACAGTGTGTTTTTATATGCTATAATCAACTATAGCTAAAGTGATGATGGGAAAAGTAGTTTTGCAGAAGGTTTTTTAAGAGAGAAAATGCCGTGGCTGAAAGCGTTTTTAAGACCAGCAAAATGAAAACTGCCCCGGAGCGGCTCCAATCAAGCACGCGTGGCTGCGTTAAAAGCCAAAATTAAGAGGTTTAACACAATTAGGGTGGACCCGCGGGATTAATTCTCCCGTCCCTTTTTATCCATAAGGAGCTAAGGGGCGGGAGTTTTTTGTTTTTGAAATTTATTTTTGAAAGGAGTTTTTTTGATGATTAAAGTTGCATTAAAAAACGGAGTTGTCAAGGAATTTGAAAATCCTGTGAGCGTTTTTGAAATTGCCCAAAGCATAAGCGAGGGTTTGGCACGAAACGCGTGTTGCGGCATTGTTGACGGAAGCACGGAGGATTTGAGATTTGTTGTGAACAGCGATTGTCAGGTTGATATATGCACTTTTGATGACGAGGAAGGCAAAAAAGCATTTCGCCACACAGCAAGCCACATGATGGCTCAGGCCATCAAAAGGCTTTTTCCTGAAACAAAGCTTGCAATTGGGCCTTCAATTGCAGAGGGCTTCTATTATGACTTTGACAGACCCTCGCCATTCACTGAAGAGGAACTTGAAAAAATTGAAGCTGAAATGAAAAAAATTGCGAAAGAGAACATAGCCATAGAACGTTTCACACTTCCTCGCAGCGAAGCAATCAAATTTATGAATGACAAAAATGAGCCATATAAGGTTGAGCTTATAGAAGACTTGCCAGAAGACGCTGAAATTTCTTTCTATACACAGGGAGATTTCACAGATCTTTGTGCCGGGCCTCATCTGATGAGCACAAAATATGTTAAAGCTGTCAAGCTCATGAGCGTTGCCGGGGCATATTGGCGCGGAAATGAAAAGAATAAAATGCTGTCAAGAATATACGGAACAGCGTATACAAAAGCAAGTGATCTTGAAAACTATCTCAATCTTCTTGAGGAGGCCAAAAAACGTGATCATAGAAAGCTTGGCAAGGAGCTTAAGCTTTTTGCACTGCTTGATGAAGGCCCCGGTTTTCCGTTTTTCCTTCCAAAAGGAATGGTGCTCAAAAACACGCTCATGGAATATTGGAGGGAAATTCACAAAAAAGCCGGATATGTTGAGGTTTCAACACCTGTTATACTCAGCCGCAAACTTTGGGAAAACAGCGGCCATTGGGATCACTATAAAGACAACATGTATACAACAGTCATTGACGAGGAAGACTTTGCTGTTAAACCAATGAACTGCCCAGGCGGCATGCTTGTTTATAAACAGGATCTCCACTCATACAGAGATCTTCCTATGCGAGTGGCCGAAATTGGACTTGTTCACCGTCATGAGAAGAGCGGTGCGCTCCATGGCCTTATGAGAGTCCGTTGCTTCAATCAGGATGACGCGCATATATTTATGACAGAAGAGCAGATTCCAAAAGAGATAAGCGGCGTGATTGCCCTCATTGACGAGGTTTATAAGCTTTTTGGCTTCAAATATCACATTGAGCTTTCAACGCGCCCTGAAAACAGCATGGGAAGTGACGAGGCATGGGAGATTGCGACAAACGGCCTTGTTGCCGCGCTGGAGGCAAACAAAATTGACTATGTTGTCAATGAGGGTGACGGAGCGTTCTATGGCCCCAAAATTGATTTTCATCTTGAAGACTCTCTCGGCCGCACATGGCAATGCGGAACGATACAG
Source organism: Bacillota bacterium (assembly GCA_022791155.1). Classification (GTDB taxonomy): domain Bacteria; phylum Bacillota; class Clostridia; order Lachnospirales; family Anaerotignaceae; genus JANFXS01. The sequence goes on along the minus strand of JAAVYN010000036.1, from coordinate 6,557 downwards.
CTTGACATGCAGATGCCAGAAAGGTTTGACCTTGAATATACAACAGCTGACGGAACAAAGAAACGCCCTGTGATGATACACAGAGTTTGCTTTGGCTCAATTGAAAGGTTCATAGGCATATTGATTGAGCACTATGCCGGAGCATTTCCAACATGGCTTTCACCTGTTCAGGCAAAAGTTCTTTCTTTGTCGGAAAAATATGAGGACTATGCCAAAAAAGTTGAAAGCGAGCTCACAAAAGCCGGCATAAGAACGGAAATCGATCTCAGAGCCGAAAAAATTGGCTATAAGATAAGAGAGGCCAGAAACGAAAGAATACCGTATATCATTGTTGTTGGCGAGAAGGATTTGGAAGCAAACAAAGTTTCGCTTAGAACAAGAGCCGGTGATGAGGGACAAAAAGATTTGAGTGAAGTGATTGAAAGAATGACAAATGAAATTGAAACAAGACAGAATGATTGATAAAATTTCAAACATTTGTTGACTTTTGATTTGAACTGTGATATACTGCCATAGGCAATAAAGAAGAAGTGACCGCTTCTCACCTTGCGGCAAAGGCCGTGGAGGTTAATACAGAACTTTTGATTTGTCTTTTGGGCATTTTATGTTGTTTTGAGAGCGGGTATATAACTTTATCCGCTCTTTTTTATATTTTTTAGGAGGTGCAGTGCGATTACTGAGTTAATGATTAATGAACAGGTCAGGGATAGGGAAGTAAGGCTTATTGACAATGAGGGAAACCAATTGGGAATTGTTTCTTCCAAAGAGGCACAAAGGATTGCCGATGAGAAGCATCTTGATTTAGTTAAGATTGCTCCGAATGCTAAGCCGCCGGTATGCAAGATCATGGATTATGGAAAATATAGATTTGATCAGGCAAAAAAAGAAAAAGAAGCAAAAAAGAAACAGAAAACTGTTGACATTAAAGAGCTGCGCCTGTCACCAAGCATTGACACCCATGATGTTCAGGTTAAAGTGCGCAAGGCAATTGAGTTTCTCAAAAACGGCGACAAAGTGAAAATAAGCATACGTTTCAGAGGCCGTGAGATTGGACATTCAAAAACGGCTGTCACCATACTTGAAAATTTTGCCAATGACATTTCGGAATTTGGTGTTATCGATAAAGCGCCTAAGATGGAAGCAAGAAGCCTTGTGATGTTTCTTGCGCCAAAGGGTTGATAAAATATTAGCTACAGTTACTTAAGGAGGACTTATATTATGCCTAAGTTAAAAACAAAAAAAGCAGTTTCAAAGCGTTTTAAGGTTACAGGAACAGGACAGCTTAAAAGACATAAAGCCAACACTCAGCATATTCTTGGAAAAAAATCAACTAAGAGAAAAAGAAATCTTAGAAAGTCAACATTGACAGACAAAACTGTTTTGAATACTATCAAGAAAAAATTGTTACCATACGCTTAATACGGCTTACAGAATTAGGAGGAAGTTAAAATGGCAAGAGTTAAAGGTGCGCTTAATGCAAGAAAAAAACATAAAAAAGTTTTGAAATTGGCTAAAGGCTACCGCGGAGCAAGAAGCAAACAATATAGAACAGCAAAACAATCTGTTATGAAAGCCATGGCATATGCTTTCGCCGGAAGAAAACAGACAAAAAGAGAATATAGAAGTCTTTGGATAACAAGAATCAACGCCGCCGCAAGGATAAACAACATCTCCTATAGCCAGCTTATGCACGGCCTTAAACTGGCCAACATAAATATGAACAGAAAAATGTTGGCAGATTTGGCTGTGAGCGACGCAGAAGGCTTTACAAAGCTGGTTGACGCCGCAAAAGCAAAATTAAACTAATATTAAACGGACTCATATAAGAATATATTAGGAGGAAAAACACGTGGCAAACATTAAATCAGCGAAAAAAAGAGTTAAAGTTATAGCAAAGAAAACATTGGTCAACAAAATGATTAAATCAAGCACAAAAACAGCCATGAAAAAAGTTGTTGCTGCTGTTGAAGCAAAAGACAAAGAAGCAGCTAAGGCCGCTTTGAAAAATGCTATAAGCGCCATTGACAGAGCTTATACAAAAGGCGTCATCAAGAAAAACAGCTGTGCGCGCAAAAAATCTTCTCTCACAAAACTTGTCAACAAGCTTTGATTTGTTGATATGATAAGTGTGCTTTTTATGGGTGAATTCTTAACATAAACTTAGTTATGCACAAAGTGAATGGATATGTTCTGACATTAGCCAAGCGATTAAATTTGTTTTGACATCAATAATATGGAGCATATTGACAAATATTAGATTTGAAACCTTCGGTTTGCCGGGGGTTTATTTTTTTATTAGACAGGATTTGAAGCAGAAATATATTTTGAATTGAAAAATTTGATGATGTGAAAATATACTTTGATAAAATGGATATGTACTGCCGAGAAACTGTCTCGGCTATATTATGTTAAATGTCAGCATGCATTGCGGCATGAAGTTTTTTTATGGCACGCTTTTCAATGCGGCTTACATAGCTTCTTGAAATTCCAAGCAATTTTGCTATCTCGCGCTGTGTTATCTCATCTTTTCCACGAAGACCATAACGCAGCTCAATGACTACACGTTCCTGTGGTTTCAAACAGCAGGCAATGTTTTCATAAAGGCTTTTGACATCAAAACTTAAATCCACAATGTCACTGATTGTTTCACCAGTTTGGCTTATAACATCCAATATTGTTATTTCATTTCCTTCTTTGTCACTGCTTATTGGATCTTGAAGATATACATCGTTCATATATTTTTTTGAAGATCTTAAATGCATTAATATTTCGTTTTCTATACATCTTGCGGCATATGTGGCTAATCTGGTGTTTTTTTCAGGGTTGAAAGACGAAATTCCCTTTATAAGGCCAATGGCGCCTATCGAAATGAGATCCTCACTGTCTCGTGCCGACGAATATTTTTTGACTATATGTGCCACTAAACGCAGGTTGCGTTCTATGAGCACGTTTTTTGCAGCGCTGTCGCCGTTTTTTAGCAACTGAATGTATTTTTCCTCCTCGTCAGGGGAGAGAGGCTGCGGAAATGAGTTATACCCGCTGTAAGTGAAAGGACATATGTTGTTTAAGTCTGACAAACAAACACCCCCAAAAACCACTTTGAATTATAATATATTCTGAAGTGGCTTTTCCGGTTACAAAAATGGATAATAAATGTATATAAATTTTTTATATAGGCAAATATAAAAATTAAGGTGGTGTTTAATGAATGGATGAAAAGAAGAAATTTTCCACAAGAACCGATTTGGCCGTGGAAGCCCGTGAAATTGTTGAAGAAGAAAAAGGCAGCCTCAGTGATGGAATAATTGTTGACACAGAACAAACTGAATGTATGGATATAACAATTGTTGAAATAGTGAACGAGGCCGGAAGTGAGGCAATGGGCAAACCTTGCGGAAAGTATATAACAATTGAAAGCGGCGGACTTAGAGAAAATGATCCTCTCTGCCATAGAGAAATAACAGAAAGACTTGCAAAATATATAAGTGAGCTATGCCCTGAAAGTGATGACCTGACTTTTTTGGTTGTGGGGCTTGGAAACTGGAACATAACACCCGATGCGTTGGGGCCAAAGGTTGTGAACAAAGTTCTTGTCACAAGGCACCTGTTTGACACACTCCCAGAAGAGCTTGACGGGGCTGTGAGGCCTGCAGCGGCGATCTCCCCGGGGGTTATGGGAATAACAGGAATTGAAACAGGCGAAATAATAAAAGGGATCGCAAAGAGGATACAGCCCGATGTTGTGATTGCTGTTGATGCGTTGGCCGCAAGGCGTTCGTCAAGGATAAATGCCGCAATTCAGCTTTCGGACACAGGAATTATACCAGGAAGCGGAATTGGCAACAAACGTCAGGCGTTGAATGCAGAAACACTTGGTGTGCCTGTCATAGCCATAGGTGTGCCAACAGTTGTGGATGCGGCGACTCTTGTCAACGACACAATGGGAATGATGTTGAAAGAGATGTCAGCAGTGGCTGAAAAAGGGAGTGAGTTTTATAACATGCTTGAAAGCATTGAAAGTGAGGATAGATATAAGCTTATATATGACACATTGAATCCATACACTGGAAACATGTTTGTGACCCCCAAGGAGGTTGACGCTGTTATAGACAGACTTTCAAAAATAATATCAGATGCCATTAACATATCAATTCACAGCGGAATAAGCATAGAAGACGCCGCAATGTATATATAACCGGTTTTTCTGAACCGTCAGACAGAGGAAGGGGAGCGGGCACGCCTTTTGTCAAAGCAGCGATGAACCAATTATATTTGTGGTTTGTCGCTGTTTTATTTTATTATATATTAGTGCCGCAAAAGTGAATGTTTTTTGACATAAAATCATAAAAAAATGATGGTTTTGAATATATTTTTTGTGCAATTTTGAATTGAATGGCAAAAAATAGGCAAAACAATCTTGACACGCATGTTAAAAAGAATTAAAATTATAGAGGCGCATTTTGCGTGAAGATAAATAATAACTAAGGAGGTGTTTCCCATAGATCCATTGATTTTGGCGGTTGTTACGGGTGTCATTTGTGTGGTGATAGGCTTATTAATAGGCTTTAACTATAGAAAGCACATTGCGGAAGCAAAAATTGGATTGGCTGAAAGTAGAGCAGAAAAAATAGTTGAAGACTCCAAAAAGGAAGCTGAAGCGAAAAAAAAGGAAATTCTTCTTGAAGCCAAAGAAGAAAGCCTGAGAACAAAAAATGAATTGGAACGGGAAGTCAGAGAAAGACGGAACGAACTTCAAAGAACAGAAAGAAGGCTCGTTCAAAAAGAAGAAACTCTTGACAAAAAAGCTGATTCTTTTGAAAAGAAGGAAGAGTCGTTTAACAAAAAACTTGAAGAGTTTGAGAAACAAAAAGAAGAAGTTGAGGCAATACAGGAAAAACATATTCATGAGCTTGAAAGAATATCGGGGCTCACAAGAGAAGAAGCCAAAAATTATCTTTTGAGCACAATTGAAAATGATGTCAAGCATGAGGCGGCAATCATGATCAAAGAGATTGAATCAAAGGCTAAACTTGACGCTGAAAAGCGAAGCCGCGAAATTGTGGCCAATGCCATTCAAAGATGTGCTGTGGATCATGTCACAGAGACAACGGTTTCGGTTGTCCAGCTTCCCAATGATGAGATGAAAGGCCGCATAATTGGCCGTGAAGGAAGAAATATAAGAGCGCTTGAAACTCTCACTGGAATAGATCTCATAATTGATGACACACCAGAGGCGGTCATACTTTCAGGTTTTGATCCTGTGAGACGTGAAATTGCAAGAATTGCGCTTGAAAAACTCATTGTTGATGGAAGGGTGCATCCCTCAAGAATTGAAGAAATGGTTGAAAAGGCCAAAAAAGAAGTTGATGTTATCATCAGAGAAGAGGGCGAGGCAGCCACATTTGAAACTGGTGTCAATGGCCTTCACCATGAACTGATAAGGCTTCTTGGCAAACTGAAATACAGGACAAGCTATGGTCAAAATGTACTTAAACATTCTATAGAAGTTTCACATCTTGCGGGAATAATGGCTGCTGAGATAGGCGTTGACGTGAACATTGCAAAACGCGCGGGGCTTTTGCATGACATTGGAAAAAGCATTGATCATGAAATGGAAGGATCACACGTCAGCATAGGGGTTGGACTTCTCAAAAAATTCAAAGAGAACCATGTTGTGGTGAATGCCGTTGAGGCACATCATGGAGATGTTGACCCACAAAGCATTATAGCCGTTCTTGTTCAGGCGGCTGATGCCATTTCGGCTGCAAGGCCAGGAGCAAGACGAGAAACATTGGAATCATATATTAAGCGCCTTCAGAAACTTGAAGAAATTGGCGATAATTTTAAGGGCGTTGAAAAATCTTTTGCAATACAAGCTGGACGAGAGCTGAGAATTATTGTCATTCCAGAAGACACAAACGATGACGGCCTTCCTGTTTTGGCAAGAGAAATAGCGAAAAAGATTGAGGATGAATTGGAATATCCGGGACAGATTAAAGTCAGCCTTATAAGAGAGACTCGGGCTGTGGAATATGCGAAATAATTTTTAAAATTGAAGATTAAAGACAGTTGGTTTTCCAGCTGTCTTTTTATTATTGTTATATGAACACATAACTCAAATTGAACTTGAAATGTGTGAGAAAAGCTTTTTGAAATAGAACTGCAAACTTTTTAATTTTGTAGTTGCGAAAAGCAAAAATTTTGTGGAAAAATGTCAGTTGTCAGTTGAATCATATAAATATTTTCAGTCATAAATTTTTGAACACAAACAGGCAGAATATAAATGATGAACGGTTTTGTGATAGCAGATTTTTATAATTGTTTTTAGAATTTTATTGTTTTGGAAGCATATATTTTTTATAGCTTTAAATTTGTTTTGCTATACAAGAAAACGTGTTTCCATGTTAACACAATGCTTAAGAAGCTTCACCATTTTTGGTTGAAGCAGCTGTGTTATAATCGAAGACATTTGTCGCTGTGCCGCATAGAACAAATTTTTAAAATATATTTAATTAATAAAAAATTTACTTTATTTTAAATTTATGTTATAATTATGT
>JAAVYN010000035.1 GCA_022791155.1 Bacillota bacterium | reverse complement strand
CGCTAGACTAAGGATCTAGTCCGGGTTTCTGGGTAGGGGTTCAAGTCCCCTCGACTGCATACATTTGCGCGAATGGCTCAGTGGTAGAGCATCGCCTTGCCAAGGCGAGGGCCGCGAGTTCGAATCTCGTTTCGCGCTTTTTTTGGTTATTAATAGCATTTTTTGTTAATAAATTAATGGGCTATCGCCAAGCGGTAAGGCACAGGACTTTGACTCCTGCATTCGCTGGTTCGAATCCAGCTAGCCCAGCTTTATCTTTGATGGGGTATCGCCAAGCGGTAAGGCAACGGATTCTGATTCCGTCATTCGCAGGTTCAAATCCTGCTACCCTAGTTTGATTCAAAGAACTGCTTCTCTTTTGTTGAAGCAGTTCTTTTTGCATATTAAAAATGTTCATAAATATATGATTTTGTAGCTTTCAGTTGAACAAGTTTGATTTGTTTGTTTCTTCAAATATCACAATCGGTATTCAATCATGGGAGGTATTGTTTTGGAAAAGGTCAAAGAAATTATGTGTTCTTCTGCCGCCGTAAAAATAGACAGCAGATATTTGCCTTTTGTTTGGGATATGAATCCATACAGAGGCTGTGTTCACGGCTGCAAATATTGTTATGCTATATATTCCCATGACTATATTAAAAACGGTGGTAAATATTTTGATGATATATATGTTAAAGTGAACATTGCCGAAAAACTGGAAGAACAACTTAACAAGGCTTCTTGGAAAAAGGAAGTTATAAATATAGGCGGCGTTTCCGATTGTTATCAGAAAGCAGAAGGAAAATATGAAATTATGCCACAATTGCTCAAAATTTTGATAAAGTATAAAAATCCATGTATAATATCAACTAAATCGGAATTGATATTGAGAGATTTTGAACTGATTGATGAACTTTCGAGGCTCACATATGTCAACATAGCATTCACTGTGACATGTGTTGACAGAAATTTGGAAAGCAAACTTGAGCCAAAAGCATCGGCGGGTTTCAGGCGGTTTGAAGTGTTAAAAGAATTTTCAAAAACCAATGCAGTCAGGGGAATTCACATGATGCCGCTGATACCTTATCTGACGGATTCGTTTGAAAACATTGAAGCAATCTACTGTAAATCAGCCGAAAGTGGGGCTGATTATATTCTTCCAGGAATGCTGAATTTGAGAGGAAAAACAAAGGACTATTTCACAGATTTCATGAAAAGCGAATTTTCCAGCAAAATTGACAATATTGTGAAATATTTTGTTGATCCACATGTCAAAAAGGAACGAAAACGTGAAGTTTTCAAAAGAATTGATTATTGTTCCCAAAAATATGGCATGAGCAGTGTATATAAAAAATTTCAGCCTGAAATTGGCAGAAAGGAGACAGCCGTTCAGCTTTCTCTGCTGGACATGGAAAAAAATTGTGATTGAAAAGATTGATGCAAAAAGCATAATTTATAAAAGTGATGGAAAAAATTGGTTTGGAATTGACTATACAATGAATATTTACCGTGGTTGTTGTTATGGCTGCATATATTGCGACAGCCGCAGTTCATGCTATAACATTGAAAATTTTGACAATGTGAAATTGAAAGCAAATTTTGCTTCTGTTTTGGAAATGCAATTGCGTTCAAAAAGAAACACAGGAGTCATTGGCATTGGTTCCATGTCCGACACATATAATCCATTTGAAAGAGAATTTGGAGCGACAAGGAAGGCTTTGGAGATAATTCAAAAATATGGGTTTGGTGTGTCAATTGACACCAAAAGCAGTCTTATATCAAGAGACTTATATTTATTGAAAGAAATTTCGAACAATGCTCCTGTGATTGCCAAAATTACAATAACATCCTTGAATGAACATGTGGCTAAATTTTTGGAACCCAAAGCAGAACCGCCGGAAAAGAGACTTTATGCATTGAGGGAGCTTCGCAGTGCCGGAATATTTTCGGGAGTTTTGCTCATGCCCGTTGTTCCGTTTATAACAGACAACGAGGAAAACATAATTTCAATTGTGGATAAAGCCACCGAAAATGGAGCAAATTTTATATTTCCGGGGTTTGCTGTCACGCTGAGAGAAAATCAAAGAGAATATTTTCTAAATAAACTTGACAATGGTCTGAAACAGAAATATATTGATACATATGGGCTTAAATATGTGTGCAAAAGCTTGAAAGCAGAAAAACTTAGAGAGATGTTTGAGGAGCGCTGTCGGGAAAAAAACATTTTATATAAAATGGAAGACATAATTAAGGCGTATAAAAAAGATAGGTTTCAACAAATGTCACTGTTTTGATTTTAGAACAAAAACATAGTTTGTGAATGCACATGTGAAACAAAAATATTGGCAAATTTCCAAGTTTGGAAGAAAATTTGTTTTTAGACGTTGTTCTGCAATGAATGCAAAATCAAATGTCCGCTGACTGGGTTAAAAAAGCGAAAGTCTTCCTCAACAAGCTTAAAATGTCAGCAAAAGCTATGCAATGGATATGAGGCAAAAAATATTTGCACATTTTGAATGGCATTTTGTTTTTGCATATATATGAATTTCCACATGGAAATGAACCGCAGAGCAATGGCAAGTGCGTTTGAGGCTGTCACATGCCGCAAATATAATTCAGAAGGCGCCATGAGGTTTATGTTTTGTTGTGTTTTGTGAGTTTTGTTTGCAGAAGTTATTTTCAGAGGATTTCTGTTTTTGGCAGGGCATTGCCGCTGTAACTTCCGTGCGGAAATTTCGCAAATTTTGATTTGTGGAGCATTTGAAAAATTGAAGCAAATATATTTGATTAAATTATATATTTCAAAAATTTGAAACTGGCCTTTTGTTTTTGAAAACTGTTTTTTCATTTTTTGGAGGTTGTTGACATGAGACTGTTAAAAAGTTATCATCCATATGCATTCATAACAGTGACTTTTTGGTCGCTGGCATATGTGTTTTCAAGGCTGGCAATGGTTCACTTTTCACCATATCCATTGGGCTTTCTGAGATATATAGTGGCATCGGCATTTCTTGTGATTGTTGTTGTGGCAAAAAAGATAATGCCGCCAAAACTCAAAGATGTTCCATGGTTCATATTTTCGGGAGCGGCCGGATTTTTCATATATATGTTGACGTTTAACAGGGGCACTGAACTTGTTCCTTCAGCAACAAGCAGTGTCATTGTGGCCACAGCGCCCATAATGACGGCACTTTTGGCAAGAATTTTTTATGGAGAAAGGTTAAAAATTCATCAGTGGGCTGCAACGGGTGTTGAATTTTGCGGCATACTCGTTTTGAGCCTCATGGGCGGACAGCTGACTGTCAATGAGGGAGTGATTTGGCTGCTTTTGGCGGCGCTGTCTTTGAGCGTGTATAATCTTTTGCAGAAGAAAATGACGAAAATGTATGCGCCTTTGTCTGTGACATCATATAGTATATTTTTTGGCACTATAATGCTTTTTATATTTGCGCCTCAGGCATGGACAGAGGTCAAAACGGCGCCAGTGAATCAATATGTAAACATACTTGTTTTGGGAATTTTTGCCAGTGCATTGGCGTATATTTCGTGGGCTCAGGCATTTTCAAAAACAAAAAACACTTCTTCTGTGAGCAACTATATGTTTTTGACGCCTTTTATAACTGCCATATTTGGCTTCATATTTGCGGGGGAAGTTCCTGACGCAAGAACTGTTGTTGGCGGCGGGATAATAATGTGCGGCGTTTTGCTTTTCTTCAAAGACAATTTTTTTGGACAAAAATCATAAAATTTGTTGACGTTTTTGTGTTTTTATGTTAAACTGTTAAAGCTAAATTGAATATGCAGTCGTGGCGGAATTGGCATACGCGCTAGACTAAGGATCTAGTCCGGGTTTCTGGGTAGGGGTTCAAGTCCCCTCGACTGCATACATTTGCGCGAATGGCTCAGTGGTAGAGCATCGCCTTGCCAAGGCGAGGGCCGCGAGTTCGAATCTCGTTTCGCGCTTTT
>JAAVYN010000034.1 GCA_022791155.1 Bacillota bacterium | reverse complement strand
TGTCAAGCTCTTTTTTTCTTTTTTTAACTTTTTTTGCAACTGCTCTTTTCACTGATTTCTATTGCTCTTTCTCTGTCGCCCGGCCTCTCCGCCCCCGCAACATTCACTTATTATACTCACTTTTTTGGCTTTGTCAAGTACAAATTTGATTTATTTTTCAAAGTGATATTTCAAATTGTTGTCTAAACTGACAACCGCTTATTTATTATACTTATTTTTTCCAATTTGTCAACACTTTCTTCTCACTTTTTTATTTTTTTCAAAAATTTTTCATTTTATTCACCATTTTGATTTTCATTTGCCATTTGCACGAAAGCCAAAAAGTTTTTATATGCTGCATTTTCAGCGGTTCTATAATTATGTATGGCGATATGTGGTCAGCACACGCTGCCATTTAAGCAACAGCACGCGCTGACCAAAACAATTGAATCATCAAAACAAAACCGGCCAATAAATCCGCCCTTTTCAAAGTGCATTTATTTCATTCTAAACCCGAAATGCTTTCAGCAAATTTTATAACTTTATATGTGCTTTCAGCAATTTTTTTATAGCCGCTGTCAGCCGGGTGAGTTGTGTCTGTGACAACGAAGCTTCCATTTTGATTTTCATCGTTCATAACTGGTTCTTTCAGCTTGAAATCCATATATGGATCCAGCATTATATATGACGGCGAGAAAAATATCCCTTCATTTGCCTGTGAACCATACTTTTCATTGAGCTTTTCTATGAATTCAAGCCTTGCATTTTTGGCAGTCACTGTTTCATTTGTGTCAAAAAGCATTATGGGCGTGTTTATCACTATTTTTGTGTCTGGATCAAATTCGAATATGCTTTTTATAACAGAATCAAAATATGAGAGAATTTCGCTGCTGTCATTGTGCCCAATCAAATTCAAATCATTTATGCCAAGGTTGACAACAACATAGTCCACATTTTCAAAACCATTGTTTTTCATATAGTAAGAAAAATCAAATTTTCCGTTGTTCAAAAATGGGTTTGTATATCCATATTTGCTTTCGCTGTTGCAATAGTCATATATTGCCCAGCCGCCACGGCCCTCGTGAAGAAAGCTGCCGCTTCCCCTCGTTCCAACAAGCTTTGCCCTCTCGCCAAGCATTTCGCCCAAAAAACGCGGATATTTGTCTTCATTTATAAGGCTGTCGCCCAAAAGCATAACTTTTATGTCCCTTTCGAGCGGCTTGTCCTCAAACGAAACAACGTTTATCTCATATTCATCACTTCCAAATTTGAGCGGAAAACCAAAGCTCTCTTTTGCATCAAACGAAATTTTGTCGCCATTTTCAACACTGACGCCGCCACCAGCCTTTATGTCATTTTTCCCTTCTCCAACTCTGTTGGCAATGGCGTTTCCCAAATAAAGCTCAACTTTTTCTCCTTCAAACGACAATATGTTGTCTGGAAGTATCAGCCTTTCCCGAACATAACACACCGGCTTTAAGCCAGTTTCATCATATGTATAGCCACTTCCGCTTTCTGTCGGGAGAACAAGTCCATAAAAATATACTTGAATTTTCACAACCGCCTTGCTTGTTTCGCTTTCAAATGTTATCTCAGAATTTTTTTTGCTCATGAAATCTATTTTTCCATAGGCAATTTCGCCTGTATACACATTTGAATTTTCCCCGCTGTCCTTAAGTTTCACAACAAGGCCTCTGTCATTGGCTTCATAGCTGTCTATATAAAGCCCCATGTGTTCGTTTCCGCCATAAACTTTGACCATTTTGACATTATTTTTGAAGTTTTCAATGAAGCCCTCTGCCTTTCCATCATTAAAAAATGTGTTGGAATTTTCATCTGTTTTTTCATTTTCTTCAGCAATGTTTAAGTCGGCGAAAACAATTTTTTTTGAATCTATTCGGTTCAAAAATTCATTGGTTTTTTCATCAAAGGGTTCAAAAGCAGAGTTGTTCAGCGCATAATAAAAAACAACTGGCGTTCCCGCGTCATGCTTGCCCTTGAGCCATTGCTTCAGCTGTTCTGTGGAGCCAATTCCCCTCACATTCATGAACCTCATGTTTATGCTGTTGTTGTTTGGCCCAACTGAAACAGCGTCATATATATATGTTTTTTGAACACTGTCGCTCACAACGTCAAAATATGTGCACATGCCGTTTTCAACCAATATTTTCTCGTCAATTGGCAATGTATAGATTTGTGTTTTGTCGTTTTTATATCTATAGTTTTCAAGCGGCGCCCAATTTTCGCTTCCGTCAAAAACCATTTTCCCAACACCGCGCATAACGCCCCACTTGCCGTTGGCAAAACAAATTCTGTCAACATAAGCGTCATTAATTTTCATAAGAGGGGCGCCAAGCTCAATTTCAAGCCTTCCTTCAGGCGTCAGGGCTGTCAGTGTTCCATTTTGGCCAACCCCCTCAATTTTTGCCGGATCAAAAGGATTTATGTTGTATATAGGGTTCGACTTTGTGACAATTGTGTTTCCTTCTGCAATCACGTTTTCAGCTGCCGATGCATATGCATTGACAGACACAGCAATCACTGCTGCAAAAAATAATATTCTTTTCAAAAAACTCCCTCCTTATTTTTTACATTATACATCATAACACATTCAGTTGGAACAAAAATGGTTTAATTTATGTTTTTTGTTTGTGAAAATTAATATTAAAATTCAGAAATTTAATTGAAAATGTCCCAATTCCTTTTCAGCCGCCGCCCTTCTGCATGACAGGAAGCACAAGCACATTGGCTTGAGTAACACAAAAGCGAATTGGGAGTTAAAAGTTAATTCTTTTATAAAAATTTTGTGACGTCAATGTTTTTATCACAAAACATATGCCAAAGTTCAACACTTCAAAAACGGCCAAGCTTCAACAAAATCCAAAAAACTGCAAAAAAGAACCCCGCCAAATTTCACATTTTTTGGCAAAATCAGTTTCAAAACCACTCGCCATTTTGCTTTGCAGAAACAAAACAAAACGGCATGACATTTGTCACACCGTTCACAAACTGCTCAACAAAAACTTCATATCATTTTTTCGCTTCGATGTATTTATGAAATCATTTTGCCTGACCTCTTGTCAGATGCAAATATTTTTCTCTTGTGGCAAGGCCGCCCCTTATATGTCGTTCTGCCTTGTTGACCTCCAGAACTTTGCGCACATTGCTTGCCAAGGCTGGATCAAGTTTCTCAATTCTATCGGTTATGTCTTTGTGCACTGTGCTTTTGCTGACGCCAAATTTTTTGGCTGTTTCCCGGACTGTGGCGTTGGAATTGACAATAAACTGTGCAACTTCAATTGCCCTTTCCTCAATATAATTCTTCACCAAAAATCCTCCTGTTCAGGACATTTTTACAATTCTATGCCGTTTGACAGCGGCTTATTCTAATACAGGATTTTTTTGGAGCATGTTTGTCAATGCGAGGGGAAATTTTTGTGAAATTTCGGCCTGCAAAAGCTTGAGAGCGCATGCCGTCATCAAACTGCAACCGTTCACAAAAAAAGAAAGGCTTTGCACTGCAAAAGCCTTTCTTGCAAAAACTCAATGTGTTTTGTCATCAATGTGTTCGCATGCTGGCAAAAATCTGTCTGACAAAAAACTTTGTCCCCAGCTGTTGTCAATGTGCCGCAAACACATTTGGCAATTTTGTTTTAGCCATATTGATCAATCAAAAAGCTTTGAAATTGAAACTCCTTCATGGATGCGGTTTATTGCCTCCGCAAATATTTTTGAAACTGAAAGCTCAACAAGCTTGTCTATTTTCTTTTCTTCCGGAAGATTTATTGTGTTAAGCACAACAAGCTCATTGATTGCCGAATCTTCAATTCTTTTCAAAGCCGGCCCCGAAAGCACTGCATGGGTGCAGCAGGCGTCAACTTCAATGGCGCCGCGTTCTTTGAGCGCGTTGGCCGCATTTGTGATTGTTCCCGCTGTGTCAATCATGTCATCAACAAGTATGACTCTCTTGCCCTCCACATTTCCGATTATGTTCACGATCTCACTCACATTGGCTTTTGGCCTTCTTTTGTCGATTATAGCAATGGGTATGTCAAGCCTTGTGGCAAAACTTCTTGTCCGGCCAACACTTCCCAAATCCGGCGAAACAGCAACAAACTCATCAAGAACATCGCCATATTTTTCTTTATAATAATTTGTTAACAACGGGAAGCCAAGAAGATGATCCACAGGAATGTCAAAAAAGCCTTGAATTTGAGAGCAGTGGAGATCCATTGTGAGCACTCTGTGCGCGCCGGCTGTTGTGATCAAATTTGCCACAAGTTTTGCGCTGATTGGGTCTCTTGCCCGGGCTTTTCTGTCTTGCCTTGCATATCCATAATATGGCATAACCGCTGTGATGCGGCCTGCCGACGAGCGTTTCATAGCGTCTATCATAATGAGAAGTTCCATAAGATTGTCATTAACAGGAGCCGAGGTGGACTGAATTATAAAAACGTCAGCCCCTCTTATAGTTTCATTGATTTTGACCGAAATTTCACCATCGCTAAATTTTGTAACCTCGCTTTGACCAAGATTGAGTCCAAGGCTTTTGGCTATGGCTTCAGCCAAATCAGTGTTGGCGTTGCACGAGAATATTTTAATATTGCTCCTCCCCGAGTATATCATATTTTTCCTCCCAACAAGTTTATATATTTTACCGGTTTACTCTGATATGGTACACCCACTGATATAATAATTCAAGTAAAATCGACAAATATTTTAAAAAGCCGGCCGGGCTTTGGGATATACAATTTTTCATGGCACAAATTGAGTTTGACCAAGACAAAATAAGAGAATCATTTTTGTGCCGCACAAAGCAATGATCTTTGGACACATTCATTTTTCATGCCAATTTGCAATGCTACACTTTCAAAATTTCATTTTTTGATCCAGCCCTCAATGTTGCGCTGTCTTTCTCTTGCAACGGCAAGGCTGTTTTCGGGAACATCTTTTGTGATGGTTGAACCAGCGGCCACATATGAGCCTTTTTTAAGTGTCACAGGAGCCACAAGGTTTGCGTTGCAGCCAATGAAAACGTTGTCCTCAATCACTGTTCTAAACTTCTTTTTTCCGTCATAATTCACAGTCACGGTTCCGCAGCCAAAATTGATGTTTTCGCCAACGTCGCTGTCGCCAACATATGTCAGGTGAGAAATTTTTGTGTTGTTGCCTATAACAGAATTTTTAATTTCAACAAAGTCGCCAACCTTTATGTTGTCACCAATTGTGGAATTTGGCCTTATATATGCATATGGCCCAACGTTTGTGTTTTTCCCCACACTGCTGTCCATTGCTGTCGAAAACTGAACTTTGCTTCCCTCGTCAATTTTCATGTTCGAAAGGCGGCTGTATGGCCCTATGACACAGTTTTTCCCAATTTCGGTTCCATTTTCAAGCACAGTTCCAGGATATATGATTGTGTCGGCCCCAATTTTAACTGTGTCGTCAATATACGTTTGTGAAGGATCAATCATTGTGACGCCGTTTTCCATGTGATGCCTGTTTATTCTGTTTTTAAGCACAGCTTCTGCCTCGCTGAGCTGAATGCGGCTGTTGACGCCGTTGAACTGTGAAGCATCTTCCGCTTTCATTGCGTTCACGCCATAGCCCAATGACAATATAATTTCCAATGTGTCAGGAAGATAATATTCGCCCTGAGCATTGTCATTTTTTATAAGTTTGAGCGCCTCTTTGAGACATTTCCCCTTAAAGCAGTAGATCCCGGCATTTATCTCATTCACAAGCTTTTCTTCGGGCGAGGCGTCCTTGTCTTCAACGTTTTTGACAAACGCTCCATTCTTGTCTCTTATAACGCGCCCATATCCCGCGCTGTTTTCAACAACAGCCGATATTATTGAAGCGCCATTCCCCTGTTCACTGTGGAACTGGCAAAGCTGTGTCAGCGTTTCATTTTTTATGAGTGGAGTGTCACCATATAATATCAGCACATCCTTGTCGTCTTCAATGAAATTGACAGCCTGCATGACGGCATGTCCCGTGCCCTTTGGGTTGTTCTGTTCAAAAAAGTTCATATTTTTCCTTTGTTCCAAAACAGCTTCCATAACCTGCTTTTTGCCATGGCCAACAACAACTGCAATGTCAGCTGCTCCGGCACATTCCGCCGTTTCTATGACACGCATAATCATTGATTTGTTCATCACATTATGCAAAACCTTCGGTGTTGCCGATTTCATTCTTTTTCCCTCGCCAGCCGCAAGTATAATAGCTTTTAAATTGTTCATAGAATTCTCCTTTTATATATTAACTTGTGTGAAATTTGTTCAAAAGAGCAAGCCCTTTGACAATGACATGCACACTTTGCAAGGCAAGCCTTCGCGTTTTTTTGAACTGTCTGTTTCAAACTTTCCAACGCAAAGTGCTTGCGCGTTGTGGTTTAATATGATTTTTGCCGCAACTTCTAAAGTTACACACACTATATTTTCGCACCAAATCCCTTTTTTTTCAACATAAAATATAAATAAATTAAAAACCAATGCGCACGCCCATTCAACATATAAACGTCAAAACAAACTTCTCCTGCTTATATAACGCCGCAAAGCTTCAAAACAAATTTATGAAAACGCATTGCACACCGCACGTCATTTTTTCTTTACGAAATGTAAATTCTATAAATAGTTGTGGATTTTTTTCGTCAATTTTGTTATTATTATGATAAGTCGTTTTGGCTGTGCGCATTTCAAAAACAGTCTCAAAACTACATTTATGAGAAACATCTCAAATGTCAGACAAACGGCGTTATATTATAAAAATACCCATGAAGGGAGCCTGCATAATGAACAGACTTACTATTGCAAAAGGTGACATTGTAAGAATGAAAACCGATGCCATTGTAAACGCGGCAAACACATCTCTTTTGGGCGGCGGAGGAGTTGACGGCGCCATACACAAAGCTGCCGGCAAAGAACTTCTCAAAGAATGTATAGCCCTTAAAGGCTGCGAAACAGGCGAGGCCAAAATCACAAAAGGCTATAAACTCAATGCTAAATACGTAATCCACACACCGGGCCCCGTTTGGCGCGGCGGAAACAAGGGCGAAGCCGAGCTTCTGACAAAATGCTACAAAAACTGTTTTCGCGTTGCTTTAGAAAACGGCATAAAAAGCATTGCTTTTCCATCAATAAGCACAGGGGTCTATCGTTTTCCAATTGAAAAGGCCGCCGAGATCGCGCTCAGAGAAATCCGCCTGTTTCTAAATGAAAACCCAGATTTTGAAAAAGTTGTTGTTGTTTGCTATTCCGATGATGTCCTCAAAGCATACAAAAACATATTGAAAAAAACAGAGCATTAAAGCGCACAAACACCAAAAAACATTCTTTGTATACAAATTTAGTTATTTTTTTACGCATTCAAAAATATATCAAAAACTGCTGTGTTTTTGCCTGTGGATAAAAAAGAAAAATTATCCACATCAAAAATCCCTTTATTGAAGTTATGCACAAAGTTATCCACTTTATCCACACACAGCATTGCTCGACATTTCAACACCGCGCAAAAAAAAGCTATACATCAAATATTTTTATGTAAACACATTGGCCAACAAATTTATAAAATAATATATATTTGAGAAGGATTTTTACTGTTTTTGCAGAATAATAAACATATACTAACAAAAAAGCAGTTCTGGCATCATCCTCTCAGGAGGTTAATTACATATATAAGTCTCATCAGACTTTACCGAAGGGAGTTGTTTTTATGAATTACATCATCAAAGGCAAAAACTTGACGTTATCCGACAAAACCAAAGAAAAAGTGGAAGACAAGCTCAACCGGGTCAGCAAACTGTTCCCTGAAACCACACAGGCAACTGTTAAAATAAGCTCTGAAAAACTTGACTACACCGTTGAAGTGACAATTCCTTTGGCCAAAAGGCTTGTCAGGGCTGAATCCACCCAGCAAGACATGATGGCCGCCATTGACAAATCAGTTGACATAATAGAAAGTCAGGTTGTCAAACACAAAGGGCGCATGCGCAGCAAAGTTCGCCAAAACATAGCTTTCAAAGCCGAATATGAAGCAATTCCCGTTAAAGAAGAAGATCTTTCAAACGATGATGGCGGAATTATTATAGAAAAAACAAAGCGTTTTGAGCTGAGGCCAATGGATGCCGAAGAAGCCATAATGCAAATGGAGCTTTTGGGCCACGAATTTTTTGTGTTCCTCGATTCCTCATCAGATGCCATAAATGTTGTGTATAAAAGAAAAAATGGTTCCTACGGCCTCATTGAGCCTGAAAGATGATTCATTTTTGACACAAAACTTAATAAAACCGCTGTCAGAGGCAATGCCGCTCTGAACGGCGGTTTTTTTTACACAACACTGAATTTGAGAACTGTCTTTTGTTCATAAACAGCCCCGGCTTTTAATATGTGCCCGGAAAAATTTCTCATGGCTTCAGGATTTGTGAAGCCTTGTGTTTCAATTGCAAAGCCGCTTCGGCGGTGATAGGTCACTCCTCCTTTTCCTTTTGCGCATGGAGCAAACGAATTCCCGCTGTAAAACTGCATGCACGGCTGTGTTGTGTGAACCTCCATTTTTATGCCTGTTTCTGCCGCATAAACATCAACGGCCTTTTCCAAAATTCCTTCATTTTTTCTGTCAAGCACCCAGCAGTGATCAAATCCGTTTGCAATTTGAATTTGACGGAAACCGCTTTCAATGTCATCTCCAATCATTTTTCCCGCCGTGAAATCAAGCGGCGTTCCCTCAACATCAATCAAGCGCCCTGTTGGAAGTATGTCTTCGTCAATTTCCATAAATTTTTTGGCATATATCTTCAAAACGTGATTGTCAATTGAACCGTGATTGTGTCCGCAGAGATTGAAATATGGATGCCATGACAGATTTAATATTGTGTCGCAATCGCTCACAGCGCTCACTTTCATCACAAATTCATCATTGTCCGTCAAGCCATATTCAATTTTTGTTTCCAAATTTCCCGGATAGCCCTCCTCCATGTGACTGCTTGAACATTTCATTTCAACAAAGTCCCCACAGTTTTCACATTGCCAAACCTTGCTGTCAAAGCCATTTTTGCCGCCATGAATGTGGTTTTTTCCGTCATTCAAACAAAGGGCATATCTTTTTCCGTTCAAACAAAATTCTCCGCCGCCAATCCTTCCGGCAAACCTTCCCAAAGCTGTTCCGCAATATTCCTTTTGCTTCACATAGCCCTCAAGCGTTTCATATCCCAAAACCACGTCAACATTTCCCTTTTTTGACGGCACAACAATGCTTCTCAGCGCCGCGCCATATGGCAATGTTTCAACACAAACCCCATTTTTGTTTGCAATTTTGAAAACATCAACAGCCGTTCCATCTTCCAAAACCCCAAAAGGCTTTCTGCTTATGTTTGCCATGTTTCCTCCAATGTGTTTTTGTTTTTATATAATCAGGCTGGCTGCGCCAAATATGCCGGCGTCATTCCCCAGTGAAGCTATCTTGAAGCTTGTGTCTCTAACAGCATGAAATGAATATTCGTTGTAATATTTTTTTATGAACCCCAGCAAAAAATCCCCGGCCTTTGAAACACCCCCGCCAATTACAAACGCCCCCGGATCACATGTGACAGCCACATTGCTAAGCCCCAAACCAAGGGCGCGCCCCATTTTTTCCACAACTTCAATGCAAAGGGCATCTCCCTCTTTGGCGCCGCAAACTATGGCCCTTGCACTTATCTCGCCAAGCGTTGTTTTCATTCCGGCTTTTATGAGCCTTTCGGCCTGATGCGCCATTCCCGAAGCCGAGGCATATTGCTCCAAACAGCCCCTTTTCCCACATGAACAAGGCGTTTTTTCGTTTATGTCAACTGTTATGTGGCCTATCTCGCCAGCACTTCCATGTTCCCCAATAAGTATATTTCCGCCTTGTATAATTCCGCCGCCAACGCCCGTTCCAAGCGTGACAAGAACAACGCTTTCAAAGCCCTTTCCGCTTCCAAACCGCGTCTCCCCCAGCGCCGCCACATTCGCATCGTTGCCCACAAGCGTTTTCATTCCCGAAAGCTCCTCAAGGCTTTTTGCCACATTTGTCTCTCCCCAGCCAATGTTGACACAGCCATGCACAACGCCATGTTTGTCCACAGGCCCCGGCGCCCCAACGCCAATTCCCAAAACATGCGTGGCCAAAATTCCTCTTTCGGCCATTTTGTTTTTCAGCGCTTCCGCTATGTTGGGCAATATGTTGGCTCCCGAATTTGTTTTGTCAGTGGAAATCCCCCATTTTTCAATCAATTTCCCCTCATGGGAAAAAAGCCCAATTTTAACGCTTGTACCTCCAATGTCAACACCAAAAACATATCTATTCTCCATAAAAACCTCCAATAAAAATGGAATGGCCGCATTCCACATCGCAGTTTTTCACATTCATGTTGCACGGTGTTTTCATCAATATCCATTTGGGTGATTTTTGTGCCATTTCCAAGCCGATGATATTATCTCCTCCAAGCTGTTGTGAACAGGGTTCCAGCCCAAAACATTCATTGCCTTTTCGCTTGAGGCCACAAGCTGCGCCGGATCACCCTCACGCCGGTTTCCGTCTTGCGACAATATGTCAAGGCCCGTGGCTGTTCGCGCCGCTTCAATCACTTCTTTAACTGTGAAGCCAACGCCATTTCCCAAATTGAAAATTTCACTTTTGCCACCGTTCATAAGATATTCCACAGCAAGTATGTGTGCCTCGGCCAAATCCGTCACATGAATATAATCCCTCACGCATGTTCCGTCTCTTGTTATATAGTCAGTGCCATAGACACTCACGGCCTCCCTTTGGCCCAAAGGAACCTGAAGTATGATAGGTATCAAATGGCTTTCAGGATTGTGCGCCTCTCCCAGTTCGCCGCTCTCGTCAGCTCCGCAGGCATTGAAATATCTAAGCGAAACATATCTCATGCCATGTGCGGCCGCTGTCCATTTGAACATATTTTCCATGGCCAGTTTTGTCTCGCCATATGGATTTGTTGGGAGAGTTGGATCACTTTCCATTATTGGAATGTTTTTTGGCTCTCCATAGACCGCGGCTGTTGATGAAAAAACAATTTTGTCAACGCCGTTTTCAACCATGCTTTCAATGAGAGCTTCTGTCTTGCAAAGATTGTTTCTATAATATTTCAAAGGATTGGTCACGCTTTCACCAACAAGCGAAAATGCCGCAAAATGAATGACCGCGTCAATTTTTTCTTTTTTGAAAATTTTGTCAACAAACTCTTTGTCACCAATGTCACCTTCATAAAATTTGGCGCGTTTGTCAACAGCCTCCCTATATCCCGTGACAAGATTGTCTGCAACAACAACATTTTCTCCCTTGCAACAAAGCGCCTTAACTGTGTGGCTTCCTATATATCCCGCTCCTCCCAAAACAAGCACTGTCATAAAAATCAGCTTCCTTTCACATTTGTAATTTCTCCGCCGCCCATTTCACGAATCGAAACCATGCGGCAGCAATTTTCTCCCAAAACATTTTCAATTTTTTTCACAAACACATCAACGCTGTCCAAGGGCACAAATGCCTGAACAGTTCCCGCAAATCCTCCTCCATGAACGCGGAAAGCTCCTTTGTTTCCCAAAAGGCTGTGACAGAGGCAAAGTGCCAGCGCCATTGACTGCTCGGAGGCACATTTCCCATGAACAACATTTTGCAGATACATGAATGATGAATATCCCGACTCTTTCACTTCATTCAAAAAGCCTTTCATGTTTTTTTCTTTCAAAAATGCCGCTTCTCTTTCAACGCGTTCGTTTTCATCCACAAAATGAATGGCTCTCAAAAACGCTCTGTCGCCGCATTCCCGGCGTATCATGTTTGCGTTTTCAATCAAAAGCCCTCTTTCAACGTCTCGGAGAACTTCTTTTTCAAAAAATTTTGCCACACTTTCCATTTCGTTTGGAATCGCTGCATATTCAGGCGTCAGTCCCGCATGGTCGGCGCCGCTGTCTATCACACAAAGTGCATATCCAAATTCGGCAAAGTCCACATTCAGCTTTTCTGTTTCAGGGTTGTCCATGTCGTCAAAGTCAATGACAACAATTCCGCCAACGGCTGACGCCATTTGATCCATCAGGCCGCTTGGCTTCCCAAAATATTCATTTTCAGCAATGCGCCCCATTTGAGCCATTTTCACGTCACTCAGTTTTCCGTTGCAAAAAAGCCCGTTCATGACAGAAGCCACAAGAACTTCAAAGGCCGCCGATGACGAAAGGCCGCTGCCCTTTGGCACATCCGACATGACATACATGTCAAACCCGCCAATCTCAAAGCCCTCTTTGGCAATTTGGGCTGCAACCCCACGTATAATGGCCGCTGTTGTGTTTTTTTCATGACACAGCGGCTTCAAACATGTTGTGTCAATCTCACACATGTCATATCCCTCAGATTTGACTTTGATTTTGCCGCTTCCATTGATTTCTGCCGCGGCTATCATGTCCATGTCAACAGCCGCGGCCAAAACGCGGCCCCTTTGGTGATCTGTGTGGTTGCCGCCAATTTCAGTCCTTCCCGGCGCCGTGAACAAACGCAAATTTCCCGGCGTTCCAAATGTTTTGACATATCCGGCCTTAAGCCTGTCAAGCCGGCCCAGATAGAAACCGCTGTTTTTGTCAAAGGTTGGATATGCCTTTTTCAGCACGTCATGAGATATATACATAGTTTCCGGCAAAAGCCCAACTCCCCTCATCTCATAATGAATGCCGCTGCCAATGAAATCAGAAGCAGCGCCGATGTTCCAAAAACAACTCTGTCCATTGTCTCAAGCGAAACATCCAATTTGCCATAAAAATTTTCTTTAACGTCTATAATATTTTCATTCTTTTTTTCACTTTTTTCATTTCCAATTTCTTCACTATCTTTTTCATGTTCACAATTTATATAAAATGTGTTTTCTTCAGCAGACATAAAAACGCTCCTTCTGAAACTTGGCTTGCAAATGAACGCTCAAAATGTGAACCGGGCCAAGCAAATGCAAATCCCTTCATTTTTTCGCAATATACTTCCTCACGTCAATTGCCACCGCCAATATTATTATAAGACCTTTGATTATATACTGCAAGTATGCGTTAACACCAAGATAATACAGGCTGTAGTTGATCACCTGCAATATCACAACGCCTATGAGCACTCCCGGGATTGTTCCAACGCCGCCCGAAAACGAAACACCGCCTATGACACAGCCGCTTATGGCATCAAGGTCATAGTTTGTTCCCGTTGCCGTTGTGACGCTCTGCACCCTTCCCGCTTCAAGGAATGCCGCTGTTCCATACAATATTCCTGCTATGAGATATACAAGCATTATGCTTTTTGCCACGTTGACGCCGCTCACAGCCGCTGCCTCTGAATTGCCGCCAATGGCAAACATGTTTTTGCCGATTGTCGTTTTGTTCCAAACCACCCACATGATTGCGGCGCATATCACAAGAAACACAACAAGGTTTGGTATAATCCCAAAACCAAGTTTATATCCGTTCACAAGCTCAACATATTTTGAATCAAGGCTTGCAATCGGCTGTGCGCCGCCCTGTTGGCTGTCAATATACAGGCACAGCGCCCCATAGGCAATGAGCTGCGTTCCAAGGGATATTATAAAAGCGTGCATGTGGAGCTTTGCTATCCCAAAGCCGTTCAGCAGACAAAATGCTGTGCAAACAACAATCGAAAGCAAAAGCGGCACAATCATGGGCAACGGCTCTGTTATCCCCGGATACATTCTTGATGCATATGTGACACTTTGCAAAAGCGAAGCCGAAACAGCCGCGCCACAGCCCAATATCCTTCCGGCCGACAAATCCGTTCCCGTCAAAACAATCATTCCTGCAACACCAAGCGCCAATATTCCCCTTGTGGAAGCCTGCGCAAGTATCCTCCACATGTTTCTCACAGAAACAAAAGAAGGATCGGCAATGAAAACCCCTATTATCATTATGCCCAATATCAAATAAAGGGCATAATCCAAAACTATTTCTTTCCACGGCCGTTTGAAGGCCGTTTTTGAATTATCCATGTTTCAAAACCTCCCGCTAAATATATTTTGCCGCAAGACGCATTATTTCCTCCTGATTGGCATCTTTGGCATCAAGCGTTCCCGCAATGCGCCCGTTGCTCATAACCATTATGCGGTCACATATGCCAAGCAGCTCCGGCATTTCACTTGAAACAACCATGACGCTCTTTCCTTCATTGGCAAGGTTTATAATGAGCTGATATATTTCATATTTTGCCCCCACGTCAATCCCTCTCGTCGGTTCATCAAGCAAAAGTATCTCTGGCTTTGTCAAAAGCCACCTTCCCAATATCACCTTTTGCTGGTTGCCGCCTGAAAGGGTTCGTATTTTTGTTTTATGCGAGGGCGTTTTAACTTTCATGCTTTCCACAACCCACTGTGTGTCTTTGGACATTTGAGGAGATGAAAGCCAAAAAAATTTTTTATAATTTTTTATGTTGGCAATCACCGCATTGAATGTTATGCTCATTCCCCCAAATATGCCGTTGGCACGCCGCTCCTCTGTTAAAAGTGCAAAGCCATTTTTAATCGCTTCTCGGGCGCTTCTGTTTGATATGCTTTTTCCTTCCTTAACTATGCTCCCAGAGCCCATGTGTGCTATGCCAAATATGGTTTCCAAAAGCTCTGTCCTTCTGCTCCCCACAAGCCCGGCAACGCCAAGAATTTCGCCTCTTCTCAGCTCAAACGAAACGTCTTCACAGCCCGGCAGATATTTCCCTGTCAAATTTTTAACTTCCATAATTGTTTCCGAAGGCTTGTTTGTTTTTGGAGGGAAGCGTTCCGTCAGATCGCGTCCAACCATAAGCTTTATAATTTTGTCCATTGTCAAATTCCCGGCATTTTCTGTGGCCACCCATTTTCCATCGCGCATAACTGTGACTTCATCCGATATATGGAGTATCTCCTCCATTTTGTGGCTGATGTAAACCATGGCCACACCACGCTTGCGAAGCTTGTTGATTATGGCAAACAGATGCTCAACCTCCTCATGTGTCAGCGACGATGTTGGCTCATCAAGCACAAGTATCTTTGCATCGCACGAAACCGCTTTTGCAATTTCAACCATTTGCCTTTGAGACACACTAAGCTTGCCTATGGTTGTTTTGGGATCAATTGGTATTTCCAGTTCGTTAAATATCTCTTTTGTTTTGCTATACATTTCGCCGTGGCTCACAAAACCAAACTTTCCGGGGAAACGGCCAAGCCATATGTTTTCCATAACACTTCTTTTGAGCACCTGATTAAGTTCCTGATGAACCATGGCAACGCCATTATCCAGTGCATTTTTTGGCCCGGTGAATCTCACTTTTTTCCCGTCAATCAATATTTCCCCTTCATCTTCCTTATAAATTCCAAAAAGGCATTTCATGAGCGTTGATTTTCCCGCGCCATTTTCACCCATAAGCGCATGAACTGTCCCCGGCCGAAGCTTGAGCTGTGCGTGGTTCAGCGCCTTCACCCCCGGAAAACTCTTTTCAATCTCATTCATCTCAAGTATATATTCTGCCAATTGTTTCACCCCGCTTCCAAAATTGTTTTTCAAGCATACAAATGAAAAACTTTCAGCAAACTGAATTGCAACTTTCCAAATGCCATTTGCGGCATGCAAAACAGCTTCAAATCCCTTCAAATTTCATTTTGAAAAACAGCTGTCCATTGAAACAAAGCAATCATTGGGACGCTTTGTTTCACATGCTTTTTGTCAGCCACAAATTGCACCGCCAAAATCGGCACATCAAAACTTTTGAAAATTTTGCAGCCTGCAAATTTAGTTCTGTCTGTTCAAAAATAATAAACACATAAAAAGCTTTCTGTTTTGCGACAATTTAAGTTATGTAATCACAAACATAACAGCCAATTGTTCTCTTAATCTATATTTTCCCCATTTGAAAAATTTATGAGTTTAAACATCAATTCTTAGATATGATTTTTGATTTTGAAACGCAGGCAAAAATGCATGTCAAGTGAAGCTTCCGTTTTGTCACCCAAATTGCCGTTTTTTGATTCTGCCATTTTGGAAAACACTGTCACGGCGTTCGTTCACCAATCACTGCAGCGGCTTGTTCAAACCGTCTGCCTTTTCAAACCATTTTCAATTCAGCCCCACACAACATGCCTTTGAAAAGGCAGAAATTTTTTTGCATAAAAACAAATGTCCAGAGCGGCAAGCACCGCTCCGGAACAGTTTCAAAACATCAGCCCGTGTATGGTGAATATGGTATTCTCACTGCAATTCCTGTTTCGTCAAATTCATAGTCAGTTCCATCAAGAAACTCTTTTCCTTCTGCCGCATTCACGGCGGCGTCAGCCACAGCGCTTCCCATTGCCGCTCCGTCTTGAAGCACAGTGGCGCTCATTGTGCCTTTGGCAATGGCGTCTTTGGCGGCGTCTGTTGCGTCAACGCCCACAACAGGTATGAACTTATCGCCGCCCTCCACGTTGTAACCTATGTTGGACAGCGCCGCTATGCATCCAATGGCCATGCCGTCATTGTTCGCTATGACAAGCTCAATCTTTCCGGCATTGGCCGCCAAAACAGCCTCCATTGCCTTTTGTGCCAATTCGGTGTCCCAGTTGCAAACCTGAATTTCGCCAACCCTTTCCATGACAAGGCCGTTGGCCTCTGCCTGCTCAACGCTATATTTCGTTCGTGCTATGGCCTCTGGATTGTCTGGCTCTCCCTGAAACATTGTATATTGTATTTTTCCGTCACCGTTTATGTCATATTCCGGATTGGCCTCGAATATCTCTTTGATGACATCGCCCTGCATTTTCCCTGCATCAGCGGCATTTGTCCCTATGAATATGGCTCTGTCATATGAAGCGATGACCTCTGTGTCTGGCTCTCTGTTGAAAAATATGATTGGTATGTTGGCCGCCTTTGCTTTTTCAACAACGCCTGAAGCCGCCTTTGCATCAACCATGTTCACACAAAGGACATCAACGCCCTTTTCAATCATCACATCAAGCTGATCGTTTTGTGTTGCCTGATCTCCCTTGCCATCCTGCATGATGACATTTGCCCGCCCTTCCAAAGCAGATTCAATGGCGTTGCGCGCTGTGGAGATATAAGTGTCGTCATATTTATATATGAGCACTCCCACTGTCGGAAGATCGCCTTTCGTTTGTTCCTCAGACTGCTGGCTGCCATTTCCTGATGCGCCTGTGTTTTTGGGCTTTTTTGAACATGCTGTCATTGAAACAGCCATTGTCATTGCCAAAGCTGCTATCAAAAGTTTCTTTTTCATATTAACCTCCCAAATTTTATTTTCCGAAAATATTTGTTTTTCGAAAGTTTTGTCACTATTTTTTATGAACAGAAAACGCCGTCTTTATACGTGGTTTTTTTGATTTCAAATTTCTCTGATGCCACATTCACGCATATATTGCACAAAATGGCCAAAAAATTCATTGTTATAACAAAATTTTACGGAATTTTATGAACCGCCGCAAAAATCAATTGCCCATGAAAATGTCACTGCAAACGCACAAAACCCAATCCAAAATATTTTCAAACACAACAAAAACCTCCGTCAATTCAAAACGGAGGTTTCAAAAATTTTGTTTTCAAATTTTCAAAATGCAGTCTCATTTCATTGTTCTGAGTTTTTGAAGAAGCACATTGGGGATTCCCTCGCATGATGCCTGTATCGCCACACCGCCCATTTCATAGGCCACCATTGGCATTCCATAAACAACACAGGATTCTTTGTTTTGGCCAATTGTATAGGCACCACTTTGGCGCATTTTGCACATTCCAGCGGCGCCGTCACGGCCCATTCCTGTCAATATTATTCCAATTGTGCTGCACTTCACGTTTTCGGCCATTGAATTGAAAAGCACATCAACTGATGGCTTGTGTCCGCTGACCTTTTCGCCGTCATAGCAGTTCACGGCATATTGGCCGCCAACCCTGACAACCTTCATTTGCAAATCGCCCGGTGCAATGAGCGCCTGCCCGCGGCAAATTTTGTCGCCGCTTTTGGCCTCTCTGACAGTCATCTGGCAAATGCGGTCAAGGCGCTCTGCATACATTTTTGTGAACCCCGGCGGCATGTGCTGAACAATGACCATTCCTGGCGTGTCTGCCGGGAGATCCTTGAGCACGCATAGCGTTGCTTCTGTGCCTCCAGTTGAGGCCCCAATGGCAATGATTGTGTTGTCAAGCTTGCTTGACGGCCCAAGCAGCCCTGCTGGCGCTTGTGGAGTTTTTTGAGGTGATTGCGTTGGCGAAACCCGCACTTTGGCATTTGATGCAATGCGTATTTTCCTTGCTAAGTCATATATAAAAGCCGGAAGACTGCTGGCCTTAGCAGCATCTGGCTTGCGGACAAAGTCCACAGCTCCCGCCGACAAAGCTTCAAACACACTCAAATTCAGCGACGACACAAGTATGACAGGGATGGGATTTTGCGGAATGAGTTGTTTCAAAAACTCAATGCCGTTCATTCCCGGCATTTCCACATCCATTGTTATGACGTCGGGCAAAATTTGAGGAATTTTCTTTTTTGCGTCGAAAGCGTTTATGGCATACCCGGCAATTTCTATCCCCGCTTCTTTTGAAAGATTGTCTATGAGGACTTTTCTGAAAAAAATCGAGTCGTCAACAACAAGAACCCTCACTTTCTTTGTTGGTGAATACATTTATACCACTACCTCGTATTATAAAATAGTAATGTTTATAGTCCCTCTCCAAGGACTGTTATGCTGTACTATAAGAATTGCCGTGGATTGTTCAATCACTTTGGCCATTCAACGTTCTCAGAAAACGTCAAGCTAAAATCTCTTTTATATTTGTCAAATAATACCAACAACCTAAAACAAAGTAGCATCCTTCTTCATCCATGCATACTGTTGAAACACCAATTTCGAGATCCAAATTTCTGTCGAACTTTTTTGTAACTGTTTGTTCAACTATAGAAGCGTAATAAGGCACCGCTTTTGCCGCCTGTTTTTTTGCCTCCTCAAATTCATTTTCATAAGTGTTTTCAGTGATGTCTTTCGGAAGCAGCATTAATGCCTCAATATCATATTCATTAAATGATACAGAATATTCAATATTTTCGTCTTCCACAAAAACAATTACTTTATATGTAGTTTCAAACCCATTAATCTGAGCACCATAAAGAACTGTGTAATAATTATGTCCAGCCCATGAATTATTTGTAATCTCAATTTCGAACAGTTCAGGGATAAATCCAGCCACATTCTTCTCAAGGTATTTTGTCAATTCACAAAAGTTATTGTGTTCATAATCTATATTCAATTTTTCATCTACTTTTATAAATTGAACTTCACTTTCTGTTTCTTCTGCAAAAATTGCTGTAGGCATAGCGAACATTAAAATCAAAATAATCGCAATTATCTTTCTCACCGCAAAATCCCCTTGTCTTTGTATTGGGTTTATCA
Source organism: Bacillota bacterium (assembly GCA_022791155.1). Lineage (GTDB taxonomy): Bacteria > Bacillota > Clostridia > Lachnospirales > Anaerotignaceae > JANFXS01. The sequence goes on along the minus strand of JAAVYN010000034.1, from coordinate 45,201 downwards.
TAAGCTATGTTTTCTATTCCCACAAATAATTCAACTCTTATTTTAAACTTAAACTGGAATTTTGTAAATATAGTAAAATCACTACTGCATACTCTTTAATAAAGTTGAAATATTGTTCCATAGCCAGCCATATATTTAAATTTATATGTATATGGCTGACCATCAAACTAAACCTAATTTAGTATTTTTGATTAAAATTTTTTTTGGTTACTTTAGTTCAGGTTATATGTATATCCTAAAACAAAGTAGCAGTCTTCCTCATCTATACATACTGTTGAAACATCAATTATGGGATTTAGATTTTTATCAAGCTTTTTTGTAACCGTTTGTTCAGCTATATATGTGTTATGTGGCACTTCTTCTGCTGCTTCCTCTTTAGCAATCTTAATTTCATTTTCGCAATCACTTTCAATAGTTGTCATTGGAACCAAGCTTAAAGCTTCTATGTCATCTTTGTCAAATGATATAGAATATTCGATTTCATCGTCTTCTACAAAAACAATTACTTTGTACGGAGTTTCAAACCCACTAATCTGAGCGCCATAAAGAATTGTGTAATAATTGTGTCCATCCCAAGAATTATTTATCATTTCGATCTCAAATAATTCTTTAGTAAACCCAGCCACATTATTTTCAAGATAATCCGTTAATTCACTTAATTCTTCATTTTTACAATCTACGTTCAGTCTTTTATCTATTTTTATAGTTCCTATATCAGAATTGCTTATATCAGAGGCATTTCTATTTTTTGATAAATATATGTTTCCGTTTCCATATATTGTACTTGTTAATACACTTTTATCAACAATATCTTTTAAAATAGCATCTGCTCGATTTTTAGACTGGTTAAGGCTATATCCAGCTTCAACATTTCTAAAAAATTCTTCTTCCCACCTTTGAATACCATCTTCTTTATTTGCGGAATTTCCCTTTACATCAACTTTCCAGCCAATAGACGATTGTGCGCCATAGTTAACAGCACTTGCAGCAATATTGGTATTATAATTAGCACTTGCAGTTTGGCAGGCTGCAAACATTGCAAACCTGCACTGAGACATGCTCTTTTTTCCTATTCCTACTAATGTACTTTCTCCATCGGTTATATTTTTTGTTCCCATATAAACACCAGTACAGTTATCAGATGTGCGTTTATCACGCGAGGGCTTAATATTAACTCTATCATACTTTCCATGACCAGCATACAGCAGTATATCTGTGCAATAATAAAGGCGATGAATATTGGTATATGATGGATTTATGTACTTTTCTACACTATAGTTCATATTGCCAAAATACTTTTCTGCTAATTTAATATCTGTTATTGTATCAATATCGCCTTGTTCCGCCGCAAACAAGGCTGCATACATATCATCTGATATTGCTTTGTTTTTGCTTCGTTCTTCTTCTGTTATTCTTTTTTCCTCCTCTTCAGACGGAATGCCCAACTCTTCATCACTTATTTCTCTCCACTCATTTGAAGCTGCTAAAGCTGTATTTGCTGAAAAAACAATACATAAAATTAAAGATATAGCTTTCAAAACAATTTTTTTCATAAAAGCCTTCCTTTCCTTAATACATTTTCATTTTTGGTTTAACGGCTTGCGGTATGTTGCCGGCATTAGATATTGATATTTTGACGCTCCGCGGTTGATGCTTTCGGAATGGCCTATCAGCAGATAGCCGCCCGGGTTTGTCGCGTTATAAAACCTTTCCACCAAAGCATCTTTCGTTGGCTGATCAAAATATATCATAACATTGCGGCAAAATATAACATCAAACGGTATCTTAAAGCGTATAGGATCCATGAGGTTAAACGTTCTGAAAATAACGTTGTTCTTAATTGCCGGGGCAACAGCAACTTTTGATGTTCCGGGAATGGTTTTGAAATATTGATTTTTCCAGTTTGGCGGCACATTTTTGATGGATTCCAAAGGATATTCACCTTTCATTGCTGTTGAAAGCACATTTTGTGATATGTCCGTTGCCAAAACACGTGTGTCCCACGCGGAGCCGCTGCTTCCCAAAAAATCTTTAATCAATATTGAAAGTGTATATGGCTCTTCTCCTGAAGAACAACCGGCGCTCCAAATGCTCAAAACTTTGTTTTTTTTGGTTGACACAAGATAAGGAAGTATCGTTTTGCTGAAATAGTCGAAGTGTTCCTTTTCCCGCATGAAATATGTATAGTTTGTGGTGAGCTTGTTGAGCATTTTTTCAATATCGGTTTTGTTTGTGGTTGTGGTTATGTATTTGACATATTGAGAAAACCCTTCCATTCCCATGCCGTTTATCGTGCTTGTAAGCCGGCTTTCTATGAGCTGTTTTTTCTTTGACAGATCAATGCCAAAATTAGCGTGAACAAATTTAGAAAGTGTTAAAAAGTCTTTTTCTTCTATTTTCAGCATAAAGGGGCCTCCCAAATATATAAACTTTTGTCAGTTTCAAACGGCGCAATGCGCCTTAAGCCCGTTTGTTCATGCCCGGGCAAGCGCTTCGTTGTCAAGAACAAGCATTGTCTGGCCGTCAGCCAGTGTCACAATTCCGTTGACAAGTTCTTCACAGTTGTTCACTGTAGGCGGTGATATTTTTCTTGTGTCAAGATCAATCATTTGACGCACGGCATCCACATAAATTCCAAATGTGACAGAGTCGATCTCAATTATGATTATGCATGAAGCCGCTTTTTCATCTTCCATTGGCGGCCTTCCCATTCTGAGACGTATGTCAACAATCGGCACAATTTGCCCTCTGAGGTTTATAATTCCTTTTATATAGTATGGCACTATTGGCAAAAAGGTTATATTGTGGTTTATTATAATTTCTATTACATATGATGCGTCAATGCCAAATATAAGTCCGTCTGACATAAACGTCAGAAACTTTTTTGTGTTTTCAACTGCAGCATTCATAGCTGAAATTTCCTGGTCATAATCAGAAGCATTCACGTTGCTGTTTTGTTCAGACATATATATTACCTCCCAAATCAAATGAAGTGTTTTCCGGTTTGCTCACCGCGGCAAAAAAGTCAGTTTGTTGCCGTGGTGTCAAAAATGTGTTGCTTTTCATGCAAAACTGTGAGCCTTTGCATAGAGATTGGCCACATCAAGAATGATGCTTATGTTGCCGTCGCCAAGAATTGTGCAGCCTGCTATTCCGGAATTTTTAATGTCGAAGCTGTTCAGATAGGCCGGTATTGGTTTAACAACAACCTGTTGTTCGCCAAGAAGCTCATCAACAAACAGGCAATATGATTTGTCTCCTGCCTCAACCCATATAATTATGCCGTCTTCAATGTTTGTTATGTCAGTTTCAAGGTTATAAATTTCATGAAGTCTGAAAAGAGGATAAAATTCATCCATTATCTTTATAACTTCGCTGTTGTCCACATTGTGTATAATCTGGTCTGATGTGGCTTTTATCGACTGGCAAATGTTGTTGATTGGTATTGTGAAGACAGACTTGCCCACAGATATTTCCATGCCGTCAACAATGGCCATTGTGAGAGGAATTTTGAGCGTTGTGCACATTCCCTTGCCAATTGTGCTTGTGATTGTGACAATTCCGCCCACATTTTCAACGTTTTTCTTCACAACGTCCATGCCAACGCCACGGCCCGAAAATTCCGTGACTTGTTCGTTTGTGGAAAAGCCCGGCATCATGAGCAAATTGAGAATTTCTCTTTGGCTATATTCACTTTCAGGCTTTGTGAGAAGCCCGTTTCTCTGAGCCTTCGCAAGTATAGAATCAGGGTTAACGCCCTGTCCGTCGTCTTCAACAGAAACTATAACCTCGCTTCCTGTGTGTTCAGCTTTGAGTATGATTGTGCCTTTGGCCGGCTTGCCTGCCGCCTCTCTTTCCGCAATTGTTTCTTCAATGCCGTGATCCATTGAGTTGCGGACAATATGCATGATTGGATCGCCTATGCCGTCAACAATTGTTTTGTCAACTTCAGTGTCCTCGCCTATGAGCACAAGCTCCACGTTTTTGTTCAGTTTTTGGTTCATGTCACGAACAATGCGGTTCATTTTTTGGAACACGCCTGATATGGGCACCATTCTTATTGACATGGCTATGTCCTGAAGCTCGTCAGTGAGTTTGCGCAGCTGACGGGCAGATTTTGTGAAGTTGTCAAGTTTGAGATTGGCAAGATCAGGGCATGAGGTGACCATGGCTTCGGTTATAACAATTTCGCCAACAATCGCCATAAGTTTGTCAAGTTTTGTGAGGTTCACGCTTATGAGGCTCTGTTTTGCCTGAGCTGTCGGCTGGGCCGAGGTTGATTTTTTGGCCGCCGGAGCCGGGGCGCTTTCGGCTGCTTTTGGTTTTTCGGAAGGAGCCTTTGTTTCTGTTTTTGTTTCAGAAGGAGCCGGTTTTTCAACTTTTGCGGCGCTGTTTTCTATAACCTCATATGTTTGTATGTTGCTTTGGCTTTTGATTGAACACACAGCCTTGTCGGCCATTTCTTTGTCTTTAAGTCCAATATAAAATCCGTGATCTATAATTTCCTGTGCAGATTGTGGGTTTGACTCAACGCTTTCAGGATAATATGTAAATCCATTTATAACGTCGCTGAGTGCTGTGATCAGCATGAACGCCCTCAGGTGCTCCATGCCGCAGCCTTCGTCAAAAAACACCCTCAAAAAATATGGCGAATTGTCTGGAAGGTTTTCTTCCGAATGGCTTTCCTCGCCAACTGCCTGTTCGCCAGAGACAGCCGCTGTGTTTGTCTCTTCATCTTCCCCGGAAAAATGTACCTTAATTTTATTAACAAAATTATTAATTTTTTCTAAGTGAATGTCGATATTATCAGTAAGAGTTTCGTTATTTTCGATTTTTTCAATTTCGGAACGTATAAAGTCGATACTGTTGAATATGAGATCAAAAAGCTCGTGATGTTCTTCTTCACTGCAAACCTCATCAAACTTGTCGACGCCATTGTCTCTTATGAGGAAAAAAAGATCCTCAATTTTATGGGCAATTTTCATCAAAGACGTGAACTCCATCATGGCCGAAGAGCCCTTTATAGTGTGCATCGTGCGGAAAATCTCGTTAACGTCGTCAACTGTGAAGTGTTTAGATTTTTCGGCGTTGAGGAGTATTCCGTCAAGCTGTTCCAGGAGGGTGTTTGTTTCAAATAAATACATATCAAGCATGTTATCCATACCGTTGTCCATAATAGTATACACCACCTTAGTAATTATAGTAGGTCATAAAAAAATTTTCTTCACTATCTTATATCGTCAAAAAAACAAAAATATTAATAGTTTATCGCAAACTAGAAGGTGAATTTATGTCAGACATTTTAAAAGTCACAACGCCAAACACTGTTTTTGAAAATGCCCAAAGGCCAAACCCCGTTAATATAAACGATCCCGTAATACAAAACATAGCAGACCCAACAAAAGTCACACGCCCCGACGGACAGGCGGCAACAAACGAACAAAACCTTGGCCTCAACTATGAATCCAACTTCGAAAACTTTGTTTTGCAGCTCAAAAACACGCCAAATGTTGTTGAAGTTTTCAGCCAGATATTTTTCCAGATGGGAACAGAAGTTTCATCAGGAATAGGCAAAAATTTTGCGGCGGAAATATCAAAGTTCATGGAAATGATGAACATGACACCTGAAACACTGCTGTCATTTGTGAAGGAACAAGCCGCCGGAAGCGAAAAATTCAGCGGCGAGTTTTTCAGCGCCATGAAAGAAGTTTTGGTCAAAACATCTTCTCCCGAGCTTCAAAGGGAAATATTAAACTTTGTCAAAACATATAATGACACATCTTCAAGTGAAACAACGCTCAAAAACATCACCTCAATACTCAAAAACATGACGCGCTACATGACAAGCAACCACCATGAAAAACTGACAGAGCTTTCATCAAAGCTTCAGCCGCGCCCAAACCTTTTGGGTGAAAACCCTGAAAACACACAAATCCTCAAAAAAGAGATTGTTCCCTTCCTTTCAAACTATGTCAAACAGACAAACGATTTTGGAAAAGTTCGGGATTTGATAACAATGCTCACTCTTAATGTTGCAAAATACGAAAATGGGAGCTATGATAAACTTATACAAAGCTTCACAAAGCTGATGAGCTTCAAGGATTTCAATTCTGTTTTCAGTGATGTGGGCGACGATGTGCTCATAAGGCTTTTGAACGAAAACGGAGGCGACAACACATTTTCAGACACATTTGTTTCAATCATCAAAAAAGGATTGTCCGGTGAAGCCGGGTTTGAAACAAAAACAGTGCTCCAAAATGTGATGAATTCCATGCTCGTCAACCAAAGTGTTTACATGCCGCTTCAGCATTTCATAATCCCCGCCGACGTCTTTGGCCACGTCATGTTTTCAGAAATATGGGTTGATCCCGACAACAATGACGAAGGGAGCGGCGGCTATGAGCAGTCTGAACACGGAAGCAAGCTTTTGATCAAGTTTGATATTAAAGACCTTGGCTTTTTCGATCTAATAATATCACAACGTAAGGATAAAGTCGATATACAGATTTTTTATCCAGACTCAATGACAGCAATGGAAAAAACAATCAAAAAAGACATTGCCGAAATTGCCGAGAAAAACGGATTTTCTGCCGCAAGCATTTTCGCCGGAAAATCTGTCAGGCCAAAAACACTGACAGAAGTTTTCCGCAAACTTAACGAAAGGAAAAATGGTGTAAATGTCAAAATATAATGTTAACCCTCAAAACCGTGCCGTGGCGCTCAAATATGACGGGAGCGAGCTTGCCCCAATTGTTGTTGCCACAGGGATGGGGCATATGGCCGAAAAAATAGTTGAAACAGCGCTGGAACACAACGTTCCTGTGTTTGAGGACAACTCACTGGCAACACTTCTTTCCCGCCTTGAGCTTGGGCAGGAAATTCCAGAAGAATTATACAAAATGATTGTTGATATATACGTCTATTTTCTCAACTTCACTGTCAAAGAAAAAGGAGGGGGAATTGTCATTGAAAAAGCCGGAAACAGTCCGGAAGCTAACACACAGCAAACTTAATTTGGGGGATAAAAATGGAATACAAAACAGTTGTTCTAAACGAAAACAGACAATATCTTCTTTGTGGCTTTTCAAAAGTTGATGACAAACGCGGCACAGCCGAAATAGAGATAGAAAAAAATTCATCCGGCGGCAGCAGCGTGAACTTTGAAAAAGGCCAAAAAATCAATTTCATCATCAACGGAAGCTACTATGAATATTACAGCGCTGTTGTGGACAGATTTGATTGGATTGGCGGCGTCATATATGCCTCAAACCTTCAAAACAACGCCCGACAGCTTTATAAAGATATAAAAGTTGGAACTGACATGCGTCTTAACATACTCTACAGCGAAAACGACAGGCTTTTCCGCCGCAATGTGAGGCTGAAAGACATAAGCGCTGGCGGCTTCTCTTTTGTGTGTGGCGCCGCTCTTGACGTTGACAACAAATATGAAATAATACTCGATGTTGCCGAAAACCCAATCATTGTGGATTTCAACATTGTCAGAAGAATTTTCAGCGAAGAGGGCAATAAATTTATTTATGGATGCAGCTTTACAAACCTCTGCATGTGGGAAGAAGAACTGATAAGAAAAAAGGTTTATCAAATGATCTCACAAAAAAGAGGCCGAAAATAGCTTCAGAAAGGAGTTGCAAAATGCGAAAAAAATTTTTAACCGCGTGTTTGGCCGTGCTTTTGGCCGTTGGGCAGGCTGTTCCGTTCACCGGAACAAAAGAGGCGCTTGCCGCTGACATAACCGGCCACTGGGCAGAGCCATACATGCGCAAACTTGTTAACTATCAAGTTATGAGAGGCGACCAGCGCGGCAACCTCAATCCCGACACGCCAATCACAAGAGCCGAGTTTGTTTCAATGACAAACCGCGCTTTTGGCTATGACAACTATCAAGACGTTTCAAATCCATTCAAAGACGTCTCAAAAAACGACTGGTATGCCGATGACATAATCATAGCCTATGACAGAGGATATTTTTCTGGAAACTCCAAAAACACAGCCGATCCAAACGGCGATCTCACAAGAGAACAGGCCGTCAGCCTTGTTTGCCGCAACCTCAAGGTTGATGACTACTATGGCGAGGTTTTGGGCTACAGCGACAGCCGCACATTCAGCGAATGGAGCAAAGGCGCCATAAACACCGCCAGTCAGAAAGGCTATGTTTCAGGCTATACCGATGGAACGTTCCGCCCTTTCAACAGCATAACACGCGGCGAGGCCGCAAAAGTGTTCTCTGACGTTGTTGGCGAGCTTCTCCAAAGCCCCGGTTCATATTCACTGGGCGATGTTGACGGCAATGTCACAATATCCAAATCGGGCATAACACTTAGAGACACATTCATAAACGGCGACTTATACATAACAGGCGGCATTGGCGCGGGCCATGTCAACCTTGAAAACGTGCATGTTGCCGGCGAAATTATAATAAGCGGCGGCGGCGAAAGCCATGTGGCCGACTGCTGTGTGACGCTTGCTGACTGCACTGTCAACCGCCTCACCGTTGACGCCGATGTTGGCAAAATACTTTCAGTTGAAGCTCTGGGAAGCACACTCATCAGAAAAACTGTTGTCAAAACAAGAGCATATTTCGAAAACTATTCATATAACTATGGTTTTCTTGACATAGAACTTGATGGCGAGCCTGAAACAGAGCTCACACTTTCCGGTGACTATTCCACAGTCACTGTTGCCGGCCCGGAAAACTATCTCGTTTTGGGAAGCGGAAGCATAGAAAATCTTGTTGTTGACGAAAGCGGCATAGACAGCGTTGTGACACTTGATGACGACACATATGTCCGCAGCCTCACATTGGGCGCGCCATGCGTTGTTGAAGGCAATGGCGAAGTTTCAAGCCTCACAGTGACTTCCGGCGGAACAACAACAGAAATGCTCCCCGATGAGATAACAATACGCCCCGGATATGTGGCCAAAGTTGACGGCCGCAACATGACAAGCAAAGACGCCGAGGAGGCTTCCTCATATCCACGTATATTGGCAAACTATCCCGAGGAAGTTGAAATCACGCCAACAGGCGCTGAATATAATGTGAGAACAAACAAACCCGGAACGCTCTATTGGGCTGTGGTTTATGAAGAGGACAGCGGCCTCTCGGATTCAGAACTCATGCGCCCAAAAAATGTCAAAGACATATTAAAATCCGGAACACTTGCAGTCAAAAGCTCAAACACCGATGTGGCGCTCAAAATTTCAGGCTTAAAAGCCGACACAGAATATACACTCGAAGCCATATTTGTTGACGAGCGCAGTGACGTGAGCCGCAAAAAAACAGAAGATTTCAAAACTGTTGACAATTTGATTCCAAATTTCAACTCCGGCTATCCAACAGTCAAGGCCACAACCGCCACAACACTTGTTGTTGATGTTGTGCCAACCAAAGACGTCACAATATATTGGGGCATATTCCCCAAAGCAAGTCAGGCCCCAACCGACAGAGAACTCATCAACGACCGCCTTGACGGCGATGTTGGCCACGGAAAAATCAAAAGAGCCAAGAAAAATGAAATTGAAACATTCACAATAAGCGGCCTTGAGGAAAAAACAGAATATGACCTCTACATTGTCCTCAGCGATGGCGAAAATGTTTCGGCTGTCAAAAAACTGTCGGCAACCACAAAAGACGTCACACCACCAAAGATTATTGACGGTTTCCCAAAATCTGACAAAATAGCTGACAAAGCCGTTGACGTGCGCATCAAAACCGATGAAGACTGCACGCTCCACTGGGTTGTTGTCAAAAGAGGCACCGACTATCCACCGCCAGTGTTCCCGGCCCTCACACCGCCGCCACTGGACAGCGAAGAAGCAAAGGATGCTGTTGTAACCGGAAACAACGTTCTCAAAAGCGGCCGTCTCGCCCTCAAAGCTGACACTGAAGGAATGATAAAAGTGAGCGGCCTTGAGCCTGAAACGTCATATGACCTTTATGTGGCCGCCCGCGACAAATCGCTGAACACTTCTGCCGTTAAAAAACTCACAATAAAAACGTCGGACATATATCCGCCGCGTCTCCTTCCGCTTGAGTTTTCTTCAGAAATAAACGGCGAACCGCGAGTTGAAAGCGACATCACAATATGGTTCAACGAGGAGGTTTGGAGCCGCCTCACAAACAAAGAGCTTGAGCCGGAAACACTTGCCGACAACATAGCGCTTTATGACGTGACAGAAATGGAAGAAAAACTCATGCCAATTGACTATTCAAAAGCTGAAATAGGCTTAGACGACGAGGGAAAAACATTTGTCAAATTCCCAAGCGCCGCCCTCGACCTCAACAGCGGCCAGAGGTATCAATTTGAGTTTAACGCCATAATTGACACTTCCAACAATCGCATGAAAGACAGAACCCGCGGCGATGTTTTCAAAACAGTGGCTCCACTTGTTCAGCTCACAAGAACAGAGGCCCCCGAAGACATGGACATCACGTTCGAAATGGATCCGCAGGCCATAAAAACAGCTGATGAAGTCCTTTTTGACATGATATTTGAGTCTGACACAACCGTTCAGTTCTATCTGTATGAAAAAAATGAAGACGGCGTGTTCATGCCAAAGGACTATATGCCAACAATAACTGAAAACGGCGCCACAACGCTTCACTATATAACAGACAGGGAAGACAAGGTTTGGGATAACCCTGACGACTCCGGCGATGACACAAACCCTGACGAAACACAAAGTGACAAAGTTTTGAGATACAAATTTGAGCCGTTCAACGAGCTCACAAAAAGAGAATATGGCATACGCTTCTACAGCATAAACGGCGACACTGACAGAGACAGCTGGGGCTACACCGTTAAAATAGGCGTTAAGTGCGTGATTGGTTCAAAAACACTGCTTTCCGCACTTGCCGGAAACCCAAAAGGCGGCTATGCTTCAGCCATAGAAAGCGGCGTGACAGAGGTCAACTATCCCAAGGAATTTGTGCTGACAGCGCCGTTCACCGATGTGTCAATTCCATACTTCCTTGAGGACATCACAAAACCTGAGCACAGCTTAGAGGAAGACGGAAAATATCGCTATCCACGGCTTGAGCCAAAAGTTGACCACAACGGCGTTGCCACAGAAGGTTCACTCATTGGCGACACACTCATCACACCAGTCATAATGACAAACAAGAAATGTAAGTTCTACTACATCATAGCCCCCAAAGGCGTTATAGACCCAAGCAACCCGCCAAGCGCCCTTCAAGTTATGAGCGGCGCGCTCAAGCCCGTTGACGGCGTGACCGGAAGCGACGACATACCAAGCGGAAATGTTGAAACCCCTGTCACAATTGACGGCCTCAAGCCCGAAACGGAATATGACATGTATTATTTCCTTAAGGGCGTTCCGCCAGAACCTTCAGAGGTCAAATATAGATCTTTCAAAACACTGAAAGTGGCGCCGCCTGTGCTCCGCCTTCAGGTTGTCAGCAGAGATGAAGACAGCGCAACCGTGAAAATCATAGCCGACAAAAATTCTTCAATCGACTGGGTTATGGTTCCGCAAAACAGCGTTGGCCAGTGGTTCGATGTAGACAGCGAAGGAAAATATACAATCAAGCCAAGCCAGATTGACACCGTCAAAACTGTCATTCGAAACGGCGAGGAAACGTTGGGCGTCAAGCCTGTGGGCTTTGGTTCAACAAAAACCACATACAGCAGCTCGGCCCGCGAATACAGCGCAACCGTGTCTGTCAGCGGCCTTGAAAGAGGAATATATTACGTTCTCTTTGCTGTGGCACGCGCCAATTTGGGCGGCGGCGAGGCGAATGTCGGCGGCGACTCCGACATAGCTTTCGAAAGAAACATAACGCCGGCTGACGTTCTTCCGCCAACGCTTGTTGCAAAAACTGTTGTAACAAATGCCGATGCAAAATTTGGCACTGCATATTTCGGAAGGCTGTCACTTTCGTTCAATGAAGAACTCTATTATATCCCTGGCGACGGAACAACGCTTGCGCCGCTCACCCGCGAAGTGTTTGAGGAATATATTGAATGCTCGGCGCAAAAAGGCACAGACGTTGTTGTCAGAGGAATTGAAAACACACGCAATTTCGCCATATTGTCATATAGCACTGTGAAAACAGACAGCGGCGAAAGAGCAATCCGAAGAATTGACATAGAGTTCGGCAACATATTGCACAACGACACAATCTATTTCCCTTACCCCATTTGCGATGCAAGCGGAAATGTGGCCGGAAAACTTTTGCTCACATTTGTTGACGTTGAAACACGCGACCCTGAAAACCCAGGTTACAGCATAGGCCGCCGTGACTCGCATTGGGAGGTTAGATTCCTTGCTGAAAACGAGGAGCCTTACTAAAATAAAAATTGGATGCAACCTCTGTTTTGTATGATTTCACATCAAAAACAACATATCTAAAACAGAAAAGTGTTCAAACAAAATTCAGACCAGAAAATTCCGGTACGGCCTGAACGGCTGCGCCGGAATTTTTTGAAACAGCTCCAAAATATGTTGTTAAAAATGCGTATATTTTTTTAAGAGGAATTGTGTTATGAAAAAAGATAAATCTGAGGCAAAAAAAGCTAAGGCTGAAGCCAAAAAAGCTAAACTTTCTGCCAAATTAGAGGCGAAAAGCGCCAAGTTAGAAGCAAAAAAAGCTAAAAATGCTTCCAAAACTGAAGCCAAAAAAGTTAAAAACGCGGCTAAAGCTGAAACAAAAAAAGCTAAAGCTGAAGCCAAAAAAGCTAAAATCGAAGCCAAAAAGGCCAATGCTGCATCAAAAAAATCTGCAAAAGCTTCAAAAAAGCCTAAGTCAGATGATAAAAAAGTTAAGTTTAATATAAACAAAAAAGTTCTCATTCCAATCATATTGATTGTGTTCCTTGCTTCTGCCTCCATAGGCTATCTCATAGCCACAAGAGAGCCTGCAAGCAAGCCCGTTGTCGCCGAGGAATATTCAATAGGCGGAAGTTCTGTTGCTTCCATATCCTCATTTCTTGGCAAAGAAATAAAGCTCAAGCAGATAATAGAGCCGGAAGGCGACAGTCAGGAAATAAAATATGTATACAAAAAATCGGCCATCAAGCCCGAGGAAGCCACGCAATATGGCGACTATCTCTCGGGCGAGCTTAACTATGTTCCAATGAACAGCAAAGACGGCGACCCACTGATATATATAATTGAAACAGAAGACGAAACCAAACTGTTCAAAATCAAAATGGAAACTGTTGAGAAGGACTATGTCATCACCGCTTCTGTGGAAACGGGCGAAGTTCCACGGCCTGAGGAAAAAAAGAAGGAAGTCACAAGAGACGATGCCTATTCCAAACTGAGCGAATTTATGTCAGCCAAAACCGATGAACTTCCCGAGCCTTTGGAAAGCTATGATGAGATATTTGACATAGGTCAGGCGTTCATAGGCGATGACCTTTGCTATGGCGTCAATGTATACCGCAAAAGCGAAAGTGACACAAATGAAATTGTGGCAAAATATTATGTCTCCCTTGAAAACAACAACATATATGAATATGATCTGCAAACAGGCGAATATCGTCTTGTGAACGAAAAGAAATAAATGTCCTGAAAGGTGAATAAATATGTACAGGTTCAAAACAACATTTGAGTTGATGCCGGAAGAAATAAAACATTATGTTGGGATTTATGCAAAAAAAAGAAGCTGGCCGCTTATTATAGTGTTTTCGGTTTTGACCGCTATATGTCTCGGCGGCGCCATATTCTCCGCCGCTTTGAAAAGGAACTTGCTGATTGCAGCCATATTGGCGGCGGCCGCCGTTTTAATGTTTCTAATGATATTTATATCGCGATCGATAATGAAAAAGCTATACATCAAAAAACCTCCTTTCGCCCTGGGGCCATATGTGTCAATTGAACTTAGCGACGGCTTTCTCCATGTGAACTGCTCTGGAAACATGAAAAGCTATCCTCAGGGATATTTGGAAATGGACATCAAAAACGGAAGTTACATACTCACGCGAAAAAAAGACATTGTTGTTTTGCCCCGCCGCATTCTCACAAGCCTCATTGTGGGCGAACTGGCAAAGTTTTTCTCCAGCTGAATGTTTTTGGAATAAAAGCCCCTGCTGATAATATACTTAATTAGCGGATTTAATTTTTAAGTATAGAACAGGAGGGTAAATATGCCGTTTGAGCTTATAAAAACTAATGTCAGGGAACGAAAGGAAACAGGCCGCGGCCAAACACAGGTTTTGGTTGAGGGCGACGTGATTGTGCCAGATGTCAAAAATGACATAATGGAGCTTATGAAAGTTCAAGGCAGTTGCTATTTGACTGAAGAAAAACCATTGGAAGATAAAATTGGGGTTAAAGGCTGTTTGCGCATTGAAATTTTATATGCCGCCAAAAAATCGGAAAAGCCGGTTCACAGCATGACAGAAGACATAAATTTTGAGGATTTCATAAATGTTGACAACGTAACACGTCAAAGTGACATTTCGGCCTCGTGCCGTTTGGAGCATTTGGAATATAGGCTTATAAATGACAGAAAAATTGGCGTGAAAGCCATTGTCGCGCTTGACGCCGCGGTTTGGGAAAGCAATGTCAGTGAAGTGGCTTCTGACGCCTCCGGCGACGGCCTTCAGCTCAAATATAGCACACTCGCAATGGCCGCCGACACTGAAATCAAAAAGGACACATTCAACATAAGAGACCAGTTTGCCATTGACAGAACAAAGCCCGACATAGGCGAGATACTTCAATGTGACACAACAATATCCCAAAAAGAACTGAAAGCTGTCAAAGGCGGAGTCAGCATAAAAGCCGAAGCTGTCATAAGCCTTTTATATACAGGCATTGATGATGAAAGCGCCGTTGAAGCCTGTGAATTTTATATGCCCGTCAGCGGGACTGTTGAAATTCCCGAAGTCAGTGATGATATGCTCCCCTTCGGAAAGATAACAGTTGAAAAAACAGAATGCTTTGCTGTGCCCAATTCTGAAGGCGAAGACAGAATTGCCGATGTCGAAATCATAATACAGGCTTCATGCGGCGCAAGAGGCTGCGAAAACGTTGAATACATAGAAGACGCCTATTCAATTGCTGTCCCTGTGAAAGTTCAAAAAGAAGAAATGGAATATGGCGTTCATGTTGGAAGCAACACAGCCAAAACGTTCATAAAAGACGCCGTTCCTGTTGAGCGCGACAACCCCGACATAATGCAGGTCATAAAATGCTGGGGAACAGTGTCCCCCGATCCGGCCCGTGTTGAAGACGGAAGCGTCATTGTTGAAGGCGGGCTCAAGGTTTCAATGCTATACATAGCCAAAGACGATTCGACACCCGTTTCTGCACTGGAATTTATGGTTCCCTTTGAACAGGTCATAGACATACCGCCGGCCCGTGAGGGAGACATGGCCGATGCCGAAACATGGGTTGACAGAATATCTGTCAACATGCTCAGCGGGCGTGAAGTGGAAGTTTCAGCAGCAATTGTGACAGAAGTCAATGTGAACCGAATTGAAAATGCATCAATCGTTGTGGACATCGCCCCTGACGATGAATGTGACGGCATAAAAACCGCCTCCGTTGTAATATATGTTGTTCAAAGCGGCGACAGCTTGTGGAAAATAGCAAAAAAATTCAACACAACTGTTGAAAACATACTCATGGTGAACGACATTGAAAACCCGGACAAAATTTTCCCCGGACAAAAGATACTCATACTAAAAACCATTTGAATTTTGAATTATGTCCCGCTTCAAGCCAAAACATTTTTCCAGAATGACAAACTATGGCTAACGTCAAAAATTTCCATATAACAAAAAAGAACCGTCAAAAACACAATTTCCGTTTTTTGGCGGTTTTTTTGAATTCAAACTTCTAAATTTAATCTCTTTTTATGCATTGTCAGCAGGAAGTTTTTTGAATCAGTTTTGTGCCGACAAAACACGGGCAATCTCCTCAATGTGGCTGTTGTCAGTTCCGCAGCAGCCGCCAAATATTTTGAGGCCATTTTCAACCCTGAGTTTTTTCATGGCCTCTGCCAGCTCATTTGGCGGCGATGTTTTGAGCTCTGCATTTCCGTCAAGCTCGCTGTATGAAAGCGGTGATGTGTTTGCCTGTATGCCGCAGAATCGTTTTTCAACCCTCTCCGTTTTGTTGAATGGCTGTGACAGCGCTTCAGAAACAATCAAAGGGTGAACACAGTTTGTCATATAACAAACAGGGTTTTGCATTGTGGCACTGTCAATGGCCTCAATTGCCATGTCAATGGTTGTGCCGTCTATAAGGCAGCCATTTTTTTGTGTTGTGAAGCTTATTATATATGGAACTTTCGTGGCTTCCATTGCCTTTGCCATTCCCAAAGCCTCTGAAAGACATGGCATTATTCCGGCCAAAAGAAAATCCACACCGGCTTTTCGAAACAGTTCCGCCTGCCATGCATGAAATTCCTTGGCGCATTCGGCGCTCATGGCTCCCTCTCCAGTGTATGCATCGCCCTTGCAACCCATAAGCCCGCCTATGCACATGTCAGCGCCGCTTTTTTCCTTCAACTCTCTCAAAAAATTCACATTGTCAGCCATTATATTGCTGTCAAATCCGCTTTCGCCAACTCTTTGACGGTTTGCCCGCCGCGTTGGCGTTGTGGCAATGAATGGAAGATGATATTTTTTGGCTGTGGAAATATATCCGCCCCAAAGCTCTGTTAACGCCCGCCTCCCCTTTTCAGTGTATATGAGGCCAGCCATAGCAACTGTGCCGTCAATTTTGAGCCCATATTCACGCTTGAGCCTCTCGCCCAAAGCCCCTTCCATGAGTATAACTTGGTTTTTGCTGAAAAATTCATTAAAACTCATAGCCCTGTTCCACGCGGCAATTCTGCACAAACTTTGCCGCAAATCCCTTCCGTTTTTATTTTTGAACGCCGAATGCCCATGGCAAACATGTGCCAATGAAAACAAATGCCTTCACGGCATATGTTTGCCCGCACTTTTTTGAAATGCAATCAATTGTCTGGGCGTCAAATGACACAACTTTCTCATATGCAGCACGAACAATTGAGAAAACTAAAACAAACAACCACACCAGATGAAGCATTTTTCACAATCCATAAAGAAAAAAGAAGCTTAAAAAGTTCTTATCAAGCTTGGAAAGCAACAGCCTTTTCAAAAAAATTATTATTTTATGACTACATGGAAGTAGCATCATCAAAATCAAATATGGCTATCTGTTTATTTCGATCTACCATTAAATTTGAATTTCCTGTTGTAACATAATTAGTAAGCAGCGCCTCCATTATTGAATTTCTATTTGTTTCTTTTGCTCCTACATGATAAAAATGCTCATGTGTAAGCTTATTGCAAAAAGACCATATTTTCTCTATATACTCATTTTTCCGATAATCATTATGATCCCATGTTGATAACATAAATTTAGCATTTGAAGTCCTTAATGCCTCACATAAAAATATTTCTAACTCCTCATTCCAACTGTCATAATAATCAACATGACGGCCAATATAAGGAGGATCACAATAAATAAATGAGTTTTTATCCGCCATATTTATAGTTTGCTCAAAAGATTGACAAAGAAAGAACCAGCTATTTTTCTTAAATAATTGCTCAACATGAGCTAACTGATTCACGATTTTTGTAATGTATGCCTTTGAAAAACGCTGCGGCTTGTGTCCATAAGGGACATTAAATTCAAAACTTTTGTTAAACCGTATCACACCATTGAAGCAAGAACGATTCAAAAAGAGAAAATCCAACGGATCATGTTTTTGATTAAAACGTTGTCGCACTTCATAATAATATGCGTCACCATCTTTAGACAGAAGCTTCCCTTCTTTTTCAAGAAAATCTCTAACACAACGGGAAGTAATGTTGCCCTCCTTAATCTGGTTATAAAACGCAATAATATGTGGATTTATATCTGCAAAAATTGCAGTTGAAGGCGCAACATTAAACCCAACAACTCCCGAGCCCATAAAAGGTTCAATCCAGACACTTTTTTCAGATAAATAAGCGTTGTTTTTTATCAAAGGAACAATTTTTGTTTTTATTCCCTGCGTTTTTATCGGAGGAATATATACTTTATCTGTCAACATTTGCCTTTTCCTTCACTTTGGGCGCTTTGGGATTATTCAAACTCATTGGTAATCCTCGATAATTCAAATATTCAGAAAAAGAAGACAGCTTTTTGTAAGCTCCTTTTGCTGTAGGAATTTCCATTTTTCCAAAGTTTGCCCAATAATCATCAAACAATTCTTCTCCTGCTTTTGCAAAAACTCCATTACCAGAAAGTATATCATCAATTTTTTGAATACTTCCAATATTCGCAGTATTGCCACTGCCTCCCTTATCACTTGCTATACGCCATTTTTCTTCAGCAAAAAATGTGAAATTGCGAATTACTGCAGGGATATTTTCAATTTCATCAACCTTATATATTTTAGTTTCCTCAAGTTTATCAGTCTCTGTTCTTGTATATATAATACCCAAGCAAAAATGTCCACTATACTCATTATATGGATATTGAATATTTTTTGTGCTTTTTCTATTAATAAAATACTCCCCATGTGAGCCAAGTGTAAATCCATTGCAAAATTCCGGATATTTTTCATCCCGATAAGTCGTTTTTAAATCTACTGCAAATTTAATATCTGAATTATCTTGTTTTATAAAAGTTAAATCTGGATACCAGTTTTGATATGTAGCTAATTCTATCTCATATCCAATGCTGTGGGCAAACGATAAAAAACTCGGAAATAAATGCAATTCAAGAATTTTAGATATAATTTTTGTATCCGAGGATATAGTGTATACATTCTTAAAAACGTCAATGAAACCACGAACTGTCCATTCATCATATAAGGCAATTTGCGTGGATAATGAAGCGGCAAAAGCCTTTAATTCATTAACAAATATACCTTTTTCATGCCCATTTATCATATAAATGCTCTCCTTATTAGTGCAGCATATTCATGTTCTCACAAACAAGTATAGCACATATCTTATTATATTGTCATACTATTTTTCATCTTCATAGGAAATTATAGCGCCAAGCTGTTAAAATTATTGCTATTTCAAGTGCCTTAATTTGTGAAAAAATCAGTGTTCATAAATATCTTTAAAGTTAAATGATTTTTAATGGTCACAAAATCAAATATCATTTCCCGCGCATCTCTTAGACTCACAATCCCATTTCAGCAACCCAGGCTTTCCAAAAAATGGAATTCACCGTTTTTTATACCATCCAATTTCTCCCGGCGCAAGGCTGACGGCAATTTGTTTTGTCTCCATATATTCCTCAAGGCCATTCAGGCCAAGCTCACGGCCAATGCCGCTTTTTTTGAAACCGCCCCACGGCGCCTCTATGAACGCCGGGTTATAGCAGTTCACCCACATGACCCCGGCACGCACTTCATTTGCCACGCGAAGCGCTTTTGCGCCATCAGATGTGAACACGCCGCCGGCCAGTCCAAACTCTGTGTCATTTGCCATTTCAATGGCCTCACATTCAGTTTTGAAGGTTTGAATTGTCACAACAGGGCCAAATATTTCGTCACGTATAATTCTGCTGTCAGGCGGACAATTGTCAAATATCGTTGGCGCCACAAAATATCCTTTGGCAAGTTCGCCGCTTGAAACGCGCCCGCCGCACACCATTTTACAGCCATCCTTTTTCCCAATTTCAATATATTCAAGAACTTTTTCCATGTGCTTTTTCGACACAAGCGGGCCCATGTCAGGATTGTCCATGCCATTTCCAATTGTCATGGCGCGTGCGCGCGCTGAAAGCTTTTCCACAAACTCATCTTTGATTTTTTCCTCAACGAGAATGCGGCTTCCTGCACTGCAAACTTCACCCTGATTGAAGAAAACGCCCATCATCGCCCATTCCACAGCGCCGTCAATGTCAGCGTCAGCAAATATTATATTGGGTGATTTTCCCCCAAGCTCAAGGCTGATTTTTTTGATGTTTTTTGCCGCCAAACGATATATATCCTGACCAGACTGAGTGCTCCCCGTGAATGACACCATGTCCACATGCGGGCTTGACGAAAGCTCCTTTCCAACGGTCAGCCCGCTTCCCATGACAATGTTTGCAGTGCCCTTTGGAAATCCAATTTCTTCCATGAGCTCAAAAAGCTTCACGGCCGTCACAGGCGTCACGCTGCTGGGCTTGAACACAATTGTGTTTCCCGCCGCCAAAGCTGGGGCTATTTTTTGAACGCCCATCAAAAGGGGATAGTTCCATGGCGTTATGAGTCCGCACACGCCCACAGGCTCTTTGACAGTGTATGTGTGCATTGGGCCAAAACTGTCATTCACATTGAACGTTGCGCCCAAAGGCATGCGTATCGCTCCAGCATAATATCGCATATAGCTCACGGCATCTTCCACATCACACATGGCTTCACGAAGGGGCTTGCCGTTGTTTTCAGTTTCACAGCGGGCAAATTCATGTTTTGCTTTTTCAAGGCAATCAGCCAATTGATAGAGCATTTCACTTCTTTTTTGAACTCCCATGCGCCGCCAACCATGTTTGTCATTGAAAAATGCATTTCTCGCCGCTTCAATGGCCATTTCAGCGTCTTTTTTCCCGCCTTTGGCGCAGTTGGCTATAACTTCGCCAGTGGCCGGATTCACAACGGTGAATGTCTCTCCTGAAACAGCATCAAGCCATTGCCCGTTTATATAATTTTTGTAGTTTTTCATTGCATGCCTCCTTATTTATATTTTCAGAATAACATATTATATATGAAAATCAAACACAATTTTTTGAAAAGACAGAACGTTTGGTGTATAATTTGAGTGAGAAAACGCATTTTGTTTTCATTTTATATTAAATATCGCTGTTCAAAAAGGAGATATATTATGCCGGATATTGAAAAAATTTTTGAAACATTAAAAAAGAATACAATCGAAGTGGTTTTTGGCGACATAGGCAGCGCTGTTTTGGCAAAAGGCGTCTCAAAGTTTGGGGGAAAACCGGATCTGCCGGCCAATTTTCAATGGAAATATTACACAACAGAAACATACAGTGATGAAACGAAAAAACCGCGCCCCCTTGCGTTTTTGCTTCAACTCAACTGTGAGGAAATATCGCCATATGACAGCGAAAAACTTTTGCCCGACAAAGGCATGTTATATTTTTTCTATGAGCTTGAATCACAGAAATGGGGGTTTGATCCAAACGACAAGGGCTGTGCACATGTGTTTTATTATGAAGGAGCGGTTGACAGCCTTGTTTCATCAGAGCTTCCACAAAGCCTGCCCGACAACTTTGTCATGCCCGAAATTCCTTTAACATTCAAAAACAGAGATGACGTTCCCGACTGGAGCGAATATGCCGAACACAATGAAACCGATGAAAACTATGAGGAATATGGACAGGCAAGAGAAAAGCTGATTGGAGACGGTGAATATATAACAAAGTTTTTGGGATATGCCGACATAATACAAAGTGAAATGCTTTTGGAATGCGAAATGACATGCGGGCTCAACAAATACACAGGAAACGGGTTCCCCGAAATGACAGATGACGAAAAAAAGCTTTTGACTAAAAACGCTCTTGAATGGACACTTCTTTTTCAGCTGGACACTGTGGCAAAGGGCGACTTCGAACTTATGTTTGGCGACTGCGGAAGAATATATTTCTATATAAGAAAAAATGAACTCAGAGACAGAAATTTTGAAAATGTATGGCTGATACTTCAGTGTTATTGACATTTTGGCAACACGTTTCACAACAAGTGACGTTTTCAAAAATTCCAAAATTCAATTGGCTGTGTTCGAAAAACCACAACTTCATGCACATGCTGCAAACAATGTCAGAAAAAAGTTTTGAAAAACCGCCAAAGATGTTTGCAGTCATATTCATCAAACCGCAAAAGGGCTTGCAGTCAAAAAGCAAGCCCCTGCTTCAGCATACGCTCAAAAACAAAGCAAATCCGTCTTCATTTTGTTTCAGAATTGATTTCGTTTATGATTGGGGGTATTTGCGAAAGTATATTGTCAATGTCCTCAAACATGGCGCCCTTTGTTGTGCCAAGCTTGCTTGCACGCTCAATGTGTTCCATAACTTCCTGATATTGAAGTTTTATGTCGTCAAAAAACTGACATATCTGCTGCAACGAATTTCTTGAATCGTCAATCACGCCTGATATTTCAGACTGAACAGAAGAAGCGCCCTCCGAGGCTGCTATTATTTTGTTGAAAGTTTCATATGTTCCATTCACTGTGGCTGCACTTTGCCCCAATGTTTGCCGTGATTCAGATATGCTTTCGCTCAACTGGTTTGCGCCGCGCTCCACACTGTTTATCCCCGAATCGGCCTCGTTGGCAAGGCCCTTAATCTCCTCGGCCAGTTCTTTAACCTTTGCGGCCACAACCGAAAAGCCTTTGCCCTCGGCGCCGGCTCTTGCCGCTTCAATTGAGGCATTTATGGCAAGAATGTTTGTTTGGTCAGCAATTGACACAATTTTTCCCATGCACTGCTGTATGTTTTTGACAGCCTCTCTCAACTGTTCAAACGTTTTTTCCATGTTGACATATGATTCCTCAACCTGTGAAGAAATGTCTCTGAGTTCCTCAACCTTGCTTTGAGCTTCCAAAACAGTTTGAGAAACGGACTCTTTGACGCCGGCAAACTGCTCTGTGGCTTGATTTATGTTTGAAAATGACTGGCCAAAGTCCTGAAGTCGAACTTGAAAATGATCGGCCTCCCTCATTATTCCGTCAAACGAACTGCCTATCATGCCCAGCTCGCTCAGGGAGGCAACCTCCTTTTGAACAAATTCCTTTTGATATTCTTTCAAACTGCCTGCAACATGCAGCAAAGGGAAAAAGCTTTTTTTGCTGTAAACATTGTTGGCGTTGATATGATGCTTTCCTGAAAATAACATTTTTCGGCCTCCTTTATTCAAACACAACGCACGTCATGGACTGGTTGACAAACTGGCTGTTATAGTGCTCGCCATATCCAATGAGCCCGGCGTGACTTCCGAGTGTTCCCATTTCGTGCAGATATTCATTCATATATCCACACTCGCTGAAAAGCTTATATCTGAAAAGACAGTTAACCGAAAAAACGGCAGAACGCTTTGGAAATTCATGACATATTTTGTTGATTGTTTCCTTTGCAACAGCTTTATAGTCGCCAAGCTGAAGCAAAACCAAAACATCAGAATCGTTAACCTGGCGGAAGCATTCCAATGAGTTTCCGTTGACATCTTTTATGGAAATTATGCAGACGTCATCGCCATTGAGTTTTCCAAATGGATTTTTGAATGTCTGTGTCAATATTTCGCGGTCTGTAACATGAAGAATATCTTGATATACCTGTTTGGCCGGCCTTCCATTCAGCGCGCCCATTATGTATTTCGCTTTGTCAGTGTTTGAAGCAATGAAGCGGTGCTGTCCAAGCTGTTTGTATATGTTTTCTTTGTATGTTTTGACGCGGCCGTTGTGGTTTCGCACAATTGCATAAACTGCCGCGTCATTATACACATTGCCGTTGGCCGAAACTTTTCCGGCGTCGCCCGTTCCGCCCACAAGTGATATTCCACGGCGTTTCAGCGATGTGTTCACCGTTGTCAGCACACATGCGTCATTTCCAGTGCAAAAATCAATGCAGACAGTGTCATTTTTTGAACCGCCAACTTTTTCAATGTCTTTTTCAAGACGTTCAATATATTTCACAGGTGTTGTTGAAGCCTGTTCCAAAACATTGGCGGCCGCGCTCACGCCGTCAAAAAAAGCTATAACGCAAACACCTCTTTCAACAATTTTGGTGTCATAACCCATTCCAACACAGCCTATGCTTGGAACTTCAGGATAAAGTTTTTCGAGAGTTTTCACATGTGACTCAAACTGAGCAGTGTTTGAAAGCAGCATTATAAACTGTGGTCTGTTGAGCCCGCGAACAGCTTCTGCCAAATTTCCGCTCTGACTTGCGCCAAAAAATTGTCTCATAAAGATAGCCTTCCTTCCTTAAATATCCTTTGATTTGCCAGTTCAACAACAACATCTTCAGCTTGCATTAACATAAATGTTTTCGTTGAAAACCCAACAGCCACACATTTTTGTGGCAAAAGCGTTAAAAATATATTAAACCAGCTGCAGCTGAAACATTTGTGTTTTTGTAAATCGAAGATAATATATGATTGATTGATTATACTTCAAAACGGGCCAAAACGTCAATGTGTATTGCGCAATTTTTCCGCATTCAAAAAAATGGGCTTTACTCACAATGTGTTTTATGTTACCATTTCAACATATAATCACGGCAAATGTGCCGTTTGACCAAATTTTTTTGGAGTTGAAAAATATGTTTTTCACAAAAATGATTATAATTGCCATAATATCATTCTGCACCGCCATTTTTGCCGCATGTTCGGAAAAAAATGGAAACTCCAGCTTTATACAGTCGCTCAGGGCCGCAGGCCGCAGCTATGGAAACAGTTTCAACACAACGCTGAACGACGGAATGGAAACAGCCTTTTTTGAACTCAACATAAATTCTGCCGAAAAATCTTTCAAGGAATGTGAATTTGTCCCCAGTGACAGCTCTTTTGTGTTTGTTGTGCTCTATGTGACAATCAAAAACACATTTGCGGACAAAGATAACATAAAAATGCTATACAGCGATTTCCAAATTGAGTGGAACGGCGGTTCGGCCTATCCTGAAAAATATTTTGAGGAAGGCCAGCTTCCTGATGAATACACACTTGAGGAGGGCGAAAGCATCTCGGGCAAGCTGATATTCACTGTTCCCGACAATGCTGTGGACATGCGCCTGACATACACTGAAAATTGGAGCGATGGTTTTTGTGGCAACAGCCATGCCATGGCCATTGAAATTGAAAACTACAAATTGGATGACAGTGAACATTGAAAGCTTCCACAAAATGACCGTGCCGCAGCCAAAATATATGTGACCTTTTCATGTTTGTTTTTCAGCCTTCTATCTTCACAAATTCATGTGCAGGCCACAACAGCGTTCTTCATTTCAAGCCAGGTTTTGGCAATTTTCAAACATAATTCATGAAAGTTCTTCAGTTTGACAATTTTTTGTGCCCACAAAAATGAACTCCCAAAATCACAGCACACAGCTTTTTTGCTCAAAAAAGCCTTTGTTCACTGACACAGCCATTTTTTTGCACAAAACATAAAAAAGGAAGTCCGCATTTCAAAATTTATGGAACTTCCTTTTTTATGCGTTTTTTGATGCATGAAAACACATTTTTGAACACATTGTGATGTTTGTTTCAATTTCTATTCAGTTTTTGTTCCAAACATATTCTCAAAACAGCACAGTCAATGTGTTCTCAATTATATCATTCTTTCTGCACGAAACATTCCATTTCACTCAAACTGTGCCATTTGCTCAAGAGGATCAAGTTCTTCCAATTTTTCAATCTCTTCTTCAAGCTCATCGCCAGTTGTGCTCATGAAGCTGTCCCAAATTTCATTGACTTTTTCAATGCAGTCAAAATATATCTGGGCAATTGAGTCGGTGTTCATGTCGAGCTCGGCCGCATGTGTCACAATGCCTTTCCAGTCGGCCCTCTCATAGCTCAAAACAAGTTTATACAACGTTCCGCAGTCGCCCTCCTGTGAAATGAGCGCCGCTTTAACCTCATCAGCAACTGGAAGCTCGGCCATGACTTCTTCTATAGGCGCATTCACAATTGTGTCCATAGTTGAAAACATACCAATCAAATATGCATCCTGCTGTGTGATGGGAAGCCCTTTCACATGGCTATAGAGTTCGGAACAGAAGTTTGCCCTCAGGAAAGATGTTTTCAAAACTTCTTCCGACTTAGGGTCGTTGCTTCCGCTTTCAAAGCTCAAAAGATATATCCACTGTTTAAGCTGTGTGAGGCCAAGGATGACAAGCGCCTGTTTGACAGAAGAAGTCCTTTGGCGAAGCGCGAAATGCACAGAGTTCACCATCTTCAAAATGGCATATGTAAGGGAAGCATCTCTTGAAATTATTCCCTCAATTTCTGCCATGTCTGGAATGTCTTTTGTTGACGCCACAACAAGCTGAAAGAAGTTAGACTGAAGATATTCTGTTTTGTTGGCCTTTGTGGCTGTGGCCTCGGCCACAAACGAACCCTGAAAAAGATCGGCTTTTATGTTTTTGACCTTTTCATAGAGCTCCTTGTTGTCAATTCCTGTTATTATGCATTTTTTGTTGAACCCGCGCCCAAGCTGAACCATGTTTTCTATGGCGCTCACGTCACTGATTAAGTTGACATTGATTTTTATATAGTCAATATATTCCATCAATGAAAAATATCTGGGAACAAATTGAAAATTGTTCACACAAATATTATATCCATCGTCTCTATATCTCTGCAAAACGTTTGGCGCAAGAGGATGAATTGTGAAATTGTCCTCAATTTGTATCACAACGTCACCGTTTTTGAACATCTTTGGCGTATTTTTAAACAATAGGTTTGGTGTGAACGTTATAAACGTCATTCCCTTTGAAAAAACTTTATCACTGTTTTGCAATAAAAATGATGAAATTGTGTCGGCGGCCATATAATCATTGTTTGTATTATTGTAAATTCCGTTGTCTATATTAAAAAGGATCTCATATCCAACAGTGTTTCCGCCAATATCTTTTATTGGCTGTCTAACAACAAATTTTTTCATTCCCATGCTTATACCCCCTTTCAAATTGCGAAATTGCTTAATATATTTCACGGCAGCATTCCTTGCCGCAAAAATTTGAAACATAACCCATCATCAGAGACAACAACTTGTCAAAAGTCATCTTCTTTGATTTTGGCACAGATCTAAGAATTGGAGCAGCTATATATTAAGCGCTGTTTTCAGTTGCTTCTCATAAGCAGCTGATCCATAACCTCAACAAGGTGTTTGATCTCTGGTTTGGACAGCTGTTCATCAGCGCCAAGCTGTTTCCCTTTTATCTGCATTTCAGGATTAATAAGCGATGAGAAAATAATAACCGGCACACAATCCAAAACACTGTCGCTTTTAATGAGCTTTGTGAGTCTGTGGCCATCCATCTTTGGCATTTCAATGTCTGTGATCACCAATGCCACATCCTCCCTTATGTCAGCGCTTTTTCCCTTAACACTCATGAGATATTCCCATGCCTCCTGACCGTTGTTGAAACATTTGAGATTGACATATCCGGCTTTTGTGAGAGAATCTTTAATCATTTTTGTAAGAAGAATGGAGTCCTCCGCCAAAACTATGGGCGCTTCACTTCTTTCCCTTGTGCCCAACTTCTCAATGTCACTTATTTGTATTGAGGTTTCAGGGGCTATTTCAGCCACAATTTTTTCAAAGTCGAGTATGGTAACAAGGCGCCCTTTGCATTGGGCGATGCCTGTGGCCACGCCTTCATCGCCGCCGGAAACAGTTTTGTCAGGTTTTTGAATGTCACCCCATGAAATTCGGCTTATTCCCTCAACCGTGTGAACTCTGAACGCAATATACAAATTGTTGAAGTTTGTTATAATGAACAAATCCTTTGGGTTTTTCTCTGACGACTCATTCATCAGGTAAAGAGGCAAATCAACCACTGTCAAAAGAGTGTCCCTTGGTTTGAAAACTCCCTCCACTGCACGGTGAGAATGAGGCATAGGCTTCACCTTGTCCGACATTATTATCTCGCGGACTTTGGCCACGTTTATTCCATAGAGATTGCCGCATATGGTGAATTCCATAATCTCTATTTCATTTGTTCCCGTTTCCAGTAAAATATTTGTTTTGTTTGCATTGACGCTGCTCATACAAGCTCCTCCTTACTCCGGCTCCGCCGTCAAAATATTTCTTCTGGCATATAGGCATATTGATTTTTTTGCTGGCGTTTTCAACAAACGCAAACAACTCCTCTAATTATCATATCGGTAGAAATTTATAAAAAAATAACAAAATTTCATTATATTATTTTCATTTTAATTCGCTCACAAATGTGAACACAGAAACCGCTTTCAGAAGCATTTTTGTTCACCGAAGCATGATTTTTCAATCAACAGCTGTGCTCATTTCAGACAATGTCAATGCCCAAAAGTCAAGCGGTCATGTTTTTCATGTCAAAGTGTTTTGTCTGGTTTTCCATATGATTTGATGGTTGCCTCGCCATTGGAAGCGTCAAAATACATAGTTCGGGCATAATTTGAGCCAACATCCTCTTTCAAAAGCCTGACTCTCTCTTTTGCCAGCACGCTTTTAACACTTTGGGCATTTCTATCGCCAATATTGCCTATGGAGCCGCCTTTCATCTCAAACATTTTTGCCCCGCCGGCAATCTTTACCACAATGCGGCTTCTAACAGCGCCAAACGCCTCCATTTTTCTTATTGTTTCCGGGATTCCCGTGTCAGCATATTTGAAAACATTTGTGTCGCTGTTTCCATACATGTTTGGAAGCATTATATGCACCATTCCAGCAAGCTTTATAACAGGATCATACAGACAAACGCCTATGCATGAGCCAAGAGCATATGTAACAATTGTTCCCGGCGCCCGGCATATTTTCATGTCTGCAATTCCAACAACAAACGGTTTATTCACTTTCAACACCTAATTTCTTCATTAAAAAGTTAAGCGATTCAATTTCCGGAAGCATCATGAGCCGGCTGTAAACCTCCTTGCCGTTGCACTTGAAATTGCCGCCGATAGACATGATTTTGTCTGTTTCATATCCATATTCAGCCATTGGAACCGCCACAATGGCACCCAGCATGTTTGTGCATATGGCTGGGACAGAAAGCTGAATTGTTATACCTGTTAATGATGAAATGGCATTCACATAAGATGATATTATAATGTTTGCAACTTCTATAAGCGCCGACATGTCAAGCTCTGTCAGCTCTGTATAATCACTTATTTTTCTGTCATTCAAAAGTCTTTCCAAAACAACGTTTATGAGATCAATGTCCTGCATATAAAGCATAAGCCCGTTAATCTCGCCGGAAAAAGCCACAAGAACGCCGTTCACAATTCTCTCTGCACCGCCCATTTCCTTAATGGCCTTGTTATAATCCATAATCTTGACTTCTGGCAAAGACATTTCTATTTTCTGTGACAAAACTGATGAAAGCGCTGTGGCCGCATTCCCTGTTCCAATGCTTCCAATTTCTTTCAGCACATCAAGTTTGAAACCGTTCACATCATCATAATTTTTTATTGCCATACGCCTAATCCCTCCTTATAGTTATGATCTAAGGTTATTAATTGTGTTTGCGATCTCGTCAGAGGTTTGAACCATTTTCAGTGACATCTGATAGGCTCTCTGGCTTTCTATAACTCTTGAGAGTTCTTTGGCAAAATCCACATTGGAGGCCTCCAAAACGCCTCTCACAACAATTCCTGACTCAATGCCGTCAACCGATGTCAAGGGTGTGTTTTTTTCAACAGGCTGAAATTCATTTTGGCCAATGTTCAGCATTCCATTTTTCTGATCAAAAATGAAAACCCCAACATTGACATCGTCATGAATGTTGTTGATTGTGATTGGCCGCCCTTGTGAATCAAGAACCCATTTCCCGTTGGCCGAAGCAAGATAGAAATTGCCATTTGACTGCTGATATGATCTGATGAACGAGCCACACCGTGTGTAACTTATTTCGCCTGTGGCCGGCTCCTGAAGCGCAAAAAATCCATTGTCAACCAACGCAAAATCCAATTCAATTCCTGTTTCCTGCAAATGTCCCTGAGCAAAGTCGGTGTCGTCTTTGAGCATCTTAACTCCAACGCCATATGTGAGCTGTGTTCTTTCATCTTCAGGCGCGTTCATGTTTTTATACACCAAATCAGTGAATATGCCGTTTTTTGCTTTGAAACCGTTTGTGTTCACGTTGGCTATGTTGTTTGCCAAAACCTGCATTCTTTTTTCATGTGTCTGCGCGCCAACTGAAGCAGAATAGAACGAAAAATTCATCAAAATCCCTCCCGTCAAATGTTGCCAAGCTGTGTTGAGGCTTTTGCCATAAGCTGATCATACATTTTCAAAACCTGAGCCGAAGTTTGAAGCGCTCTTTGGCTTTCAATCATGGCTGTAAACTCAACTGTCGCGTCAACATTGGATCTTTCAAGGGTTTTGTGCATAACCACAGGGCCGTTCACAGCCGTTGGCTGTGCATCAGTTCTGAAAAGGCTTCCGCCAATTTTTTCAAGCTGTGTGTTGTCATCAAAGCTCACAATGTCAAGCTGATCCACATATGTTCCGTCAGCGCGGTAGATCATGCCATAACTGTTTGATGTTATTTCGTCAGTTCCAAGATATATTGGGCCATTTTTGCCCAAAACGCGGCCGCCCTCCGGGAAGCCCAAATATCCTTCTTCGTCAATGGCAAATGATCCATTGCGTGTGTAAAGTTCGCCATTGACGCCCTCAATCCTGAAAAAGCCGCCTTCTTCCGTTGTTATTGCAAAGTCAAGAGAATTGTCAGTTGGCTCCAAAACGCCTTGCGAATAATCTGTTATCGATTCCAGAGCGCTTCTAAGCATTGCCATTTCGTCTAACTCCTCTGGCGAGCTTTTGTCAATGTTCCCCGTTCTTGACATAAGTTCCTCTTGAAAAGTGCTTGACACCATGGTGTCCTTTTTGAACCCTGGAGTTAAAACATTTCCTATATTGTTGCTGACAACGTTTAAGTTTCTGTTGTGTGTAATCATTCCGCTTGTCAAGTTATAAAATCCTTGGAACACCTGTTATCATCTCCCTATTTATATTTTTTCTCCATATAAACTTTAAGCTTTGCCAATGCATTGGCGTGTATCTGCGATATTCTCGGCTCGCTAAGCTTCATAACGGCCGCAATTTCCTTCATTGTAAGTTCTTTTCTATAGTAAAGTGAAATAACCATTTGTTCCTTTTCTCTTAGTGAAAGAAGCCCCTCTTTGAGAACATTGTGAAACTCCTTTTCTTCCAAAGTTTCTTCAGGAAGCATTTCGCGGCTGGCAAGAGTGTCTGTGTTCTGCTCGCCGCTTTGTTCCCAAATGTAATAGTCAAGCGATATTACATTGCATAAATTTGACTTACCCAATATCTTCAAATATCTCTCAAGGCTTATGTTGAGATAGTCAGCCATCTCCTGACTTGTTGGGTGACGGTTAAACTTTTCAAACAGCACACCCATTGCCTCATTTATCTCTTTTGAATCGCGGCGCACATTGCGCGGAATCCAATCCTGTTTGCGAGCAATGTCAATTATAAGCCCTTTGAGCCTTTTTGAGACAAACGTTTCAAACTTCACATTTTTGTCAGGATCGAATTTATCCACGGCCGCCATAAGTGCGATAATCCCCTCATTGACTATGTCGTCAATTTGGGCAAAGCTCGCGTAGACACCCTTAAATTTAGTTGCTATGTTTTTAACCAGATATACATATCTAAGCACAATTTCCTGTTTGATCTGTGGATCTTCCGTCTGCCTGTAGAGCAAAAGGAGCTCCTCGTTGCTTTTTTCATTCAATTCATCCGGAATAATCATAATGACATCACCAACTAAAATTTTTTATGCCTGCTCACTTCTCAATGACTATGTTGCCCACGGCCTGAATTTGCACATTGTTGGCAATTTCATTGAATGAGAGAACATAAACATTGGGATAGAACTGTTCAATCAGCCTGTAAACATAAAGCCTTATCACATGACTTGTCAGTATGATAGGCGGCTGAGCCAAATCTCCAAATTTTTTTATATTTTCAGAAAGCTGTGTTATAAATTGCTGCATTGAGTCAGGGTTCAGCGCAAGATAAATTCCATGCTCGCTTTTGATGAGGCTTGAGGCAATTGTTTTTTCTGTGTCGCCATCGAGAGTTATGACACGCATTTGGCCATTCTCGCAAAAACGCCTTGTGATTGTTCTTTTCAGCGCAACACGTATGTTGCCTATCATTGTGTCAATGTCTCTTGTGTCTGTTGAGGAATCTATTATGCATTCAACGATTGTATTCAAATCTTTAATTGGTATGCCTTCTTTCAGAAGGTTTGACAATATTTTTTGGAAATTTCCGTATGATATTATGTTGGGGAATGCCTCCTCAACAAGTTCCACTGATGTTTTTTTGAGGTTTTCAATCAGCTGCATTATCTCTGAACGCGAAAGCAACTCATGAACGTTCTGTTTTATAACCTCTGACAAATGAGTGACCATAACCGAAAGCGGATCTATAACCGTGTAGCCATATATCTCGGCCATGTCCTTGAGATCCGGCGTTATCCATTTGCTTGGTATGCCATAGGCCGGTTCAATTGTCTCAATTCCGTCAATGTCGCCTGTTGGGTTTGGTGGTTCAAGAGCCAAAAAATAGTCTGTCAGTATTTCGCCTTTGGCAATTTCCTCGCCCTTAATTTTAATCACATATTGATTTGTGTTCAAATTCGAACTGTCTCTAAGCCGTATGGAGGGCACCACAATCCCCATTTCCTGTGCAAACTGCCGCCGGAATATGACAATCCGGTTTATCAGCTTGCCGCCGCTGCTCTCGTCAACAAGGGGTATGAGGCTATAGCCAAACTCCATTTCAATTGGTTCCACATTCAAAAGTGTATACACACTGTTTATATCTTTATAGTAGTCTTCTGGTGAAACAGGCTGCGCCTCCTCCTCAACGCCTGCGGCTATAAACGCCGCCTCAGCCTCAGCTGCCGCCTTCATGCTTCTTGTGACTGTCATGCCAAGTGCTATGAGCATTGCCGAAACAATTATAAGCTGTATGTGCGGCATTCCAGGCACAAGCGCCAAAATTCCCATTATTCCGCCGCCGATCAATATGGCATGCGGCTGGGCAAGGAACTGTTTTGTGACGTCAATGTTGAGGCTTCCATCAGAAACGGCTCTTGTCACAATCATGCCGGTTGATGTTGATATGAGCAGCGCCGGGATCTGGCCCACAAGGCCGTCGCCAATTGTGGCAATTGAATAGACCTGTAAAACCTGGCTAAACGTCATTGTGGATTGAACCATGCCAATGATTGTGCCCGCCACAAAGTTGATCACTGTGATTATAATGGACATTATGGCATCGCCCTTAACAATTTTTGTGGCACCATCCATTGCGCCATAAAAATCGGCTTCTTTTTGAATTTTGCTGCGGCGAATTCTTGCTTCATCCTCTGATATGAGCCCACTGCTCAAGTCGGCGTCAATGGCCATCTGTTTTCCAGGCATGGCGTCTAATGTGAACCTTGCTGCAACTTCGGCAACACGCTCAGCGCCCTTTGAGATGACAATGAACTGCACAAGAACGATTATAAGGAATATGATAACGCCGACAACAACATTTCCCTGAAGCACAAATTCACCAAAAGCCTGTATAACCTGTCCCGCCGCGCCCTGTTCTGTCAATATAAGCCTTGTACTTGAAATGTTAAGCCCAAGGCGGAAAAGCGTTGTTATAAGCAGCAAAGACGGGAATATTGAAAATTCCAATGCTTCTTTAATGTTCATTGTTATAAGAAGTATAATCAATGAAAGGGATATATTCATAATAAAAAATATATCCAAAACAAAAGGATTCAGTGGTATTACCAGTAATAATACAATTACGATAACAAATAATGAAATTGTGTGGTCAAAAATACGCTTCATTATATATTTCTCCAAACAATTATTCTGCCGTGCAAACGGCCTTTCAACTTAAACGGCCAACTTTGTGTGTTTCTAAACATTTTTAAGGAGCAATTTTTTTATTTTTAATCCTGTAAACATAAACGAGTATTTCAGCAATAGCTCCATAAAAATCCATAGGAATTTCCTCGTTTATGTCCGCCTGGGCATATAGCGCTCTGGCGAGAGGCTTATTTTCAACAACGTAAACTTCATTTTCTTCAGCAATACGTATAATTCGGAGTGCAAGTTCATCCTGGCCCTTCGCCAAAACAACCGGCGCCGCATCAATTTCAGGGTTATATCTAAGCGCAACGGCGAAGTGAGTCGGGTTTTTAACAACAACATCGGCTGAAGGCACCGACTGCATCATTCTGCTCATGGCAATCTTTCTTTGGTTTTCTTTTATCTTGCCTTTGACCTTTGGATCGCCCTCCAGTTGTTTATATTCCTCTTTCACTTCTTCTTTCGACATTTTGATCTGTCTTTCATATTCCCACCATTGATAGAAATAATCAAGCACCGAAACAGCCGCAAAAGCAATTCCAATTGTCATGACCATTGAAAATATTGTATCAAGCAAATATACGCTTGATTCAAGGGGCTGTTTATATAGCAGTCTTGGAAAGTCTTTCAAATGGCTTTCAACAAAATTATACAATATTGCTATGAGTATTACAATCTTTATAACACCTTTTAAAATTTCGACAACGCTTCTAACTGAAAACATGTTTTTTATGCCTTTCAGCGGGTTGAGCTTGCCAAAATTTGGTTTCAAACTTTCTGTCACAAATATTGGCTTTGTTTGAAAAACTGTGGCCACAACAGAAAGCATAATTGAAATCAAAAGCATAGGAACCGCCGTTCTAACAAAAACTGACAAAAAGTCATAACCAATCTCTCTTATTGTGATGTTGGAAACATAGCTTGTTCCCATGGCCATTCGTATGCTGTCGGCCATGAAAAGGCTCAAAACTTCATACATGCTTGAGAAAAATATTTTTAGGAAAAAAAACATGCCCAAAAGTGAAACAAGAGTAACGGCATCTTTGCTTAAAAATATATTGCCTTTTTTTCGTTCGTCGCTCCGCTTTTTGGAGGTGGCTTTTTCGGTTTTAGAGCTGTCCGCCATTTTGTCTCCCCCCTTTTCAGCGCATGAAGGTTAATATGTTTTGAAATGCAAACAGCATTTCTTTCATACACTCTCCCAAAAATTCAGCTGTCGGTGAGAATATCAACAGCAGAAGCACAAGGCCAAAAATTATTTTTGTTTGTATATTAACAACAAATACATTTATCTGTGGTATAGTTTTCATCAATATTCCAACGCCAACTTCCACAAGCATTTCGGCTGCAATCATTGGCATTGCAAGCCTCACGGCAAGCACAAGACAATCGCAAAACATTGTCACCATTTCGTCTGCAATTTGTGTGCCAATCACAACAGCGCCATATGGCAAAGTTTCACCACTTCTCAAAAAGAGCCTTATGAGCGCCAAATGGGCATCGGAAGAAAAAAACAACAGCATAAAAACCATGTTATAAAACGTGGCACTCAACGAAATTTGAGTGTTGCTGCTTGCGTCATAAACTTTTGCCATTGAAAGGCCCATTTGCATGTCAATGCTTTCTCCTGCAAAAACAATTATGCTGAGAAAAAAATTGACAACCATTCCCAAAACAAAACCAACTGCAAACTCTTTCAAAAGCCAAAAAGAATATTCAATGGCATTTATTGCGTCTACAGGGGCCTGACTGCTGTAGCTAATCAAAATCAAGCTCAGCATTATAATGAAGCCGCCCTTGACAATTGTCGGAACATTCCGCCGCCCCAAAATTGGGTTCAGCGCTATAAATCCGGCTGTTCTCATAATCATCAGCGAGAAAAGCAATATGTTTTCCATTGCGCGCATTGTCAAAACCCCTCACGCCAAAAACTCATCTCAGCATCATGGCAAATATGTCCCTTGTGAATTCCTGAAGTGAAGTGAGCATCCACGAACCTGTGACAAGGAGTATAAGCCCTATGATGACAAGTTTTGGCACAAACGTAAGCGTTTGTTCATGAATTTGTGTGGCGGCCTGCAAAACAGAGATAAGCACGCCAACGGCCATGCTCAGCAAAAGCATTGGCCCGGATAATCTGACGGCCATCAAAAGCGCGCTGCGCATAATGTCCAAAACTTCAGCGTTGCTCATGACAAATCCCTCCTTCGATTATCCAAAACTGTTCACAAGCGTTGAGAACACAAGCTGCCAGCCGTCAACTGTCACAAACAGCAAAAGTTTGAACGGAAGTGAAATTGTCGCTGGCGGAAGCATAATCATACCCATTGACATGAGTGCACTTGACACAACAATGTCAATCAGCAGAAATGGTATGAACAGAAGAAAACCCATTTCAAAAGCCCTTTTAAGCTCGCTTGTCATAAAAGCGGGTATGACAATTCGCAAGGGCAAATCGTCAGTGTTTTCGGGCATGTCTTCACCGGCAAAGTCAAGATACATGTTAAGCGAGCTTATTTCTGTGTGTTCAAGCATAAACTCTCTCATTGGCCCACTGGCTCGGTCAAGCGCCTCCTGTTGGGTGATCTCCTCATTCCTATAAGGTGTATAGGCTGTCCTGTTCACCTCGTCAAGAGTTGGAGACATAATAAAAAGCGTCAAAAACAGCGCAATTCCGATAAGAACAGTGTTTGGCGGCGTTTGCTGGGTTCCAAGCGCGCTTCTTAAAAAAGACAGCACAATGACAATCCTCGTAAACGACGTCATCATAACCATTATCGACGGAAGCAGCATCATAACTGTCATTATTGTGAACAGCTCCAATGTTTGTATATTGCTTCCGTTTATGTTTACAATTGATTCGCTCATTTTCAACACTCCATGTCGTTGGCGGCAAAACTTCGCCGCCGTGAAGCCGTTATGGCTATTTTTTTTTCAAAATTTTTTCTGTAAGAATGTCTTTAAAGGCGGGAAAACCGTTTTGATTTTCCACGGAAAAATCAACCTCCATATCTTCAGGCGAAACCTCGCATAAAAGCTGTATTCCCGCCGCCGAAACTCCTACAAGATAATGCTTTTGGCCAACCTGAACTATAATTATGCTTTTGTCCTGGCCAACAATGATTCTGTCTGTAACTTTCATATGCTGGGAATTGTGGATAGCCGCCATTCCTTTTCCAACGCGCTTAGACACCACATAGCTTAGATATAGTATCAGCGCCACCATAAAAAAGGTGCTCACCATTGTCATTGCATAGCTCAACTTTCAACCACATCCCTTTTTTGAAATTATCCTAACAGACTTGTGACTGTTTTAAGAAGTCTGTCGGGTTTGAACGGCTTAACAATGAAGTCTTTTGCTCCAGATTTAAGGGCGTCAATAACCATAGCTTCCTGTCCCATGGCCGAACACATAACGATTGTAGCATTTGAGTCTTTGCCTCTGATGGTTTTCAAAGCCTCAAGGCCATCCATGTTTGGCATTGTAATATCCATTATAACCAAATCTGGCTTCAGCTCATCATATTTTGCTACAGCCTCCGCACCGTCACACGCCTCATATATGTCTGTGTATCCACTTTTCGTGAGTGCGTCTTTTTCCATCATCCTCATGAAAGCCGCGTCGTCTACTAATAAAATCTTTGCCATATTTTTGTACCTACCTTTCAACCTTTATTAATATTATTTTTTTATGATACAAAAACTTATTCCTTTTCATTTTCATTGGTTTTAACAATTTCAGTGATTCTCACGCCGAAATTGTCCTCTACAACAACGACGTCACCTTTGGCGATACACTGCCCATTGGCGTATATATCCACCTGTTCGCCGGCCAGCTTGTCAAGCACGACAAGTGAGCCATTGGCAAACTCAAGAATTTCTTTAATTGGTTTCTTTGTGCGCCCTATCTCCACTGAAATTTCCAGTGGAACATCCATAATAAGCTCAAGATTTTCAGCCTGTTCTTCTCCCAACGCTTCAGCGGCACCAAATTGAACTGTGCTCATTGGCCGCGCGTTTATCATCTTAGGTTCAGCCGGCTTTGCTTCAGGCTGCTGCATTGGAGGATAGCCATATGGAGGATAATATCCATACATAGGCGGGTATCCCGGCGGCATCTGCGGCATATTGGGATAGCCTGGCGGCACCTGCTGAGCTGCCTGTTGCGCTGCTGCCTGTGGTTGAGGTGTTGGCGGTGGTGTTTGCTGCTGAGGCTCGGGCGCTGGTTCACTTTGTGCCGCGCCCCCGTTTATAAGCGCTTCAATTTCTGCCTGGCTCATCATTTTGTTGGAAGGCTCGGGCGCCGGTTCACTTTGTGCCGCGCCTCCGTTTATAAGCGCTTCAATTTCTGCCTGACTCATCATTTTGTTGGAAGGCTCAGGTTCGCTCTGTGCCGTTCCGCTGTTTATGAGCGCTTCAATTTCCGCCTGGCTCATCACTCCGCCTGAAGAAGCTGCTGGGGCTTCAGGAGCTGGCTCGGGAGCAGCCTCTTCTTCTTCATAATCGCCAAGGCCAAATGCCGAAACAAGCTTCTTTGCAAGCGACGTTGGCATGAGATTCATAAACCGGCTTTCCACAAGCTCGTCAATTTTCAGAAAAAAGTCAACAACAACCATTTCCTGTTCGCCGTTAAAGCATTTTTCTTTAAACGCGTCTATGTCCTCAATTTCATATGAAATTGGGGTTGAAATGTTTACAACTTCTCCAAGGAATTCTGAAAGAGCCGTTGATGAGGCGCCCATCATTTGGTTCATAACCTCGCATACAGCGCTCTTGTTCATCTCATTAAGCTCAAATTCCTCATCGGGTATTTCCATGAACATAAGAAGCTCTACAATAACTTTAACATCGTGACGTTTCAAAAGCATTATATTGCTTCCGCTGAGGCCGGAAACATATGTTATTTCCACTCCAATGGCTGGATCCATTTCCGTATAGTCAAAGTCATCAAAGGAAACAACCTCCACATGCGGAGTTGTAATATCAACCCTCTTGCTGAGCATATTTGATACTGCTGTTGCCGAAGCGCCCAAACTTATATTCAATATTTCGCCAATGGCGTCTAGCTCAATCGGGCTAAAAACTTTAGAACTCATCTCTCCTATTCTCCCCTTTTGATGAAACTATATTTTCTCACATATATCGTTAATTTTAACAGCCATATTTTTGTTGCTCTTGCCAAGCTCGCCCCTAAACCATGGCTCTCCCTCAACATAGAGAAGAACGTCCGAATCCTTCGACTTGTTCAGATTAATAACGTCGCCAACCTGAAGGCTGTATATATCTTTAAGCGACAGCAGTGAGCTTCCAAGCTCCGCTCTAATTTCCATTTTCGTGCTTTTAATATTGTCGAATATTTCCTCACTGGAGCTGTCTTCGTGTTCATTGCGCTCATCCTTGCTTTCAAGCGCCTTAAACACACTGGTGAGGAAGTTGCCCGGCAGACATATGTTAATCCTTCCTTTAACCCCGCCAACCTCAACATCAAGCACAACAATAACTACTGTTTCGTCTCTTCCTATCCTCTGCATCATTCC
The DNA here is from genome assembly GCA_022791155.1 of Bacillota bacterium. Classification (GTDB taxonomy): domain Bacteria; phylum Bacillota; class Clostridia; order Lachnospirales; family Anaerotignaceae; genus JANFXS01. Next base: position 6,096 of record JAAVYN010000034.1, on the reverse strand, counting down.
AGGATTTGTTTCAACTTTTTCAAACTCAAACTTCAGGTCAAGATAGTTAACCCAACCATCAGCCATAATTGCTATAAGATATTTTACTATGTTATGATAGAGAGAAATTTCAATATCAGTGTAAACATAAGAACTGGAAATGTCCTCAGCGTCGTCGCCAACGCCGCCAATCATTCTGTCAACCATGCTGATTATAAGAGGCCCTGTTGTATGAAGCACTATGGGGCCATGCATTGTGTCATCAGGCATTCTGGCATTTATAAGCGTTATAATATCATTGTCGCTTAAAGCGTTGCTGAATTCATAATATCTTTCTTCTTCAACCGCGGCAACCTCAACTGTGCTTGAAACGCGCACAATGCTGTTAATTCTTGACGAACACAGCCGGGCATAGTTTTCATAAATGCCAAACAGCATTTTCAATTTGTCTTTGGTAAACTTTTTAGGGCTGTAGAAGTCATATTTTTTATAGCTCTTTTCTTCTTTCTTGGGTTCTTCTTTGTCTCCGCCACCACTGGCCATTGAGCTGATCAAAGCGTCAATTTGACTTTGTGATAATACCTCTGGCATTTTTCAGCAACTCCCTCCCTTCCGAAATCAATAGTTAGTTCGAGTCAATCAATGAACTGTCAATTATATTGACTTCTTCATAATATTCCTGCAATGATTTAACCACACTGTCAGTTTTTGTTATTAATATTTCAACGCGCCTGTTGCGGGCGCGGGATTCCCTTGTCTCGAAAGAGCTGATTGGCCTGAACTGGCCAAACCCGCTTGACACCAGTTTTGCTGGATCAACAATATTTTTTTCTTGAATGTAAAGCAAAACAGTTGTTGCTCTGTTGGAGGCCAAAAACCTGTCACTTATAGGTTCGTTGGCTTCTGTCGGGCTTGCTTGGGAAGTGTGCCCCAAAACCTGAATTTCCTCAATGGAACCTTCGGCAACAGACAATGCGTTGGAGAACACGTCCAAAATTGCTTTCCCCTCGTCTTTTAATATATAGCTGTCGCCGTCAAAAAACACATGGTCTCTGAATGTTATGAAAGTGAAGCCATCGCCCTTTGAAATTTCAACCTGATCTTCTAAACTGTTTTGTTTTATATATTCGGAAAGCTGATAATAAAGCTGATCGAAATCGTCAAGCGCTTCTGGCGGATCAACAGTTCCGTCAACTGGATCTTCCATATTGTTTTGTTCTTCTCCAACTACAATTTGAGAAACTTCCATAGCATCTGGATTGAAACTTTTAACCAAAATTTCCCACTTTTCAACGCTCAATGTGCTCATAGAATAAAGAAGCACAAAAAAACAAAGTAAAAGTGTAACCATATCGCCGTATGTATCCATCCAGTTGGCGCCGCCACCGCCGGCCTTTTTCCTTTTGCCCATATAAAACACATCCCATTTTTGTTGTTTCCTTCAAATGTCTCTTGTAAGACAAACACATTGTGCAGTCGTCTGCGCTGTGCGGAGCCAAAAAGGCAATCTGCTAAAACGCATCAGCTTTCGCCGCCGCCACTGCTGCTTGTTTCAGCGTTTGCTGCATCTCTTTGATTTTGTTCAAGATATGATATAAGTTTTTCTCTCATAAATTTGGGATTTTCTCCCGACTGTATTGACAAAACGCCTTCGATGATGATCTGTTTGCAAAGATATTCCTGATCGTTTCTTGTGCTTAGTTTTTTTGCCATAGGCCCAAAAATCAGGTTTGCCATAATACAGCCATAATATGTTGTGATGAGTGCAACGGACATATCCTGGCCAAGGTTGCTTGCACCGCCGGATTCGCCCACGTTCATGCCTTTAAGCATGTTAACAAGTCCAATAAGTGTACCAATCATACCAAACGCCGGTGCGTTTGCAGAGGCTTTTTCATACATTCCCACAGCCTCGGCATGTCTGTCGGCAAGCGAGTCCAAATCATTTGCCAATATAGATTTCACTTTTTCCGGGTCAGTTGCGTCAACAATGAGCATAATGCTTTGTTTGAGGAATGGGTCTTCCTGCTGGTTGGCTTTTTCCTCCAACGCCAAAAGACCGTTTTTTCTTGCTATCTGAGAAAACTCAACCAACAGATCGATATATTCCATTGGCATGAATTTTTTGTCATTCAATATTATTTTTATGTGTTTTGGAATCTGTTTGAGCATTCTTGCCGGGTAGCTGGCAATAATCGATGCTATAGTTCCGCCTATAACTATCAGGAGGCTTGGTGCATCAAAGAAGTTTCCCATCTTTGTGAAATCTACGCCTGTGTTAAGGTCAAAGACTATACCAAACGTAATGAGCAGTGCGCCGAGTGCAATTCCAATAATCGTTGTCAAATCCATAATTCAAACCCTCTACATATTATTCTTTTTCGTCTATAACAGTTATATTTTTGTAAAAACTATGTATTTTAGCATTGTATTCCACGATTTTATCAATAATCTCGTCAACGCTTTCTCTAACGATATAAAAGTCTTTGTTGTCCAGCACAACTTTTGATTCAGGAATAATTTCGATATATTCAATGTGGTTGGAATTAAGAACAAATTCATCGTTGTTAAGCTTTGTAAGTCTAATCATTTCCCCAACACCCCCTGGTTTGGCGCATTATCCGGGAAAGGAAACCCCTTCCCGGATAACATCAATAACAATAATTCATGGCCACATCAAATGGCAGCCGCCGGCCGACAAATGAAGCCTGTTAAAAACGTTACCGTTTCATGCTGATAAGCTCCTGAAGCATTTCGTCTGAAACAGTTATAATTTTTGAATTTGCCTGGAATCCTCTTTCAGTTGTAATCATGCTTGAAAATTCTGTGGCAAGATCCACATTGGCCTGTTCAAGGCCGTTTGATATGAGGGCGCCTGTTGTGCCCTCTCCCGGGTTATATGCCATGATGCTTCCCGTGTTGTTTCTTGCGGAATAATAGGAATTTTGAACCTTGTCAAGCGCATTGGCGTTTGGAACATTGCACACAGCCACGCAGCCGAATTTGTGGATTGTTCCGTCAGCCTCTTTTCCTGTTATAACGCCGTCGGCGCCAATGCTGAGGTCAGAGAGATTAAGTCTCAGTGTGTTGGCATAATCAACTGTGGAATCATCAGCATTTGGAATTCTTATTGGCACAAGAAGTTCTGTGTTGGCCACAAACAGTGTGTCGCCCTCGGCCGATTCGCCCCCGTCTTGAACAAAGCCATAAACGCAGTTTCCGTTGCCGTCTACAAGATAGCCGTCACCATCGAACTTAAAGCTTCCTATTCTTGTGAGCGAAAGCCTTGAGGCGCCTGAGTCATCTTCAGTGTTTGGAATTCCGGCGTCTACAGTTGCTGTCACGCCCAATTTTGGCCCAACCATGAAAAAGCCGTTGCCATCGATCATGCAGTCTGTTCCAAAACCTGTTGGTTCATAGCTTGAAGCGCCATAATCAACGTCAATTGATGTGAGCTGGCAGCCATATCCAACCTGGCTTGGGTTGATACCTCCGATAATTGTGTTTCCGCTGCTGGAGTTTTTGCTGGTCTGATAAATGGACTCGCTGAAAACTGCTCTGGCTGTTTTATATCCCACTGTGTTAACGTTGGCTATATTGTTGCCGATAACGTCCATTTTTTTCTGATGTGTACGAAGTCCTGCAACGCCTGAAAACATAGATCTAATCATATTTGAATTCTTCTCCTTCCAAAATCCGCGCCCAAAACCGCACTTCTGGCAGCTTTGAAAGCCTCCCTCACGGGTCCGGCTCACAACATAACGGCGCTGTCAATATTAGTGAATATGTTATTTTTCATTTCATTTCCGTTCATTGCTGTCACCACAATGTTGTTAGGTATATTAACGATGAACGCCGCTTGGCTTCCAATCATCACAACGTCTTTTGCGCCCTTGGTTCTGGCGGTTTCAGCAGCGCTGTTGAGCTGTGACATAAGTTCGTTTGTCACTTCTATTCCTCTTTGGGCAATTCTTTCCCTGGAGTGTTTTGAAAACTGAAGTGCGCTTTTTTCCTCAATTTTTGTTTGAAGCAATTCCTTAAAACTGCCGCCATTTTCCTGTTTAGGAACCTCCCTTGGGCGGGATAAAACTTCTCCCGGCTGTATTTGCCGTAATTTTAAGTTGTTGATGTCTTCAATCATATAATCACCCTCATTGCGGTGTTTGTTTTAATTCTCCGCTTTAGTGCCGTATTACGGTTTTTCAGTTTCTACATTGTTATCTTCTGTTTTGTCTTCCTCTGTTCCGTCGCCATCTGTTTTGTCATCATCTGGCTCACTTGGCTCAGGAAGCTCGCCCACACCCATAATGTTGCTTAATTTGTATGAATTTCCGTTGACAAAAATTATAGGCTCATCGTTATAAAATCCGACTCCCGAAACAACTCCCTTTTCGGTTTTATATTCACCGTTTGAGAAATATGAGAGTGTAACTTCCTTTCCCATAAACGATGAAGCATATGTTATTGTTGAGGATTCAAGCATTTTGCTCATTGCCTCAATTGTGGCCATTTGAGCCAATTGTCCCATATAGTCCTCGTTGCTTGTGGGGTTAAGCGGGTCTTGGTTTTGAAGCTGAACCGCCATAAGCTGCAAAAAACTTGTCATGTCCATTGTTTGGGCGTTTTCCCTAACTTTTGAGTTCTTTGGCTGGATATATTGCAATGGACTTTTCTTCACAGCATCATTAAACCCGGGAAATAGATTTTCTGCCATAAAAATCACCTCATTTTGTTATATAAGTCCCAATCTCAACTGATGGAGAAAGTCTGTTGGGTTGCTTTTGCTTTCTCTTTCTTTGCGTTGTTTTTCGCTTTGATTTTCTTTGTTTTGCTGATTGTTGTGTCCGTCTTGATAATCATCTTTGTAAAGATTGTCTTTTTCCTGGGCAACTTCAACTGTTGTGGAAGTTCCTGTCCGGCTTTCAACAACTGCGGCCAATCCCTCCGAATTGTTTGACATGATTTCTGCCGCTTTGCTGTTTGTGCAGAGAACAGAAATTCTTGTTTCGCCCTTATCAAAAATGAGTTTGATCTGTATTTTGCCTAAGTTTTCAGGCTCAAGCTGTATTTCAACCTCATTGTTTTTTGATAAAAGTATCTTTTCGCCAATTTTTTCAGCAAAGTCAGGCCGATTGACGTTAACTGCTTCTCCAACCTTTGTGTCAACAAACTTCCCTTCAACAACCGGTTTATTTTCCAAAACGAAACTGAAGTCGTTGTTTTGGGTTTCGCTGTTGTTGTTTTCAGTTTTGGCGCTTTCGGCGCTTTCAGTGTTTTCAACAACAATTTTGCGGCTTTCAACGTTGTTTTCAATTTCGGGTTTAACTTCTTGTTGTTTAGCAACTGCGTTTGTTTCTTCTTTTTTAACTTCTGCAACGGCAACTTCTTTTGCCGGTTCCGCTGCTTGCTGCTGTGTCATGAGTTTTTCTTTAACATCAACAACAACTGGTTCCGTGTTGCTTTTTGGCAACACCACAGCTTCCAAAGTTTCAGTTGGAACTTCAATCCCTTTTTCTGGCGCCAACACTGTGTCTTCCACAAGCTGAACTGGCGTGTTGTTCACAGGTTCAACAATTTTGTTCTCAACAACACACGGAACAATTTGAACAGCCGTTTCTTCAACAGCAAATTGTTCAAACAGCACAGGCATTTGAACAAATGTGGCTGCAACTTCAAGTGCTTCTGGCGATTTTTCTGCCTCTGTTTCATTTGTGTCAGAACTTTTTTCTGTCTCATGACTTTCTTTTGTTGTGTCGGTGGTGTCAGCTTTCTGGGAATTTTCAGTTTTTTCGCTGTTGTTGTCCACTTGTTCATTTTTTTCAGCATTTGATGTCACTTTTTCGGCTTCGCTTTTAAGCGCATTCTCAAAAGAATTTGTTTTGTCTTTTGAAGAAGAGGAACTCTGCGGCTTGCTTTGGGAAACTTTTGCAGTTTGAACCATTGCAGCCGTCAAAAAATCAACTCCTGCCAAACCATCGCACCTCCTTTCATAAAATACAGCATAAACAATAACCAACATTTGCTGCCATTTCAGCCTCAAAACTTCGCCGCCTTCCGGTGAATTCTTTCACCTCCCGGCGCTCCATTTCCGGTTGAACGGCCTTTCCTTCGCCGTTC
>JAAVYN010000033.1 GCA_022791155.1 Bacillota bacterium | reverse complement strand
GGCTTCCGCCCTATGACATGAACTTTTCACTGTCCTTCCGGGAAATTCATTTCCCTTCAGGATACGAACTTTTCACTTCTCTTTTTTCGCACTGCAAGCTCAAAAGCTTTCGCTTTTTCGCTTCGGGCTTTCGCCCTATGACATGAACTTTTCACTGTCCTTCCGGGAAATTCATTTCCCTTCAGGATATTAAAAAGTTCATGTCGCAGTGCTTACAGTTATTGAAAATTATAACATACATTGTTCAAAAATCCAACAAGAAATCAACATTTTAGCTTCATTTGAAAATTATTCATAATAAAAAGGCCACAAATGCGGCCTTATATAGATGATTTTTTGTCCGGCGCCGCGGGCATGTTTCGAAATGCCTTTCAAAAAAGCCAGCATTCTGATTTTCAAGCCCTCTGCCCCGCATTGTTTGCATCCTATTGATTAAGCAGACAAAACTTTTCTGCCTTTTCTTCTTCTTGCAGACAAAACTTTTCTGCCATTTGATGTGGCCATTCTTTTTCTAAATCCGTGAACTTTGCTTCTTTGTCTTTTTTTGGGCTGGAAAGTCATTTTCATGTTCAAACACCTCCTAAAAATCGTTTCTAAATGCAAATCCGCATTTTAGCGCTTTTCTCATTATATTAAAAAAAATCCACATAGTCAAGAAATTTTATATTAAAATAAACCGTATTTTCATACAAAAACATTAAAAACAAAACATTCAAAACTTTTGAATCACATTTTTGGAAATATTTAATCACAGTGCTATTCAAGTGATTATTAATTACCGTTGTTTTATCTAATTGAAAAAAAGCTATATTTTTGGTATATTATACTGGAATAAAAAATTATCCACATAAATTAACATATAAATCCACATATAACGACACATTTTTATATTGCTTCAACATCAATATTAAAGCATTTTAACCCAACATAATATAAGTTATCCACAACTTATCAACAAAATGTGCATAACTTATAAATTTTATTAACATTACTATACCATTTGACAAAACACTGAACCATGCTGAAAAAATATATAAAATTGCAGACAAACTATAAAACCCATTAAGGCTTAATCAAAACAAAAGCCATATATTTCCAGTTTTCTGCCAAATTTAATATAAATTGTTTGGCGCACATTTTGAATTTGAAAACAACATCAACTGCCAAACAGCTTCAGCTCAAACATTCAGTTTGATATAAACCTAAATTTATCCACACAATTTCACAGCTATATTCACAATTATAACCACAAAAAAATTAAGTATATTCCTTTTATATACGCAATAATAAAAATTTCCAAATATGTTATCCACATGTTGTTAACAATTTGTGGATAACTTATAATATTTATCAACCGCGGTCATTCAAAGTTTTGCACATTTCTCGCGGTTGCCGCCAACGATGATAAGGTCTTTATATGGGAGGATAAAAAAAACAAAATGGAAGATTTAACAAATTTATGGTCTAAGACCCTTGAAATTCTTGAAGGAGCTCTCGATGCGCTGAGCATAAACACATGGATCAATCCGTTGAAGCCAGTTCAAATCGACGGCAATGACATTTATATCAAAGCTGAAAACGATTTCATGAAGGGGCTTGTTGAAAACCGCTATTCCAACCTTATCAAAAACGCGGTTAATCAGGTTTCTCAAAAAAATTATAACATTGTTATAATTTCATCTGAAAACTCAAACACACCAGAAATTAAAGAAAACAACACATTGATTGCAGAGGCCGGGCTTGCCGCAAATTTGAATCCGCGCTATGTTTTTGAAAGCTTTGTTGTTGGAAACAGCAACCGCATGGCTCATGCGGCCAGTCTTGCTGTTGCTGAAGCCCCAGCAAAAGCATATAACCCTCTTTTTCTCTATGGAAACGTGGGCCTTGGCAAAACTCACCTCATGCATTCAATTGCACACTACATATTAAACAAAAACCCAAACACAAAGGTTTTGTATGTCACAAGCGAAACTTTCACAAACGAACTCATCAACGCAATAAGAAACAATAAAAATGAAGAATTCAGAAACAAATATAGAAACATAGATGTCCTTCTTATAGACGACATTCAGTTTATAGCCGAAAAAGTCAGCACACAGGAGGAATTTTTTCACACGTTCAATGCGCTTCACAGCGCCAACAAACAAATCATACTTTCCTCCGATCGCTCCCCAAAAGACATCAACCCTTTGGAAGAAAGGCTCAGAAGCCGTTTTGCCGGCGGGCTTATAGCCGATATACAGCCGCCTGACATAGAAACAAGAATCGCCATATTGAGAAATAAAGCCAATCACGAAGGATATATTGTGAGCGACAAAGCCCTTTCCCACATAGCAAAATATATACAAAGCAACATACGTGAGCTTGAAGGCGCGCTCACAAGGGTCATGATGTATGCATCGCTCACAAACAGTGAAGTCACAACCGAATTTGTTGAAAATTCACTTCAGGTTTATGGCGACAAAAAACAAAAACAAATCACCGCCAGCTCCATAATAGATGTGATAAGTTCATATTATAACATATCCTCTTCCGACGTGCGTGGAAGCAAAAAGCCCAAAAACATAGCATATCCACGGCAAATAGCCATGTATCTTTGCCGGAAAATGCTCGATATATCGCTCAAAGAAGTTGGAGATGAGTTTGGAGGGCGCGACCACACAACCGTTCTTCACGCAGAAAAAAAGATCGAATCTGACTTGCAGAAAAATGACAGTGAGCTCAAAAAGGATATTGAAGAACTCAAAAAAAGAATTCAAGGGATATAATTTGTTCACAAAACAGTGTTAATTTATAGTTAATAATATGTTGATAATATTTATATCAAAAAATAAAAGTTGACAGTGTGGACAAACAGTATATAAATTGTGACTTTATATACATAGTTGTCCATATCAAAAATCCACTTATATATGTGCTTAACATACTTTTCCACATATTCACACGCACTACTACTGCTACTTCTATAAACAACTTATATATAAATAAATATATACACCGAAAGGAGTTATTAACAAAAATGAAATTCACATGCAAAAAAGATGCACTCCAAAACGCAATTAATATAGCATCGAAAGCCGTAAACCCAAAAAGCACACTCCCCATTCTCGAATGTATATTGATAAAAATTGGCGAAAACTTTGTTGAACTCATGTCAAACGACATGGAAATGGCAATCAAAACCGCCCCAATCGAAGCCGAAACAGAAGGCGAAGGAACAGCAGCGCTTGAAGCAAAAATATTTGGCGAAATAATAAGGCGTGTGAACGGTGAAACAGTGACCATTGATATTGACGAAAACAAAAACGCAACAATAAAAAGCGGTTCATCAGAATATAAAATAATGATACAATCAGGTGACGAATTTCCAGATATACCAACTGTTGAACAACAAGTTTCATACAAAGTCAGTCAAAAAGATCTCAAAGATGTAATCATAAAAACAATATTCTCAGTTTCATCTGATGAATCAAAAATGGCGCTGACAGGCGAACTCATAGAAATTTCAGAAGATGGCATAAGCGCTGTTGCCGTTGACGGATATAGAATATCATATAAAAAAGTTCCGGCCGAAAACAGCGGCAAGCCTGAAAAAGTCATTGTTCCGGCAAAAACGCTCAGAGAGTTGAGCAAGATACTTTCGGAAAACGATGAAAGCGCTGAAATTTTCATAACTGACAAACACGTTCTTTTTGATTTGGAAGGAAACATACTTGTGAGCCGTGTCATAAACGGTGAATTCATAAAATATGAACAAACTTTCACAAACGATTTCAAAACAAAAATAGTTATAGAAAGAGAAGGTTTCATATCCGCCCTTGAAAGAGCTTCAATTGTTGGCCGCGATTCAAGAAAAGTCCCTGTGAAAATCAACATAGAACAAGACAGCCTGACAATAACTTCACAAAGTGATTTCGGGTCTGCCAATGAGGAACTTTCTGTTGAATTTGAAGGAGAAAACATAAAAATTGCATTCAATCCACGATATTTGATAGACGCTTTAAGGGCAATTGAAAGCGAAAAAGTTTCTGTTTCGTTCAATTCTCCTTTGAGCCCATGCATAGTGAGGCCGGAAGAGGGCGATTTGTGCAAATATCTCATACTTCCGCTCAGAATGTAATTTTTCATTATGTGACACATATCAAAATTTTTCAATTTTTGTGGTTGAAACATTTTTTTGCGATGTCACAAACTGACATTGTTTTGACATTGAACTTTCACATTTGGCTGACAAAACAAAATGAATTTGCGGTGATGCACAATGAACAGTCTGATTGAAAACATTGATAAACTTCACACAACAGAAATGGGCACGAAACGCATAAAAAACAACCTCAAAATTGAAACATATGATGTTGTCCAATTTTGCAGGCTGTGTATACTTGATGAATGTGCAAAAATTGAAAGACACGGAAAAAATTGGTATGTGACTTCACGCGGCTCAAAAATAACTGTGAATTCCAACAGCTTCACAATCATAACTGCGCACAAAATTGAATGATTGAATATGCTTGTATCATTGAAATAGATTTGGGCCATTGTTTCTTTTTTGTGAAATTTGAAAATAAATTTGAATATTTTATTTTGCAATCATTTTTGTCAAAAATTTGTCAATTTGTTTTGATTTTTTGGAATGAAAATTTTTTTGAACAAAGTTTTTTTGAACAAACTTTGAAAAACTGATGCACAGGTTGCACGGAAGCGAATGTGCGAATTGAAATTCAACATCTTCAAAAAATGAAAACATGAAACATTCATTCACATTTGTTGAATCAATTTTGAAAAATTTTGAAGCTGATTTCATTAAAAATGTTATATATATGCGTTTTATATGTCAATTTGAAACGTTGAATTCAAACATGATGAAAACAAAAACAATTTTTGTGAGGTGAAATTTATGAAAACAGTCGCGATAGACACAGAGTTCATCAAATTGGGGCAACTTCTCAAGCTTGCAGACATTGTCTCGCAAGGGTCTGAAGCAAAAATGGTCATATCAGAGGGAAACGTGCTTGTCAACGGGAATGCCGAAACGCGCCGTGGGAGAAAGATATTCCCAAACGATGTTGTGGAATTTGAGGGCGAAGCCGTGAAGGTTATATCTGGGGAGCGATAAAAATGAGAATCACTGGCATGTCAATTTCCAGCTTCAGAAACATAAAATATGCTCAACTGAAATTTTCAAACGGAATTAACATATTTGTTGGCGAAAATGCTCAGGGAAAGACAAACGTGCTTGAAAGCGTGTATGTTTGCGCCACTGGAAGAAGCCACAGAACAAGGCTTGACAGCCAGCTGGTGAACTTTGATGCACGCGAGGCCCACATAAAACTTTTTTCTGAAAATGAAGGCCGCCTCAACCGCATTGATGTTCACATCAAAAAGGATGAAAAAAGAGGCATCAAAGGCGTTGCCATCAACGGCGTTCCAGTTCACAAAAGTGGTGAGCTTTTTGGAACGCTTTTTGTGGTTATATTTTCGCCTGAAGATTTGCAGCTCATAAAAAATTCTCCAAGCGAGCGTCGGCGATTTGTTGACATGGAACTGTGCCAGCTGAAAAATGTCTACTATTATAATTTGGGACAATATTACAAAGTTTTGAAACAGAGAAACAATTTGTTAAAAAAAATACAAAAAAATTCATCATTGCGTGACACAATATTTGTTTGGGACGAGCAACTTTGTTTGTATGGAAAATATGTCATTAAAAGCCGTGATGAATTCATAAAACGTGTGAGTTTTTTGGCAAACAAAATACACAAAAGCATCACAGGCGGGAAAGAGGAACTTGAGATATGCTATAAACCAAACGTTTCATATGATGACATTGAAATTAAAACAAAACAAAACATAGACAAAGACATATTGTTTGGAAGCACTTCTTCAGGCCCTCACAAAGATGACATGTCTTTTGTTGTCAACGAAAATGATGTCAAAATTTTTGGCTCACAGGGACAGCAAAGAACGGCCGCACTGTCGGCAAAGCTGGCCGAAATTGAAATAATAAAGGAAGAAACAGGCCACGATCCCGTGCTTCTTCTTGATGACGTTTTAAGCGAGCTTGACGAAAAAAGGCAAAATTTTTTGCTTGACACAATTGGAAAAATTCAAACAATATTGACATGCACAGGGGTTGAAGACATAATCAGCAAATATACAAAAAATGTTTCAATCTTTGATGTGTCTGATGGCAAAATTTTTGAGCGTTGAAGAATGGAATGTTCCTTTCTTTGCACTGATGTTTCTTTTTTTGGCTGTGTGTCGTTTTGTCAAGTGAATGTCTTCGTTTGGAATGAACATATGCAGTTTGGGCAAAGCATTGGCCTGATGACAGTGCCAAAATCATTTGATGTGGCTTCAGCAGCGTATTGCGCACATTCATTGATCATGAGCCGTTGTCGGTTTTCTCAATTTTTTTGCTCCAAAAAGAAAATTTTTTCATGTGGAACGCATGTGCTCTTGTTGGTTGAATATATCCATTGAAAAAGATATTCGTGCTTCAAAACCACAAAATTCAGTTTTTCAGTGTGCTGTTTGTTCAAGTTATCCACATAATAAATGTGGATAAAGTTGACAACTTATGTATTTCAGATATATAATATAAATGAAATAATATGTCAAAAAATGCAATAAAATTAATGCCATATGATTTGTTTTGAAATTAAAAATGCTTAAAAATGGCTGTTTTTCACAATTTGAGAATGAAATATATTAATACATTTAATTCAGTTTATGTTTTTATATATTTTGATTTGTCAACATTGAATTTGAATGTTTTTCCAATATATGGATAATCGATGTTATACGACATACATTATTTAGTTAAATTTTGATTATTAATAACTATATAAAGTTATGCACATTTTTTGTGGATAACTTCAAATTTATGTGGATAAAGTTCAGCTCAACCACATATGAAATCTCTGATATGTGGACAAACATGTTTTATATTGATGATTTTGAAATGGGGGAAAACAAATGAAAACTCTTGAGGAAATGCAGAACGAGTATATACAAAAGTATAATGAAATAACACTGGTTATGGGCGAAGGGAGCTATGACAGCGGCATATTTCTTATTGGCGAAGCGCCTGGAGGCGATGAGGAAAAGCAAGGTCACCCGTTTGTTGGAAAAGCGGGCAAAAATTTGGACAAGTTCATTGAAATTGTTGGCGTTGACAGAAAGGATCTCTATATAACAAACACTGTCAAGCTCAGGCCATCAAAAATCAGCGGCGCCGGGAGAACAGTCAACAGAAAACCAACTGAAAGCGAAATTGCCGATTTCCTTCCTCTGCTCAAAAAAGAAATTGAAACTGTCAAACCAAGGCTCATAGTGACATTGGGGAACACTCCTCTCAGGGCTGTGACTGGAAAAAAAGACATTTCAATTGGCTCTGTTCATGGCACGGTTGTCAAAACAGAAGACAATTTGAACATATTCCCGCTCTATCATCCGGCCGCTGTGATATATAACACTTCACTCAATGACATATATGTTGAGGATCTCCACAAGCTTAGTGCGGTGATAGACGCTATGCCGAATATTTAGCATACAATTGGTTTAGTGACTAAATTAATTCAATTTGTATTGACTTTTGCTTTTCGAAGCGTTATAATGATGTCATCAAAAGGAAACAACAATAGGGAAAATTAAGGACAGTTAAATTAAAAAAGTTTCGGTCATGTTTTTAAGGCCATTAGAATTTACACAAAGCATAAAATTTGAAATGGTTCACAGATTGAATAGTTTTATAAAAAACAGCTCAATCACTTTTTAATCCTTATTGTTATTAAAAATTTCCTTTTTTGATATAAATACAGACCGTAGCTAATATATGAAAAAGGGGGAAACGGCTAAAAAAACTATATAAAAGAAATATAAAACCCAAAACTTAATAAAATATAATAACTAAAAATTGATGTAATGTAATACTAACTAAAATTTAAAACAATGAAAAGTTAATGATTCAAGAAATTAAATGTTGAAGATATGGTGACACACGCAACAACTATATGAAACGTCAAAACATTTGCTGTTCTAAACAGCAAAAACAGTTGGAAAAAATCTAATATACAGGTGCGATTATTTTCCAATGAACTGCATCGACGGAAGATTTTGCTAATGGAAGCCTGAAAAAGAAGGCTGCTCAAAAGTTTCAAATGGGAGAGTTTATTTGAGTGTTATTCGATATTAGTATAAAATTTATCCGGGAGGCTGGTTCCGATGTTCATGTGACAAAGTTTTTTAATTATGGTTTTTTGGAAAAAGCAATGTCAAAATCAAATGCGGAAACAATGAAAGACCGCAAGCGGATATGCGGAAGATGTTTTGAAAAGCTTTTCCACAAAACCAGCCCAAAATCAAAAATTAAATAAACAAATTAAAAAAGCAATAAAAACATAATAAAAACACAATTGTTCCACCAAAAAAAAGTATAAAATATTTTTTTCACCAAACGATATTCGTGTTCAAATTTGATTGAAAAATATGAACACAAATAAAAGGAGAAAGTGTTTTGTTAGAAACAGAAATATTTTGATGGCCTGTCTATTTTATAAAATTAAAATAGGCAGGTTGTCTTTTTGTGAAAATTGTTTTTTTGCTTCAAATTTATTTCAAACTCATTCCCAACTCATTCCAAAATTAATTCCGAACTCACTTCAAACATGTTTCCAACTCATTCCAAATTTATCATAAACTTCTTTGAATTAACTTCCAACTCATTTTGAATCCGCTCCAAATTTAATCATAAATTCACTTCAAATCCATGCCCAGCTCATTCTCAATTTCAGCTCAATTTTTCGAAAACTGATTTTCTGATGAAAGCGCTTTTCTGGAAAATTCATGTTTCAATTGCTGTGCCGCAATGAAGCACACAAAAAAAGACAATGGCAAACTTTGAACCAAAGTCTTTTTTGGATTCTTCATTTTGTGTTCACATTGATGTGCTTCACGCACATTTCAGAGATGACGCCAATGGCAAAGCCCGTGATGGCGCCGCAAATTGTCAAAACAGGCGCCAAATATATGACAACAGCACGGCCGAGAATGAACCATGCGGCAAGCAGTTGGCCCATGTTGTGGAAAATTCCGCCCAATATGCTCACACCGGCGATTGAAAATTTTTCGGTTTTTTGTGCAAATGACATAACAACAAAGCTTAAAACGGCGCCAGCGGCGCTATACCAAAGGCCAGTCATGCCTTTGAAAAGAAGCGCTGAAACGGCCACGCGAACAATTGATATGCCAAAAGCCTGTTTTGAACCCATTGTGTAGAGCGCCAAAAGCACAACAACGTTTGAAAGCCCCAGTTTTATGCCAGGAACGGGCAATGGAACAGGAACCATTGCTTCAACATATCCTGCCAGTATGGCCAAAGCGCCAAATATACCATAATAAGCGATTTTTCTGCTCAATTGCTCTTTCTCCATTTCAATTGTTTCACGTGGTTTCACTGGGCTATGGCGTCAACGCTTGAGCTTTCGCCATCTTCTATCTCCACAACCATTTTGTGAGGAAGGCATATTATGCTTTCATTTGTTTTGTTTATGCTTTTGTGGCCAACGCATATTTTGTCACGGCAATCGGCGCCGGACACGCTCACACTGCCGTTTTCAATTTCAACAATGTTATATCCCCCGCCGGCTTCAACTGTATATGCAATGTCGTTTTTCAAACTCAGCCGCGCAATTGGCTCTTTGTCAACATATATCACAGCGGTGCCGCCTTTTCCGTTGTTTTTCAAATAAAAGCCGCCGTATAAACCGCCGGCTGCTATGAAAGCCGCCGCTGCCAACACAAAATCTGCCTTTCTCAATGAAGCCCTCCACATTTTTGAACTGTTTATGTTTCAGTGTTTTTTGTAAATTTGACGAACAGACAAATTTTTGAAATTTCAATTGAATTTTTGTGTGCCAAAACAAATGAAAGCTCAATTGAAAATGGAACACAGCCAAAACAATTGTTGATTCATTGTCAGTTCGTTGTTAAATCATTTTTTAAATGCTTGACTGAAAAGCGCCAAACTATTCCTATATTTTTTTATTTTTATAAATTTTTTTGATCTGTTGAAGCATATTTTCATTGTGTGGCAAACAGTTTTGATTTTTATGAAAATATAAATGCATAAATATAAACGCATTCAAAAAATTTGGCAACAGATCTGCATTCAAAAAAATTCGGTTCAGTTTCAATTCAAATTCAGCATGAGTGAGCGCCATTTGTTCAAAAAACATGGAACTCACTCATGCAACACAAATGCATCGCAAAATTTATGACAAAACCGATTCATTCAGCGCATAATTCATTTTTATATAAAAATGATGTGAAATTCATTCAAAAATCATTTTGTTATCTTTTCCAAACCGCCCATATATGGCCGGAGAGCTTCAGGAATGACAATTGATCCGTCAGCCTGCTGATAGTTCTCCATTATGGCGGCTGTGGTGCGCCCAACTGCAAGGCCGCTTCCGTTGAGCGTGTGAACGAAGCGCGCTTTGTCTTTCACATTGTCTTTGAATTTTATGTTGGCGCGCCTTGCCTGAAAATCTTCAAAGTTCGAACAGCTTGAAATTTCAACATAGCGGTTGTAGCTTGGCATCCAAACTTCAATGTCATATGTCATTGCTGAGCTGAAGCCCAAATCGCCGCCGCAAAGTCTCACAACTCTATATGGAATGTTGAGCGTCTTCAAAATTTCTTCGGCGTCGTTTGTGAGCGATTCAAGCTCGTCATATGAATTTTCGGGTCTGGCAAATTTGACCATTTCAACTTTGTTGAACTGGTGCTGGCGTATGAGCCCCCTTGTGTCGCGCCCGGCGCTTCCGGCTTCTGCCCTGAAACAGGCTGTGTAGGCTGTGTGCTTTATGGGAAGAAGGTTTCCGTCAAGGATCATGTCGGCATACATGTTTGTCACAGGCACCTCGGCTGTTGGAACAAGGAAATAGTCTGTTCCGGCAACCTTGAATGCGTCTTCTTCAAATTTTGGAAGCTGGCCTGTTCCTGTCATCGACTTTCTGTTGACCATGAACGGCGGGAAAATTTCGGTGTAGCCGTGTTTTTCTGTGTGCATGTCAAGCATGAAATTGATGAGCGCGCGTTCCATTTTTGCGGCAATGCCTTTATACACAGTGAAGCGTGCCCCTGTGATTTTTGCCGCTGTTGCCGGATCAAGAAAGCCATAGTCATCGCCTATTTCCCAGTGGGGCTTTGGCTCAAAATCGAACTTTCTTGGTTCGCCAAATTTGCGAAGCTCCTCATTTTCGCTGTCATCTTTTCCTGCTGCAACAAGTTTGTATGGCGTGTTTGGAACAGTGTATAAAAATTCAGTGACTTCCGAATCAACGGCGTTGACCTGGGCGTCAAGCTCCTTTATTTTTTCAGAAAGCTCTTTCATTTCGGACATCAACGCCGCTGTGTCCTTTCCTTCTTTTTTGAGTTTTGGAATTTCTTTTGAATCGGCGTTTTGTTTCATTTTGAGTTCTTCAACGGCGCCTATGAGTTCACGCCTTTTTTTGTCAAGCTCTATAAATTTTTCAAGGTTATAATCTTTATTTCTTTTTGCGAGTGCTGCTTTGACATCGTCAAACTCGCTTCTCAAACGTTTAACATCAAGCATTGTTTTTTCCTCCCGTTTTATAAAATTTCAATCGGCCGGCTTTTTGGCCGCGCAAACACAAATTGCGCAAAAGCCGGATTTTTTTCACACAAAAAACAAAGATATAAAAAAATGTTTCAGTGGATTTTCACATCAATTTGATTGTGCAATTTACGCATTCATTTTTGTCATTCCAATTCTTTTTGTGTTCCCATTCACATGACTGAAATCACAATTGTGTTTTTAGTTTGAAAAACACAAAATTTCACATTTGGAGTGACTGTGTCATTTGTCAGATGAATGCATCAAACTGAATGCTGTGGAATTTGCCGCATGAATGAATTTCACAAAAAAACTGAAATTCAATGTATATTTTAATTTAACCCGGCAAAAATATATTTATACAAAGGCGGGCAATTACATCAATGTTTTTGCCGTTTTTGTGTCCCGGAAATCATTCCCCCCGATTTCCGGAGTACATATTGCCTCTGACATGGCTTTCAACATTTCATCAATTGAAATTTGGCCTTCAACGATGATGTCGTCTTCAGCTTCAATTTTTGGCTTTTTCTTTTCAGGGTCGGCATATGCGCGAATTCTTCTGCTTGCAAGCTCGTCAATCATTTCAGCCCTTGTTTGAGAAATGTGGCCATTGGCCATTGCGGCGTCAATTGCCTGCTTTTCTTCAACTGAGAGAACATATTCGCTCACGCCGAGCTCAATTGGCTTGGCATATGTGAAGCTTCCTGTGCGGCTGTGTATGCCGTTCAAAACAATGCCGTTGTTCTCGTTGTCCAATATGGCAACGGCATAGCAGAGGTTGCCGCCCATTTCGTCAAAAGGGTTATATCTGACAATTCCAACCTTTTGAACGCATTTTTCAATGTTTTTGTCCATATCGCGTATGACATCGCACATCATTGAATATTTATATTCAAGGCGTTCCGTCATGTCGTGATATTCGCTCAACTGGGCTTCAAGGCTGCGTTCGGGCCTTCTTTTGCCGCCAGTGAACGCGTTATATCTCTTTTTCAATTTTTTGACTTGAATTGCTGATGTGACGCTTATCAATAATAATATCGCTATTAAAACCATAAGCGCCAATATTATATAGGCCATATATTGGTCTATAAAACTGCTGATGACGCTCATATTCAAAACACACCCAATCTATGTCAATTGTTAATTCTGTTCATCAGTGTCACAAGCCTGTCCAAATCCTCATCAGAATAAAATTCAATTTCAATTTTCCCTTTGTTTTGCTTTCCCTTCAGTTTGACATTTGTGCCAAATATGCTTTTGAGGTCAGTTTCAATTTTGCCAAAAACGCATGATGACAATTTTTGTTTTTCTTCTTTTTTCACAGTGGCTTCGTTGTTTTTGGCGGAAACATATTTTTTGACCATTTCTTCTGCTTTTCTGACGCTCAAATCTTCTTCAATGATTTTTTCTGCAAGCTCAAACTGAATGCTTTCGTCTTCAACAGGAAGAAGCGCGCGCGCATGACCGGCCGAAATTTTGCCGCCAACAACAAGCTCGCGCACTTTTTGCTCCAAGCTGAGCAGGCGCATGGCATTGGCCACGGCGGAACGGCTTTTTCCAACTTTTTTCGCAATTTCTTCCTGGCTTAGGCTGAATTCGTCACTCAGCTTTTTATATCCATTGGCTTCTTCAATGGCGTTGAGATCTTCCCTTTGAAGGTTTTCAATCAATGCAATTTCAAATGTTGTTTTTTCGTCATAGTTTTTTATGACAGCCGGAATTTTTTTCATGCCGGCAATTTTGGAAGCGCGCCAGCGTCTTTCACCAGCAATCAGTTCATAAAATTCGTCTTTTTTGTTGAGTATAACAGGTTGTATGACGCCATGCTCTTTTATGGATTCGGCCAGTGCTTCCAGCGCTTCTTCGTCAAAATGCTTTCGGGGCTGGCTGCGGTTTGGTTCAATTTTGTTTATGTCAATTTCAACAACATTTTCGCCCTCATTTTCATTCACGCCTGCCGCCTCAGGATTAATCAGGGCATCAAGGCCACGGCCTTTGAAACCCAATGCGCTTTTTTTAATGGCCAAATCAATTCCACTCCTTTTCCATAACTTCTTCTGCCAAAAGCCTATAACTTTCTGCGCCTTTTGATTTGTCGGCATAAAGCGTTATAGGAAGACCATGGCTGGGCGCTTCACCAAGTTTTATGTTTCTTGGGATTATTGTTCTGTAAACCTCCGGGCCAAGGCTGTGTTTCACTTCTTCAACAACTTCAAGTGAAAGGTTTGTCCTTGAATCATACATTGTGAAAACCATTCCTTCAAGCTCCAAAGAGGGATTGAGCCGTTTTTTCACAAGCCCAATTGTGTGAAGAAGCTGTTCAAGGCCCTCAAGCGCGAAATATTCGCATTGTATGGGAACAAGAACTGTGTCCGCGGCCGAAAGAGCGTTCACGGTTATTATGTTCAAGCTTGGCGGACAGTCTATTATAATGAAGTCAAATTTGTTTTTAATTTTTTCAATTTCGTTTTTGAGTATGAATTCTCTTTTTTCGTTTCCAATCAATTCAATTTCTGCCCCGGCAAGCTCCATGTTTGAGGGCGCAATTTTCAGCTTTTCAACACATGTGTTTTTGATTATGTCGCCAATTTCGGCTTCGCCAAGGAACATGTTGTATATTGTTTCTTGAATTTTGTTTTTTTCAAGGCCAACGCCGCTTGTGCTGTTTCCCTGCGGGTCGGCGTCTATGAGCAGAACGTTTTTTCCGGCTTCAGCCAGACAAGCTGACAAATTTATGGCTGTTGTTGTTTTTCCAACGCCGCCTTTTTGGTTTGCTATGGCTATGATTCTGACTTTTCCCATTATACCCTATGCCCCCAGCAGAAAAAAACATTGAAATATGTTAACACAATTGTTGCATGAAATTTTGAAGATTTATGAAAAATATATTAATTTTGATTTTGAACAGAAAATGAAAACTGTTTTGTGTTCCGTGAGAATGTTTTTCAAAACGCTGTTCATTTTCATTGTTTTGTTGTCATGTGTGCTGCATTTGTTGTGACAAAATGTATGTCATCAAATTTCAGTTCAAAAATTCAATCACAAATTTGTTTGATTCATGATTTACAGCATTATACACTTTTGTTTTTGAGTGATAATATAATTTCCAAAATGTAGTTTTTAATAAAGTGTATTGAATAATTATATCACATATTCATCAAAAATCAATGCTGTCAATATATTTTTCTGTTTATTTTTGGTTTTGATTTTGTTCACAGCTCATTTTTGTGTTTTTCAGGCCAAAAATGTCGTTGCGATTTTCTCCTTTTTGGAAGCGTGAAAGTGAATTGGAATTGATTTTGTTTTGAAATGAATTTGTGAAAATGTTTTGTGTTCAGAGTTTGTGTGCATTTGTCAACTGAAGACAGAAGTGTTGAAAATGGATTGATTTTGCGGCTGTGTTAAACAAAAATGGAATTGTTTCACGTGAAACAGTTTGGAATGGTTGGTGTTGTTTTGAATGATAGTTTTATTCAGTTGAAAATATATCTATTATAATTATTTTTCAATGGAAATTTAACCGAAAAAGAGAAAAATAAATTTGCGGTGCGAAATGTGATGCTTCGATGATGTTGCTGTGAAATATAAGTGGATTTGCGTGATGTTTCACGTGAAACATTAAAAAAGTGGTGTGATCTCAACGAGTTTATTTTCGTTTTTTTCATCAAAAAGTGATGTGGTTTCAGAAAGCTTGCTTTTCATTTCTTTCACATCAAAATGATGTGACCACAAAGAGCTCTCATCACAAAGAAAATTGCATGGCGGCAAATTTCTCACGTTTCGATTCAAGCGTCATTTTCATTTTGAAAATTCATTGGCATCAAAAACAGTTCACTTCGTTTTATGGTCAGAACAAAAAAATGTTCCAAAGAGCTTGTTCAGCTTTTTGGAACAGAAAAATTTTGAATTTGGAAGCCGCATGATTTTGTCGAACGAATGTGTGTTTTCACATTTGTTCTGGCGCGCCAATTCCCAAAAGGCCAAGGCCGGTTTTAAGAACGTTTGACACGGCGGCCACAAGCGTGAGCCGCATATTTTTTTCGGCTTCATTTTCAGTCAATATGATGTTGTCATGATAGAACTTGTTGAAAGCCTGTGCCAAATCAACCAAATATCTTGATATGACAGAAGGCTCAAGTTTTGAAGCGCTGTCTGCAATTTTTGCTGGAAATTTGTCCAAAAGGCGGCAAACCTCAATTCCGCTTTCGTCAATTGAGGAATAGTCAACTTTGTTGGTGGAAACAGTTTCAACGCCGGCTTTTCTCAAAACACTTCTTGCCCTTGCGTTTGTATATTGAACATATGGCCCGGTTTCGCCTTCAAAACTCAGCATCTTTTCCCAGCTGAAAACAACGTCTTTGATTCTTCCGTTGTAAAGGTCGTTGAATATGACGGCTCCAATTCCAACTTGTTTTGCAACGTTCTCTTTTTCAGGAAGCTGTGGATTTTTTTCGTCAATTATTTTAAGCGTTTCATCAACAGCTTTTTTGAGAAGATCTTCCATCAAAACAACGTTTCCTTTTCTTGTTGAAAGAGTTCCACTTTCAAGGCTCACAAGGCCAAAGGGAACGTGTATGAGGTCATTGTGCCAGTCATATCCCATTTTTTTGATGACTTTGAACCACTGGGCAAAATGAAGGTTTTGATCCAATGCTGTGAGATAGAGACATTTGTGAAAGTTGTATGTGTTTTTTCTGTATATGGCGGCAGTTATGTCGCGCGTGGCATATAATGTTCCGCCATCACTGCGTATTATGAGGCACGGCGGCATGTCAAATTCATCAAGGGGAACAATCATGGCGCCTTCGCTTTCTTCCAAAAGATTTTTGTCTTTGAGCTCCTGAACAACGGGTTCCATTTTGTCGTTATAAAAGCTTTCGCCAGTGTAGGCATCAAATTTGACGCCAAGCATGTCATACACTCTCTCAAATTCCTTTATGCTTATGTCATAGAACCATTTCCAAAGAGAAATTGCCTCGCTGTCGCCATTTTGCATTTTCACAAACCATTGCCGCGCCTCGTTGTCCATTGAGGGGTCTTTTTCGGCCTCCTCGTGATATTTGACATATATGCGCATGAGCTCTTGTATGCCTTTTTCTTCTATGGCTTCTGAACTTCCCCAATGTTTGTAGGCATATATCAGCTTGCCAAACTGAGTTCCCCAATCGCCCAAGTGGTTCACGCCAACGCATTTATATCCAAGAAATTCATGGGTTTTGTATATGGCGTTTCCAATTGCTGTTGAACGCAGGTGTCCAACGTGGAAGGGTTTGGCTATGTTTGGTGATGAATAATCGATGACAATTGTTTTTCCGTTGCCAATTGATGAACGGCCATAGCTTTCGCCTTTGGCCAAAACTTCTGAGATAACCTCTTTTGCAAAAAATGCTTTGTCTGTGAAGAAGTTGAGATATGGCCCGGCCGTTTCAACACGTGATATGAATTCAGGCGCATTTATTTTTTTTGCTATGTCATCGGCGATTGCAGATGGAGCTTTTTTCATTGTTTTGGCCAGTCTGAAGCACGGAAATGCATAGTCGCCCATGCTGCTGTCGGGCGGTGTTTCTATAAATTTCAGAATTTCATGCTTGTCAATGTCAATGACATCGGCCAGCGCTTTGGCTATCTCACACTTAAAATCCATATGATTCCCATTCCTTTCGAATAAAGAAGTATAAAACAATTATTTTCAAACTTATATCGAAATATTATACAACAAAAAACGTCTAAATTCAATTGCCAATTCAGGCTTGTTTGTGTTATGTTGTGTTGTTGATTGTGTGTTGATTCATGGCTGTGTTTTTTGTTTTGAATTTTGATGAAGAAGGGAAAATTTCCACAGCATGAAGGGAACATTTGTGGGTTGAAAGCGAAAGTTTTTTGTGAAATGTAAGGTTGAGATTGAAATTGTTGTGGAGTTGTGAGAACCGCGTGAGAGCCGCGGCGCGAAGTGTAACGAAGCGTTTTGCGAAGCAAAATTCGAGAGCTTGGAGGTGAGAACCGCGTGAGAGCCGCGGCGCGAAGTGTAACGAAGCGTTTTGCGAAGCAAAATTCGAGAGCTTGGAGGTGAGAACCGCGTGAGAGCCGCGGCGCGAAGTGCAACGAAGCGTTTTGCGAAGCAAAATTCGAGAACATGTTTCTCACCACTTCCGCTGGTCAGAAGAAAACAATTTTTGAAAGCTTGAACAAAGTCAATAACAACAAGAAAGAATTCTTATAAATCAAATTTAGTGAGGCGTTTCCAAAAGCAAAATTCAAGAATACGCTGTGAGTGAATCGGCTTAAAACACGCTGGCACTTTTAATTTATTTTTGAAACATGAATTTATTTTTGAAACATCACGTTATAGAATGTATAGTTATAAAATAATCCCTTCAATTTTACAATGGTGAATGAGTGTGAACAAACTGTGTGGATTTTTTGCATAAGTTTGAAAACGTTTTTTGGCCTGTGCATATGTTGAAACATAGTTCAAAATTCATTCAAACTAATACGTGATTATAATCCATTTTGTTGTTTATAACCCATTGTAAATTGAAGGGCATTTGTTTTAGCTGAATATAATTTTATGCTGATGTAAAAGTTTTGTGCTGTGCGTTATGAATATATTCATGGCAGTTGTGTAATGAATGTTTTATTATAGAATGCATACAATTTGCGTTGCTCAATTGCTCAAAACATAAAATTTTCATTTTTGAAGTTTGCATTTGTCAGCTGAATATAAAAATAAACAACAATAGTATATAAATAGTATATAATATAAATCGTTGTATAAACATAAATATAATTTAGAATACATAAATCAAAATAAAAGAAAAAAATTGAATTCAAGCCTATGCCATTGATATAAATGTGAAACAAATGAACATATGCGCACAAGTTTTCAATGATATATACATTGATAAATTTGGTTTTTGAAAAATATATTCAACTGAAGAAATAATGTAATAATAAAATATGGCAATACATCGGTTTTGAGAATTTTGAGCACAAAAATGTTTTATGGCTTGAGGGTGTCCCTTCCAATTTTTTTGGGTTTGTCAGCCAAAAGCCTTATGTTTTTAATTATGACAACCAATTTTTCTTTTTCATCATCATTGAATGAACTGCAAAGATCAAACAGTCTGTTTTTTCTTTTGTCATCTTCATCACTTTCATTGGCGCAAAGGAGATAATCAGTGCTGACCTCAAAGAAGTTAGCGATTTTGATTATGTCTCTTATGCAAGGTTCATTACGCCCTGACTCATAGTTTGAGATAGATGTATATTTATATCCTAAAACTTTTCCCAAATCTTCCTGAGTCACATGCTTTCCGTTTCTCACGCAGTTTTTTCTTAAAAATCTTAACCGGTCTTTGAATTCCATTTTATCACCCACTTCTTCATAATTCAAAAAAATGTATAGTAAACTAACTTAATTATATATGAAATTTAATAATATTATAATATGACAAATTAATAAATAATTGTCAAAAAAAGGCCATTATTTTATCAAATATGATAATAGCTTTAATTATCTCATAAATATAACACTTTTATATGCATATTTATCACATTCTTTGAATATTATGTGACTATTTTTGTAAAAAAGTTACATTATTTATAGAATTTTTGTTGAATATATTTTTTTTAGCTGATTATATGATTGTTTTTTTCATAAAAAAAGCAGATTAAAATGAATGTTTCAACAAAAATTTACAAAAAAATTATTTTTTATACAATTTTATTATATAATTTAACCACATAATGTGCATTGAAGGTTCATTAATTAAAAATTAGGCGTTGTCTGTCTATTTATTGGTTTATAATATCGGCGGTTATGAATGATTGAAATTTATGTAATGTTTCGAAATTCATCAAATGAAAATGGCTCATGCTGAATGGGCGATATAAATTTTTGCATGTTACATATATAAGAAATAAATATTTTGAGATGATATGTGCTAAAAATCTTTTGGAACTCATCAAAAAAATTTAAGGAATTGTGGAGATGGATTGTATAAATTGAGGAAAAAACAAGCTGAGCATATGCATTTTAATGTTCACAAAAGCTTAATAATAAAAAGTTAGCTTATGCAAAAAAATGTATATTTTTGGCGTTTTTTTTGTTATAATATAAAATATCAAAAAATGAAAGGTGGTTTAATATGGCAAATTTTCATAACCGTTTAAAGAAACTGAGAAAACAAAAGTCTTTCACACAAGCTGACGTTGGAAAATATCTTGACTATGGATATACAACAATAAGCAACTATGAACGTGGCAAAAACGAGCCCTCTTTTAGCGATTTGATAAAATTGGCAGACTTGTTTGGCGTTTCAACCGATTTTTTGCTCGGGCATGATGTGGTCAATGACGATGCTGTGTATAGAGAACGAGTTGACACACAGCTTGAAACTGTGAAAAAGAACTTGCTTTCGGCAGTTGGCGACATAAACAGCATATTGGAACCTAAAGACAGCAATTGATGACAGCGTTGGGTGTTTAATTATTTTTTGATGACTATGAGAATAATGTGTCCGTGATGTGTTTATGAATGAAATTTTTGTTTCAACCTATTATTTGTGGAAAAATGTTTGTTCCCGGTTTGAAAAATGACGTCAAAAAATTGGTGTTTTGAAAGCCAAAATCAATTTTGTGCCGTTTTGAACCAATTTGTGCAGTGTTGCGTTTTCCCCTGGCTAATGGATTGAAACAATGATTTTGTTTGAAAATGATAAATTGTTGCCGTTTGCAGCCGGTTATACAGTGAAACGATTTTTTTGAAACATAAAATTTTGGAGCCATAGCTTTTCGTGTGAAGAACTATGGCTCAGTTTTTGTGGAAACAATGTGTTATAAATTTGTGGAAAACAGTGTGTGCCACGGCATGATTACGCGCCAGAATTTTCGTTGAGACTGATTATCTTTGAACCAATTGAAGGTGCAACAACGGGCCACTGGTCTGTTTCGCTGTAGACAATGTCTCCCTCAACATTCATTGTTATATGTTCGTCTATATTGAATTTCATTGAAAAATCAGTTGCCAAATTTTCCTGCTCAATTTCCATTGAGAATATGTTTTCTCCCTCATATGCTCCAACAATTGCTGAGCGTGCGGAGATTTTGTAATCGGTTTTTCCGGCTTCAACAGGAATTTCAAGTGATATTGCAATTGAAACAGGGCCAAATTCGTCTCTGTATCTTGAAACATACCAGCCATCTTTTTCTCTGAAGGCGCTGTCGCTGTATACATCTCGAATTATTTTATATGATGATATGACGTTTTCGTTTATGTATATGCTGTTCATTGAAATTTTGTCAAGCATTGAGTTGGCATATTCGCCAAAGTCGTTGAAATTTTCAGCCGCGCTTATGACTTCTGAATAGCTCATGCCAATGTTTTTCATGAGCGGGTCAAATTTGATATAATACCATGTGTCTTCGCTTTTTCCAAAAATATATGACAGAAGACTGCCTTGTATATATAAACTTCCTGTTGACATGTCAAATATGTAGTTTATGGCGACATCTTCAAATGACGAAAACAGTTTTGATGAATATGGTTTTTGAAGCTCGCTGGAATATGCTTTTTTCAAACTGGAAAAATCCAAATTCATCACAGTGTTCATGTTGATTTTTGATTTGTCGGCAAGGCCATTGATTTTGTATTTGGCGCTGAAAGGGAATTTTTCGTTTTCAATGTTGACAATGGCGTCTAAATCCATTTTCCCTTCAATTGCATATTTTTTGTTTGACAATGATTTGCTGTCGGCGATGTAGCGGTTGATTATGTTGAACGTTGGGGCTTCACCAACGAGTGTTGGCATGTCAACAATTATCACTGATGTGTTTTCTCTGTCCCAGCCAACTTCACAGCCAAAGGCCTGAGCCACAAAACGAACGGGGATATACGCGTGTCCGTTTTCTATGAATGAAGCGGCGTCTGTTTCAATTGTTTCAGTGGAACCCTCCTTTGTGGCTTCAATCACGCGGTCGCCAACAGTCATTTGAATTTTCACACCGTCTCTTTCGGCTGATATTGTGTTTTCGCTCTCGTCAAACGAAAATTCAGCGTCTATGCCGTTGAAAACCGTTTTGAGCGGAAGGAAGACGCGGTTGTTTTTTATGACAGGCTTTTCGTCGTTAAACTGGAGTTGAACGCCGTTCAGCTGCACTCCAACGTCAGGAGCTTCAGCGGCCATTGCAGTGGCGGGAATGAGAAAAGCAGATGTCATGAACAATGAAGCGATTATTTTTTTGAGTTTCAATTGTATCACCCCTTGATATAATTTTGTGAAAAAAATGGTCTGTCACAATTTTTGTGTTTCCACACGCCGGGCAGGAATTGAAAGTGCATTTTCGGCTTGAGGAACACAAAAGTGAGTTGAGAAAACGTTTTGTGATTCAGCGCGTGCAAATGCTGCTTTCAGTTGGCAAGGGAACATGCGCCCCATGGAAGAAGTTTTTCCGTTCTCATGCATTGCAAGCGCCTGACTTGTTTGTGGACAAGCCTGTGTGTTCGCGCATTGAATGAGAAAAATTTTTTGTTGTGGAGTTGAAACAGGCATTGGCGGCTTGGGAGCAATGAAAGGGCGTGATGGCATGGCAAAGCCGTGTCAAGCGCGTTTGCCGCCATTATGCCGCTGATTCCTATTTCAAACGTATGTGCCCTTGTCAAGTATATATATAACAATTTTAACAGAACAATCCCCAAAAAGCCATATGTTTTTGTGAGACAAAAAATGTGATTGACATTTGTCATGGCCGCGTTTTTTGTTGTTTTTTAATGCTTTTGGATTGGAGGGGAACTGCCTTTCATTTGGCTGCACATTTTTTGGCTTGCCTTGGCACAGTGTGTGTTTTGCGCTGATGGCGTTTCAAAGGTTTTGTCAAATGCATTAACTTTTGTTGTTCAATTGAAAAAGCCACAGCTAAAAACGGGTTTTTTCCGGTTTTTGTCTGCGGCCTATGCTCTCATTATGCCTTTTATACAGCGCTTAGTCCTCCTTTTTTTTGGCTATGTTTTTAATCAATTGAAGGTTGGCGCTTCTTAACACGGCTTCTTTGTTGATGTCAGCAGCCATCAAAAGCTCACTTCGCAATATGGAAATTTCTTTTGGCGCGTCAATAGCTATTTTGACAATACCCTGGCCGATTTCTGTCACAGTGAGGTGAATGTTGTCTCCAATTTTGATCGATTCACCTTCACGCCTTTGCAGCACAAGCATATAAAAATCAGCCCTCCTTTAGAAATTGATGAAAAGGATATTTGAAGTTATACTGGTCATTTTCCAAAATAACCTGGATTGCTTTTCTGTTTTCAGTGTTAATGGCGATTGGACATCTCAAATTGACAGTGCTGTTTCCAATTTCGCTGGCGATAACGCATATGTTGTAGAAATTCAGTTCTTTGTTGTTTGTGGCCTCAATTTTTTTGAGATCGCAGTCATTGAGCTCTGGCTTATAGTCTGGTATAAAAGAGAAGGGATTCATAACTGTGAAAGCCAATTCAGCATTCTCAATGTTTTGCAGACAAAGTATGTTTCCACTGTCGTTGTCAAAACGTATCAGCAAAAATTTTCTGCTGTCTTCAAAGCCGAATATACCCCTTTCAAAAACTATTTCTTCAGCCTCTGTATATGAAAGAGTCCCGAAATACTTTGTGTTTATTTCCATAGCTATCAATCACTCCATGTCAAATCAGGCTTTAATATCCAAAGGTTCATAATTTGGGTCGGCGCTTGGCGGAACATATATGGGCCCGCCAATATATTCAATGATCACATCAGGCTGTTGTGTGACGTTGATCTCTATGTTGCCGGGGATGAACTCAAAATCGCCTTTGAAAATTTTCCAGTCAAAATTGAGTTTATCCATTTGATAGTCAATTGTGACATCAGGATCAGACCAGCTCAATTCAGCCATTGTGTCTGGAATGAAGTCGATGTTGAATTCCTTTTCACCGAAATATTTGTCGGTTTTGTTTCGTATTATCTCGCTCAATGCGTCGTCGCCCAATTTGGCTTTGAGCATGAGGTGTCCTTCCCTTGCCACAGAAGCTGTTGCTTCATAGGCGGCGTTTTTCCCGGCCTGGGCGCTTTGTTTCACAGCGCTTGAAACAGAGGCCGGGCGAATTGAATCTCTCGCTTGAAATGTGTCAATTCTGAGCTTTATAGGGCTGCTTGAAATTGCCATGCGGCCCTTGTTTCTTTTGATTTCAAGATCGGCTGTGCCGTTTTTATATTCCAAGCGTGCATTGTTAACTTTCATTTCAAAAGCAATTGGAACATTTGTGATTTTAATTAAAGGTTCCATATTTCAACCCCCAAAACTATAAAAAATTCATTTGAAACAATTTTTAACCCATAAAATCGATAAAAGATGGTGAAAGTATGCTTGTGCCAACCTTCAGTGCGGCGTTATAAGCATATTGTTGCCAAACATAGTCTGATATGGCGGCGGCCATGTCAACGTTTTCAACATTGACAATTTGCTCATTGAGGCTGTCGTTGTTGGCCTCAAGCTGTTTTTGACGCCCCTCCAGCTGCTGGCATCTGACGCCAAGCTTGGCGGCGAAGTCGGCAACGTTGTTTTTGCATTCAACAAATTGGTCGAAGCATTTTTTGAACTCGTCTTCGTCAAGATCAGGCTGTTCCAAAACGTCGGCAAGCTCGCCTATTATGTTGACAGTGTTTTTGCTTTTACCGTCAGCGTTCAGGCCAAAGCCCAAAACCTCAAGGCCGGATATGGCTGTGTTGAGCGCACTGCTGCTCACAACATCGCCGTTGGCGTCTTCCTCAAGGCCAAAGCCTATGTCGGAATATATTGTTTCTTTGAGGCTGCCTTCAAGGATCTTGAGGTCGTTAGGGTCTGTGCTGTCCACATCAATGCCCCTGAAAAAGAGTTTGCCGTCTTTCAGTTCAAAAGGGACTTCGCCTGTTTCGGCGCCGTTGAACAAAAATCTGTCGCCATATTTGTCGTTCATGCTCAAAACAATTGATTCCTGCATTTCTCTCAGCGTTGTGGCATAAACCTTTCTTGCGTCAAGGCCAGTGGCGCCATTGACGCCTCTTAATGAGCTTTCGTTGATTTCCTCGCGCAGTCTTGTGCTGACCTGAAGTGTGCTTGCCGCAATTGAATCATACATTGAAAGAGATGTTTTTGTGTTTTCAAGGTATATTTCGTTTCGGTTGTGCGCGCGCCTCAGCTTGAAAGACTTTGCGGCGCCTGAAGGGTCTTCCCAAACCTCATTGAAGTTTCTTTTTGTGAGAAATCTGTTTCTTGAAATGTTCAGGTTGCTCATTGTTTTATTTAAGTTGCGGTTATACCCGCTTAGAGTCGCTTTTGTTGTAACTCTCATGCCCATTGCTCATTTCCCCCTTTCACAAATCAGCGCCCTACAACGCCCATTTTATTTATAAGAACATCCAAAGCCTCGTCAAGCGCCGTCATCATGCGCGCTGAAGCCGAATATGCTTTTGAATATTTGAGTATGTTTATGCCCTCCTCGTCAAGCGACACGCCCGAAACATTGTCTCTTTCTTCAGAGATGCTGCTTGCAAGGTTGATGTGGTTGTTGAGTATTTCTGTTGCAGATTTCATGTCAACGCCAAGCACAAGGTTCATGTTGGAGAAGCATTCTTCAAAGCTTCCTTCAAACAATGTTGTTGTGGAGCCGTCAGCATGAGTGGCTTCATATTTCATTGCCTGGTTCATGAGGTTTTTGATGTGGCTTATGTTGCTGTTTGTGTTTGAAGCGTCGTTGGCGGCGTCATTAGGGTCTTTGGCTGTTGTCACGCCATATTGGTTTGTTGACCAGCCTTCGGCAATTCTGATGTTTTTTGCTGTTATGACGTTTGTGCCGTCGTTTGTTTCAAAAAGCTCTTTGCCTGTGCTTCCGGCGCCAAACGGCTCGTTGTTGGCGGTGTTCAATGTTTCGGCAAGCTTGTTGGCAAGGCTGTCAAGCATTTTTTCATAATAGCCTATGCCCCTTGACGTTGAAGGTTTGTCAAAATCGCCGCTGTTGTTGAGAATGTCCAGTGAGCCTTTGAGTGAGCCCGACACAACGTCTTCGTCAAGTGGAAGGTTTTTCGCTGTGAGCGCCATTGTGTCTTGTTTGTTTTGCTCGGCTTTGTCCAATTTGTCCTGAGCGGCTTGAATTCTGTCGGCCTCGTTGTTTTGAAGTGTTGTGAGGTTTTTGTTGGCCTTGTCAAGGTTTGTTTGGGCGTTGTTTTTGTTTGACAATGCCTTGTCATATGTGTTGGTTGCTTTTTCATATTTTGACTGTGCTTTTCTGAGGGCTTCGTTCTTTTTTGAAAAATCGCTGCTCAGTGCGCGGAGTGTGTCTTTTGGAGTTGTTGGGTCGGCCTTTGCCTTTTCATATGCCGCCTTTGCGTCTTCAGCGGCCTTTTTGGCTGTGTTGTAATTGGTTTGGGCAGTTTTATATTCGGCTTCGGCCGGTGCAAACGCCACATTTGCGTTGTCCAAAGCGGCTGTTGCCTTTGTTATGGCGTCTTGTGCTTCGCTGACAGCGTTTTTCTGAATTTCGAGGTTCTCTTTGGCAACTGTGATGATTTTGTCAAGCTTTGCCATGAGGTCGCCCGATTCAAGGTCTGTGAGCTCCAGTGTCCATTTGCCATCGGCATCTTTTGTGGCGTTGAGCTGCCTTGCTTCCTCGTCTTCTATGAGAGGGATTTTTTTGCCGTCCTTGCCAACAATGTTTATGTTGAGCTCGTCAATTGAAAGCCCCTGTGTGAGCTGAACGTTGTCATACACAACTTCTATATTAAGATATGTTGAAAGTTCGTCAATGAGCATGTTGCGCTCGTCTTGAAGCTCGAGGGCCTCGTTGCCGTGAATGTGGCTGTTTTTGATGCTTTTGTTGAGCTCTTTTATGTTGTTGATTATGTTGTTGATTTCAGGAATGTCAATGTCTGTCAAATCGCTTTCCTGCTCAAGCCTCACGTTGTCAATTTGTTTTGCATATGAATTGAAAAGTTCCACAAGCCCTTGGGCCTCGGCCTTGACCATGCTGTCATATTCCTTGCTGCCAACGTGCTCGCCAAGCTGGTCAAAGGCTTCAAACAATGAGTGCAGTGCGTTGAGAATTCCGCCGCCGTTTCCGTCTTTGTCAACTTTGCTTGCTTCGTCGAGTATGTTTTTCAGTTCGTTGAGGCCGTCAAGCCTTGCGTCATATTCACCAACCTGGGCCATTTCAACCCTGAAGCGTTTGTCAAGAAATGGATCTCTCACCTGTGACAAGCCTGTCACAAGGGCGCCGTTTCCTATGTTTGTGTTATAAATTGAAGCATATCTGTTGGAACCGCCTCCAACGTTGAGGCTCACCTGGTCAAGGCGCTGCCTTGTGTAGCCCTCTGTGCTTATGTTGGAAATGTTCTGCCCGGTTATGCTTAAGCCTTTTTGGGCAACGGCCATTCCAAGCCTTGCAATGTTGAAGCTTCCAAATGTTGAATTAATCATGTTATATCTCCCCCACAAAAATGCTGAGCAATGTTCTAAACGCGTCTGCTTTTGAAACTGTTTTCGTTTTTTGAAACGTTGCGGCTTTCGTTGTATATGCCGCTTTTTTTGTTTTCATCAAGCTCCTTCAAATAGCTGTCAAGCCTGTGGAGATTGATTTCTATGGCGTTTTGTGCCGTTTTTGATGTGTGTCTGTAAACCTCAAGGCTGTTTTGCATTTCGTCAAAAAGCTTCTTAAATTCTTCTTTTTCTTCCGAAGGAAGTTTGCCAATGATCTCTCTGAAGCTCATGTTTTCAAAACCAAGGCTTTTTTGAAGCTGTTCTCTTTTTTTGTCAAGGCCCTTCAGTTTGAGGATCATTGCCTGTTCATTTTTCATGCATTCTTCAACGCCGGCAATGTTGTTTTTGATCACATAGTCCACTTTTTTGTTCTGCAGAGCTGTGATGTCTTTCAAAAATGAATTTGTGTCGTTCAATATTTGTATAAGCTGTTTTTTGGCTTCCATCAGCATTTGTCCTCCTGAAAAGTTTTTATGAAAGCAGCATTCTCCTCATGACTTCGTCCAGGCCGTTTTCATAGGAGCCATTTTCAATTTGAAACCGGAGTTCTTCCAGTTTTTTTTCAGAAGTTGGTGACGAAACTTCTTTCAGCACACGGTTTTTGAGCTCGCTTATGAACTTTCCTTCCGGAACAGGTTCTTTTTTGCTGATGACAATTTCATCAAAGTTCTTTTGAGCTTTTTTTGTGTCAGAAGCTGAAAAGCCTTTATTTATAGCAGATTTTCCCTTATAGCGGATGCTTGGTGAATTAGGAATTATTTTCATATTATCAACTCCTGTATTGTTTCAATGCTGGTGCGGCAATTGTTTTGACTGTCTCATGGTTGTGCAGAAAAAAGCGGCTGTTTTGTTTGAAAATGCTTTGAGTCTTGTTTTCAAAAATTGAAAAAAGGCTGTTTGCTGCATTTTGCTGACAGGCGCCAAACCATTTGTGTTTCAAACCACAAATGAAAGCGGGGCTTGTGGCACATGTGTTTGGCATGGGCCGAATTTTTTGAACATTCCAGAGAGCTTTTGCCGCGCAAGTCAAACGATAACTCTTTTATATTATATATCGTCACTAACTTTGCAAACATAATATTAAAACGAAATTAAGCTCAAAAAAACAGAAACTTTTTTCACTGTTTCAGTGCATTTTTGCGGTTTTTCACGTTTTAATTATATTAAATAGCCATATTTTCCTTTTTTGACATCTCCGATGATCCTTCCGTTGTAAAGCGTGACAACCCTTTTTTGGAGTATGTCAACAAATTCCTTTTCGTGCGTTGCCATTATGACGGTGACGCCCAAACGGTTGATTTCGTCAAAAAGCGTGGCCATGTCCCATGTTGTGTCTCTGTCGAGGCCGGCTGTCGGCTCATCAGCAATTATGATTGAGGGGTTTGTGACAACGGCCCGTGCCAAAACAACCTTTGTTCTTTCGCCGCCTGAAAGCTCGTGGGGCATGAAAAACGCTTTGTCCCTCATTCCAACAAGGCCAAGGGCTTTGAAAACGTTTTCTTTCATTGTTTCCCGCGGTTTTTGTGTGGCAATCAATGCAAGCTCCACGTTTTTGAACACATTTTTGTCTTCCATGAGCAAGCTTTCTTCTCTTATTATGCCAAACTTTCTTCTTATGAACGGAATGTTTTTGCGTTTTATTTTGGCCATGTCTTCACCATCAACCACAACACTTCCGCCAGAGGGCTTTATCTCGCCGCTTATTATGTTGAGAAATGTGCTTTTGCCGGAGCCGCTTTTGCCGAGTATGAAGACAAACTCGCCTGGTTCTATGCGTATGTTTGCCCCTCTAAGCCCAACGGCTCCATTTTCGTATGTTTTGCTGACATTTTCAAAATACACAGAAACCATTTCAAAATACCTGTCCTTTTCACAAAATAATTTCATATATTTAGTTATTGATATAAGCCTGAATTATGGTATAATATCCGCAAAAAAGCGGAGAAAGACAAACCGGAAGGAAAAATTTTTTCACAAGTGAAAAAAATTTGAGTTGCGGATTGTCTTGAGGAGCAAAGCGACTGAGAAAAAACGAAGTTTTTTCGAAGTCTCCGCTGTTGCGGAAAAAGGCAAAAAAGCG
Organism: Bacillota bacterium; assembly: GCA_022791155.1. Classification (GTDB taxonomy): domain Bacteria; phylum Bacillota; class Clostridia; order Lachnospirales; family Anaerotignaceae; genus JANFXS01. Next base: position 21,410 of record JAAVYN010000033.1, on the reverse strand, counting down.
GAGAAAGACAAACCGGAAGGAAAAATTTTTTCACAAGTGAAAAAAATTTGAGTTGCGGATTGTCTTGAGGAGCAAAGCGACATGCAAGCCAAATTGTTCATGTGTTTTGACGCATATGAAACAATGAGCCCAGGAAAGGCACCGCTCCCAACGGCTTTTTTGAAAGCCTGCATAACGAAATATATAAAAAGCTTCAGCCTGCAAAAGGGCTTGTTCAGCTTTTGCGTGTGCGGCGCATTGCCAAAAAACACAGTTTCCAAATAAAACCGTGAAAGCATACTGTTTTTGGAGGATTCAGCTTGAAATATATATATTATATTATAAAATTCATAATATGTTTTTCACTATATATCGCAATATTTTTTATGTTTCCAGAAATATCGGCTTATATGTCAGCTGTTGAACAAAGCGTTCACAACGAAATTTTGGAAATCCGGCGTGAAATGGCTCCTGGAAAATCGGCTGTTGTTGCAAAGGCCGCTTCAATGCAGCCTGACGGAAAAATTCTCTACACAGAAGCCGTTTCATCTCAAAACGCTGGTGACATTATACTTCCCTCAACCTCTGTGAACATACATTATTATAACCAGTCAGACCCGCGCTGGGGCAACAATATGTATGGCCCAAACAACACAATATCCGTCTATGGCTGTGGGCCAACGGCACTGGCCATGGTTGTCACAAGCCTGACAGGGAACGAGGTTGATCCATTGCAAATGGCGCAGTGGGCATATGAAAACGGATATTTCTGTCAGGACAGTGGTTCCTATCACTCCATAATTCCGGAGGGCGCTTCAAAGTGGGGGCTCACTGTGAGCCCTGTCACAGACTATTCCAAAGAAAATTTGCAGACGCTTCTTTCAACAGGCAGCATATTAGTGGCCTTAATGGGAAATGGCCATTTCACTGAAAATGGCCATTTTATATTGATACGCGGCGTGACTCTTGGCGGCAATTTTTTGATTGCCGACCCTGTCAGCCTTGAAAACTCGCAAAAGGAGTGGCCGCCTTCAACAATCATAGATGAGGCAAAATATGCGGCCTCAAGCAGTGACGGGCCTGTTTGGGCCATAAAATATATTCCGGAATAAAGTGAATTTGCCGGAAAAGTCAACGTGGCTTTTCCGGCGTTTTTTTGATTCTATTCGGCTTTATCTGATATAAAATGAGGATTTTCCGGCTATTTTTATGTTCATTGTGCGATCCTTTTCAACAATCTTTCCAAGCAGTCTGTTTATGAGCCTTTTAAGTTCTATAAGTTCTTTCATGTCACCCTCGGTGACGTTGTCGTTTTGAAAATCTCTCACGGCCATTCGCTGCTCTTTTGTCAAACCGTTCTCAAGCACAGTTATCTCGGCGTCAATGATGTCAATTGAGTCCATCTCCTCGCCTCTCATTGTCAAAACCATGTTGACACTTTGTTTGTCGTTCCTTTTCAATGCCTCGTCAAGCTCTTCTGTCAGTCTTTCTATCTCAACTATTTTGCTATATTTTTTTTTGAGCCTTACTGCAATTTCATAAGTGAGATCTTTATCTTCCATATATTCTCCTATCCGTTGCTGTGGTTTGTGGCTGAAGCGCCTCCGCTGGCGGATTTGTCAGCCTCTTTGAATGCATCGCGCAGTTCAGAAATGTGTTTTTTCAGCTCAGCAATGACTTCTTTGTTTCTTCCGGCTTTAACCCGCCCCAGCTGATATAGAAAGTAGTCATACATGCGGTATAGCTCACGGCTTATTTCGTAGTCTCTGTTGAGAATGGCGCTTAAATAGCGAATTATGTTTTCTGTTCTGGTGACGGAGGCTTCAAAGTTCACAAAATCACCTTTTTCCAATGTGACTTCAGCCATTGTGAGACGTTTGATGCATTCGTTGTAAAGCGTCAGCAGCATTTCACCCTTTGTCATTGTTGAAATGGATTGCTGTTTATATTGCTGGTACCCATTATTATACATAATTAATTACCGGCCTTTCTAATTTTTCCGCTAATTATTGCTGAAACGATGACGACAGCCAGCTGCTTTGTGAGTTCATGTTGTTGATGTAGGTTTCCAAATTAGCATATTTGAGATAAGCGTTTTCCATTTCTGTTTCATATTTATCTTCAAGCTGACTGATTACGTTGTCAATGCTGTTCATTTGCTTTTGAATTGAGTTGTTGAGCAATGAAAGAGGCGATGACGGCGAACCGGCTTTTTCAACAAAAATTCCTTTTGTGGCTCCAGTTGTTGCGGCATATGTTTCGAACACGTCATAAATTTGGTTCATGACGCCGCCTTTTGTTTTTGTTGTTTTGCCGTTTGCGTCAGTCACTGTTGTCTGCTCGGCGGCAAATGCTTCTTTGACGCCCTCAAGGTTGTTTTCAATGGCGGCTCTCAGTTTGCTTTCGTCAAGCACAATTTTGCCGTGGTCGCTATATGAAGATGAAGTTGTTATGCCCATTTCAGAAAATTTCTGAATGTCTGACGAACTTCCAGAGAAAAGGAAGCGTATTGCGGAAGTGAAGCCTTTGACCTCTGTGCTGTTGAAGAGCATTCCGGCTTTGGCTTTTGCCTCCCAGTTTTCAATTTCAGTTTCGCTCATTTCGGAACGCTGGTCGTCTGTGAGCGGCTGGAAGTCTCTGTTGCGTTTTTCAGAAACTTTGCTGTTGGAAATTTCAATTATCTCATTGAAGTCGTTGATCATGTCGCGGATTGCTTCAACAATTTTGTCGGTGTCGGGTTTGGCGCTGAATGTGACGCTTTCGGCGTCAGGATCAAGCGCGCCGTCTTTCATGCCAAATTTGCCGCTGATTGTGACGCTGAGCCCGTCAAGGTTGAATGTGTTTGAGCTTCTTGTGATTTTGACAGGTTCCTGACCGCCATCGCCGTCAAAATCGACATATAATATGGCGTCTTGACCCATTGTGGCTGTGTAGTCGCCGGAATCAACGTGGTTTCCGTTTTCGTCAACACGGCCAAGGCCCTTGCCAAAAATGGCTTCGCCCAGTGTGAACGAACCGTCGTCGGCCTTTTCGGCGCCATTTTCGTCAATGGCTCCAACAATGGCAAAGTCGCCGCTGGCGCCGTTTTCTTTTGACACAATGCTGAATTTGTCAGATGTTGAAAGATATGAAATTTGAACATTGGCGTCACTGGCGTTCACGGCTTTAATTATGTCGTTGAGTGATGTGTTTTCGTCAAAATCTTTGCCGTCAACTGTTTTGCTTATGCTCACAATTTCGCCTGTTTTGTTGTTTTTTATGTTTATGACATAGTCGTTTTGTTTTCCGTCTTTTTTGAGGTCATAGTTGTTGCCGTTGCTTTTGTTGAAGCCGTTGAGCCCTGATTTTGAAAGTGATGTGTCAAGGTTGAGCCTGTTGGAGGCGCCAGATTCAAAGCCCAAAGCCCTCAAAACGTCGGAACTTCCGCCTGTGATTTTGAGCTCGGATGTTGTGTCTTCTGTGCCGTCGTTTGTGTTGAGCGTTTTGAACGAGAACGATTTTGACGACTCGTCATATTCTGCTTTGATTCTTCCAGAGCCAAAAGCCTTGTTGAGCTCTGTGTTGAGATAGTCGCCCAATTTTTCCATGTCAACGGAAACATTCCCTTTGCTGTCTTTTTTGAATATGTCGGTGTTTTCCTGTGTTGGCATTTTGATTTCGGCCGATGTTCCGTTATATTTGAACATGATTTTTTTGGCTTCGGGATATTTCAATGTTCCGTCGTCATTTTTTGTCGGGTTTCCGGCAAGCATTTCGGCGAAGCCTCTTTCATATTGATATTTTTCAAGATGAGCTTCTGTGAGCTTGTTTCTTCCTTCAAGCGTGTTGCCAAAACCTGTGACTTTGTCTTCTTTTTTGAAGCCAAGAGCGCTCAAAACGTTTTCGCTTCCGTCTTTGATTTCAATTGTGTCGCCATCGCTGGCGGCTTCTTCTGATGCATATGTGATGCCAATTTTTTTGCTGTCAGACAATGTGAATTTGATTTTGTTGCTCAGTTTTTCGCCTGTTTTGCCAACGTCAATGTCGGCAAGCGCCTTGTTCAGCTCTTCAACAACCTCGTCTGCTGTGCCATATTCCTTTTCAGAAGGCAAAGAAATTGTATATTTTGAGCCTCCAAATGAAACAACAAGCGAGCCGCCCTCAAGCAGGCTGTCTGTGAATTTTTCATTTCCTGTGACTTCACTGCCGTCGAGTTTCATGCTGCTGACGTTTTTGCTTGAAACATAGCTTGTGTTTTTTGCAAGCTGTTCAACAGCCGCTATGGACATTGTTTCGGCCGAGTTTGACGTTCCGGAAATGCTCACATATTTGCTGTTTTCGCCCAAAACAGAAATGAGGCTTTTGCTGAAAAAGCTGCTGTTTCTGAGGTTTGTGCCTGAAGCGTATGAGGTGTATTTGTTTTGGAACGCTATCATTTTTGAGCTTATTTCGCGATATGAATCCATTTGCCATTGAAGAAGCTGTTTTTGCTGCTGCTGTTTTGCAATTTTGCTTTTGGTGTTGATGGTTGCGGCCTCAACCAAAGAATCAACGTCAAGGCCGCTTGCAAGGCCGGTTATTCTTTTGGCGCTGCTGATTTTGTTTGCCGTGCTGGAGCTAAGCCCTCCTATAGATGCCATATATATTTCCCCTTTCATAAAAATCGCAGTCATATAAAAAATTATTCAAATATTTTCTATACTTATTTATCGACATATAGTATAATTTTATTAATATCAAAATTAAAATTAAATCCACAAACTTGCGGTTAAGGAGGTATTCTCTTGGCATATGTAATAACGCTGACAAACCAAAAGGGCGGCGTTGGGAAGACAACCAGCACATCGTCACTCATAAGCGGGCTGACCGCCAGAAACAAAAAAGTTCTTGGAATAGACCTGGATCCTCAGGGGAACCTGGGCTTTAGCCTTGGAATAGAGATCGAAGACTGCCTCACAATTTATGAGGCGCTGAAAGGCCAGTCGCCTTTGACCGATGTCATTCAGGAAACGTCATATGGCGACGTCATTCCCAGCAACATACTTTTGAGCGGCGCCGACCGCGAGTTCACTCAAACCGGCCGCGAGTTCATGATTAAAAACATAATTGATGATGTGAAAGATAAATATGATTACATAATCATTGACACTCCTCCAGCGCTCAACATACTCACAGTCAATGCATATGTGGCTGCCGATGCGCTCATAATTCCCATGGTTCCCGAAATTTTGAGCCTCCTCGGCGTGAGCCAGATCAAAGAAACAATTGATTCTGTCAAAAAATTTTACAATCCAAACCTTAATATATTGGGCATATTATTAACAAAATATAATTCCCGACTCAATCTTGCCAAAGAAGTTCAGGAAATGTCAGAAAACATAGCCGAACAGCTTGGCACAAGGGTTTTTGAAACAAAAATCCGGGCCGGCGTTTCTGTGGCCGAGGCGCCTGCCCATGGCGAAAGCATATTTGAATATGCTCCAAAATCAAATCCGGCTGTGGATTACACAGCGTTTGTTGATGAAACGCTTAGGATAATAGGCCGTTCGTGAAAGGAGGCATGAAATATGGCAAAAAAAAGTTCCAAAACAGCTCATGTGCTGAACCTGCTCTCGTCATCTTCGGGCGACACACAGTCCAAAACAAAGGACAATTCTGAAACAGTTCAAAAAATCTCGCCCATGAAAGAAAGCCTTAACAAAGCCGCCAAAAACAATGAGATTGCAAGCAAAATCAAAAACACTCTTGAAACAGAGCTTGAAAAGACAATTGAAGCCGAGGCGCCCCAAAAGGCCGAAACACATGCTTCAAATTTGAACACAGAAGAGGCGGCCGCTTCTTCAGAGAGCGGCGGCTCTTTTTCATCAATATCATTTGAGGAATTGTCTGCAGAGACACTGCCCGAAAACAACATAATTGTTGGAAACCCGGCTTTTGAGCAGGACAACAATGTTCAGGAAAGCGAAGTTCAGGAAAGTGAAACTCAAGAAAGCGAAGTTCAAAAAGACGTTGTTCATGAAAACGCTTCCCAAAACAACACGGCTTTTGATGAACAAAACACATTTGAACAAAATGAGGGTCATGAAGCTCCACAAAACGGTTTTCATGAAGAAAGTTTGCCAAAAAACAGCGCCAAAAGTGAATTGAGCGAGGCTTCTGCAAATGAAGCTGTTGACAACCATGAAACCGAAGACGGCCATGAAAATGAAACTGCAGTTGATCATGAAGCCGGAAATTCTTTGGAAAATGAACAACATTCATTGCAGTCTGAATCTTCATATGAAAATGATGAAGAACCATTGGACATTCATTTTGGCGAAACACAAAATGACGACGTTTCAGATGAAGAATTTTATTATGTCAACATAGGCGAGATGCTTGTGAAAGAACTGGTTCCTGAATATATGGAAAAATTTGGTGTGTGCAAATGCGGCCGCTGCACTGCTGACGTCATGGCAATGTCGCTTTCAAAGCTTGTTCCAAAATATATTGTGACAAATGACAGGGATCTTCCAATGCTTGTCAACTATTACAAAGAAAAAATGACAGTTGCAGTGATCACTGAGATAACAAAAGCCTGTTTTTCGGTCATTGAAAAGCCGCGGCACAAAAAATGAATTCAAAAACTGCCCGAATCACTGGGCAGTTTGCTTGTTTGCATGCTTTTTGGCTGAAAAATGTTTTGAATGATTTTTTCGGCAAATGAAAGATGTGCAAAATTGTTTTTGATTTGTGATGAATGGCTGAAGTTTTTGCTGTTTCATCAATTTTTTGTTTCCTGAAACAGATTTGATTCTGTGAAGGCCCACGTGGTGCTGTTTGTGAAGCATGGCAAGGGGGCTTTTGTTCAAAACCGTTTCCAATTGCCACGGGTTTGAATTTGGTTTGGAAAACAATGAACTGGCGCCAAAACAGCAATGTTTGTCAAAAATGATTGTTGATTGAAACAAAATTATACAGCTGCAAAAGGAGTCCAAAAATGAATATTAATGAAAGCATTGATCTTTTTGAAAAAAGCAAAAAACTCATGCCCGGCGGCGTGAACAGCCCTGTCAGAGCGTTTGGAGCCGTTGGCGGAACGCCTTTGTTCATCAAAAGCGCCAAAGGCTGCCGCGTTTTTGATGAAGACGGCAACAGCTTCATCGACTATGTTTCAAGTTGGGGCCCGGCAATATTGGGCCACAGCCATGAAAGAGTTTTGGAAGCCGTGAAAAAAACCGTTGAAAACGGCCTGACATTTGGCGCGCCAACGCGCCGTGAATTTGAAATTGCCGAAATCATAAATTCGCTTGTGCCTTCAATGGAAATGCTTCGCCTTGTCAACAGCGGCACTGAAGCCGTGATGAGCGCCGTGAGGGCGGCGAGAGGGTTCACCGGACGTGACAAAATTGTGAAATTTCAGGGATGCTATCATGGCCACAGTGACGGCCTTCTTGTCAAAAGCGGTTCGGGGCTCATGACAGAAGCCGTTGCCGACAGCGCCGGCGTTCCCAAAGACTATGCAAAAAACACGCTTGTGGCGGAATATAACAGTTTTTCCTCTGTTGAGGAAATTTTTGCTTTGCATGGAAATGACATTGCATGTGTCATTGTGGAGCCTGTGGCCGCGAACATGGGGGTTATACCGCCGGCTGAAGGGTTTTTGAAATTTTTAAGAGATGTTACAAAAAAATATGGCGCCCTGCTTATATTTGATGAAGTGATCACAGGCTTCAGAATTTCGCTTGGCGGCGCACAGGAATATTATGGAATTGTCCCCGACATGACAACACTTGGGAAAATTGTGGGCGGCGGCATGCCTGTTGGCGCCTATGGCGGGCGGCGTGATGTCATGGCCACGGTGGCTCCGCTGGGGAATGTCTATCAGGCCGGAACGCTTGCCGGAAACCCTGTGGCTGTGGCCGCGGGAATTGAAACGCTCAAAATTCTCATGGAAGACAAAGACATATATAATCGCATTGACAAAAAGGGAGCCGCAATTGAAAACGCATTCAAAATGTATGTTCCACATGTCAAAGTGAACAGAGTTGGATCGCTTGTTTCGGCCTTTTTTTCAGGCGAAAATGTGACGGACTATAGATCGGCTGCGGCCTCCGACACAGGAATATATTCAAAATATTTCCATTTCATGCTTGAAAATGGAATTTATGTGGCCCCCTCACAGTTTGAAGCCATGTTCGTTTCCGATTCGCATGGGAAGCACGAAATTGAAAAGACAGTTGAGGCGATAAAGAGGTTTGGCGAGGAATTGGCTTTATAAGAGCTTTGTGTTTATGGCTGTTGGCTTGGTTTCAAGCCTTCAAAAATGGTATTTTTAAGACCATGGGAGGGGCACGGCAAGCTCTTGAATTTCCCTTCGGGAAACGCTCCACTTTGTTCCGCGCCGCGGCTCTCACGCGGTTCACTCCTTGCGGGTTCTCGAATTTTGCTTCGCAAAACGGCTTCGCCGCCGCGGCTTTCACGCGGTTCACACAGCAAGCTCTCGAATTTCCCTTCGGGAAACGCTCCACTTCGTTGCGCGCCGCGGCTCTCACGCGGTTCACACATCTCATAGTTGCGAGGGCCGATTGCCCCTCCCACGGTCTTAGAAAAAGGCCATTTTTTAAGGCTAAAACCAAGCCAATAATCGTAAATAAAGAACTATTATAGAGTAAATTTAGCGAAGCAAAATTCAAGAACCCGCCATGCCCCCTCCCGCGGTCTTGAAAAAAAGCCCTTTTCAAAGATCAAAATTGATCAGCCAACAACCATAAACACCTCCTGTCAAAAAGCAAATTCCAAAAAGGCACGCTTTTCAAAACTCACCAAACCGATCTCCTCAAACCCCACACACACAAACCAAACAATCGCCATTTCACTCGCAAATTCCCCAATTCAGCCAAAAATATAAACCAATATGAAATTTTCTCTTTTTTTATTATAAGTTTTATGATAAAATAATTTCTTATAAATCGTGCTGTAACAAGCGGCTTTTGAATGGCACAGTTTTTTTGAGGGTTTATGAAGCTATATGCAAAACAGCCGCGAAATACATATAGATGGGAGTTTGTTTATGAAAGTTTCAGAAATTGCTGTATTCATTATCTATCTTATTTTCATGCTGTCAATTGGCGTATATTTTTTCGTCAAAAACAAAGAGGGCGGCGAAAAAACATATTTCCTTGGCGGCCGTCAAATGGGCGCGTGGGTGGCGGCGTTGTCGGCCGGGGCCTCCGACATGAGCGCATGGGTGCTCATGGGCCTTCCAACTTCAATCTATGCCCTTGGTTTGGGACAGGTTTGGATTTCAGCCGGGCTTGCCATTGGCTATGCCATAAGCTGGATTTTTGAAGCGCCCCGGTTGCGCCGCTTCTCAATTGTGGCAAACGATTCAATCACTGTTCCGCAATATCTCACAAACCGTTTCATATCAAAATCACGTGCGCTTCAGGTCATATGCGCGGCCGTTTTTCTCGTGGCATACACAATATATTCGGCTTCAAGCATAAAAGCCTGTGGAACGCTTTTCAACACAGTGATCGGCATGAACACAACAACCGCAATGTATCTTGCCGCCGTCATAATTGTGAGCTATACATTCCTTGGCGGCTTTTCAGCCGTGTGCTGGACAGACTTTTTTCAGGGAATGATGATCCTTGGAGCCATGCTCATAGCGCCAATATTCGCGGCTGCCATGCTCGACACTTCAACCATTTCTGCCGTTCCAGATTCATATTGGAACGCGTTCACAAACTGGAAGGAAATTGTTTCGGGGCTTTCATGGGGCCTTGGATATTTCGGAATGCCTCACATAATAATAAGATATATGTCGCTCAAATCTCAAAAGGAGCTCAAAAAGTCGGCCAAAATTGGGATTGCATGGACAGTTATAATTGTCATATTTGCCGCTGTCATTGGCGTTGTGGGGCGCATGTTCCTTGGTTTTGACGAAACAATCAATGACAATTCTCTTGTTTTCATCGCCATGGTGCGCTCAATTTTCCCCGGAATCATTTCCGGAATATTGCTGTCCGCCGTTCTTGCGGCTTCAATGAGCACTGCTGACAGCCAGCTTCTTTCAGCCGCTTCATCATTCGCCAGTGACGTCTACAAACCAATCCTGCGCCAAAACAAGGCCAATGACAAAGAAATGCTTTGGGCCGGAAGGTTTGTTGTGCTTGCAGTGGCTGTTGCCGCGCTCATGATAGCTTCAAACCCAAACACAGGCTCAATCATGGATCTTGTGTCCAACGCATGGGGCGTGTTTGGCGCTTCGTTTGGCCCGGCAATCATGCTCAGCCTTTTTTGGAAACGTTTCAATTTCAAAGGCGCTGCCGCCGGAATTTTGGCCGGTGCCGCTGTGGACATATGCTGGTTTGCTTTCATGTCCTCAACGGGAATATATGAAATTCTTCCAGGCTTTGTTGCCGGAACGGTTGTTGCCGTTGTTGTTTCACTCTGCACTGAAGAACCTTCGGCAGAGGTCAAAAAACTTTTTGACAACGCAATGGACTATAAAGAATGACAAAATCACAAAAGCCCGGGCGAAATTTTACAGCCGGGGCTTTTGATTTTGTTCGCACAAAAATTCACGAATTGCCTGAATGAACTTCGTCAAATTTCAAAACAAAAAAGCCGCATTTTTGACATTGTTTTTCAAAAATTTGGCTTTTTTGTTCAGTGTTCAGCTTTTTGGCATCAGCTCACTTCTGTGACAACAGAATTTTGTCGGCGATATGAATCGTTGTCCTTGAGCTGGAGCTCGTTTTCAACCTGTGAAAGCTGTTTGCGAAGTCTTTCCCGCTCGGCGTCATCTTTTGATTTTGAAATTTGCTGCTGAAGCCTTTCTTTTTTCTCTTTCAGTTTTTTGATTTCGGCATCAACTTTGTCTGTGTTTGTTTGACATTTTTCTTCCTTTTCATCGTCTTTGCCTTTCGGTTTTTCCGGTGCGCTGCCGCCTGAATCAGGTTTGGCCGGTTCATCAAAGTTTATCTTCCGTGCACCATTGCTGTCGCTCGAAATGCTGTATATTCCGGCGGACTCTTCTTTTTTCTCAGGAATATACTGATCTTTTGTCTGCCTAAAAGAATTTTCGTTTTTGATGTCATTTTGAACATATTCGGAAGAAACATTTTCGTTCACTTTTTTATCTTTGTTGACTTCCGACATTTTTGAATGCATTTGTGAACTTTTTGCAAACACATCATGTTTGGGCACTGCTGCTCCATTTGCTGTCATGCTCATGTTTTTCACTCCTTTTGACGCTGCCAACCACACAATTGTTGCCACAATTGATTTTATAGTATATAAAAATATATTTCAATCGTTTTGCCCCAAAATGACGTTTCAATGCACTGAAATGTCAATCAACACACAAAGGCTGAAAACGCCGTTTCCCTTTTCGGCTGTCATGGCGCCGTTATATTTTTCTGTCACATTTTTTATGTTGCGAATTCCCGTTTTGGCTTTGAAGCTGCTTCCTTCGGAACATGAATTTTCAAATTTCAACATATAAAAATTTCCTTGCCGTTCTCCTTTTATGCTCATGAACTTTGGCCCAGAGATTTCATCACATGCATGAACAGCGTTGTCCACAGCGTTGGAAAATATGACGCAGAGATCAAAATCACAAATTGCCATTTCTTCAGGAAAACAGACAAAAACGTCAGTTTTGACGCCGCTGTTTTCGGCCGCCTTAATTTTGTCCCAAAGGAGTATGTCTATGGCGTCGTTCCCTGTTTGGCACGGAAGCGAAAGTTCGGCTGCATATGTGCCGACGGCTTTCAAATAGTTTTCGGCCTGGTCAATTTTCCCTCTTTCCAAAAGAGCGTTCAAAACCAAAACGTGGTTTTTTATGTCATGGCGAAATGATTTTGTGAGTTCATATCGTTTTTTGACCTGTGAGATGTACACCCTTTGTGCGTTCATTTTTTGTGTCAGAGAAATTGCTTCCTCTCTATACACAATCCCTTCATATGCGCGGCGGCATGACAAAAGAATGGCAAAAAACGCCGCCAAACCAGCAATTTGTGCCATTGTCAGAGATATGTGTTTGACGGGCTCAATTGCTTGCGGTGCAACAACAACATTTCCATAGGCAGTTTCAATTATATATTGTTCGGCCGCCAAAAAGAAGATGCATGGCAAAAGTATGCTGCCATAAATTTTTTCAAAACCGTCAAAAAGTGAAAAATTTTTCAGCAAACTTGAATATACAAAAATGCACAGCGCCAAAGAGGCGCATGTTCCGGCGGCTATGAGCGCAAACATGGCCAAATGGTTCCCAAACGCTTTTGGAAAAACCAATGAACTCAATGCTTCAACAATTCCAAATGAAATTTGTGACACATGTGTTGCCAAAACTGATGTTGTGAACGAAGCCAAACGGTTGTTTCTGAAAACAGCGCGGTTGAAAACATATATAAAAATGATGTTGAAAAGTATATATATGCCGCTTATGTCAACAGAGGCGTCAAAAATTTCGAACACAAAAAACAGAACGATATATGACATAATATGGCATAATTTCACTTTCTTTTTTGTGAAGCGGGCAGAAAAAATGAATTGCAAAATCCCCTGTCCGGCCACTGCAAATGTGTTGAGCCAAAAAACAGCCATTTTCAGACCCTCTCTTTCATGCGCAAAAGGAGAGACTGCGCCAAATCGCGTTCCCTCAACCTTGAGGCCGGAACACAGCTTCCGTTTTTCAATGTCACAAGCCCCTTTCCACAGCTTTGCACATAGTCAAGGTTGACAATGAAGCTTCTGTGGCATTTGAAAAATCTGTTGTCAAAACGCTTTTCCAATTCTGAAAAGCGGCCATAAAACTTGGTTGTCTCATCTTTGATTTGATGAATATATATCTTCCGCCCCAAAACCTCGCAATATATAATTGAGGAAAAAGGAACAACTGTCAGCAGGTTTTCGCTTTTGACAATCAAATTTTTGGCGCTTTTTTCGTCAATGAAATTCAACGCCCTTTTGAGCACGTGCAGAAGACGCTCCTTTTCAAATGGCTTCACAACATAGTCGAACGCCTGAACTTCAAATGATTCAAAAACAGCTTCCTTCAACACTGTTATGAACACTATGACACCTTCGAAACCGGAGTTTCTCAAACAGCGTGCCGTTTCAATGCCGTTTGGCGGCGCCATTTGTATGTCAAGAAACACCAAGTCGAAATGTTGATTGCTTTTTGAAAGGCTTTCGCCGTCCAAAAATTTGGCAATGGTGAAAGAAATTTTTTCACTTTTCATATATTCCGAAATTATGTTAGCGGCATTTTTCAGCATGGAAGGATCGTCGTCACAGACCGCAATGTTTATCACACACATCACCTCGATATGGCATATAAAAAAATTGTGCCAAAAACTACCTTTATTATACAGCAAATATACTAAAAATTTATATAAAAAACAATGGCGCTGACACAAAATTACATTATGCTGTCATGAAATGACGCTCACAAAAATTCATTCACGCTGATACAATTAAAACTTCCAAAGTGTTGCAAGAAATAGTTAATACCATTGTGATCAAAAGTTATGATATAATTTGAATAAGAAAAAGAGAAAATATTTAATAAAGTTATGCAATGAACACATAACTTCAAGGAGATGTTTGACAATGTAGAGTAATTTTGAACAGGAGGAGTGGTTTTATGAGCAGTAACTCAAACAAAAATGGTAATTTCTTTGCTTTAGTTCCATTATTAATTTTCATACTCATTTATCTTGGCGCCGGACTCATATATCAAACTCAGGGTGTTGAAATGGCATTCTATCAATTCCCTATTGTGACAGCAATTTTGGCGGGAATTTTCATTGCTTTTTGCCTTTTCAAGGGAAGCATAAGCGAAAAATTCAAAATATTTGCAAAAGGCGCCGCCAATGAAGATGTGCTCACAATGCTTGTGATATATATGCTTGCGGGGGCATTTTCAAGCGTTGCCGCAACAATGGGCGGCCGTGACGCCACAGTCAATCTTGGGCTTTCAGTTGTTCCAGTTCAATTTTTGGCCGCCGGCATATTCATAATTTCGGCTTTCATGGGCACGGCCACAGGAACTTCCATGGGCACAATCAGCGCCATTGTTCCAATTGCTGTGGGCGTTGCCGACAAAGGCGGCCTCAGTGTTCCGCTTGTTGTTGGAGCATGCATTGGCGGTTCAATGTTTGGCGACAACCTTTCAATGATCTCTGACACAACAATTGCCGCAACACGTTCGCAGGGCTGTGAAATGCGTGACAAATTCCGCGTCAACTTTTTCATTGCGCTTCCAGCCGCAATTTTGACAATCATAATGCTTCTCATATTTGGCCGGCCTGAAACAGCGCCCGCCATGGAAGATCTCAGCTTCAGCATAATCAAGGTTGTTCCATATATAGCCGTTTTGGCATTGGCGCTGATTGGCATGAACGTTTTTCTTGTTTTGGCAATTGGCATAATTGTGGCCGGCGCCATTGGCCTTGCCACAGGCGATCTGACAATATCAACATATGCCCAAAGCATATATGGCGGCATAACAGGAATGGATGAAGTTTTCTATCTTTCACTTCTTGTTGGCGGTTTGGCTGAAATGACAGCACACGCCGGAGGCATTCAATGGATACTCAACAAATTCAGAAGCGTCATGAACGGCCAAAAATCGGCCCAGGTTGGCATTGCGGCCCTTGCAAGCATTGCTGACTGTGCTGTTGCCAACAACACTGTTGCCATCATTGTCAGCGGCAACATGGCCAAAAGCATAAGCCATGAATATAAAGTTGATCCACGGCGCACAGCTTCCCTTTTAGACGTTTTCAGCTGTGTGTTCCAGGGCCTTGTTCCATATTGCGCCCAGCCACTGACAGCGGCGGCCCTCACAACGGCGTTTGGCTTTGCCATGAGCCCTGTGGAGCTAATCCCTTACATATGGTATTGCGGCTTCCTTGCTGTGTTTGGCGTGCTTTCGATATTTGTTCCATATGCCGATGGAATTTGCCGCAAAGACCCATGGAACTGGGAATATTACGTTGCCGAATCTGGCGTTGAGGACAAAAAAGAGCTTCTTGCCAAAGGCCAGTGACACAACACAGTGACAATTGCACAAAGGTCAGCTTCACAAAAGCATGGCTTTTGACAAATGATTGAATGACAGAAAGCCGGGCTTTGGAACATGCACAGTGTTTTTGAAAGTCCGGCTTTTGGCGTCTATGCTTTCTCTTTTCAATGTGCTCTTTGTTGAATGAAATGTAACATATTTTTCAGCATGTGAAAAATGTTGCCAAAAGCGGCCTTTATGCTATCATATATTTGTGTTGCACAGTCACCACAGCCACGAAAGGGATGACTTTATGAAATTTTTGAAATTTATGATTGCATTGACGGCACTTGTGCTGTCGGCTTCATCATCAGCAATTGCCAGTGACATAAACCTCACTGTTTGGGGAATGGCGAGGGAGACAAAGTTTCCGCTCATAAAAAAAGACGGCGTTGTTATGATCCATGTCAATGATTTGGCGTGGAACATTGGCGGCAATTCACAATTCTTTGATGACTATGCCTACATAAATTATGGCGAAGTAGAGCTATATATGTTCAATGACAAAATAGTTTTGAGCGATTTGGAAGAAATGCTTGCCAGTGAAGACTATTGCACAGAAGAAATTTTGTTCGAAACAATGCCGTTTATACACGAGGGTGCATTTTATGTTCCGCTGACAGAAACTGTTGAAAGGCTGACTCACAGAGTCAAAATTGACTGGAAAAACGAAACTTCAACGGTCAACCTGCGGCCAAAATATACCGACATAGCAATAGAGGAATGTGACGCGAAAAAAGTGAGCTATGAGGGCATAAAAAGAATCACAATCACGTGCAACGACTTTTTTGATTTTTGGCCGATGTATGACAAGCCAATTGTTTTGGAAGAAAAAGACAACATAAATGAGGCTGTTGTGTCGGCCGAAATGCTTCCGTTTTTCAACTTTGCCACATGCCGCTGCATGACCACTCCTGTGGATTACAAAATAGAATATTACAACGGAAAAACTGCAAATGTTTCATTCCGCGTGCCCAGCCATTTTGAGGAGATTTTTTGGAATGTGTTCACAAGCAAAGAGGCCCGAAAACAGATTGTTCCAATATTTGATGAAAAAATTGTTGGAAAACGCTTTCTCAGGCTTCACAGCTATGCGACAGGCGACGTTGTCATGGACAGCCGTGTTGACGGCGAGCAAATGCAAAACATTATCAATTTGTGCCGTGAATATGAATTGGAAAAGGTATATCCAGAGCGGGAACATGTTCGCAATGGCCGCGAAGACAACACCAAAACAATTGAACTTTCATTTTCAGACAACATTGAATTTGAAGACAGCACAATATACACAATGGACTTTCCAAATGAAACAGCCCTTGAAGAATTTTTGAAAAAAATTGAACAATGAAAAAAGTATTTGAGTTCTTCAATCAAAATTCATTCTTCACAAAAGCATGGCCTGGTGAACACAATTTTTTTGCAAACAAAAAGCGCCTCTTGAGGGCGCTTTTATATTTTTCATTCCTCTGCATTTGGGTTTCCGTTTTCAGAATTTTCTGCTTCCAATTCATCAGTTCCAGAATTCTGCTCATGTTCAGCATTGCCGTTTTCCGTGTCTTCTGCGTTTTCATCATCAGGCGTTTCGCCTTCATCAGAGGCCGACACAATGTTCACAGAAAGCATTGCTTCGGCTTCGTTTAATATGACAACGCCTTCGGGAAGCTCCACAGAAAGTGGCAAGCGATAATATCCGGCTTCAAGATTGACAGCGCGGGCGCTTCCCCGGATTTCGGCTTCGTTCAGCGTTTCAAGAACTTTGGCTGGGCCTTTCACTGTGAACGAAACGTTGTCCAATGCCACTTCGGCCACAAGGCCATCGGCAAGGTCGGCAAAAAATGATATGTTGTCAGAATTGAGAGTTATCTCCCTTTCAACGTCTTCCGCAATGTTGACGTTCACTGTGACATTCAAATTTTGCTGGCTGTTTCTGAGGCTCACGCCGTTTTTGAGAAGATATTTGACGGCATAGTTGTGCGAAAAGCTGCTGTTTCGGCCTTCAACATTGATTGATGGCAATTCAATGTTTTCAATTGAAGCAAGCGCTTCTTCATCTCCAATGACATATATTGAAGGCGGATCAAATTCAATGCTTTCCACGTTATATCCGCTCAAAGGCGTTCCAAACGTTTCAGCCTTAAAGCTCACTTTTTTGCTCATTTTGACTGGTATATAAATTTCGGCTTCAGGAGGGTTCAATGTCACGCCCCCAACAACCTGGCCCTCGTTGTTGTATGGCGTGAGGGCGGCCGTGATTGTGGTGTCTTCGCTTATGTTTTCTATGTTCACAATTGCGCGCACTGTTTCAACACTTTGCACAGCCGACTGAATGCCGCTTATCTCCACTTCGGGCGGCATGATTTCAGGCATTGCTATGGAATAGCCCTCGCCGTCAGTGTTGCCCTCAAGATAGAGCTGTATGTCCCTTTTGGCAGTCACAACGTTTTCCACAACAAGCTCTACAGAGGCGGGAGAGCGCGATTCTATTTGATAGTTGTCGCCAAGGTTTGAAGGAAGACGCACAGTCACTGCCCCTGTCACGGTTTCGCCCAATCCTGGTGTTTCGTCAATGAGGCTCAAATCCACATATGCCTGTATGTCGCTTCTGTTTTGATAGAGACGGTCAAGGGCAAGACGCTGGCCGCGTATTTTGAGCACAACTCTGCTGTTGGCCACTTCGTCAAAATTTGTTATGGTTTGGCCGCGGTCAGAAATGGCAGATTCGTTTCTGAGCTGCAAAACGGCCGAAAAATTTCTTGATTCCACAGGGTTTTCAATGTTTATGACAACAAACCAAAGCAATATTGCAAGGCCAAGCGAAAGGAGCTTCCAGCCGATGTCCTTCATAAGTGTTTCCTTAAACTTGCTCATTGGAACGGCCTCCTTTCCATCTTGATATTTTTTTCTTAATGGAAGGGCGGGGTTTTATCTTTATTCCCTGCATAAGCATGCTTCGGAGCGTGTCTGTGCTCAAATTGCGATAGAGCGTTCCGCCCTTGGCAAGTGACAGCGCACCTGTTTCTTCAGAAACGATGACGACATAGGCGTCAGAAACCTCGCTTGCGCCTATGGCGGCCCTGTGCCTTGTGCCCAGTTCCATGCTCACGTCGTTGCTGTCTGTCAGTGGAAGGAAGCATGTTGCGGCGGCAACGCGGTTGTTTTTCAATATGACGGCGCCGTCATGCAGGGGCGTGTTTTTTTCGAATATGTTTATTATGAGCTGGTTTGTGACAATGGCGTCAATTGTTATGCCTGTGCGCTCAAAATCGCCCAGTGGAACCTGACGTTCCAAAAGCATGAGCGCTCCTGTTTTGTCACGGCTCATTCTCACACATGCCTTGACAATTTCGTCGATTGTTTTTTCGGTGAAATTGTCATGGCTGTCTTCGGCTTCGAACTTGAAAAGGTTGAGAAGCGGCCCGGCTTTGCCAAGCTGTTCAAGCGCCTTTCGAAGTTCAGGCTGAAAAACGATCACAACTGCTATGATTCCAACAGATATTGTTTTTGATATGAGCCAAAGAATTGTGTTGAGGTTCATCAAAAACGATGCCATGGCGAACACACAAATGACGAGTATGCCTTTGAAAAGGATCCAAGCTCTCGTCTCTTTGACCCAAAATATAATTTTGTATGTCAAAAACGCCACTATGAGTATGTCAAGCACGTCGGTGATCGTGATTGTGGGGCGTATGAAATCGTTCAGCCTGAGACTGTCAAAAAATGTTTTGAAATAATTCATTTATGTGCTCACCTCCTTAAAATTATATTTTGCAGTTTTGTGTTTAGTCTTCTTTTGTGAAATCAATTTTGGGCACGGCCTTTACATAGTAAAAATATTTGTCGTCTTGAAATTTGACTTTTTGCGCCGAGTCATAGTCCAAAACAAAATCAATGCTTGCTGTCATATACACAAGCACGCAGCACACAAGCGGGCTTATCATGATTTCTATGAGTGAAATTTCAGCATCACCGAGATATTTTGCAGATATGAGGCCAAGAACAATCACAAGGCCGGAAACTATCACAGCCACAAGCCTTTCGTTGTCCACAAACAGGCTGTTCATGATCCAGCCGGCCGCAACGGACAGCATGAGCACAATGGCTATATAAAACCAGCCTGTGTTTTGAATGAGTTCAACGCTTACATATTCATATATTTTAAGACCAGTGTCCAAAACCCCCAACGGCGTGAATGTTTCACGCGGCGCAAGCTCAATCATTCCTTTCAGCAAGTGTGTGTTATATTGAAAAAACACGGCAACGCCAACGGGAATGACGGCTTTGAGCCCCATATAAAGCCCAGCAAAAACAGGGACAATGTATGGAATTTTGAGGAAATAGGCGCACAGCATAACTGGTATCACAAGGCTTTCTTTTGGAAAAAGCCCAATATAGAAAACAAAAATCAGAAAAAACAACAAAAACAAAATGGCTGCCGCCTCAATTGAAAGCGCGGCAACATAAAAACAGCACACAAAGGCACACAGCAGCAGGAACACTGTTGGCGGCGCTATCACTGTGGCCGCGGCACATATGACAGTCACAGCGGCTTTTTTGCCGCCGCCAACGGCGCCTGTGCCAAGAGTTGATATGAGAAAAAAAACTAAAAGACCAGCTGCAAATTTGAAAATTATGTCAAATTGGGCTTGATTTTTGTGATAAACTTTTGTAAATCCCTGACCAAGGGCGATTATAAAACTCATGATTCTGTCCTCTCTTTTGTTTCACCGGCGGACATGCCGCCTGATTTTGCCGCTTCAAACGGTTTGCGCTTTTCATTGCTTTCTCTGGTTTTTCTGGCTCAGCCCTTCAGGCGTTTTGGCATTGGCTGAATTTTGCTGTGCTTTTCTTGGGTGTTCGCGAAGCGGCTGAATGCTGTTTTCTGCTGTGGGTTGTTTGGCGCGGCGCACGTTCCCATGCGTTGTTGCGGCCATTTCCATTCTTGGGTGTTCACGAAGCGGCTGAATGTTGCTTCCGGCTGAGGGTTGTTCAGCGCGGCGCACGTTCCCATGCGTTGTTGCGGCCATTTCCATTCTTGGGCGTTCGCGAAGCGGCGGAATGCTGCTTCCGGCTGAGGGTTGTTCAGCGCGGCGCACGTTTTGGTGATTTGGCATGGACATTTCTATTTCCTTTGGAATTTTTGGAACATTTTTGTTCCGCGCAATGTTTTTTTCATTTCCCCTTTCTTCAAGTTTCTCAACCATTCCTTCATATATCTGCTGTCGTCTTTCGGCCTCTTTATATGTTTTTATGTGCATGAAGATTCCTATTATGGAATATACGGCCAGTATGAAAATCAATATGACCCCAAGCTTTATGAATTCGTCTTTGTTGAACATTGAAAATATGTCTTCATTGGCCACAAATATCTTGTGGGCATATAAAAAGCCAACAACAATGGCATATCCAATTGTGATGCCTATTCTTAATATGAGATTTTTTCTATAAATATAGTCCCATATAAAAAATGAAGTGATTTTGCGGTCACGCTCGCCAAATTTTTTATCATATATCGCCATGTTTGTCATTAAGCGTATTTTGTTGGGATTTTCCGTAACAACCGCCTCCCTTATATATCTTGTAACGATTATATCATAAACAGGACATAAAATTTATAAAAATTTATTATTTTTTTTACAAAATTTTTAACAATATCATTTTTGTTCCAAATTTGGCGGTGTGCCACGTTCAAAAGCGTTCAAAACAAACGCCAGAAACAAAAGTTTTTTCGCTGTTTATAGAAGCTGTGGCAATTTTTTCAAAAGGCGTTCCACAATTGTTTTTGTTTGAAATTGTGCTTGAAAACTGTTTCATGTTTGAAGTTTATATATTTTTATATTGAACACATTCGTTTTCGAAATTGATATACTGAACATATTTCTGAAATTAAACACATGAATCATTGTTAACAGCGCGTCAAACTTTCAAACTCAAAAGTTTTTCTTCAATCCAGTTTCCAAAAAAGCGGAGCTGTTCATATGTGTGGAAATGGTGTTCGCCGCGAAGCATGTATGTAGCAACGTTCCATGACAATATTGGGTTTTTGACGATGTATTCATGATATTCCCAACAGAGTGGCTGTTCGGGTGTTTCAATTGTCACTTTGTTTTTGAGCATTTCTTCTGTGATGTCAAATTTTTTCATTATGTTTTGTATCACGTGTTTCATGTTTGTCACAGGAGAAAGAAAAAAAGCGGACTTTATGTCATATGAATGCAAGGCGAGCATGGAAAAATATGCGCCCAAACCACTCGGCAAGCTCTCGAATTTTGCTTCGCAAAACGCTTCGTTGCACTTCGCGCCGCGGCTCTCACGCGGTTCACACCAGCAAGCTCTCGAATTTCCCTTCGGGAAACGCTCCACTTCGTTGCGCGCCGCGGCTCTCACGCGGTTC
>JAAVYN010000032.1 GCA_022791155.1 Bacillota bacterium | reverse complement strand
GGAAATGAATTTCCCGGAAGGACAGTGAAAAGTTCATGTCATAGGGCGAAAGCCCGAAGCGAAAAAGCGAAAGCTTTTGAGCTTGCAGTGCGAAAAAAGAGAAGTGAAGAGTTCGTATCCTGAAGGGAAATGAATTTCCCGGAAGGACAGTGAAAAGTTCATGTCATAGGGCGAAAGCCCGAAGCGAAAAAGCGGAAGCTTTTGAGCTTGCACATTATATAGAAGAATTAAAAAATATAAACACAAACGGTGAATTAACAACAAATTTATGATATATTGATTGTGATTTTTGAAACTTGTTCATATGTATTTTCGGCATATGTGAAAAGTTATAAATTTTTTAATCACTAAAGAAACAGAGGGATTAATATTGCGTTTTACACAATCGCTTAATAAAAATTATCAGTTTGGTTTTGTATATAGCAAAGGGCGCGCAACTGCAAACAAACATCTTGTCATGTATGTTGTGAAAAACAAACGGCTTTCAAGCATAAATCGCCTTGGCATAACTGTCAGCAAAAAAGTTGGCAAAAGTGTTGTCAGAAGCCGTGTCACAAGGCTCATCAAAGAAAGTTACAGGCTTTGTGAAAATGACATAATCACAGGACATGACATAGTTGTTCTTGCACGCACAAACGCCGCAAATGCATCATATATGGAAATTAACAAATCCCTCTTGAACCTTTTGAAACGACAAAATCTTTTGAAACAAACACAGCAAAGCGTTCCCAAAGACGATAAAGCCGGAAAGGAGAACTGACATATGGCAAAAAAAATTGTTCTCATGTTGATTGTGTTTTATCAAAAAGCCATATCACCCTGCAAAAAACCATGTTGCCGGTTCATTCCTTCATGCTCGAGATATGCATATGAAGCTGTGCTGAAATATGGGGCTTTTAAGGGAAGTTGGCTTGCGGTGCGCCGCATATTAAAATGTCATCCGTTTCATGAGGGCGGCTATGATCCTGTGCCGTGATATATAACACAATTTTTTTAAGGAGGAAATGAATTGGAATCTTTATTGAGCGGCATTGCCGTTATGACAACGCGCCAGCCGGGAATTATTGTGGGGCCTGTGGCCAGTTTTTTGGGCATTATATATAATGCCGTTTTTAACATAATCAATGGTTTCACACAGGCAAATTCTCTTGGAATTGCCATCATTGTGTTCACGCTGATTGTTAAAACAGTTCTCATTCCACTGAGCTATAAACAGCAAAAATCAACTTTTGAAATGCAGAAACTTCAGCCTCAAATGAACAAAATCAGAGAAAAATATGCCAACAAAAAAGACCCTGAAAGCCAGCAGAAAATGGCGCTTGAAATGCAAAGGCTCCAGAAGGACAACAACATAAGCATGTTTGGCGGCTGTTTGCCGCTTCTCATACAGCTTCCCATACTCTATGCACTTTTTTATATATTCCAGCAGGCATATCTCTATATTGATGTTGTGGGCATGAACTATCAGGCAATAACTGACGTGATTATGTCAATGAGTGTTCAGGAGCGCCTTGACATATTCACCGACATTATATATGAACTCAAAATGACAATTGATGTTGAAAATCCTTCCGAAATAATCATGCTTGTCAATGAAATGACAATGTCTCAATGGAACAGCGTGACATCGGCCGCCAGCGGCTATGCCAGTCAGCTTGCGCCGCTTTTGGCAAGCAAAACACAAACAGAAACTTTCCTTGGGATAAACCTTGTTCACAGCGCCGGCTTGCGCTTTCCAGGGATATTGGTTCCTCTCATGTCAGCAGCAACGACATTTTTTTCATCGCAAGTGCTGACAAAACAGTCACAATCGGCTCAGGGCTCCCAACAGCAGGATCAAATGATGCAGTCCATGAAGATGATGAACTATATGATGCCTTTGATGATGGGCGTTATGTGCATCAATCTTCCCGCCGGCATAGGCATTTACTGGACTGTAAGCAATATTATACAGGTTTGTCAGACAGTTCTTTTGAACAAGTATTTCAGATCAAAAGATGCTAAGGAGGGTGCTTTACAATGAATGAAATTCAAAAATCCGCAAAAACCGTTGAACTTGCCCTTGAAGAATTGATGAAGGAGCTCAAAGCCGGTTCACTTGACGAAATTGACTACACCGTTGTTGAGGAACCAGTCAAAGGATTTTTGGGATTTGGGAGCAGAAACGCTGTGGTGAAAGGGAAAATTAAATATAACCCGGAAAGAATTGCAAAAGATTTTTTGCGGGAAATGTTTATAGCCATGGGGATTGTTGTCAGCATTGAAACAACAATGAGAGACAGACAAATTTCTATCAATCTCTCAGGCGCTGACATGGGGATTCTCATTGGCAAAAGAGGCCAAACCCTTGATTCCATACAATATCTTACAAACCTTGTTGTGAACAAAGGCAACGCGCCATATTACAGCATAATGATTGACACCGAAAACTATCGTCAGAGAAGAAAAGAAACTCTTGAATCGCTTGCGTTCAACCTTGCAAAAAAAGTTAAACACACAAGGCAGAAAGTTGTTTTGGAACCCATGAATCCATATGAAAGGCGTATAATTCATTCTGTTCTTCAAAATGACAGATATGTCACTACATATTCCGAGGGCGATGAGCCCTATAGAAATGTTGTCATTGATTTGAAGTGAAATCACATGGGAACACAGCGCTTGGGCAGTGTTCCTTTGACTTTTGAAACATTTTTGCCGTGGTAATTTTATTTACCACGGTTTTTTTGAAAAGGAGCAACTCATGAAATATGAATATATGAACGACATAATCGCCGCTGTTGCAACAGCCGCTGGAAACGGCGGCATAAGCATAATCCGTGTTAGCGGCCATGGCTGCATTGACATTGTTTCAAAAATTTTCAAAGGCGCCGACATAAAATCCAAAGAAAGCCACACAATCACATATGGCCACATTGTTTCGCCGGATTCAGGAGAGGTTTTTGACGAGGTTCTTGTCACAGTCATGCACGCGCCAAAAACATACACAACAGAAGACGTTGTTGAAATAAACTGCCATGGCGGCCACGTTTCGGCACGGCGCGTCATGGAACTTTTGCTCAATTTTGGCGCAAGGCTTGCGGAGCCCGGCGAGTTCACAAAAAGGGCTTTTTTGGGCGGAAGGCTGGATTTGAGCCAGGCCGAAGCCGTTTTGGATGTCATAAACAGCAAAACTTCTTTGAGCCAAAGCTCGGCTGTCAGCCAGCTTGGAGGGAGTTTGAGAACGGCCGTTGGCGAAATGCGTGAAATTCTTCTCAATTCAATTGCCGCCATAGAAGTTTCAATTGACTATCCCGAGCACGACATTGAGGAAGAAACATATGCCAGTTTGAAAGAAAAAACGCTTCTTCTTTTGGAAAAAACAAATTTTCTCATTTCTTCTGCAGAAAAGGGCAAAATTGTGCGCGAGGGCGTCAGCATGGTCATACTGGGCAAGCCCAATGTTGGAAAAAGCTCGCTTCTCAACTGCCTGCTTGAAGAAGAACGCGCCATTGTGACGGACATCCCCGGCACAACAAGAGACGCCGTTGAGGAATATTTGAATGTGGGCGGCATTGCTGTCAAACTGATTGACACAGCCGGAATCCGCGACACAGATGACAAGGTTGAAAAAATTGGCGTTGAAAAAAGCCGTTTTCTTGCGGAAAAAAGCGATTTGGCGCTCATTGTGCTTGACGCCTCAAGGCCAATTGAAAAGGAAGACATTGAAATTATGGAACTGACAGCGGGCAAAAAAGCCCTCGTTGTTCTCAACAAAATTGATTTGAAAAACTCAATTGACGTTTCTGAAATTGAAAACAGATATGGAAGTGAAAATATAGTTTCAATATCGGCAAAAAACGGAACCAACATTGACAGCATATATGACAGGCTTTCGGAAATTCTCATCGGTGAAACGCCAAAAACAGAAGCGTTTGTCACAAACGCGCGCCATGCCAACGCGCTTCACAGGGCTTCTGAAAGCCTCAAAAAAGCGCTTGACGCCATTGAAAACTTCATGCCTGTCGATTTTGTTTCAATGGATTTGAATGACGCGCTGAACTGTCTTGGCGAGATAACCGGTGACAGCTATGACGATGAACTTTTTGACAGAATATTTTCACAGTTCTGTTTGGGAAAATGAGCTTTTTTCACTGAAAATTATATTATTTTCTCCCAATTTTCTTTTGTGTTTTTCAAAGAGAAAGCGTTTTTGTGATTCCTGCCATTGCATGAGTGCGGGAGCGTGAAAAAGAATTGGGACATTATTTTTTGAAAGGAGGAATTTTGTGCATGTGCTATGAAGCCGAAAGATTTGACATTGTTGTTGTGGGCGGCGGGCACGCGGGCTGTGAAGCAGCTTTGGCCGGGGCGCGGCTTGGGTTCAAAACAATCATGTTTGCCATAAATTTGGACAGCATTGCCATGATGCCGTGCAACCCTTCCATTGGCGGAAGCAGCAAAGGACATCTTGTGAGGGAAATTGACGCCCTTGGCGGCGAGATGGGCAAAAACATAGACAAAACATACATTCAAACAAAAATGCTCAACACAGGCAAAGGCCCGGCGGTCTATTCACTTCGCGCCCAGGCCGACAAAATCCGCTATAAAGAAGAAATGAAACGAACCCTCGAAAAAGAAAAAAACCTCGTCATACGCGAGGGCGAAGTCACTGACATAATTGTTGAAGAGGGAGCAGTGACAGGCGTCAAAACGCTGTCAGGAGCCATATACCGCGCAAAGGCTGTCATAATTGCCGCCGGAACATATCTAAAAGCGCGCTGCCTCTATGGCGAAACAATCATACAATGCGGCCCCAACGGTTTGAAGGCCGCCGGGGGATTGAGCCAAAGTTTGCTTGACAACGGCATAAGCCTTTTTCGCTTCAAAACGGGCACTCCCGCCCGCGTTGACGGAAACAGCGTTGACTATTCCAAAATGACGCCTCAATTTGGCGACGACAACATTGTCCCTTTTTCATTCACAAACAAGGCCGAGGACATAGCACGCCCACAGGTGCCTTGCTATTTGACATATACAAACAGCAAAACTCACGAAATAATAAAACAAAACCTTCACCGCTCGCCGCTTTATGCCGGCGTCATAGAGGGCACAGGCCCGCGCTATTGCCCTTCAATTGAGGACAAAGTTGTGCGTTTTTCCGACAAGGAGCATCATCAGATATTTGTGGAGCCGGAGAGCGAGGGCACAAACGAGCTTTATATACAGGGAATGAGCTCATCACTTCCGGAAGAGGTTCAAACGGCGCTTTACAGAACAGTTCCGGGATTGGAAAACTGCCGTTTCACGCGCACGGCATATGCCATTGAATATGACTGTGCCGACGCCACACAGCTCAAACTTTCGCTTGAGTTCAAAAGCATAAAGGGACTTTTTGGCGCCGGACAGTTCAACGGCACAAGTGGCTATGAAGAAGCCGCCGCACAAGGACTGATTGCGGGGATAAACGCCGTTAAGCTGATAAAAGGCGAGCCGCCGCTGACGCTTGACAGAAGCCAGGCGTATATAGGCGTGCTCATTGACGACATAGTGACAAAGGGCAGCCGCGAGCCATACAGAATGATGACTTCCCGCGCCGAATATCGTCTGCTTCTCCGTCAGGACAACGCCGATGAGCGCCTCACGCCAATTGGCCATGAAGTTGGCTTGATAGATGAAGAACGCTATCAGCTTTTTTTGGAAAAGAAAAGGAAAATTGAAAGCGAGAAGGAACGCATATATAAAACAGTTGTAACGCCATGCGAAAAAACATTGGATTTTTTGAGCCGGCATAACAGCGCGCCAATCAAAAGCGGCGTGAAGCTTTGTGAACTTTTGCGCCGGCCAGAACTCACATATGAAATTCTTGAAGAAATTGACACCGAAAGGCCCGTTTTGGAGCGTGAAGTTTGGGAACAGGCTTCGCTTCAAATAAAATATGAGGGCTATATAAAACAGCAGAAAAATCAAGTGGAGCAGTTCAAAAAGTTGGAAAAACGGATTTTGCCGGAAAACATAGACTATTCACTTGTGAAGGGCCTGCGCATTGAGGCGGCCCAAAAACTTGGCGCTGTGCGCCCCGCTTCACTGGGACATGCTTCAAGAATTGCCGGTGTTTCCCCCGCGGACATATCAGTTTTGTTGATATATTTGCAGATGAACGGAAGCGCTTTGAACTGAATTTTTTGAGAGGATCAAACATGAAAAATTTTTTAACCGTTGATTTTGTTGCAAAAGAAAGAAAAGCATTTTTTGAAAAAGAAACCGGAAAAAGAAACACAAATTTCATAAAAATTGAAAACAAGCGTCTTGCGGAATCAATTGTGACGTTCAAAAACAATGAAGAAAAGCAGAGTGAAGCAGCAGAAAACGAAGCGGATTTTTTGACAAGGAGGAAGAATGGACAGCAAAAAATTTTTTTTGGATACCGTCAATGAAATGGGGCTTTGTGTTTCGGAAAGTCAGGCGGATTTGTTTTTCAAATATAAAGAATTGCTTTTGGAATGGAACGACAAAGTCAATCTCACAGCCATAACTGATGAAAAAGAAATTGTGATAAAGCATTTTGCCGATTGCCTTTCAATTTTGTCGAATTTTGAAATGAAAAACGGGATTTCGGTTGTTGACGTTGGAACGGGAGCGGGCTTTCCCGGAATCCCCTTGAAACTGGCGCAGCCTGATGTCAAAATGACGCTCATTGACAGCCTTGGCAAGCGCGTCAAATTTTTGAACGAAGTTATATCGGCGCTTGAAATTGAGAACACAAAAGCCATTCACATGAGGGCTGAAGACGGCGGTCAGAACGAAATTTTCAGAGAAAAGTTTGACTGCTGTGTTTCACGCGCTGTGGCAAATCTTGCTGTTTTGAGCGAATATTGTCTTCCTTTTGTGAAAGTTGGCGGCGTTTTTGTTTCGCTGAAGGGGCCAAAAGCCGCTGAAGAAATTGAGGAAGGAAAAACGGCCGTTGCCACACTTGGCGGAAAAGTGAGGGCTGTTGTGCCTGTTTCCATTCCCAACAGCGACATAAGCCACAACATTGTTATAATTGATAAAGTGAAAAAAACACCGCGCCAATATCCGCGGAAGGCGGGCACGGCTTCAAAAAACCCCATAAAATGAGTTTGAAAGGAAGAAAAGAAAGCCAAATTTTGGCAGAACAAAAAAATGCCAAAACCCTCTTTGGCCGCATTCATGTTTTTGAAGTTTTGTTTTGAAAATCAAAAACAATTCAAGCGCCAAAAATTTCGAAGAACAACATGTTTCTGAAAATGCCATGGTTTGGCTTTTTTGTTCCCAACAGCGTTCAAAAGCAACAGGGGCATGAGCCGGAAATTTCAAAATTATATATCTCTGTTCAAAATTAAAACGCCATGCAATTGCCCAAATTTTTGCATGGCGTTTTTGAAATTATATTTTTTCAACAGCGATGAAAACTTTTTCGCCGTTCACATTCCATTCCTTTTCATGGCCCTTCAGGCTGTCAAATGTCACGCTTTCTGCAAGCACGTCACTTTTGATTGTGTCGCAATTTTTTGTGACAATGGTTTTGACTTTGTCGTTTTTGGCAATATAAAGGTTGATTCTGTCTGTGACTTCAAAATTTGCCTCTTTGCGCATTGTTTGAACTTTGCTCACAATTTCGCGCACAAAGCCCTCTTCAATGAGATCGGCTGTGAGGTTTGTGTCCAAAACAACGGTTGTTTTGGCGTCACCTTCTGTGATGAACCCGGCCTTTTCAGTTGTTTCTATGAGCACATCGTTTTCGGCAAGTGTGACACTTTCGCCCTCAACCTCAAACGTGACAGTGTTCCCTTTTTTGAATTCGGCCACAAACGCGTTGCCGTCGCATTCGGCAAGGAACGCACCAATTTTTGGCAAAAGCTTTCCATATTTTGGCCCAAGAGTTCTCAGCTGCGGCTTGAGGCTGTAGCCTGTGAAAGCTTCAGTGTCGTTTGTGAAAACAACGGTTTTTATGTTGAGCTCATCGGCAATTGTTTCAACAAACATTTCAGGCAGTTCCTTTTCGGCCTTGACATACATTGTGCCTATGGGCTGACGGTTTTTGATGTTGGCTGTGTTGCGGGCGGCGCGGCCTTTGACAACAATTTGAAGCACGGCGTCCATGTTGGCTTCAAGCTCTTCATCAATGCGGCTTTCGTTGCAAACGGGATAGTCTGCAAGATGAACGCTCAAAGGCGCGTTTTCGTCAAATGTTCTCACAAGGTTTGAATATATGTCCTCAACAATGAACGGAACAAAAGGCGCCGCCAGTTTGCTCATTGTCACAAGCACTGTGTAGAGCGTCATATATGCGTTTATTTTGTCCTGAGGCATTCCGCCAACCCAGAAACGCTCGCGGCTTCTTCTGACATACCAGTTGCTGAGCTCGTCAACAAACTCCTGCATTGCCCTTGCCGGTTCTGTGATTTTGTATGAATCAAGGCATTCGTCAACATATTTCACAACAGAGTTCAATTTTGAAAGTATCCATTTGTCCATTGGCGGAAGCTTGTCATATTCAAGGCTGTGTTCTGTTGGGTTGAACTGGTCTATCTCGGCATAGAGAACATAGAACGCATATGTGTTCCACAATGTTCCCATGAACTTTCTTTGCTGATCGCTCACGGCGTCTTCATCGAAACGGCATGGAAGCCATGGCGCGCTGTTGACATAGAAATACCAGCGTATGGCGTCGGCGCCCTGTTTGTTGAGCACATACCATGGATCGACAACGTTTCCTTTGTGCTTGCTCATTTTGATGCCATTTTTGTCCAAAACGTGGCCCATGACAATGCAGTTTTTGAAATCGGTTTTGTCAAAAAGCAATGTGGCAATTGCCAGCTGTGAATAGAACCAGCCTCTTGTTTGGTCAATGGCCTCTGTGATGAAGTCCGCCGGGAACCTTGATTCGAAAAGCTCTTTGTTCTCAAACGGATAGTGCCACTGGGCAAAAGGCATTGCGCCGCTGTCAAACCAGCAGTCGATGACCTCCGTGACCCTTGTCATGCTTTTGCCGCATTTTGGACACTTTATGTGCACGCGGTCGATGAACGGCTTGTGAAGTTCGATGTCATCGGGACAATCATCGCTCATCGACTTGAGCTCCTCAATGCCGCCTATGACATGGCGGTGGCCGCATTCGCATTCCCAAACAGGCAAAGGCGTTCCCCAATATCTTTCACGGCTCAGGCCCCAATCGATCACGTTTTCAAGGAATTTTCCAAAACGGCCTTCTTTTATGTTGTCGGGATACCAGTTTATTGTGCGGTTGTTGGCAACAAGATTGTCTCTAACCTTTGTCATTTCTATGAACCACGTTTCGCGGGCATAATATAAAAGTGGTGTGTCGCATCTCCAGCAGAAAGGATAGCTGTGTTCAAAAGGAAGCGCCGCAAAAAGAGCCTCTTTTTCTTTGAGATAGTCAAGCACCATTTTGTCGCCTGTTTTCACAAAAACGCCCTCCCACGGCTTAACTTCTTTTGTGAAGCGGCCCTGGCTGTCAACATATTGGCGGAAAGGAAGGCCATGGTTTCGGCCAAGACGGGAGTCGTCTTCACCAAAGGCGGGAGCGATGTGAACAATTCCAGTGCCGTCTGTGAGCGTCACATAGTCGTCTGTCACAACGCGGAAGCCTGTTTCGTCGTCATCAACAAAGTCGAAAAGCGGCCAATAGCGTGTTCCAACATAGTCGGCGCCTTTTTTGGAATCCACAATTTCATACTCTGTGTTTTCGCCAATCACGTTTTTCACAAGGGCCTCGGCAAGTATGAGACATTCGCCTCCAACTTTGACCTTCACATATGTTTCCTTTTCGTTCATGGCAAGGGCCACGTTGGAAGGAAGTGTCCATGGTGTTGTTGTCCATGCCAATATATATTCATTTTCGGCGTCTCTCAATTTGAATTTTGCAATTGCCGATGTTTCTTTGACGTCTTTATAACCCTGTGCAACTTCGTGGCTTGAAAGCGCCGTTCCACAGCGCGGGCAATATGGAACAATTTTGTGGCCCTTATACAAAAGCCCCTTTTCCCAAATTGTTTTGAGCGCCCACCAAACGCTTTCGATGTAGTTGTTGTGATATGTTACATACGGAGTTTCCATGTCGGCCCAAAAAGCCACATGGTCGCTCATGTCTTCCCATTCGGATTTATATTTCCAAACGCTTTCCTTGCATTTTTCGATGAACGGCTCAACGCCATATTCCTCAATTTGGGGCTTGCCGTCAAGGCCGAGCATTTTTTCAACCTCAAGCTCCACAGGGAGGCCATGGGTGTCCCAGCCGGCTTTCCGGATCACGTCAAAGCCTTTCATGACTCTATAGCGCAGTATAATATCTTTGACGCTTCTTGTGAGCACGTGGCCGATGTGGGGCTTGCCGTTGGCTGTTGGCGGGCCTTCATACCATGTGAATTTTGGGCCGCCGTTTCTCAGAACAGTGCTTTTTTCGAATATTTCGTTCTTTTTCCAGAAATCAAGGATTGATTTTTCTCTGGAGACAAAATCAAGATTTGTCGAAACCTTGCTGTACATTATGTTTCCTCCTAATCAAAAATAAGCAAAACAACCGCAAACAAAAAATCCCCGCCCTAGACAGGACGAGGATGACGCGGTACCACCTGAATTGGCATATGTATAGTATGCCCTCTTTGAGCGCGGAAAAACCGCGCGGCCCTTAACGCGGGCAAAACTGTCGCGGGCTACTTTCAAATTTCGCCCGTGCCGCTAAAAGGTGATTTTCAGCATTTTCTAATTGCGGCGGCTTTCACCATTTCCGCCTCGCTTTGGCTTTTGACAAATGCCTACTCTCCTTCTCACTGCGTTTCAACGCTATTGATTATATATTATTAAATATTTTTTGTAAAGAGGAATATGTTCAAAAACCACTGCCATTTGCTAAAATCTATTTGTAATTGAACAAAAATGAGAGTATAATGTCTTTAATTTACACTTGTTTTCAGTTTTGAGGAGCAATGGGACAAAAAATGGCTGTGCGTGGCGCGCATATGCCGAAAATATATTTTATAAGGAGCATAAAAAAATGGACGTTAAAGACTGGTCACTCCTGACCGATTTGTATGAGCTGACAATGATGCAGGGATATTTTAATTCCCCCTTGGAAAAGAAAACTGTTGTTTTTGATTTGTTTTACAGAGAAAACCCCTCAAATGCCAGTTTTGCCATAACATGCGGGCTTGCGCAGGTTATAGACTACATCAAAAATTTGAATTTTTCGCAAGAACATGTTGAATATCTCAAAAGTTTGGGCATATTCGACAATGAATTTCTTGAATATCTTGAAAACTTCAATTTTTCCGGCGATATATATGCCATTCCGGAAGGAACGGTTGTTTTTCCAATGGAGCCACTGCTTCAAGTCCGTGCCAACATAATGGAAGCGCAGCTTGTTGAAACGGCGCTTTTGAACATAATAAATCATCAAAGCCTGATTGCCACAAAGGCGGCCCGCGTTGTGTGGGCGGCGCAGGGCGATCCTGTGCTTGAATTTGGCCTTCGCCGCGCCCAAGGCCCTGACGCGGGGACATATGGCGCCCGCGCCGCCGTCATAGGAGGCTGTGTTGGCACAAGCAATGTGCTCACAGGCCAGCTTTTTGACGTTCCTGTCAAGGGGACACATGCCCACAGCTGGGTCATGAGTTTTCCCAGTGAAATTGAGGCGTTTCGCGCGTATGCCAAAAAATTTCCTGACGCGTGTCTTCTTCTTGTGGACACATATAACACGCTTGAACGCGGCGTGCCCAATGCCATTCAATGCTTCAAAGAGATGAAAGAGGCGGGCTGTTCAATGAAAGGCTATGGCATACGCCTTGACAGCGGTGATTTGGCATATATGTCAAAACAGGCCCGGAAAATGCTTGATGACGCCGGCTTCACCGACGCCGTGATAAGCGCCAGCAGTGATCTTGACGAAAACCTCATTGCAAGCCTCAAGTCACAGGGCGCAAAAATCACTCTTTGGGGTGTTGGCACAAAATTGATAACTTCTGATGACTGTCCGGCTTTTGGAGGTGTTTATAAACTTTCTGCCGAAACCGACGAAAATGGAAAATTTGTGCCAAAGATTAAACTTTCAAACAATCCGGCCAAAGTCACGCTTCCCGGCGTCAAAAATGTGGTGCGCATATATGACAAATCCACAAGGAAGATCAAAGCCGATCTCATAACGCTTGAACACGAAAGCTACAGCGAAGATTGCGACATGCGCCTTTTTGACCAAAATGCCACATGGAAAACAATGGATCTCAAAGCCGGATCATACACACTCAGAAACCTTCTTGAACCAATTTTCATAAAAGGAGAATGTGTATACACTTCACCAAAGACAATGGAAATACGGGAATATGCCCAAAAGGAGCTTGCCACACTTTGGGATGAACACAGGCGCCTTGCCAACCCGCACACCGTTCCCGTTGATTTGTCGGAAGAGCTTTATGTTTTGCGTGAAAGAATGATAAGAGAGTTTAAGTGAAAACGAATTTGCAGCGCGCAAACAACAAACCCCCAAAACATTGAACTTGTTTGGGGGTTTCATTTTGTCAATTCAATTGGCGCAATGTTGTTTTTGAAATTGCTTTTGGCCGGTTGTGGCCGGCGCATGGCGTTTGCCGGGCAATTCAAACTGTCTGAAAAGGATTGACACAATGTGATAAAAGATCAAAATAATATGGCGGGGTTATTAAATTACATAAAACATAAACTCCCCGCCATGAGTTAATCCCGCAGATTTTGTATGAATGCCGATATTTCTTCCATGGCTGTTTCTTCATCTTTTCCAGAAACTCTCAGCAATATTTCATCGCCGCAGCTGAGACTGAGCATAATGAGGTTTAATATGCTTTTGGCGTTGGCCTCTCTTTCGCCGCTGATTATGAACACATCGCTTTTGAATTTATAGACAAACGAAACAAATTGTCCTGAAGCTTTTGCATGCATGCCTGACGGATTAACTATTTTAATCTTTTTTTCAATCATGTGTAACCCTCCTTTATTTTTCACTGCTCATATAATTTATCACAG
The DNA here is from genome assembly GCA_022791155.1 of Bacillota bacterium. GTDB lineage: Bacteria > Bacillota > Clostridia > Lachnospirales > Anaerotignaceae > JANFXS01. Next base: position 19,092 of record JAAVYN010000032.1, on the reverse strand, counting down.
CCGCCTCTGTTTTTCAATCATGAAATTGTCAAATGTGCAACTTTCGTTAAATTTCTGTGTTTGTTTGGGCACAAGCTGACCATTTGTGTTTTGGCGGAAAGGGGAGTGGGGTTTTGGGGAAGTGGGGTTCCCGGATTCCGCTTCGGAAAACGGCTTCACTGAATCTACTTTATAAGAGTTATTTTTTTAGACTATTGGTTTGGTTTCAAGCATTCAAAAATGGTGCTTTTTCTAAGACCGTGGAAAGGGCACGGCGGGTTCTTGAATTTTGTTTCGCGAAACGCTTCGTTGCACTTCGCGCCAGTGCTTTCAGCCGGTTCACTCCAGCAAGCTCTCGAATTTTGCTTCGCTGAATGCTTTAATGAATTTGTTTTGTAGGAGTTCTTTGTTTGAGGTTATCATTTAATCAATTTTAGCCTTCAAAAGTTGCATTTTTTAAGAACGTGGGAGGGCCATCTCATAGTTGCGAAGGCCGAACGGCCCTCCCACACCCTCCCTCCTTGGCCACGCTTTTTTGTCGGGGGTTCAAGTTTTTAGCCCTTGTTGATTGTTAATGCTTAAGGGGAATTAAAAAAACATTATGTTGCAGCTTATTGCAGATGTATTAATATAATTTCAAGAACTTATATTTCATGAAAAATAAATTGAACATCTATAGTAACTTTTATTTTCTAAACTTCCCCACAGCGTTAAACATCAATAAGGGTTGATGACCTGAACAGCCGATTTAAAAAAGCATGGCCAAATGGGGGTGAGAGTGGGAGGGGCATTCGGCCCTCGCAACTCCGAGATGTGTGAACCGCGTGAGAGCCGCGGCGCGAAACGAAGAGGAGCGTTTCCCGAAGGGAAATTCGGGAACCTGCCCATGCCCCTCTCCAAAACATACACATTGAAACCCAACTTCACAAAAAGTGTCAAACCATTTTCATCTGCTTTTGTTTTTCTTTGGCTTTATGAGCGCAAAAAAGCTGTAAGGAAGTGTGAACACAACAACAATGCCTATGGCTATGGCCGCCGCAATTTGAAGCGTTCCAACGCCGCTCACATATGATTTGTAGAAGTCTTTTTCTGTCAGCGAAAGCATCAAATTGTATATGAAATAGCCGGGCACAAGCGGAATTATGCCCGGAATCAAAAACAGCGTTGAGGGCGCCTGCCTTGAATATGCCAACATGCGTGAACCGGCAGAGGCCGCCATTGAGCCAAAAAGAGAGGCCATTGTTGAATCGCCTGTTTTTTTCACAACATAGTGATATATGACCCAGCCGACGGCGCCTGTGATTCCACAGTTTATGAGCTCCCGGCGCGGCGCGTTGAATATGACGGCAAACCCAACGGTTGCCACAAACGAAAGCGAAAAATTCAGCAAAAATTCCAAAACCATGTTCATATCAAATCACCCCCAGTGTGGAAGCGGCGCTCAAAACCGTTCCTATCCCGGCCGCAATTGCCCCGGCAATCAAAAGCGCTTCCGCAACGCGGCTTGAGCCGGAAATGAAATCGCCGTTCATGATGTCCCTCACGGCATTTGTGATGGCAATTCCGGGCACAAGCGGCATTATCGCCCCTGTTATTGTCGCTGTGTAGCTTTTTGATATGTCAAGTGTGTAGAACAACAGTGAAAAAACGGCAATCACAACGCCGCCCAAAAGCGTTGCCAAAAACGGCCCGGTGTTTGTTTTGCCCAAAAAATTGTTCACGGCGCCAAGCATGACGCCAATTGCAAACGCCGCAACTGAATCCATGAAGCCGCCGTCAAACAATATTGAAAATGAAAAGCTTGCAGCGCCATATGCAATGAAAACAACCCACGGCTTAAACGGCGTCATGAGCTTTATTTCTTCAAGCTCTTTCATGCTTTCTTCAAGCGTCATTTTTCCTTCAACAAATTTGCGCGAAAGAGAATTTGCCCGTGTTATTTTTTCAAGATTGATTGAGCGCGAGGGTATGCGTTTCAGCTTTGTTATGGGACAGCCCTGCACAGGGCTTTGAATGCTTGCAAAAAGCCCTGTGTGCGTCACAAACGTTTCAGGCATTGTGTTTTCGCCAACCGACAAAATCCTTTTGACAGTGTCTTCAACACGGTTTATCTCTGCTCCGCTCACAAGCATGATTTCACCAATTTCCATGGCAAATGACAAAAGCTTGTTTTCATCCATTTTGAATTCCTCCCAAAAGCGGCTTTTGTGCCGCAAAAAAACAATGAAAATGCCGGAATATGTTTCCTGTGGCACATTCTATGGAAGTATATCACATTTGAGACAAATTTTTTATTAAAATTTGTTTACAATGAGCAATTATTGGTATATAATCTGATTAACTAAATAATGGCCCAGGGGTGCTGCGGCGGAAACTTCCGCCGATGCTGAGAGAGTCCCTTTGAACCTGATGGTTAGTACCAGCGCAGGAAGTGCACGACAAGCTCGATTTTTTTAGACATTTCCGTTTGGAGATGTCTTTTTTTGGCACTGAAATGCGGTTTGGAATTTTTTTGCCAGGAGGAAAAACAATGAAAACTTCAGAAAGACTTTTTGAAAGTGTTAAAGAAATTTGGGAAAGCTATAACCGTCATCCATTTGTGAAAGGAATTGCCGATGGAACGCTTCCCTTGGAAAAATTCAGGTTTTATATGATACAAGATCATTTGTATCTCATGCAATATGCAAAAGTGTTTGCACTGGGCGTTGTGAAGGCCAGTGAGGAAAGGCATGTCAGGGCGTTTGCCGCAATGATTGATGAGATACTCAACACAGAAAACGCCGTTCATCAAAACTATCTGAAAAAGCTTGGCATATCAAAAAACGACATTGAAACGGCCAAAATGTCCCTTGCCAATGAAAGCTACACAAGTTATATGATTTCGGTTGGCCTCAAAGAGGGGCTGGCGGAAATAGCAGTGGCCGTTTTGGCGTGTTCGTGGAGCTATAAAATGATTGGCGATTTCATGAAGACAGTTCCGGGCTGTGAAAACCATGAATTTTATGGACAGTGGATAAATTCATACGGCAGTGATGAATATTCAAAAAGCAATGACGTGATTATACATATTGTGGACAGCCTCACTGAAAACTATGCAGAAGAACAGCTTCAAAATATTGAAAAGATTATAAAACTATGCAGCAAATATGAATATGCATTTTGGGACATGGCATGGAACATGGAGATGTGATGTATGCTTAAATTTGAAAACGTGAGCTTCACATATGACGGCGATGAAGAGCCAATGATCAAAAATCTTTCATTTGACGTTGGCGAGGGCGATTTTGTGTGTCTCATAGGGGCCTCGGGCTGTGGCAAAAGCACAATATTCCGCCTTATAAACGGCCTTGAAAAAGCCGAAAGCGGCAACATATTTTTCAATGGCGAAGACGTGGAAAACGCCGGCAGCCACAGCGCATATATGCCGCAGAGGGATCTTCTTTTCCCGTGGCGCACAATTGAAAAAAACATATGCCTCCCAATGGAAATTCAAAAAAAATCAAAGGCAGAAATGAATGAAAGTGCCGAGAAAATGCTTAGGGAGGTTGGCCTTTGGGAATATAGAAACAAATTTCCAAAAGATTTGTCGGGAGGAATGCGCCAAAGGGCATCGTTTGCGCGCACGCTCATGACGGGGAGCAGATTGCTTTTGCTTGACGAGCCGTTTTCGGCGCTGGATTCCCTCACAAAAATATCGCTTCAGGAGTGGCTTCTTGAAGAATGGCAAAAGCACAACAAAACCATACTTTTTGTGACGCATGATGTGGAGGAGGCAATTTTTCTTTCAAAAAAAATTTTTGTGATCAAAACACGGCCAATAACAGCCTTTGAGGAATATGAAATTCCCCTGGGCTATCCCCGGAACCGTGAACTCATGAAAAACAGCGAAATTGTGGAGCTCAAAGAAAAGCTCATTGAAAATTTGAGACAGGAGGCAAAAGTGTGAGAAAAAATTTCCCGTCTATATTGCTTTTTGTGGTTATATTGTTGTTTTGGCAGGCTGTGGCAATGGCCATAAACGCACATTATATATTGCCGTCGCCTGTGCAGATTGTTGTGAAACTTTGGCAGTTGAAAGAGCCGCTTTTTGCAGTGCATCTTCCGGCAACAATGCTTGTCACAGCGGTTGGGCTTGCCGTTTCAGTTGTTTTTGGGCTGTTTTTGGCCGTTGCAATGGATTTTAACCCCAAAATTGAAAAAGCGCTCTATCCAATCATAGTTGCATCGCAAACAATTCCAACAACGGCCATTGCGCCTCTTTTTGTGCTTTGGTTTGGCTATGGCATGTGGAGCAAAGTTCTTGTGACAATATTGATCACATTTTTTCCGATAACGATAACGGTTTATGACGGCTTCAAATTGGCCAAAAGGGAAATGGAGGAACTTTTGACAACATATGGCGCCACAAAGGCCGAAATATTTTTCAAACTGAAAATGCCAAGCGCGCTTCCAAGCTTTTTTTCGGCAATCAAAATGGCAGTCCCTCTTTCAATGATCGGTGCGGCCATTGCGGAATGGCTGGGGGCGCAAAGTGGGCTGGGCTATTTCAGCAAAAGAATGATGACACAGCTTGACGGAGCCGGCGTTTTTGCGCCCATAGTTTTGCTGAGCGCCGCCGCAATGGCTGTTGTGGCCGTGATTGGCGCTTTTGAAAAAAGAATTATAACATGGAGGAAAGAAATATGATTAAAAGAAAACTGCTTTTTGCACTTTGCATGTTGTCATTTGCGTTTTCGGGCTGTGCTTCAAAAGGCGCCAATGACAGCCAAAGTGAAAACAAAAAAGAGCTCTGTGACTTTGAAATTGTTTTGGACTGGTATCCCAATGCTGTTCACAGCTTTATATATGAAGCAATTGAAAAGGGCTATTATGCTGATGAGGGGCTCAATGTTGTGATACGCTTTCCGGCAAACACAAACGACGCCATTTCACTCACGGCCGCCGGAAAGGCAGACATAGGAATTTATTATATGCATGATTTGATACGCGCGCGTGCCGATCAGCATGTTCCCGTGAAGGCCGTTGGAACTGTGGTTCAAAAACCGCTCAACATATTTTTGTCGCTGAGTGAAAAGGGGATTGAAGAGCCAAAAGATTTGATTGGCAAAACAATAGGCCAGTCAGGCTCGGAATTCAGCGAAGCCGTGATCCGTTTCATGGTTGAAAAAGCCGGCGGAAGCGCCGATGATGTGAATGTTGTTGACGTTGGGTTTGATCTCATGAGCTCAATGACAACGGGCAATGTTGACGCAACAATTGGCTGCATGGTGAACCACGAGGTTCCCGAGCTTGAAAGCGAGGGCTTTGACGTCACATATTTCTATCCCAGTGACTATGGCCTTCCCAATTATTATGAGCTTGTGTTTGTGACAGGCGAAAAGAACATAGAAGAAAATGGTGACAAAATTGCGGCATTTTTGAGAGCCTCTGCAAAGGGTTTTGAGGACATGAAAAGCAACCCGCAAAAAGCCGTTGAAACAGTGATTGACAACCAGAATGACGAAAACTTTCCGTTGAAAAATGAAGTTGAAATGGCCAGCATTGAAATGCTTCTTCCGGCAATGGAAACTGAAAACTCAAAATTTTTGAGCCAGGACAAGCATGTTTGGGACGAAAACATAAAATGGCTTTTGGAACAGGGAATTTTGAAAAATGAGATAGACGCGGAGGACATTGTTGTGGACATGTTGGATTAACACTGCCTCTTTTGAAATGAACTGAAAACAAACACAGTTCAAAACTGGTTTGCGAAAAAGTGGTTGACTATTGAAAAAAATGATGATAAAATACAACAAAGTTTAGTGATTAACAATGTGCTGACAAAAATGAACAACAGCAACGCCAAAAATGTTGCCAATTGTGAAAAGCGGCACAAAATTATATGCTGAATGAACTTTTGAGCATGGCTTGAAAGCGCAGGCAAAAATATATGCCGCCCCAATGTTCCTGAGCCGTTGTGCAATTCAGGCGCATATGAATTGTATGCATTTTGAGAGGCCATTTTGGCAGTTTGAGTGGCACCGCGATTATAACATTGTTTATAACCGTCTCAAGCATTTGCTTGCGGCGGTTTTTTTGTGTTTGGCCTGTGTTTTGACAAAACATGACAAATTTGATGACATAAACAAAGTGCAAAAAGGAAATGTTATGCTTGGAACGCATGTGCTTTTGTCAGTTGAAAACAAATTAAAAAATTTTTGAGGAGAGATGCTGATGTTTTATATCGGGTGTCATTTGTCATCATCAAAAGGGTTTTATGCCATGGCAAAGGAGGCCGTTGGAATTGGCGCAAACACATTTCAGTTTTTCACAAGAAACCCGCGGGGGAGCAAGGCAAAAGAGCTTGACACAGCGGACATTGAAAAGTTTTTGAAATTTTATGACGAAAATGGTTTTGGAAAAATAATCGCCCATGCGCCATACACAATAAACCCATGCTCCAACAATGAAAGCACAAGGGAATTTGCGCTCCAAACAATGGCTGACGACATAAAAAGAATGGAGCATATCCCCGGGAACTATTATAACTTTCACCCGGGAAGCCACGTTGGCCAAGGGGCCGAAAAAGGGATTGAGCTCATTTGTGAAACGCTCAACGCCATACTTTTTGACAACATGAAAACAACAGTTCTGCTTGAAACAATGAGCGGCAAGGGCACCGAGGTTGGCCGGAGCTTTGAGGAGCTGAAAAAGATTATTGACAGAGTGGAGCTCAATGAAAAATTGGGGGTTTGTGTTGACACATGCCACATTCATGACGCGGGCTATGACATTGTTGGCAATTTGGAGGGCGTTCTTGACGAATTTGACAGCGTGATTGGGCTTGAGCGCCTGAAGGCCATTCACCTGAACGACAGCATGAACACTGTTGGAAGCCACAAGGATCGTCATGCGAAAATTGGTTTTGGCGAGATAGGCACAAAGGCTTTGGCGGCGGTGATAAACAGCCCGCGCCTTTCTGGAATTCCGTTTTGTCTTGAAACGCCAAATGACATTGACGGATATAAATGCGAAATCGAACTTTTGAGGGGGCTTTATAATGGCGGATAATGTATATTGCTACAAATCGCCCATAGGTTTTCTCCGGCTTGAAAGCGACGGCGCCAATGTGACAGGGCTCTATTTTGAGGAGAGTGAATTTGTTTCGAAAGGCAATTTCGACAGCGAGCTTGAAAAGTGCGTTTCACAGCTTGAGGAATATTTTGCGGGAAAGCGCCGTGATTTTGAACTGAACATAAAAATTGACGGAACAAGCTTTCAGGAGGAATGTTGGAGGGCGCTTTTGGAAATTCCATATGGCGCCACATGCACATATGGCGACATTGCCAAAAAAATTGGAAAGCCAAAATCCGTGAGGGCAGTGGGCGGCGCAAACCACAGAAACAAAATCTCAATTATAATTCCGTGCCACCGCGTTGTGGGTGCCAACGGCAGCCTCACGGGCTATGGCGGTGAGCTGTGGCGCAAAGAACGGCTTTTGGAACTTGAATCAAAAAATTTGAATTCCGAAAAAAGCGTTGCAATTGTTGGCGAAAAAAGCTCCAAATTCAAATGAATTTTCAAAGCAAAATGCAGCAAAAACACACATTCAAAGTGCACATGCGTTTGTCAGCATCACAATTTTGAACTCATTGATATTTTTGACAGAGAGGTGAATGAAAATTGAAAAAAGTTATGAGGCGTGAATTTTTGACCACAAGAGACAACATGCCGCCTGAAGAAAGAAAAAAGAAAAGCTGTGAAATTGTTGAAAAAATTGTCAAAAGCGCTGAATATATATCAGCTGATATAGTTTTTACATATATAAACATGGGCTCTGAGGTTGAAACAAAACAATTGATTGAAAGAGCATGGGCCGATGGCAAGCGCACTGCCGTGCCTGTGGCAAAAAAGGACAGGGTTATGTATTTTGTTGAGATAGAATCGTTTGACGGAATGAAAAAATCGGCGCTTGGCGTGACAGAGCCTGACATGCCAATTGAAAAACAAATTTTTCCAACTGACAAATCGCTTTTCATTGTTCCCGGAAGCATGTTTGACAAAGAGAGAAACCGCTGTGGCTATGGCGGGGGATATTATGACACATATATATCGAAAAACGACGTCAAAAACACTGTTGGAATTTGCTTCGATTTTCAGCTCGCCAACAGCATACCTGTTGAGGAATTTGACAGAAAAGTTGACAGGATAATAACTGAAAAACGCGACATAATTTAGAGGAGGAATTTTGATGACAACATTAGCTCAAATGGGTTTTTTGGCAAAGGAAGCCTCTGTTGAAACAGCGCGCCTCCTCGCTCCTGCAAAAAACAATGCACTCATGAACGCGGCCTCCGCCCTTGAGGAAAACGCAAAAAAGATAATTGATGCCAACAAAGAAGACGTTGAAAGCGCCATTGCCAACGGCATGAAAGAGGCTTTCATAGACAGGCTCACACTTGATGAAAAGCGCATACAAGCAATGGCCGGCGGATTGCGCCAAGTGGCCTCGCTCCCTGATCCAACAGGCGAAACGGTTTCAATGAAGACACTTCCCAACGGCCTTGTTGTGGGCAAAAAGCGCGTTCCAATGGGCGTCATAGGCATAATATTTGAATCAAGGCCAAACGTGACAGCCGACGCCTTTGGCCTTTGCCTGAAAGCTGGAAGCGCTGTCATATTGCGCGGCGGGAAGGAAGCAGTGAAAACAAACACCGCCATTGTTGACATATTCAGAAATTCGTTGAAAAATGACGGCCTTCCTGAAAATGCTGTGCAAATTGTTGAAGACACAAGCCGTGAAACTGCAAAAGAGATGATGCGGCTCAACGGATATATTGATGTGCTCATTCCCCGGGGAGGCGCCGGGCTGATAAGAAGCGTTGTTGAAAACAGCACTGTCCCTGTCATAGAAACGGGAACGGGCAACTGCCACATTTTTGTTGACGAAACGGCAAAATTGGATGACGCGCTCAACATTGTGATCAATGCCAAAACACAGCGCCCCGGCGTTTGCAACGCATGTGAAAGTTTGCTTGTTCACAAAAATGTTGCCAAAAAGTTCATGCCAATGGTCACAAAGGCGCTTTTTGAAAAAAATGTCGAGATAAGAGGCGATGAGGAGTTCATGAAAATTGACGGCGTTTTGGAAGCCTCTGAGGAGGATTGGGGCACGGAATATGAAGATTATATAATTTCTGCCCGCGTTGTGAGCGGGCTTGACGAGGCCATAGAGCTCATACGCCGCTATTCCACGCACCACAGCGAATGCATAGTGACTGAAAACTATTCCAATGCCCAAAGGTTTCTCAACGAAGTGGATTCCGCCTGTGTGTATGTCAACGCCTCAACAAGGTTCACCGACGGCGAGCAGTTTGGGTTTGGCGCCGAGATTGGCATTTCAACACAAAAACTTCATGCCAGAGGCCCCATGGGCCTTGCCGAGCTCACCACAACAAAATATGTCATATATGGAAATGGCCAGATCAGGCAGTGAAATTTTGAGAACAGAAGGCTTTGCAGCTATATTTTTTGAAGGATTGTTTTGCGCTGATTTGTTTTTCGGAAAGGAATGATTGCATGAAAATTAAAAAAGTCATAAAGCTTGTGTCATTTGTGCCAACTGCTTTGACAGCGGCCGCATTTGCCAACAAATTTATATTCAGCCGTTCGCATTCCGAAAAATCGGAGGAAACGTTCCAGTGGCTGCATGGCAACGTGTCATACAAAAAAACTGGCACAGGAAGCCCAATGCTTTTTATACACAGCCTGTTTTTGGGGGCGGGGCGGCATGAGTTTTGGCGCAATGTTGAAGAAGCATCAAAAAAACACACTGTGTATGCCGTTGACATGCCGGGCTATGGCTTCTCGTCAAAGCCAAAAATAACATACACAGCCTTTGTGCTTGCTGGGTTTATAAACGATTTTATAACACATGTGATAGGCCGGCCAACGGCCGTTGTGGCTTCAAACGGCGGCGCAATGCCCGCTGTCATTTCAGCCAAGCTATATCCCAAAAACATATCCAAACTGGTTTTAATATCTCCCGAGGGCATAACCACGCCAATGGCACAAAACAGTGACGTTGCAAAAAGAACATTTTTGGAGCTGCCGTTGTATGGAACGTCGGTCTATAACATGGCGGCTTCAAAAAGTTCAATACGCAAATTCTTGATAGACGATGGCTTTTTTGCCCCGCACAATGTTTCAGATGAAATTGTGAAAAATTTTTATGCTGCGGCCCACGGGACAAACTCAAACGTGCGCTATGCATATGCCTCATATGCCACAAAATTCATGAACATGGACATAAAAAGCTATTTCGAGGCAGTTGAACAGCCCGTTTTTGTTGTTTGGGGCGAAAAAAACACATTGAACCCGGTTTCGAATATGCATACTTTGACAAAAATTAAACCTGAAGCCGAATTTTTTATATTCGAGGAAACAAAGCTTTTCCCCCACATTGAAAATTGTTTGGAATTTAACAAAATTATATCAAGAAGGATTGACTAAGGAGAGGCAATATGACAGATCAGGAAAAAATGGAAATGATAGCAAAGCATGTGATAGACTACACAAAAAGTGAAAACGGAAGCGCCATAATAAAAATGATGAACCCGGATTATCATGGCTGCAGTCACGAGGAACTTTGCCTTGAGATAAAATATCATATAGAAAATTGGGAGCTCAACCCTCAAAAGACACTCCATGGCGGTTTGCTTTGCGCCGCGTTTGACAACACGTTTGGAATGCTCACGCATTATGTCGCTGACAACAATTTCATAACAACTGTTGACATACAATGCCGCTTCCTCAAGCCAATCACTGAGGGCGCCAATCTCCTCATAAAAACAAAGGTTGTTTCGAAAGGGAAAACGCTTGTCAGCCTCACAGGCGAAGCCATATTGATGGACAGCGGAATCACAGCGGCCACAGCAAGCGCAACTTTCATGATATTGCGTGGCAAGCAAACACAGATCAACACACTTTATAACATAAGATGAGTTATATTTTGCCGTCAACATGTGTAGATTAGTACAAATACACTTTTGAGGTGGAAGCTATGGGGTCTTCTTCAATCATAGGAACAATGATTGCAGTTTGCGTTTTTTTTGTTGTGCTGACGGTTTTTTCAAAACCGCTGAAATTTGTGGCGCGTGTTTTTGCCAATGCGTGTTTGGGAGTTTTGGGAATGGCGCTGGCAAACTTTTTGCTTGCGTCACAAAACTTTGCCATAGGCATAAATTTTTTGACAGCTGGATATGTGGGGCTTTTGGGGTTTCCAGGGTTTATATCATTGTTTATAATTAAAATGGCACTTAAATGAATTTCAAATGAAATTTTGCCACAAAGGAGGAAAATATGTTTCAGGATTTTTCGGAAACATTGCGCAAAAATCTCATGGAACGTGATTATCATATAATATCGCCAAAAGAAAATTTTTTTGTGACCGAAAACACGCCGTTTTTGATGCTGGCGCGCAACATGAGCCCTGTTTTGTATACTGTCACAATTATAAACGCCAATGTTTTGAATGAAGAAACAATATCAGCTGTCACAAATTCGATCAACATTTCAATGGAGACAACTGTTGAAAAACTCAGATGCAGTTATGCAATATGCCTCAACTTGATTGTGTGCTCAAATGACGCTGTCATATATGAAAGCTTTGTGGACAAAATGGAAAGAGTTTCCGTTGGGCGCGTGAACCAATGCTGGTGGATTGCTGACATAAAAACGAAAAAGCTCATATATGGAAAAAAACAGCCAACAAAGCTGATGGATTTGGAAAACATAATCAACGTTTCGCTGAATGGAAAACTGATTGATGAAAGCGTGGCTGTGAATGACAATGACGAAAATTTCACATTTACATATTCGCTCATATTTATAAATTTGATTGTTTGGGGATATTTGACGCTGACAGGAAGCAGCAGTCATTTTTTTGAAATGTTTGCCAACGACAGTTTGAGGGTTTTTGGCGGCGAAGTATACCGGCTTGTGACTTCCATGTTTTTCCATTCGGGGCTTATGCACGTTGCGTATAACTGCTTGTCAATATACATTTTTGGGAGGTCATGCGAAAAACATGTTGGAAAGGCGGGCTGTGCGGCGGTATACTTTTTGTCAGGGATTTTTGGCGGCCTGGCAAGCTGTTTTTTCACGAAAGGCATTTCAGTTGGGGCTTCAGGCGGCGTTTTTGGCATGATTGGGGCGCTTTTGGCCTATGACAGTGAAAGAAAAAAGGACATCGACGGCCTGGGATATTTCACGATATTGATGTTTTCTGTTTTTGGAATTCTCATAGGCTTTTCACAAAACAATGTGGACAATGCCGCGCACATAGCAGGAATGGCCATGGGATATTTGACGGAAAGACTGCTTGTGAGGCATAAGCTGAGACGTGGCAGATATTGAATTTGTTATGTGAACCGGCTGAAAGCGCCGGCGCGGAACGAAGTGAAGCGTTCCGCGAAGCGGAATTCGAGAACTTGCTGGTGTGAACCGGCTGAAAGCGCCGGCGCGGAACGAAGTGAAGCGTTCCGCGAAGCGGAATTCGAGAACTTGCTGGTGCGAACCGGCTGAAAGTGCCGGCGCGGCTCTCACGCGGTTCACACATCTCACAGTTGCGAGGTAGCACCGAGAAGATACGCGGCCACACAGTGGATTTTTGCGAAGCAAAAATTGCTGAACATGAATGCCCCCCACAACTCCCCCCCCGTTTGGCCACGCTTTTTTATTGGCTATTCAAGCATTAGCCCCTTTTGGTTGTTAATGCTGTGGGGAATTAAAAAAACATGGCGTTGCAATTTGTTGCATATGTATTAATTCAATTCTCAGAATATGTATTTAATGAAAGTTAAACTGAATATTTGTAACATTTGTATCTTCTAAAGCCTCCTCACAGCGTTAAATATCAATAAGAGTTGGTGACTTGAACAGCCGACAAAAAGGCGTGGCCAAACGGGGGTGGGGGTGGGAGGGGCATTCGGCCCTCGCAACTCCGAGATTGCCCCTCCCACGGTCTTAGGGAAAAGCCATTTTTTAAGGCTTGAAACCAAGCCAACAACCATAAACAAAGAACTCTTATAAATTAAATTCCGCGAAACAAAATTCAAGAACCCGCCATGCCCCTCCCACGGTCTTAGAAAAATGCAATTTTTTAAGCCTTGAAACCAAGCCAACAACCCTAAACAAACAATTCCAAAAAACAACTCCTATAAATCAAACTCACTTAAGCCCCTTCCCAAAGCGGAATTTGGGAGCTTCGGCAAGAACTGTGTGCCAGCCGCGGCACAAACCAAGCCAAACCGTTCCACAAACCAGAACCAAAAAACATGAACGCATTTCGAAACCAAAAAGTTTTGGTTTTCTGTGTTTTAAAACTTTTAAAAACGCTTTTCAATATATTCGCTGTGTTTGTGAATATATAATAAGCGTTTTATTTTTTTGCATGTGTTTTTCAAATTCAATTTTCAGTCGACAATCCAGTCGGGGTTCAAAACGTCAATCACCTTTCCTTTGCATCTTATGAATTCATATTCCAGTGCGGAAATGTCGGGATAGCTTGAATTGAGAGAGATTAAACTGCGCTCGCCTCTTTTTTTGACATATCCCTTGCCCTCTGTGATGAATATGCCTATTTCGCCAATTTCTATGTCGGGCTGAGAGTGAACAAGGAGCGTGTCGCCGTTTTTATATTTGGGGAGCATGCTGTCGCCAGTCACTGTCACGGCAAAGTCGGCGCGGGCAGTGGACTTGTTGAGCCGCAGGCAAAGCCGCTCTTTTGTCGCGTCATAAAGATCGAAGCCATATCCGGCTGAAACCTTTTCTGAAAAATAATCTATATATACAACCTTTGGGCGGGATTTTTTCTTCAGCTCATTTTGGGCCGTCATTCTTTCAAATTCCTTTTCAAGAATGATGTCAACCATTTCACGGCCGTGGCGGTCAAGAAAGTCATATTTTGATATGAGCGCAAATTGCTCGTCAGAAATGTTTTGAATTGACGGATTATCGTTCAAAGGCTCAAATGTTCTTATGTCTATATTCAAAAAATCGCATATTTTGATCACTTTTTCTATGGCCATTCCGTCAATGCCGCGGTCAAGAGCGCTCACAAGAGTTGTGTTTGGGATGCCGGCGGCGGCAGAAAATTCGCGCAGACTTCGGAAACGGCTCAATATTATTGACTTCAGTTTTTCTGATTTTGTCATGTCATCAACCTCCTTCAATTAAAAATATAACACCAATTCGAAAAAAAATCAACAAAAATTTATGAAATATAGAAAATAATGTGCAATTGGGCTTGACTGTGTATGAAAATACGTATATAATATGATTTATAAACTAAATAGAGTTTGAAACTCTGACAGGAAGACAAGCCAAATTGGAATATCGTGCAAAAAAATATATATTGAACATAAAATGATTCAAAAAACCTTCTGAAAACATACAAAGCAATGAAATTGAATGCAATTGCAAAATTGGAACGATGTTGAAAACAGTGAGGTTTTTATTGATATTTTATAGAAAAATATATTTTTGCAAAAAACACATGCCAACAAAATGAAAAACAAAAAAGATAGGTTCATATTCGAAATTTCATAAAAATTTTTGAAAATTGATGCAAACAAATTGTTGAAAAAATTCAATTTCTGCAGTGAGATTTTTGTTGACTTGAAAATTTTTTGACAGATTGGAAAACGGCGAGGTTTGTGGCAAAGGTTTGCCGCCATTGGCACATCAAAACAAAAAGCTTTTGCCCGAAACAAACCACAGCCAATCAAATTCAAAGGAAGGTGTTTAACTATGAACGAAAGAACGAAAAATATATTCAATATAAAACAGAGGCTTTTGGCCACAGAATGTGGAATTGACAGCGGAATGAATCAAAATGGCCAGCTTTTTGAAGCATGCGCAGAATTTGTCAAAAAAATTTGGAATTTTGTTTTGTGGTTTGTGCTTTTTGTGCTCAAAACAGTCATAAAACTCATGTTTGGGTTTATATCAGGAGCAGTCACAGCATCACTTGTGATTCCGGCGGTGTATGAGGCAAGAGGTTATTCCGCCGTGGGAGGAGAAGTTTTTTTGATATTTGCTGCTGTTTTTGGAGGAATTCTCATTGCTGACGAACTGGAAAGACGAATCGGCATGAAATGACAACGCGTTTGTGCGAAAATAAATTAAGAGACTATACATATTGTGGCGGCAATGAACTTTGTTTCAAAAAACATGTGAAACGCTTTTGTTTTGAAAGTTGCAAAAAAACTTCAGTTTCAATGGCAGAATGAATTTTCTTTCGGTTGAAACAAACATGGAACTGGAGCTGTGCGAAAATAAACTTCTGTTTCAAAACATGAAAGCGTGTTCACACATTTGAAATGAATTGTTGCGCCGCATATTTTTTGACTGAATAAGGGGGTTATGTTCAATGACGCAATGCAAATCAACTCAAATGATCAGGGAAGACGTGAAAAAATATTATCAAAATAAAAAGGAAATAGAAGGACAGAAAAAACGGCTTGAAATGCTTGACAAACGTATTGCGGGAATTCAGGAGGACATGAAGAATCCATTTTTGAACCACAGCTTGAAAACATATGTTCGGGGAACGGTGTATGAAACTGCCGTTGTTTCAGGCGGCGCGCTTCCCTCCAGTGTCATGGAACGGGAGATTGAAGCAATATATAAAAACCTTGAAACAGAGCTTCAAAACGCCCAAAGCTCTGTGCTGAAAGCAAAGGCCGACATATGGGAACTGGAAAGACAAAACAGCAACATGGATTTTTATATGAGCATTTTGTCTGAAGAATTTGTGAAACTGTTCGACATGAGATTTTTGGAGAAGAAAAGCATAGTTAAGATTTCGATGGATTTGAACATGTCAGAGGCGACTGTCAGCCGCAACTTCAGAGAGGCATATAACGCCATTGATGAAATAAAAAGCCGCTATGAACAGTCTTGAGAATATATATTTATTAAACGTGATATAAAAATACATATTTTGTGAGGCGAAGTTGATAGAAATTTATATGAAAGTTGATATTTTTTTCTGTTAAAACAGTATTATCATAGTATCATGAAGTTTTGAGGGAACACAC
Source organism: Bacillota bacterium (assembly GCA_022791155.1). GTDB lineage: Bacteria > Bacillota > Clostridia > Lachnospirales > Anaerotignaceae > JANFXS01. The sequence goes on along the minus strand of JAAVYN010000032.1, from coordinate 3,031 downwards.
AGGCGGGGAACAGCTAAAGAAGGGCTGTTCCTTTTTTGTGGAGCGGAAGCAGTTTGTGTGGAATTGAATTTCAAACCCCTCGCAAGCTTCATATATGAACGTGGCGGCTGTCAGCAGAAAAAACGCTTGAACAGTTTTGAGGGCAGTGCATGAACAGAGGCAGGCTGTTGAAAAGCTGAAAAACTGATGAGAGCATTGTTTTTCAATGGGCATGTTGCTTTTTGGCTTTGCGAGAATTTTTGATTTGGCATATTCCTGTGGTTTTCAAACTTGAAAAATGGTTTTGGCAAAGGCTGTCTTTTGGCAATGGTTTTGGCATGTGATGAATTTGGTTCACAAAGTGGGTTTTCAATGCTGTTCAACCATTTTGGCTGACAGACAATTGTGCTGCATGGGGCAAAACTGCAAATGCAATTGCTGTCAGGCGCAACAACACACAACAAACATTTTTGCGGAACAAAAGCACAAACATATATGAAAAGACCGTTTTGAGCCGCTCAAATGTTTCGGTTTTGAATTTAACAATGTTGCAAAGAGGTGATATGTGATGATTGAAGAACTTTTTTGTGAGGCACTCAAAAACATTGAATGTGCCAAAGAGAACATGGCAGTGTATGACGGGGAGGCGGCAGTGTTTTTCCGTCAGGCGCCTGACAGCGCAGATGTGAAATGGGAAAACGGCAGCGCATTCCCGCGGATTGTGTTTGACGTGAAATGGACATATGACAATGAAATGAAATCAGACGGCATTGTGACAGTTGACGTTTCGGGATTGAATGAGAACATATCGGCGCTTGGGCAAATTGCGGACAGCGTGATCTCCGAAATGCAATGTGTTTTTATAACTGACGAAAGTGGAACATATTGTTTTGTTTGGAACGGCAAATGTGATTTTGGCACAAAAGAATTGGAGCCTTCTGTGATTGGCAAAACATTTGCATTTCATGTTTTCCGCTTTTTGAAACAGGAATCCAAGCTGTCAAACCCTGTGTGGTCTGTGAACGATTTCATCAAAAAACGTCATGAAAACTGTGTGGTCATTGGCCATGACACATTGCCAAAGTTTTTGCGCGTTGATGCCGAAAATCCAACGGTTTATGTGCGCATGACTGAAACAAAAAACATCAAAACAAACCAGGCCATGGCATGGTTCCAAACGGACATGGGCATTTCGGTTTTGCCGCCAAATTTTGAAAAAAGCCAAAAACTGGCGTCAGAAATTTTGCTCGATCTGTCAATTGAACAGGAAACAGTCATGCAAAATGGCTCGCCCTATCTCATAACGGGCGTGGCACAGACACTGGCAAACGATCCTTTGAAAACAGGACAAATCACATTGTCGGGCCAACATGGCACAATGCAGAAACAAAGTGGAAAAACTAAGCTGAACAACGCTTATTTTTCATAAATTTCGTGGCCACATGATGGTTTGGCACATGATTGACACCATTTTAATTTTGTTTTGGGACACATGAACTGCGGCAAATGGCGTTGAACATTTCACACACGGCGTGCGCCGGCAGTTGAGTTTTGCATTTAATTTTTTGGGTGTGAATGAAAGAGTGTTTGAACGTTGGCGCGTTGTGGCCATGAATCAATATTTTTCAAAGGAGGTGTGAATGTGAAAGAAGAAAAAGCTGAAAAAGCAAAGGAAGTTAAGCCAAAGGCACCAAAAGAGAAAAACGAAACAAAATATGCTGTTGAAGAGCTTGAGAAAGCCGCAATCAAACTGTTTGGCGTGCAGCCGGAATGTGTGAGGGCGGCGTTTTCTTTTGCCGGAAAAAGTGAAGCTTCTGAAACAGAAGCGAAAAAAATTGTGAAAGAATTTATGATCAGAGAGGTGAAATAAATGGGAGTATTTTTTACTGTAGGAGAGAAAAAGAAACGCCCTGGGGTTTATCAAAGATATGAAAATGTTGGCGGCGTGTCAGTTGCAGGGGCTGTTGACGGCATTGTGGCATGTTGCGTCAAATCAAATTGGGGCGAACTGAAAAAAGTTCACACATTTGAAAGCATTGAAGCCGCCAAAATCGCGCTGGGAGGCAGCGGACAAACAGCAGACATGCTCAGTGAGATATTCGCTGGAGGAGCTGTTAAGGTGCATTGTGTTCGCCTTGGCTCGGGCGGAACAAAAGGGAATGTCAAGCTCAAAGATGATTCCGAAGAAGGGGTTAACGCAGTTTCAATGACAGCCAAAACTGAAGGCGACAGAAAACTGAGCTATATGGTGAGAAATGTTTTGGGCGAGAGCGGAACAAAAGAGTTCATTGTTCTTGAAGGCACAAGAGAAATTGAAAAAATCACATTTGCGGCCAATGAAAGTGAAATTGACAACTTTGTTGAAAGTGCGAAAAGCTCCAGCTATTTTGACTTTGCCAAAGAGGAAAACTATTCAGGCAGCGGCGCGTTGGCCGAGGTTCCTCAAACGGAATTTCCGGCAGGAGCAAATCCAACAGTCACAACTGAAAGCTATTCAGAGGCGTTCACGCTTTTGGAGCCATATGCGTTCAACACCATTTGTGTTGACACATGTGACACAGCTGTTCACAGCCTTCTTTCAGCCTATGTCGACAGGATATATAAAAACGGCAGCATACTTCCATTTGCCGTGATTGGCGAACCGGCAAGCGTTGAATTTGAAACGCGCCTTAGCCACGCAAAGTCATACAATTCATACAACGTTGTGTATGTGGGCGGCGGCGCTGTGAACATGTTGGGAGAAACACTTGAAGGATATATGGCGGCGGCGCGTGTGGCCGGAATGATTGCCTCAACATCAAGCAGCCAAAGTTTGACCCACAAAGTTGTGACAGGCATGACAGACGTTGCCGAAATGCTCACAAACAGCCAGTATGAACAGGCCATTGACGCCGGAATGCTCACATTCAGTCTTTCATCAGCAGGAAATGTGTGGATTGAAAGCGCCGTGACAACGCTCAATGTTCCTCAGGGCGAGAATGATGAGGGCTGGAAGAAGATAAAAAGAACGAAAATAAGAAAAGAGCTTATGAACAGAGCGTCAGCAACAGTG
>JAAVYN010000006.1 GCA_022791155.1 Bacillota bacterium | reverse complement strand
CATTTATCCGCAAATACACCGCCTTCCGGTGAATTCTTTCACCTCCCGGCGCTCCATTTCCGGTTGAACGGCCTTTCCTTCGCCGTTCTTAAGCTCAAAAAACCTTCCCGGTTTTTTTCGCTTTTGGCTGGCGCCATTTACCCGCAAATACACCGCCTTCCGGTGAATTCTTTCACCTCCCGGCGCTCCATTTCCGGTTGAACGGCTTGTAGCTTTATAAAATTAATCCCAATGCTGTTTTCATATTCCTTCAGCATTAAGCTTAATTTTCGAATTTGACACGAACTCTTCTATAAAAAGTTCGTTTTCTTTTTGCATGGCTTTGTTATATTGAGAAACCTTTATTTCTTTGAGTTTTTCAATCGACAGTTTTTCTTTCTTGGCTTCAATCATTTTTTCACGCTTTTCAGCTTCAATTTTCTCAAGCACCTTGAGGTGTTCTCTTTCTTTTTTCAAAACAGCTTCCTGTCTGGCGATATACATTTCGTATATTTCAGCCTCTGCCACGCTTATTGAAATTTTCTTTTTCTCATCAAATTTGCTTATGTATTCCTGTTTGTTTTTTTCAATATTTCTGATGCGTTCTTCCTGATCCACAACGTCTCTAAGCGCCATTCCATGTTCATTTTTAACTGATTCCAATATATCGCCCTTATATTTCAAAACGGGCTCCAAATGAAAAGAAAACTTCTTCATGGTATCACCTTATTAGCTCCTCAAAATTTCATTCATTTTGGCCAATGTTTCCTCATATGAAAATGATTCGTTAATCCCCTGCATCAAAAACGCGTTTATTTTGTCAATTTTGGTTATGGCATAGTCCAGTTTTGGGTTTGTGCCCGATTTATATGCGCCTATTGAAATGAGGTCTTCATTTTTGTCATATATGCTCAAAAGGTCTCTAAACTTTGATGCCATGTCAAGGTGCTCTCTTGAAACGATAAAATTCATGAGACGCGATATGCTTGCATTGATGTCAATGGCGGGAAAATGGTTCGCATTGGCCAGTTTCCTTGACAGAACAATGTGTCCATCGAGTATACCTCTGACTGTGTCGGCTATAGGTTCGTTGGTGTCGTCTCCCTCAACGAGAACTGTGTATATGCCTGTTATGGAACCGCTTTCAAAATTTCCGCTGCGTTCCAAAAGTTTTGGGAGTTCAGAATATATTGAAGGTGTATATCCTCTTGCGATAGGCGGCTCTCCTGTCGCAAGGCCAATTTCCCTTTGTGCCATGGCAAAACGCGTCAATGAGTCCATCATCAAAAGCACGTCTTTCCCCTGGTTTTTGAAATATTCTGCAATGGCCGTTGCCACAATTGGGCATTTGAGCCTTTGCATTGGCGGCTGGTCGCTTGTGGCAACAACAAGCACGCTTCTTGCAAGCCCCTCTTCACCCAAATCGTTTTGGGCAAATTCCAAAACCTCGCGCCCTCTTTCTCCAACAAGCGCAATCACGTTTATGTCGGCGCGAACGTTTTTTGCAATCATTCCAAGCAATGTGCTTTTTCCAACGCCGCTTCCCGCGAATATGCCTATTCTTTGGCCCTTGCCAATTGTAATCATTCCATCAAGCGCTTTTATGCCAAACACCATTTTTTCGCGTATTGGCGGGCGGGCCAAAGGGTTTATATATGGGCTGTTCACAGAAAAAAATTCAGTGTTTTCAATTGGGCCAAGGCCGTCAATTGGGCTTCCCATGGCGTTTATGATTCTTCCGCGCAACGCGTCGCCCACAGGAATTTTAAGGCTTTGGTTTGTGCTTCTGACAAAACTTCCGGCTGTTATGCCGTCGGTGTTTTCATATGGCATGAGAAGTATTCTGTCATTTTTGAACCCAACGGCTTCCGCCATTATCTGGCTTTTGCTGTTGTCGTTATAAATTGTGCTTATGTCGCCTATGGCGCCGCGGCCGCCTGATGCCTCAATTGTCATGCCAACGATATTCTCTATTTTTCCAATGTGGCTGATTGTTTCAGCCTTTCTGATTATATCGGGAATTTTTTTCAGCGCCATATGGTTACACTCCTGTGTTTTTCAATATTTCTTTTATGTTTTCAACCTGTGTTCCAACACTGGCGTCAATGATCTCATCAGGAAATTCCAAAATGCATGTGCCGCTTTTTTCATTTTCCATTGCCACAACCTTCACATGTTCCGATATGTCGGAAAGAGCCCGGATAATATCGCGGCTGCCCTCAACCATGACCTCGGCATCAGCCTTTGCTATATAAACTTTGGCCCATTCCTTTGTTTTCAGCCTTTCAGTGGCTGCCACAATCATTCTTTCAATTATGTCGCCGCTGGATTTGAGGCTCACTTTGATGACTTTTTCACCAACAGCAATGGCAATTTCCTTTAAGTCGTCAATATATCTTCGAAGCACATCTTCTTTTTTGTGCGCCACTGATTCAATGACTTCCTTAAGCTCATTAAGAAATTCACCAGTTTCAGCCGCAATTGTGATGTTCACCTTTTCAACGGCATCGTCATAGCCTTTTTGGAAGCCATTGTCATAGCCTGCTTCATATCCCTTTTTTGTTTCTTCTTCTTTGAGCGCCGCGGCTTGAGCTTCTGCCTCTTGCAATATCTTTTGGGCCTCTGCCTTTGCGGCGTTCAAAGTTTCTTCTGCCTCGCGAAGCATTTCTTCTGCTTTTTCATCCTGCTCGCTGTGTTCTTCCTCAACAACTTCAGGTTCTTCATGAAGTTCTTCAACAGTTTCTTCTTCAGCTGCTTCTTCAGGCTTTTCGCTTTCTATTTCTTTAATTGTGTATTCACTGACAAATTTTTCAGAGCTTTTTTCAACCGTGCCTTTTTCGCCGGACTTTTTATTATATTCAAGGAAGCCGTATCCTTTCACAATTTCTTCGATAACAGTTCCTTTTTTAAGCAGATTAGGCAATTATATCATCCTTTCCGCCTTTCATAATAACAAGCTCGCCTTCTTCCTCAAGTTTCCTGATAACATTAACAATTCTCTGTTGAGCATCTTCAACATCTTTAATTCTGACGTTAACAGTAACTTCGAGGTCGCTTTTGATGGATTCGGCCATACGTGTTGACATATTTGTAAATATAAGGTTTGCAACTTCTGTGTTTGCGCCTTTGAGCGAAAGAACAATGTCTTTCGGATCGCAGTCGCGAAGGAAACGCTGTATAGAACGGTTGTCCATGGTTGTGATGTCCTCGAAAACAAACATTCTCTTGCGAATTTCTTCTGTGAGTTTTTCGTCTTTCTGGCTGAGTTCGTCGAATATGTATTTCTCGTTGCTTCTGTCCATATAGTTGATAACTTCGGCAATGTAGTCAATGCCGCCGGCTTTTGTGAAGTCAGTTGTAAGCACTGATGAAAATTTCTTCTCAATTTGTGATTCAACAATCTTTATTGCCTCTGGTGAGGCGCTGTCCATTTGGGCTATCGCCTTAACAACATTGAGCTGCTTCACCTTTGGCAATGACACAATGACTTCCGCCGCCTGATCCGGGTTGGCATATGAAAGCACAAGCGCAATTGTTTGTGCTCTTTCGTGCTGGAGTATGGAAAAAAGGTTTTTGCTGTCAACCTTTCTCACAAAAGCGAAAGGCATTGTTTTGAGCGATTTGGCAACCTTTTCAAGGAGTGAAGCCGCTGTTTGCTGGCCAAAAGCTTTTTCAAGCACATTCCTTGCATATTCCAGTCCGCCCTCTGTGACAACCTTTTGAGTCATGCACTCTTTATAGAAGTCGTCTAAAATTTGTTCTGTTTCCTCTGGTGTGAGGTGGCGCATTTTTGCAATTTCAACTGTCAGCGCCTCAATGTCTTCCTCGCTGAGATATTTATAAATCTGTGACGCTTTGTCAGTTCCCAGAGATATAATTACGGCGGCCGCCTTTTGTTCAGGCATCAATTCACGTTTCTCATCCATCACTGCGGCCTCCCCTCAGCCATGATTTGAGTATTTGAGCTGAAACCTCGGGGTTCTCCTCGGTGAGCTCTCTGATTTTGTTTTTAAGTTCCAAACTGCGTTCATTTTTGATGTTGAGCAAGTCGGCTGCCATGTCGCTTCCCGAACTGCTTTCTTCGCCATCTGCCGGCCCGCCTATCACCTCATCAAAACCAGCGGCGCCCTGTGGAAGCATGCTTTGATCAAGAAGCATTTGCTGCTGCTGGCGTTTCTTCTTTTTCTTCTTTCTAATTCCCAAAATTATGAGAAGTATTATGAGAAGAACAACAAGTCCGGCGGCCGCTATGGCGGCGATTATTATGATTCTTTGAACATTGATTTCGCCTGTTTCAGGGTCAACTATGTCTTGCGTTGGTTCTTGATAGAACGGTATTGCCTGAACTTCAATTTTGTCATTTTGTATGTCACCGTTTATTCCAGAAGCACGCGCCACAAGCGAAATGAGGTTTGTCCTTGTTTCTTCAGGAAGTCCCTCACTGTCAATTATAACCGCAATTGTCAAATCCGTCAAATCACTGGCATCAACTTGTTCCTGTTCTTTGAGCTGATCCACGAGATAATTTGCTGTTCCGTCACTTAGTATATACGTTTCGTTGCCATTTGTGTCAATAACTGTATAAATTGGTATGTCGGAATTTGTTTCCGTTCCTGGAACCCCGCCTTCAAGGTTGCCCTCTCTTGAAATTTCCTGAGTGCTAGTTTGGTTTGAGAGAACACCTCTTTGGTTTTCATCCTCACCAGAATAGTTTATGAGTTCTCTTATCTTCTTGTTAACATCAACTTCACTTTTGACTGAAACGCGGACATGTTCTTCGCCATAAATTGGAATGAGCATGTCAAGGATTTTGTTTTTAATTTTTCTGTCAATTTCGTTTTCAATTTTAAATTTGAGGTCATTTGCATCGACTGATGAAGTTGCGACTGGATCAATGCTCACATCTTTGCCGTTGCATATAACGCCGACTTTTTCAAATTCAACCTGAGGAATGCTTCTTGAAACAAGGCGCTGTATGGCCTCAACGCATTCTTGTGGTATGTCGTTTCCGTCTTTTGTGGCAACCGTGACAGAAGCGCTTGCCTGAGCCATGTCTTTTTCAAGCACATATCTTTGTTCTTCACCTGGCGCAATTGTGACTCTTGCTTCTTTTATATTTGGAAACATTGATATTGTTGCGCCCATTCTTTCTTGAAGATCCAAAATTTTATAGTGCTCAATTTCAGACTGGGTTGTTGTCAAATTGATGTTGTCCGTGAAAATTTTGTATGTAAACCCGCTTTTAGGGTATCCTTCGTATACAAGGCTCGCCTTAAGGCGTTCTTCCTGCTGTTGGGGAACAAGTATCGTACCATCATTTTCATATTTATAGTCAACGCCGTCTTCCTGAAGTTTTCCAATTATTTCACTTGCTTCCTCGTTGCTGAGCCCCGAAAAAAGAACTTCATAAGGGCGGCTGTTCAGCCATACTGCCACTCCCACAGAAATTAGAACGGACAAAACAATTCCGACAATCAATATTTTTTTTGTTTTGCTGCTTAAATTGGCAAGCGTTTCTTTCGCTTTCGCCAGCAATGCTTTCAGCCGTTCATTCACATCTACCCATCTCCATGTCCAATTAAATCCTTTCAAAACTTAAAACGCTCTGAAAACAATGTTTTCAATCGGACGGAATTTGGCGTTCCGCCCAAAACCTATATCAGTTTGAAAATCTTTAATTTATTTTTATTCCCGCCCAAAGATTACAAATTTGTTCTCATAATCTCGTTGTAGGCTTCAACGGCCTTGTTTCTGAGATTGACAAGCAGATCAACTGACAGCTGGGCTGTTGCCGAGGCAATTGGCACAGTGTGGGGATCTTCAATTTCACCTATTGAAAGCAGATATTCTGCCTTTGCCAGTTCATCTTCATTTTCAACAACATCATTCATCACTTGAGAAAACACGCTTTTAAAATCTTCAAGATTCTCCCGGTTTTCATTTTCCCAATTAAAAGGTGAATTTATGGGTGATATGCCTTTCATAGGCGTTATAAACATTGTGATAAACTCCTTTCAAAAATATTTGCCGTTTCAAGCTGACAGGCTATGCCCCATTATAAAGTCTATTCCACACGGCACGATATTAAAACGATATTAAAAAGTTTCTTTCAACAAAAACATAAACCCTGTGTTTCGGGGTTTTATTTTCCAATTTCAAGCGCTTTTGACGCCATTGTTTTGATTGTATTAAACACTGTGAGGTTGGCATCATATGCGCGGCTTGCCGCCATGCTGTCAACAACTTCTTTCAAAAAGTCAACGTTGGGCATCAAAACATAGCCGTTTTCGTCAGCATCGGGGTGTTCTGGATTATAATATCTTTCAAAAGGGCGCTCATCCTCAACAACTTGCGTGACTTTGACGCCGCCGCCCGCGGCGCTTTGTTTTGCCAGTTCAGACCGGAATTTGTGTCTGAAACTTGTTTTTTCCACAGGCTCAAAAACCACCATTTTTCTCCTATATGGGCCTCCTGCCTGAGTTCTGGTGGTGTTAGAGTTTGCCAGATTTTCTGACGCTATGTCCATGCGCATTCTCTGGGCCGTCATTCCTGAAGCGCTTATGTCAAGCGCATTTAAAAATGCCATAGTTCAAAACCCCTTTTTCAAATATAAACAAAAGCTGTTTTATTCATCCTTTTATAACCGTTCTAAGCCGCGTTATATCATCGTTAAACGCTTTGAGCACATATTCATATTCAATTCCGGCCTTTGCCAGCTCCATGCTTTCAACGTCTGTGCTCACATTGTTGCCATCAGCGCGGGTTGTCTCATTTTCGGTGTAATTGATTTGATATTTTGTTTCTCTTATAGCACGTCCAATTTCCCGGCCGTTTTTGTTGCGCGCCGAATTGACCCTCTTGCGCAGTTCATCTTCGAAGGTTAAATATTTGGCCTTATATCCGGGTGTTTCGTTGTTGGATATGTTGTTGCTTGTGACAACCTGTTTTTCCCACAAAAAATCAAGAACTTTGTTCGAGAGAAGAAGTGAGTTATTATTCAAAAACTGCAAAAAAACCACCTCCCTAAATTCATGACAGCCACTTGTAATATTTATGGTCGGACATGCTGCAAATATGAAAAAAATATTATATTCCAAAAAATTTCAAAAAAAGGTTTTAAAACCTCATTGTATACATTAAAAAGTTACATTTCCGAACATAAACTTATTTTGTTCCGCATAAAAATTGTTTCTGTTTTAATATACTACTTATTTGATTAAAATTCAACACTTTTATCGCAAAAATGCAATGCGGCCACATTTTGGGGAGATCGCCTATATTGTGGCATTTCCCCGATATAATCACAATAAACTGAAATTTTTAATATTTAATGCTTATATAAATTATGCATATTGTCCATATCTTTCATTTGAAAATATAAATACAGACCAAAAAAAAGCTTTTTAATTGTCAACTTTTTTATTTCAAAAATAAAATTCCACATATTGGGAGATATTAAAAACCAGCATTTTCCTGTGATCTTTGATCAATTTCTGCAATTTTCACGTTTGTTAGAAATTCTGACAATTGAATCACAATTTTTTTGAACATATACATTTTTCTAAGGGCGAAAGCATGAAAATTCCTAATTTCCTTTTTTTACCACAAAAGAACAAAACTCCACAATTCCAAACATTTATAAGCGTTAATAATTTTTTTATGTTTTTATTATAATTAAACTATATGTTTGTGCCGATATAACTGTTGGAGATAATTTAGATTTTGTTTGTTCCCACTGGCGCCCCCGGTTTTCACATCGGTTCAATTGTTTGCGTCAGCCATTTCAGCGCCCGCCAAATTGTGCGCGCTGATATAAACAAAAATCTAAAAATTTTAGTTTCAAAAGGAGCTGTTGTCATAGCAATTTCATTTTTGAAGCACAAAAGAGCTTTAAAGCAAAATCATTTTCTTTAAGGGGGATTCACAATGTTAAGCAATCTAAAAATCAGCAAAAAAATTGCTGTCCTGTTCATAATAATATGTATATTGACAGGCATTTCAGGCGTTTTCAACGTTCTTTCAATGAGAAGAATAAACTCCGGCTATGCCGACGCCATGCCGCGCTATGGTTTTTCTCAGGGAGACATCGGCCTCATATTTGCCAACTATGGCGTTATAAACTCAAACGTTCATGACGCCGTCAGCTTCACAAACCAGGTTGCACAGCGCGATGCACAAAACATTGTTTCTGAAAAAGTTGCGCTGCTTAACCCATATTTTGACTCTATTGAAGAAACTCTCGTTTCAGACGAAGCAAAAAACACATTCAACAACGCAAAAAACAATTGGGAACTATATGTTGAAACAGCCGGAGACATAATGAAAGAAGCCAATTCGGCAAACCCTGTTGTCATTGCCAAAGCCCAGGAAAGGCTTGCTGACGAGCTTGATCCAATCTATAACAACCTCTATGACAACCTTGTTAAACTCATGGATCTCAAAAAACAACAAGGCGCTTTGACAAGCTCAAACCTCAACAGAACAGCCATGATTTCTCTTGGCATATCAATTGCCATGATCGCCGCCTCAATCATAATTGTAATAATTTCTACAATTTATCTCTCAAAAGCGATTGGGCGCCCTATACAGGCCTGCAGCCGACGTTTGTCACTTCTTTCACAGGGCGATTTGAGCTCGCCTGTGCCTGAAACAAGCTCAAAAGACGAAATTGGCGAGCTTGCCGCTTCAACAAAAGTGATTGTTGAAAGCCTCAAAAACATAATATATGACGAAGAAAACATACTTAAAGAAATGTCTGACGGCAACTTCAACATAACAAGCAGCAACCCTGAATATTATAAAGGCGATTTCAAGCCTCTTCTCAGCTCAATCGAAAACATAATAGACAATCTCAATTCCACACTTTCGCAGATCAGGCAAAGTGCAGAATATGTTTCCAGCAGCTCAGAACAAGTTGCCGGCGGCGCTCAGGAGCTCAGCCAGGGCGCAACAGAGCAGGCAAGCAGCGTTGAAGAACTTGCAGCAACAATAAACAACATTTCAGAACAGGTCAAAAGCAATGCCGAAAATTCAAAGGCCGCAAGCCTCAATGTCAATGACGTTGCTGGCGAAATGACACAGTGCAATGACAAAATGTCACGCCTTGTTAGCGCCATGAGCGAAATCACAAACAGCTCCAACGAAATTGGCAAAATCATCAAAACAATTGAAGACATAGCGTTCCAAACAAACATACTTGCGCTCAACGCCGCTGTTGAAGCCGCCCGCGCCGGTTCGGCCGGAAAAGGCTTTGCCGTTGTTGCCGACGAAGTGAGAAACCTTGCAAGCAAAAGCGCCGAGGCTTCCAAAAACACAGCCGCTTTGATCGAAAACTCCATAAAAGCCGTTGACAACGGTTCAACACTTGTTGATGAAACAGCACAGTCTTTGAGCGAAACCGTGGTCAAGGCTGATGAAGTCAGAAACCTCATTGAAAAAATCACAACAGCCTCTGAAGAACAGGCCGATTCAATATCGCAAATCACAGTTGGCGTGGATCAAATCGCCTCTGTTGTTCAAACAAATTCTGCAACTTCCGAACAAAGTGCAGCCGCCAGCCGCGAGCTTTCTGATCAGGCTGAACTTTTGAAGAGCCTTGTTGAAAAATTTGATCTCAAGAATGAGTTCTCATCTTCATCACCTTCTGCCTCCGCATATTCACGCTCATCATACAGCGCTCCTTCATCATATTCCGCACCAGAGCAATATAGCTCACAAGACGAAGAATCCTTCTCCGAAGATTACAGCTCATATGGCGATGACGCTCTCTTAGAGTCATATAGCAACTCAAAATATTAAGCCGTTTCAAGTTTGACACAACTCCATTCAAAAAGCCGTTTCCTTTGCAAAACAACAGGAAACGGCTATATTTATGTTCAAACCCAAAATCACAAACATTTTCGCGGAACCATAAATCCATATGCAAACTTCACCGCCAAAAAAATTGCGGCAGACACCAAAACCAATGAATTCAAATGCAGTCACTGCAACTCATTGCGCCGATTTCCACGCATCATACACTCACATGAAACGGCATATATAACCACAAAAAACAGCAAAGTCAAGCCTTGCTGTTTTGCGTTTTGGTTTCATATCATTCGCTTGTCATTTTTGCCACATCATCTATGTGCCCCGCGGCCATGATGTGCATGTTTTCCTGAAAAATGTAGTTGGCTGTTGTGATTGGGCGTATTGTGCCATTTTCTTTGCAGCCAATTATGTTGACATTCCAGCGGCCGCGTATGTCAAGCTCAAGCAAACTCCGGCCAATCCATGCTTTTGGCACATTGAGCTCAAAAATTGCATAGCCCGGCGAAAGCTCAATGCAGTCAAACGCGCCATTGACGCTGAAACGCATTGAAACGCGCTGTGCCATGTCACGTTCAGGAAAAACCACTTCATCGGCGCCAATTTTCAGCAGAAGCCTGGCGTGCAAATCCCGCTCCGCCTTTGATATGACCGTTGGCGCCCCCAATTCTTTCAACAATGAAGTGATTTCAAGAGACGACTGAAACTGCTCGGCTATGCACACAAAACAAAAATCAAAACTGTCAACCCCCAGCGACCGCAGCAGCTCTTCATCCATGCAGTCGCCAATTTTTGCTTGCGTCACATATGGAGCAATGCGGCTGACAGCCTCCTCGTCTGTGTCAATCACCATAACTTCGTTGCCCGAATTCATCAAACTTATGGCAAGGTTTGTTCCAAAATTGCCCAAGCCAATAACCAAAAATGTTGAAGCCACGTCAATTTTCCCCTTTCAGTTTCAATGCATTTGTGTCAGCCAACGGCAATGTTTTCAACTGGATCTTTAATTCGCGGCGGAATGCGCTGTGCCATGGCCATCATCATTGTCAGGCTCCCAATCCTTCCACAAAACATCAATATTATGATTATCACACGGTTGACAGGCACAAGCATCCTTGTTATGCCCGTGCTGAGGCCCACAGTGCTCATGGCCGAAAAAATTTCAAACATAATGTCGCGCAGCGGAAGCGGCTGAACATTCAGCATTATGAAACACCCCGTCATTGTCAATGCCAAATAAAGCGTCATTCCGGCCGATGCGCGGCGGATTTGCTCCTCATTCAAGCGCCTGTTGAACGCGCCAACCTCACGCCGGCCGCGTATATAGCTGAAAAGTGTCATCAGGCACACTGTCACCGTGGTCACCTTCACTCCTCCGCCTGTAGAACCTGGCCCCGCTCCAACAAACATCAAAACTATGACAAGCAAACTTCCAGCGCCGCTCAAGGCAGAAGTGTCAATTGTGTTGAACCCGGCTGTGCGCGGCGAAACCGCCTGAAACAAGGCCGTGACAGCCTGTTTTTGAAGCGGCATTTCAGACAGCGTGTTTCCACGCTCGGCCAGCCAAAACAAAAAAGCGCCACCCAAAGTCAAAACCAGGCTTGCAACCAGCATAAGCTTGCTGTGAAGGCTGTAGCGTCGGAAATGCAAACCATTGTTCCACACATCGCGCCAAACAATGAATCCCAGCCCGCCCAAAAGAACAAGCCCGCAAACCGTGATGTTGACAAGCGGATCTTCTGCATAATATGTCAATGAGGCATATGGCTCCCTGAAACCCATGAGATCAAACCCGGCGTTGCAAAAAGCCGAAACGCTGTGAAACACAGCATACCAAATTCCACGGAAAAACCCGAGTTCTGGAACAAATCTAAACGACAGCAAAACCGCGCCAAGCCCCTCAATGCCCAATGTGCCGGCTATTATATACCGCGGAAGGCTCACCGAATCACTGAGCCTTTCTATGCTGACGCTTTCAGCCATTATGGAACGGCCGCGAAGGCTGATTTTCTTTCCAAGCAATATGGAGGCCATCATGACCATTGTCATATATCCAAGGCCGCCTGTTTGAATCAGCAAAAGCAATATGAGTTGTCCTGCAAAATTGAACTGGTTCCATGTGTCGGCCACAACAAGGCCCGTCACGCAAGTGGCTGATGTGGCTGTGAACAAACTGTCCAAAAACGGCAGTGCGCGGCCCTCCCGGCTGACAAAAGGGAGCTTGAGCAGCACTGTTCCAAGCAATATAATGGCCAAAAACCCCGCCGCTATAATTTGGTTTGGAGAAAGTTTAATTCTTTTCTTTTTCACATCTGCATTTCCCCTTTCCTGCTGCCATAATTATAAAGTATGTCATTTCAGTTTGCAATAAATATGTTGGCACAATTTGCAAAAGCATTGCGGCTTTTGGCAGTTTGTCAGCCGCACAGGCATTTTGGCGGCCATTCAAAAAAGCACCGTTTTTCATGAAGACTTCACAAACAAGTTTCGTTTTTGAAAAAAACATGCAAAGTCATCACGCTGAATATATTATTATGTTTGCCACTTTTGAAATTCAAACAGAAACCACAAATTTAAACATTTCTATTGAATTTATCTATATTATCATGTAAACTAAATATATGTAACTTTTTGAAAAGTTTTGTCATTCAAAAACAAAAAATTGTCATAAGTTTGCCGCATTGACACGGCGGGAGGAAAATTAATATGAAAAAAGCAATGAACCAGTCCACGCTTACCTTTATATTAAACGGTGTTTCAATATTCGCACTGTTTTTTATGATTGTTTCGCTGATACTCTACAGCGGCGTCAGCAGCCGCCTCAATTCGGCCAATGAAGAACGCTTTGCACTCACATACAACGCCAACCGTTTCATGAATGGCTCGGCATATCTCACAAACGAAGTGCGCGCATTTGCAGCCACAGGCGACAAAGAGCACTATGACAACTATTGGAACGAAGTGAACAACCTCAAAAACCGTGACATAGGCGTGGCAACCATGCAGGAAATAGGCATAACAACTGAAGAACAAAGCATGATTGACGAAATGTCGTCACTGTCAAACGCCCTTGTTCCGCTGGAAGACGAGGCAATGAGCAACGTTCAGGCCGGACACATGGAAGACGCCATTGAATATGTCTATGGCGCTGAATATAGCACATCAATAGCAAAAATCAATTCACTCAAAGAACAGTTTTTGGAAACTCTTGATTCAAGAACGTCGTCAAAAGTTGAAACCTTGAAAAACGAAGCAAACCTCATACAGGCGTTCATGATATGCGCGCTTGTGATGATTGGCGCCATGCAGATTTTGAGCATGTTTGTGATCAAAAAACGCATTCTCCACCCTGTCATTGCCGTGAGAGATCAAATGGAAGAAATATCAAGAGGAAACCTTTCCGCCGATTTTCCATTGGAATCTGACACTTCAGAAATTGGAATGCTTGTGGAATCAATCCACGAAACAAAGCGCGAGCTCAAAAAATATATAAACGACATTGACGACAAACTTTCAAACATGGCAAAAGGAAACATGTCGCTCACAGTTGGCAACGATTATAGAGGCGAATTTCTCCCAATCCAAAACGCCATGAGGCAAATCCTCGATTCTCTCAATGCCGCGCTTTTCCAAATAAACTCAACAGCCGAAAAGGTTTCGGAAGAATCGGAAAAAATGGCCTCCAGTGCAAAAGTTCTTTCCGAAGGCGCCGTTCAGCAGGCTTCAACTGTTCAGGAGCTTTCAGCCGGCATACAAGAAATATCATCCCAGGTTGACAGCACATCCGACGACGCCGAAAACGCACGCGAATGTTCATCAGAAGCTTCAAAACAGCTGGAACTCTGCGGACAAAAAATGGAAGAACTGACAAAAGCAATTGGTGACATCTCCGAATCCTCAAGAAAAATAAGCGGCATAATCAAAACAATTGAAGACATAGCCTTCCAAACAAACATACTTGCACTCAACGCCTCTGTTGAGGCCGCACGCGCCGGAGCCGCCGGAAAAGGCTTTGCAGTTGTGGCCGACGAAGTTCAAAGTTTGGCCTCAAAGAGCTCTGAATCGGCCAAAAACATAACCGAGCTGATAGAAACTTCTGTGAACTTGGTGAAATATGGAGCCACGCTTTCAGAAGAAACAACAAAGGCGCTTTCGCTTGTGGTCAGCAGCGCCGGCAGGTCTGAAGAAATGGTTGAACGCATTGCTGAATCGGCAACACAACAGGCCGAATCACTGCGCCAACTCACAGCCGGAATGGAACAAATTTCAAACGTTGTTCAAACAAATGCCACAACGGCCACAGATTCGGCCAACATGGCCGGCACTCTTTATGACGAATCCGAAGAACTCAAAGTTTCGGTGAAAAAGTTCCGCCTGAGAATGTAAATTTCGAAATAGCGTCTTTTTGAAGATCCCAAAAATTTTTTGTTTGCGCAAAACACGCGCCATGCATTCATTTGCCGCTGTTTGCCAGTCTTGCAAAGTTTTCAAACATCAAATTTTTTAACAAAAAATAATATTGGGTATTGACAAAATTGAAAAATGGAATTAAACTAAGTTAAATTTCTAATTCAAAACAGAAAGACATTGATGAGGAGAGTAGTGTTTGAACGCCTTTGCAGAGAGTTTCCGTTTGGTGAAAGGAAACAGGGATACATTCATGAAGATGGCCTCGGAGTTGTGTGGCTGAGCCAATGTGAGTTAGGCCACAACGGGAGCGCCCGTTATAGCGACGGAGTATAACCCATTTTTTGGGCGTACTTTCAGAGGTTCGTTTCGTGAGGAACGAACAAAATTGGGTGGTACCACGAAGCTATGCTTTCGTCCTGATTATCTTTTCAGGATGAAAGCTTTTTTTATGTCGAAAGGAGATTATACACAATGATCAGTTTGGAGAAGGTGAGCAAAACTTTCCAAAGCGCCGGAAACAGCATTCACGCCGTTCATGACGTGAGCCTCAATGTCCGTCAGGGAGAAATTTTCGGAATCATAGGTTTTTCGGGCGCCGGAAAGTCAACGCTTGTGAGATGCATAAATCTTTTGGAAAAACCAACATCGGGCCGTGTGACGGTTGACGGCGTTGAACTGACGGGCTTAGACGAAAAAAAGCTCCGGGAAGTGCGCCGGAAAATTGGCATGATATTTCAGCATTTCAATTTGATGAGATCCCGAACGGTGTATCAAAACATAGCTTTTCCACTGAGAAAAAGCGGGCTTTCAAAACCGGACAAAAACAAAAAGATAATGTCCCTTTTGGAGCTTGTTGGGCTTTCTGACAAAAAAGATGCCTACCCTTCACAGCTTTCAGGCGGCCAAAAACAAAGAGTTGCCATTGCAAGGGCGCTTGCCAACGACCCAAAGGTGCTTTTGTGCGACGAGGCAACAAGCGCTCTTGACCCTCAAACCACAAAATCAATATTAAGCCTCCTCAAAAAGGTCAATGAAGAGCTTTCAATCACAATCGTTTTGATCACCCACGAAATGGCCGTTGTGAAAGACATATGCGACAGAGTGGCAATCATGGAACTGGGGCGTGTTGTTGAAGAAGGCTCAACAGAAGAAGTTTTTGTTCACCCCAAGGAAAAAATCACAAAAGATTTCATAAACACTGCAAGCAACACAGACAGATTCCTTGAACTGGTGAATGAAGGCGGCGAAATGAACAGTCTCAAAGAAGGCGAAAAAATTGTGCTTCTCACATATTCCGCCAACAACGCCGGTGAAGCTCTCATTTCGCACATTGCCGAAGCATTCAATGTGAAATCCAACATAATTTATGGAAACATAGACATATTGAAAGGCAAAACCGTTGGCAAACTTGGCGTTGTGATGAGCGGAGAGCCGGATCGCCTTGAGGAGGCCATGACATATATAAAGGAAAGAAATGTTGATTTGGAGGTAATCAGAGAATGAGCTTATTATACAGCATAGCGCCAAACCTGGAGCGTTTGGGCGAAGAACTCATAAAATGCGTGGGCATCACATTCAAAATGCTTTTTGTTTCAGGCACAATATCATTTTTTGCAGGGCTGTTTTTTGGAGTGCTCCTCATTGTGACAAAAAAAGACGGCATATTGCACAACCCAATGATATACAAAATTCTTGACAAGGCAATAGACATAATACGTTCCATACCTTTTATAATACTTATGGTGCTTCTCATCCCTGTGAGCCGCGCAATTGTGGGCACAGGCTCCGGCGTGACAGGTTCATATGTGGCCCTCATCGCGGGGACAGTGCCATTTTTCGCAAGGCAGATAGAATCTGTGCTTGCAGACGTGGACTATGGCCTTGTGGAAGCCAGTGAAGCAATGGGATTTTCGCCTTTTGAAATAATATTCAGTGTATATCTGAAAGAAAGCATCCCAGGAATCACAAGGGTCACAATGATCACATTTGTGAGCCTCATAGGAATAACAGCAATGGCAGGTGCCATAGGCGCCGGCGGGCTTGGAGATTTTGCCATACGCTATGGCTATCAAATGGGCTATCGCGACATGATTTGGGTCACAGTCATAATCATACTCATCATAATAAGCGTCATACAATTCATAGGCAACTTGATTATACACCGCACAACACACTAATTTTTTACGCTTTAACATGGGCGCCCGCGGGCAGCCATTTTAAGGAATAACTGAAAAAAAGAAAGGGAGTAAACCAAAATGAAAAAAAATTTGAAGAAATTGACAGCAGCAGTATTAGCATTGGCCGCCGCAGCGGCATTCACAGCATGCAGCAGTGACTCAAAACCGGCGGAGGATCAAAACAATTCGCAATCAACAGAACAAAACACAGCTCAAGACAGCGAAAAGGATCAGAACACAGGCGATGAAAAGAAAGAAACAACAATCGTCAAGGTTGGCGTTGTGGGCGAATATAACGCACAGTGGGACACAATAAACGAGCTTTTGGCTGACGAAGGAATACAAGTTGAACTTGTCAAATTCACAGATTATGCCGCTCCAAACCGCGCACTCAATGACGGCGAAATCGATTTGAACGCATTCCAACACAAAGCGTTTTTGGCCAATGACATTTCGCAAAAGGGCTATGAAATCGTTGACATAGGCGACACAATCATTGCTCCTTTGGGAATATACAACAACAAAGACAAAATATCCTCAATTGAAGACATAAAAGACGGCGACATAATTGCCATTCCAAGCGACCTCACAAACGGCGGCCGCGCACTCAAAATTTTGGAGGCCGCCGGATTGCTGGAATGCGATCCCGCAAAAGGCTTTGTTCCAACAAAGGCTGACATAACAAAATATAACGTTCAAATTGAAATAATGGAGGCAGAATCTGCCACACTTTCAAACATACTTCCCGATTGTGCCGCAGCCATCATCAATGGCGGAAATGCGTTCACAGCCGGCCTCAGCCCCGTTGACGACACAATATTCATGGAAAACGTTGACCCTGAAACAAACGAGGCTGTTCCACAGCTTATAAACGTAATTGTTGCCCGCACAGCCGACAAGGACAATGAAATATACAAAAAAATTGTTGATGCTTACCACACACCAGAAGTTCAGAAAACAATAGAAGATGAATATAAAGGCGGCTTCATATGCGCATGGCCGGAAGCATTGAAAGCAGAATAAAACACACCAAAGCCGTGCCGCAAAAAAAGCACGGCTTTTCAACACACTTTCATCAATCGGAAAACTGACACAAAAATTTGGGAGGGCGGATTTATATATGTCAATTAAAGAATATGTGCTTAATGAAAAAGAGTATATAATAGAAATGCGGCGCCATTTTCATGCGCATCCAGAAGTTAGTTTGAAAGAATATGAAACATGCAAAAAGATTGAAAAAGAACTTGACACAATGGGAATTCCTCACCGCCGTGTTGGAGAAACAGGCGTGTATGGCTGGATTGATGGCAAAAAGGGAAACGGCGGCAAAACAATTGTTCTCAGAGGCGACATTGACGCACTGGCCATGGAAGATCTCAAAAACACAGCATACCACTCACAAAACCCCAACACGTGCCACGCCTGTGGACACGACGCTCACACAGCAACAATGCTTGGCGCGGCAAAAATATTGAAAAAAAAGGAAAACGAATTTTCAGGCCAGATACGTCTTTTTTTCCAACAGGCTGAAGAAATTGGGCAAGGAGCGCGGCTGTTTGTTGGCGAAGGGCTCATGAACGGCGCCAGCCGTGTGTTTGGGGCACACGTGTCAAGCTCATTGGAAAGCGGAAAAATTGCCCTGACAAAAGGCCCTCAGGCTGCAAGCTGTGACTATTTCAAAATTAAAATAACAGGAAAAGGCGCGCATGTGTCAAGGCCCCATTTGGGCATTGATGCGGCATATATAGCATCACAAATTGTTGTTGCCCTTCAATCGGTTGTGGCAAGAAACACAGACCCTCTTGAAACAGTTGTTGTTGGCGTGGGCGTTGTGAAGGCCGGCACACAGTATAACATAATCGCCGAACACGCCGAAATTGAAGGAACAACGCGCAGTTTCATGCCTGAAGTCAGAAAATTCACAAATGACAGAGTGCGTCAGATTGCCGAAGAAACAGCCACGCTATACGGCGGGAAAGCAGAAGTTGAATTCAAGGATTTTGCCGCACCGCTTGTGAACGACGGACAGGCCGTTGATGAAGTCACACATGTCACGGAAAAGATATGGCCCGCCGAAAACATTGTTTCAGATTTTGAAAAAGCATTGGGCGCTGATGACTTTGCCGATTATCTTTCTGTGACAAAGGGAATGTATGCCTTTGTTGGAACAAAAAATGCAAACAATCCAAACACAGCTGTGGCACATCATCATGGGCTTTTTGACATTGACGAGGAAGCGCTTCTGCTGTCATGCAATGTCTATGTTGATTATGCGCTGTGGGTGTTGAATGAAATGGAATGAACTGAACTGAAGCGCGCGGCAAAAACCGCTGGCACAATTTTTTATATACGCACGGCAAACCTATGCTGTGCGTATATTCAAATGCATTTTTGTGAACGAGACAGAAATTTGTTCAATGGCCAAAAAATATTAATGTCAAAAAACTAATGAACTTTCAAAACGCCTGTTTTCTGTCAATTTTCAAAAATATCAGTTTTTCAAAGTCTTCAATCTGAGCCAAGCTTTAGTTTCCCAAAAAAAAGCAAGGCCTAGTGACGTGAATTTCACGCGGCTTTCACGCGGTTCATCCTCTGCATGTTCCCGAATTTTGCTTCGCAAAACAACTTCGCCGTCGCGGCCACTTTTCTGAAAAAAATTTATCAAAACAATTCAAGCAGTCCTCAATTTTTCAGTTCCCTTTAAGCATATCGGCCAAAATTGCTGCCGCCATGGCCGGATAGACGCCAAGTCCCTTGCTTTGTTTATGTATTGTTCTTCTCTCACGCCGTTTTTGGGAATTTTCTTCTGTCTTCACATCTTTTATGGAAAGAAGAAAATCTTCTGGTATTGGCCTTTTGTTTTTTGCTGTCATATGCAAGTCCCCTTTCTGACATATTTGGGTTGAAAACAAACTGTTTATATCAATTTATGAAACGCACTTCTTTTTTATTCACTTTGTCAAACATTTGAAAAGCTTTTGCCGCGATTTTATTCTCCTGTTCATATTGACTAAAACATAAAAAATAGTATACAATTAAAAATACCTTTTTATATTC
The DNA here is from genome assembly GCA_022791155.1 of Bacillota bacterium. Classification (GTDB taxonomy): domain Bacteria; phylum Bacillota; class Clostridia; order Lachnospirales; family Anaerotignaceae; genus JANFXS01. Next base: position 2,931 of record JAAVYN010000006.1, on the reverse strand, counting down.
TCAAAAGTCCGGTTCTGCCGGCGCAATATTAAAATGATAAGGAGGTTTGAGAATGTTCAAATTCAACAACAGGACAAATCTTTTGGAAAGCACATATCAGGCTTATCCAATTGTGCATGTCAAAGACCCCAATCTTTACAGAGAGTTTTTCCCATATGACGAGATTCCCAAGGTTGTTTTCAACCGCCGGCTTGTGCCAATGGAAACACCTTCTGAAATATGGATAACCGACACAACATTCCGTGACGGACAACAGTCCCGCGAACCATACACTGTTGAACAAATGACTCACCTTTATGATCTCATTCATAAACTTTCTGGCCCCAATGGTGTCATAAAAATGAGCGAATTTTTTTTATACACAAAAAAAGACAGGAACGCTGTGTATAAATGTCTTGAAAAGGGCTACAAATTCCCTGAAGTCACAAGCTGGATACGCGCCTCAAAAAAAGATTTTGAGCTTGTTAAAGAAATAGGCTTGAAGGAAACGGGCATTCTCGTGAGCTGCTCCGACTATCACATATTCCACAAAATGCACATGACACGCCAGCAGGCGCTCGATCACTATATAGCCATTGTGAGGGAATGCATTGAAACAGACATTGTTCCACGCTGTCACTTTGAAGACATAACAAGAGCCGATTTCTATGGCTTTGTCATTCCATTTGCTTCCGCCCTCATGGAGCTTTCCCGCGAAACAAACACACCAGTCAAAATACGCGCCTGTGACACAATGGGCTATGGCGTCACATATCCCGGAAGCGTGCTTCCACGAAGCGTGCCGGGCATAATATATGGCCTTGGACAGCACGCCGGCGTTCCAGCCGAATGGATTGAATGGCACGGCCACAACGACTTCTACAGAGCAGTCAACAACGCCACATATGCATGGCTTTTTGGCGCGTGCAGTGTGAACTGTTCGCTTTTGGGAATTGGCGAAAGAACGGGCAACACGCCGCTTGAAGCAATGGTGTTTGAATATGCCCAGCTCAGAGGCACCCTCGACGGCATGGACACCACTGTCATCACCGAAATTGCAGAATATTTCGAAAAAGAACTGCACTATACAATTCCGCCAATGACGCCGTTTATAGGCAAAAACTTCAACGTGACAAGGGCCGGGATCCACGCCGACGGCCTTCTCAAAAATGAAGAGATATACAACATATTCAACACCGACAAACTTCTCAACCGCCCTGTGCGCATAGCCATCAGCAACACCAGCGGCACAAGCGGAATTGCGCACTGGATCAACAGCTATTTCAATCTCAAAGGCGATGCCGCCGTTTCCAAAAATGACAAAGTTGTGGAAATTATATATAACTGGGTGAACGAACAATATAACGAGGGCCGCGTCACAATGATAACTGACGAGGAGCTTGAAACGCTCACCCTCGAAACAATGAAAAAACTTGACAACGAAAACAAAACTCAAACCATGGAGGAATTATGAACACGAACATAGAAAAAGCCAAAGAAAAATTTGGGCTTCTGCTTGAGGAACAACTCAAAAGAGTTGAAGCAATGAACGCCAGCAAAAACCAGCTCAATTTCAGCAATATGGACAAAATAATAATCGGTGTTGCCGGCGGCGACGGCATAGGCCCCGTCATAACAGCCCAAGGCAAAAGAGTCATTGAACACATGCTTGCCAAAGACATTGAAAACGGCCGCATTGAGCTGAGAGACATAGAAGGACTTACAATTGAAAACAGAGCGGCCGCCGGAAAAGCCATACCCGATGACGTTTTGGATGAGCTGAAAAAATGCCACGTGATTCTCAAGGGGCCAACAACAACGCCAAGAAAAGGCGATCCATGGCCAAACATAGAAAGCGCCAACGTCATGATGCGCAAAGAGCTTGACTTGTTTGCCAACGTGCGGCCTGTGCGCGTTCCCGAACAGGGCATAGACTGGACATTTTTCCGCGAGAACACAGAGGGCGCCTATGCCGTTGGAAGCAAAGGCTTCGCCGTTGACGAAAACATAAACGTCGATTTCACAATTGTGACTCAAGAGGGCACTGAAAGAATCATTCGCGCCGCATTTGAATATGCACGGAAAAACGGCAAAAACCGTGTGACTGCCGTCACAAAAGCAAACATAATCAAAGCAACCGACGGAAAATTCCTTGAAGTTTTTTATAACATGGCAAAGGAATATCCGAACATAAAGGCCGATGACTGGTATATCGACATAATGACAGCAAAGCTGATTGATGAAAAACGCCGCCGCGATTTTCAGGTTGTTGTCCTTCCAAACCTCTATGGCGACATAATAACTGACGAAGCCGCCGAGTTCCAAGGCGGTGTGGGAACGGCCGGAAGCTCCAACATAGGAAACCGTTATGCAATGTTTGAAGCAATTCACGGTTCAGCGCCAAGAATGGTTGATGAAGGCCGCGCGCAATATGCCGACCCATGCAGTGTCATGAGGGCCGTGTGTCTCCTTCTGTCACACATAGGCTATCAGGCCGAAGCCGAAAAACTTTCAAAGGCGCTTGACATATGCACAATCACAGAGAGAAAAGTTTTCACAACGGGCCACAGCAACGGCGCCACAAATGAAGAACTCACCAATTATATAATCGACACAATAAAATCGCTTTAAGAAAAAGCCTCCCGCCCAAAAGGGAGGTTTTTTTTGCAGTGCGGAATTTTTGCAAACCACAAAAATTATAGGATTTTGATATATGGCTTTTGTGAGTGTTCGTTGATCGATTCAAAGAATAAACATAAATGACATTCCATCATAACCTATAGGTTTTCAAATTTCGTTATTTGTAGTTATTATCTGGTCAATTTTAGCTTTCCAAATGGCATTTAAGACCGTGGGAGGGGCACAGCAGGTTCTCGAATTTTGCTTACGCAAAACGGCCTTTGGCCGCCGGCACTTTCAGCCGGTTCGCACAGCAAGCTCTCGAATTTCCCT
>JAAVYN010000031.1 GCA_022791155.1 Bacillota bacterium | reverse complement strand
GTGGAATTGGCGACAGGTTTGCCCATGCACAGGGGAGTTATTTTGAGAAACCGCTGATGAGCCAGAGAGGAATATATCAGTATAAATTTGAAAATGGAAATGTGCGGGAGAAAACGGAAGCAGAGATTGAGGCGGAGACGTCAGCGCTTCCGAAACCACAGCCAACGGAAATGGAGCTTTTGAAAGCACAGATTGCGGCGGTTGTGGAAAGAAATGAGTTTTTGGAGGACTGCTTGGCAGAAATGGCAGCTGAGGTTTATAAGGGATAAAATTGGCATTGGTCTGTGCTTTGTTTTGGCAGTTTTTGCTTAAAAATAAATTTTGGAGGAAGCGCTCCTTTGTCACACTCAACTAAACTGGATTTTCTATGGAATTTTGATGCATTGGGACATGAATGCATGGGAGTTGCTTTCTGCATGGGTGAAGATTGATTATATTTTGGAAATTGGATCCGAAAAATGGCAAAAGGCCATTTGGAGGTTCTTTTTTTGTTTCAGTGAAAGGAGGTGAGAGGTATGATGGCAATGTTTTTTGCACAGAGAGTTATATTGGGCAAGACAGAGTTTAAGGCTGTTCCAACGGCGCTTAAAGAGGAAGTTAGAAACATACTTAAGGACAGCGGCCTTGAGGGGCTGTGCAGAGAATAATATGATTTGTGCCGACTTTGTGCCGGCAAATGCGGTTGTATGAAACGTATGTTTTTTTGGCAATATAGAGCTGAAAATTCATTAAAGCAACATGTGTTGTTTTTTGTGGAATTTGTGAATTTTTGTGCTGTTTGACATGCAGCATGGAAATGAGGAAAACCGGCGAAATTTGGGGTTTTATATTTATGCAATATTAAAACTAATGAAAATGTCGCCGGTTTTTGCAAAATTTTAATGCTCATGAAAGGAGAAGCGCGAACAATGTTTAGGGGATATGCATATATTGATAGGGGTGGGACTATGCGCATTGCAGAGAAACTTCAAACTGCTGTTGATGAGGCAAAAAAAGGGACAAAAATTGTTGGCTCGGACATGCCTTATGACAATGGCTATCCCTTGATTGAGGGCGTGCCTGTTGCCGTTTGCGGAGAAGAACATGTCAAATTTCTGAATGGAGGAGAGACAACAGCGCCGGCTCTTGTCCGGCTTTACAAAATATGCCATAAAATTGGAACAAGGAACGATTTTGGAAAATAAGAAAATGAAATGACTTAAAGAAGCGAATGAAAACATTGTCATATGTTTTGTGGAAAGTTTTGATTTTGCATGGAAGCAATGCATTGACAAACAAAAATGTGAAGCGCGCAGATTTGTGAGATTTATAAGTGCGTTTAACAAGCTTCAGTTGTTAAGGGAGGAAACGAAATGGAGTGGCAGGTTATAACAGTCATTGTGACCATAGCAGGGCTGTTTTTCACTGTGGCCAAACCCATTATAAAGCTGACAAGCACAATTTCGAAATTGGATCAGACGTGCAGCCGTTTAGACGGTCAGTTTAGCGGGTTTGAGGCAAGGAACAAAGAAAGCCACCGCCGGATTTGGGAACACAATGGAAAACAAGATGATGCCATAAACGATCATGAAAAAAGAATTACATATCTTGAAAAGGAGGGAGAGAAGTGAAAATAAACTGGAAAGTGCGTTTTAAGAATAAGACGTGGCTTTTAGCATTCATAGGTGTTATGCTGACATTTATATATCAACTGCTGGGGCTTTTTGAAATTGTTCCGCCTGTGAGCGAGGACATGGCTGTGCATGCCGTTTCGACAATCATAAATCTGCTTGTGGCAGTTGGAGTTATAATCGATCCCACAACAGAAGGAGCAAGCGACAGCGTTCAGGCGCTGACATATAAAGAGCCAAAAAAACAAGCAGGCAAAATTTGAACAACTTTGAAATGTGCAATTTATATTGAAAAAATGTGTTGTGGCATTGAGGGCATTTGTGCAGTGAAATTTTATGTGGCTGACTGAAGCGAGGGGTTTAACTTTATTTAGGTGAATATTGAAAAAACGCTTTGTGTTTCTGTTAAGCCCGGTTATATAAATTTGAATATGTCAGCGGTATATTTTATATTTTTGGGAGATGATTTTTTGAAGATATGTATTGATCCGGGCCATGGTGGAAAAGATCCAGGCGCTGTAAGCGGCGGACAGGCTGAAAAGGACATTGTTTTGAAAATATCATTGACTTTGGCGAATATTTTGAAGGAAAAAGGATTGGAAGTTTTTATGACCCGCGAGAGCGACATATATGAAAGCGTGGATATAAAAGCGTTGAAGGCGAATGTTTCAAAAAGCGATTTGTTTGTTTCGATTCACTGCAACAGTGCGGCCTCAGAGCGGGCTGAAGGAACAGAGTGCCTCATATATAGTTATGACAATAAAAATGATGCTTTGGCGGGGAACATACAGAAAAACATTGTTGATGACATGAAAACATCAGACAGGGGGCTGAAAGTGCGGCGCGACTTGGCTGTTCTCAACAGCACAAAAATGACGGCAGTGCTTGTTGAAACAGCGTTCATTTCAAACAGCAGCGACAGAAAAAAACTGACGGAACAGCCGCATGAATTTGCAAAAGCCATAGCAAAGGGAATATTTGAATATATTAACATTGAATTTGGAGATGATGACATGGCGGAAAAAATGTATAACAGCATGGAAGAAGTTCCAGAATGGTCAAAGGCGACAGTGCAGAAGCTGATTGACAGGGAGCTCATCAAAGGCAATGACAAAGGCGAGCTTGAGCTCACATATTCAATGCTTAGAATGCTTGTGATAAATGACAGAGCCGGGCTATATAAATAATATATTCGTGAAACCTCCTCTTGCATGTTTGTGCAGGAGGAGGTTTTTTTGTTTTGAGGAAACATGGTTGAGCGCGTGGAGCATGTGAAAAAGGAAGCAAAGGCAAGAGCGTGAATTTCGAATTTTCTGGTTTCGTGATTTGAGGGAGCTTTTTGAGGTGTGTTTAGCAGGAATGTATATAATAGGTATATGCAGGCTGTTGATTGACATAAGTAGTGTATATTGTTGACAAAATATCACCATAAATAGTATAATGAAAATAAGAATTGGAGGTGAATTTGTTAACTGCTGTGTGAGAATCTCTTAAGTTCAAATGACGTGATATGGAGAAAAGATTGGCTTATGGGGAAAGTCACTTTTAAAGAGCGATTGTTGTTGAAAGGAAGGTGCATAATTATGAAAAAATTAAGCCTGTTATTAACTGGTGTGTTGGCGGCGGTCAGCTCAATGCCGGCCTTTGCTTCGCAATATGAAAATGCGGAAATAACACCGAGGTATGGCAATTCGGGCTATGTGTATTATTGCGTGGGAACAGGAACATACTCAGACGAATATATTGACACCACAACAGAGGCCGTAACTGCAAGGGATTATATTCAAAAATGGGGATATGACTGTGATCCAGAATTCTGTGTCTATAAAAATCCTGCGGCTAAGGAAATACAGGAAGACAGATTGAACAGCCCGGTTGTGATGTTTTCTGGGCATGGAAGTGCTTCAAATGTTGATTGCGGTGCATCTGGAATACAAACTGGAGGAAGATATTCTCCTTTTGTGGATATAGACAATTTTAATTTGGACACTGTTGAGCTTGCTTTTTTAGCGGCCTGTGAAACAGCGCCGTCTAATGGGATTGCAGCCCGGTTTGTCAAAAATGGAGCTTTATATTCAATTGGTTGGGAAAAAAGCCCGGAGTCTGCGCATATGACAACATTTGTGAAGGCCTATTTTGAGGCCATAGACAACGACAAGACATTTGCTGAGGCAGAGGAGCAAGCAAGACGAGAAGTTCTTAGAACCACATCAGGTAATGAAAATGAGGACATTTATACTTATAAATCTTTTGGAAACAGCAATGCCACTGTGTATAAATATGCCAGAAGCACTGAACCTAAAAAATCGCTGCATGAGTTGTTTATAGATGAAGACATTGAACACTATATTGTTGAACCAGGAGAGCTGACATATGTTGACGGCTCAAATGACTTTGAGGCGGTTTGTGAATATATAAAAGAAAACATAGAGCCGGATTTTAATCCAGATGACTACAGAATCAGAGAAATTGGAGCTGGGAAGGCAGGAATTGGTTATGTCACAATGCACTACCTTGTTGACGGGATTGAATCAGATTTCTATTATATGGTGACATATGATAAAAATGAGGTTTTTTTGATTGAGGTTTTAGGCACGGACATTAGAGACATTCCGATTGAAATAGACAAGGATTCTATATTGACAGAAGAAGAAATTTTGCAGATGGCTATAGAAGAACTGGATACCACAGATCCAATAAATAGTTATCATATGTATATAATGTATGATACAGCGAATAGAAAATTGCGCTACAAAATGGGGATATCGCTTGGCTCTGACGAGACAGGTTATATAGGGCGCGGATTTACCTATATGGAGTGATGTTCAATTTTCTCTGAGCTTCAAAACTCTTTAAAACCAATAAAAAATATATAACGAGGCCAATGAACTGATGATTTGATGGCGAAAAAGCCCTCGCTTTTGAGAAGCGGGGGCTTTTTTGATTTGGGACAGCAGTGTGTTAAGCATCAACAAACTGACAAAAACGGCCTGACGATTTCACAAAAGAGATTCCATATGTGCATTGGATATTTTATACATAAAATGGAAATTGTTTTCAGCCCGTTGGTTTATATGCAGGGCATAGTTCGTGACGCTGATCGTTGTGGTTGGCATAGCATGGTATTAACAAAAAGCAATATTGAAAAAAGCGCCCTTTTCCAAAAGAGGAGAGAGGGCGCTTTTCGGGCCCGCCGGCCGGGATTCCGGCGGTTCCTTCAAACAGGAGGATTATTCTTTTGTGGCTCAGTTTCCTTTGCTGCTTAAAGGATTGCTTTTTCCGTCAAAAAAGACATCGTTCAAGGGAGCGGCCTGGCCGCTGTTTGTATACTGCGAAAATTGACGAATTTCTCTTGCCGGTTCATCGGTGAGATCGTTTGGGGAAAGTTTTTCACTTTCGCGAACGGCTGCCTTGTTTTCTGCGGATTTTTTTGTGTTCATAACAACAACCTCCTTTCGAGGTTATTATTGTCATTGGCGCGCCGGATTATCCTTCGAATAAACCGGTTAATATATAGTATGGACAAATATGCCTTTTTGACACTATATTTTTGTTGTTTGACAAATTTTTTGCGAGGAGAATTATCCTTTGTATACGCTTGTTGCTGTGTAGTCAACAACACCGTCAACATATCTTTTGAGTGTGTAGACGCCTTTGTTTTGGGAAACTTTGACATCGATGTTGCCAATTTTTGGGTCTTCTTTGGCAAGCATTCGCACTGTCAGCGTTCCGTTTTCCATTTTGGATTCAATTCGAACGGGCACAGAAAGCTCGTTTTTGAAACAAAAATCAATTGTGCCCCATGAAGCCGTGGCGTCGCGCCCGGCAGGGAGATAGCCAACCTTCAGCGAATGGTTGCGCCTTTCTGTTATTGTCATTTTGGAATAGAGGGCCGAGTTAAACAGTGTTGATGATATTTGGCATATTCCGCCGCCTATGGAGTTGACAATTTTTCCGTTTGATATGACGCCGGCGGCTTTATAATCTCTTTCAGGCGTTCTGTGGCTCAATATGACATCGTTGTATGAAAATGTGTCGCCGGGGTTTAATATGATTCCGTCAATGGAATCACTGGCCAAAAGCATGTTGAAGTTTCTGTCGGCATTGGCGGCCGACTGGCTGTAATTTGTGGAACATGATGATATTTCATATGTGAAGCCAAGGTTCTCTTTTTCTTTTAATATGCGTTCTTCTTCGGCCTTTCGGGCTTCCTCCTCAGCTTTGCGTCTTTCCTCGGCCAAACGCTTTTCTTCGGCGATTCGTGCCTTTTCGGCCTCTTCGGCAATTCTTTCTTCTTCTGTTTGTTCAAACAATATAAGCCCGTCTGTTTCATATATGTATGGATTTGGTTCCGGCGGAAGCTCTGTCTGCACACTGCTTAAAGACACTGAAACTATCAGGGCGCCTATGATTGGGTTCATACTATGCACATCTCCTTTTTATGATTATACAATAATTGGCTGCTGACTTCAATGAAAGTTGTAGAAATATTAAGAATTTTGTCAGAATAAGACATGGCAGAAATGTTTGTCCAAACAAAATTCTGTGCAGTATATATTTATATTCGAAGACAAATTGTTTTAGAACCATATTTTTGAGATTTATATGACAGCTGTCGCTTTGCATTTTTTGGCTTCATTGAAACTAAAATGATATATGTCAAAAAGTTAAAAGTGTTTGTGGCAAAATATATTTTGAAAGAAATGTTTGACAGGAGGATATGTTTTTGATTTATGAATTGAATGGAGGCTTAAAAGAGATAGAAATTTCAAAAATCAGTTCCGGCAACATAACCGTGGGGATTGTGCCAATGTCAAAATTTGAGGAAAACAGAGACATATTCGGAGTGTCCAATGGCGTTGTGGCTGAATGCCGGCAAAGTTCCAAAAGTGCGGCGATAAGAAGCTCCATAGATGTTTATGATGACATGATTTTTGGAATTATAAACATTGTGGACATACGAAACATATGGGCAGAAAACGACAGAGCCGCTTTTTTGATCAAAAAGAATCTTTTTTTGCTTGTGGACATTGTTGACAGAGACAAAAGCATATGCGCCCTTTTTGATTCGGCCGTTCACAAAATCAACGCAGAAGATGCATCGCTTGAATGTGTGATATATTCCATATTGGAAAGCCTGATTCGTGACGACGTTGTGGAGCTTGAGGAAACGGAATTTGAAATAAGCGCCATGGAGGAGGAAATAACAGCCGGAAACACAAACCGTGTTTTCACAGCGGAAATGCTTGCAATGAAGAAAAAGCTTCTCATGCTTCACAACTATTATGAACAGCTTGTTGACATTGGCGAGGAGCTGAATGAAAACAGAAACGGCGTGTTTGACGGCAAAAAACTGCATTGTTTTAAGCTTTTTGCCAAAAAGGCCGGAAGGCTGAGCCGGAATGTGGAGCGCCAGAGAGAAAACATTGTGCAGCTTTGGCAGGCCAATCAGGCCAATATGGATTACAGCCTAAACTGTGTCATAAAAATGTTCACTGTTGTCACAACAGTTTTCATGCCGCTGACGCTTATAGCCGGGTGGTATGGCATGAACTTTGAGCATATGCCGGAATTGAGCTGGAAATATGGATATGCCATGGTGATTGTTTTGAGCACAATTGTTGTTGCATTTTGCGTGTGGTTTTTCAAAAAGAAAAATCTCTTTTGAAAGATCAAATGGCGTTTTGTGAAGCTTGTTGTTGGGCAATGTTTTCTGTTTATTTTAATGCAGTGGTTTACATTGAAAAATGTGCATAGACGTCATTTTGTGCGCGGCAGTTTTCGGTTTTTAATTTGCATTTTTGTGAAAATGTACAAAAAAATGTCAAAAATATCAGCCAAAAAAATAAAAACACATGGCTTAAAAATTATAAAACTGCATTATGAATGCTGTTTTTGAACTTGAATTTTAACTAATATTGAAATTTTATATCGTGATTTTTTGTTAATATTTTATATGTTGAGAATTTTTTGAAACATTTTGTTTAATTGTGAAATTTTTCGTTTATTTAGTGCAAAATTGACAATTTATATGTCGCAAAACTCAAAAAAACATACTTTGAGCGACAAGAAATTCTTCTATACAAAATTAATGCTGTAATTTAAGTTGAAAAATAGTAAAAATTATACTATATTTTTTGACCATATTGTGGTATCCTAATTTTAGAGAACTTTGGGAGGGATCTGTTTTGGCCAAAGATTTGTTTACAGAGATAAGGGTTAAATATAACACACTCTCTAAAAATCAGAAAACTATAGCCAATTATATTCTGGAAAACAGAGACAAATGCGTCAGAATGACACTCAGCGAATTGGGGAAAGAATGCAATTTAAGTGAAACAACCATAATAAGATTTATCAACAAACTTGAATATAAATCTTATCAAAATTTTCGCCTTGACATGGTTCAGGATCTCTCAAGCCACAAAATTGAAGACAGCTCAAGGGAATATCAAGAAATTAAATGCGGCGACAAAATTGACGACATTAAAAGAAAAGTCATTTCAATAGCGTCAAGCGCCATAACTGACATTGACAATCTGCTTTCTGAACAGAAAATGGATGAGGCCGTTGGGCTCATTGAAAATGCAAAAAAAATTATGTTTTTTGGCGCAGGAGGTTCCGGGGTCATAGCCACTGATGTATATCACAAATTCCTTAGAAGCGGCCGCCATGTTGTCAACGAAAACAATTCTCACATAGCACTCATACATGCTTCACAACTTTCGAAGGGAGATTTGCTTGTTCTCATTTCACATGAGGGAGAAAGCAAAGAAGTTCTTGAATGCTGCCGCCTTGCACAAAATGGCGGCGCAAAGGTCATTGGAATAACAAGCTATATGAACAGCGATTTGGCTGAAATGGCCGATTTGTGCATATTTAGCTCAACAAACGATTCGCCATATTATACCGAAGCAATGGTGAGCCGCATTGTTCAGCTTGTTATAATGGACATGCTTTTTATAACGGTTGCCACACATGATGACGACAAGGCCCTTTTGGCAATTGAAGCGGCCAACAGGGCCACAAGAGAAATGAAGATCCGCGTTGGTGAGGAGGAATGAAAAACGTGTTTGTCAATTTGAAACATGTTCTTGAAGGAACAATGGAAGAAAGAAGGGCAGTTGGCTCTTTCAATGTTTATAGCTTTGAAACAATCAATGGCGTGGCAAAAGCGGCCAAAGAGACGTGCGCACCAGTTATAATATCATTTGGCGCGTCATATCTCAAAAACATGCCTCTTGAAACAGCCGTGTATATTGCCCAAAAGGCCGTTGATGAAAATGGAATTAAAGCAGCCCTCCATTTGGATCATTGCACTGACTTTGACATAATCAAAAGGGCTGTGGAGGCCGGGTTTTCATCAGTTATGTATGACGGTTCGGCGCTTGGCTTTGATGAAAACATGGCCAACACAAAAAAGATAGTTGAAATGGCTCATGCCAAAAATGTGTCTGTTGAGGCCGAGTTGGGAAGCCTTGCGTTGGGGCAGTTTTCCAACGAGGTTGAAATTGACCACGGCCAAAGCTACACCGATCCGGCCTTGGCATCAAAGTTTGCCGCTGAAACAGGCATCGACGCGCTGGCTGTTTCAATTGGAACTGTGCATGGCATGTATAAAGCGGAGCCAAATATACGCATTGACATATTGAAAGAGATAAAAGAGAATGTCAAAATTCCGCTTGTGCTCCACGGAGGAAGCGGCACTCCTGAAAAAAAGATATTGGAGTGCATTGAAAACGGAATATGCAAAATTAATGTGAACACTGAAATTTCTCAGTTCACAATGGAGAAGATAAAACAGCTGCTCAATGCAGAGCCAAACGCACATCTCTCAAAACTGTCAATTGAAGAAATTTCGTTTGTGAGAGAGATTGTGTCAAAATATATACATTTATTTATGAATAAATGAAAAATGAGGAGGAGTTTGCTATGAAAAAAGCAGGTTTTGTTGGTCTGGGAATTATGGGAAGGCCAATGGCAAAAAATCTTTTAAAAGGCGGCTGTGAACTGATGGTTTATGACATCAACAAAGAAGCTGTTGACGATCTTGTTGCTTCAGGCGCAATTTCGGCAAGCCTTGAAGAAATAGGAAAAGAGTGTGAAATAATATTTACAATTCTTCCCAACGGAAAAATCGTTTCGGATGTTCTTTTTGGCGACAAGGGCGTGGCCTCAACAGTCAAAGAGGGCGCTGTTGTGTGCGACATGAGCTCTGTCACGCCAACTGAAAGCAAGGCTTGCTTTGAAAAACTTTTGGCCAAAGGCGTTGGCTTTGTTGATTCACCTGTTTCCGGCGGCGAGCCAAAAGCAATTGACGGAACTTTGGCGTTCATGGCCGGCGGCGAGGAAAAGGACTTTGAGGCTGTCAAGCCATATATGGACATCATGGGCTCCAGTGCGCTTTTGATTGGCCCAAGCGGAAGCGGTTCTGTCACAAAACTTGCCAACCAAATCATTGTCAACCTCACAATTGCCACTGTTTCGGAGGCATTTGTTCTTGCCACAAAAGCCGGGGCCGATCCTGTGAAGGTTTACAACGCCATAAGAGGCGGCCTTGCCGGAAGCACCGTTTTGGATGCAAAAATCCCCATGATTGTTGAAAGAAATTTCAAACCGGGCGGAAAAATTTCAATCAACCACAAAGACATAAAAAACGTTATAAACACAGCTCATGACATTGACTGCCCTGTGCCTTTGACAGCACAGCTTTTTGAAATCATGCAGGCTCTCAAAGTTGGCGGACATATGGATGACGACCATTCAGGAATTGTTCAATATTTTGAGCAGCTTGCCAATGTAGAAGTTAAAAAGGTACAATAAAAGGAGAATTGTTATGACAGAAGTTAAGCCTATCAGCGTTGATATATTATCATCATTCAAAGCCGTTGATGAAAAAAAGGTTGATGAAATGCTGAAAGAAGCGTTGAGCAGCCTGAACAAAAAAATTGTTGTTCTTGACGACGATCCAACAGGCGTGCAAACGGTCAACAATGTTTCGGTTTACACAAACTGGGAAGTTGAAACACTCATTGAAGGCTTTAATGAAAAAAACAGCATATTCTTTGTGCTCACAAATTCAAGGGGGCTCACAGTTCCTCAAACAACAGCGGCACACAAGGAAATGGCAAAAAACATATTTGAGGCGGCAAAGGCAACAGGCCGCCAATACATAATAATCAGCAGAAGCGACTCCACGCTTAGAGGACACTATCCTTTGGAGCCTATGCTCCTTAAAGATGAAACAGAAGCACTCACAGGCAAAAAGATTGACGGCGAAGTTATGTTCCCATTTTTCAAAGAAGGCGGCCGCTTCACAATAGACAACATACACTATGTGAAAGAGGGCGACATGCTCACTCCAGCGGGCATGACAGAGTTTGCCAAAGACAAATCGTTTGGCTATTCGGCAAGCCACATGGGTGAATATTGCGAAGAAAAGTCAAAAGGGGCTTTCAAGGCTGAAGACATGACATATATTTCGCTTGACGAAATCCGAAATCTTGAGATTGACAAAATCACAGAAAAACTGATGTCTGTCAGCGGATTTGGAAAAGTTATAGTGAATGCTGTGGATTATGTTGATGCAAAGATATTTGCCATAGCATTTTGCAAGGCTGTTGCTCAGGGAAAAGAGTTCATATTCAGGAGCGCGGCGGCCATCACAAAAGTTTTGGGAGGCGTTGGCGACAAAGCGCTTCTCACAAAAGACGAACTTGTCGAAGCCGGAAATGTCAATGGCGGCATTGTTTTGATTGGCTCACATGTCAAAAAAACAACAGCACAGTTCGAAGAACTCAAAAACTGCAAATATCCTTTGGAATTTATTGAGTTCCACGCCGGGCGTGTGCTTGAGGAGGGCGGCCTTAAAGACGAGGTTGCCAAAGTTGTGGCAAAGGCCGAGGAGCTCATTGGAAGCGGAAAGTCGGTTGTTGTGTATACAAGCCGCGAGTTGGTTAAGCTTGACACTGATGACAAAGATAAAATACTTGAGGCATCTGTTGCAATTTCAGACGCTGTCACAAGTGTCATTGGCAATTTGAACATAAAGCCAAACTTCATAATTGCCAAAGGCGGCATAACATCCAGCGACGTTGGCACAAAAGCGCTCAAGGTTAGACGCGCCACAGTTATGGGCCAGATCAAGCCGGGCATTCCTGTTTGGATGACAGGCGCTGAAAGCAAGTTCCCAAACATGCCATATGTTATATTCCCCGGCAATGTGGGCGAGGTCACAACTCTCAAAGAAGCTGTAGAAACATTGATGGGTGAATGAGGCTGAAAAATTCACAATTGCTATATTGACAGAAGTTTTTTGAGCGACACAGAAAAAATGAATGTTTCAACATTTTTTGAACCAGGTTTCAAAAATGCTTGTGCATGATTGTTTTTGCATAGTTTGTGAACAAAACATTTGAGGCTTTTGTGATTCATGCCGTTTATGCTTCTATATATTTAATAAGAATATATATCAAACAAAACAACAAGGGTGTTTCAAAATGCAGCTAAGCTGAAATTATATTTTGAAACACCCGATTTTGTTTTTGGAAGATAATTTTGGCCGGCAAAAATAATGGCGTTCTGCTGGACAGAAATGCCCCGGACTGTCAGCGCCAATGCTTGGCAGCGCTATTTGTCGCGGGTTCGAGGTATTGCCTTTGTTGATGTTTAATGTTATTAGGGGTTTTGGAAAAGTTGTTTGTTTTGTTAAGTTTGAAAAAAAGTATAGGTTTTGAAATTTATGCCAAATGGTCTTTTAGCTTTTTGAAAATTCCCAATAGCGTTAAACATTAACAAAGGCTAAAACTTGAACTGCCGACAAAAAGCGTGGCCAAGGAGGGAGGGTGTGGGAG
>JAAVYN010000030.1 GCA_022791155.1 Bacillota bacterium | reverse complement strand
ATTTCCCTTCGGGAAACGCTCCACTTCGTTGCGCGCCGCGACTCTCACGCGGTTCGCACATCTCATAGTTGCGAGGGCCGAATGCCCCTCCCACACCCTCCCCTGTTTGGCCACGCTTTTTGTCGGCAGTTCGAGTTTTAGCCTTTGTTAATGTTTAACGCTATTGGGAATTTTCAAAAAGCTAAAAGACCATTTAGCATAAATTTCAAAACCTATACTTTTTGAATTTGTAAACTCCATTCAATGATTTTGAATGGAATTTTTTGTTAGCGCCGCGAAGCGGATTTTTGGGAAGCAAAAATTACTGACAAGTACCGCAAAGACATGCGGCCGCGAAGCGGATTTTTGCAAAGCAAAAATTACTGACAAGTACCGCAAAGACATGCGGCCGCGAAGCGGATTTTTGCAAAGCAAAAATTACTGACTAGGGTGAGAAGGAGTGATTGAATGAAAATATGCATAGATCCAGGCCATGGAGGGAAGGATCCGGGGGCTGTGGCCGCCGGGTGTGTCGAAAAAGATGTGGCGCTTAGTATATCGCTCAAACTGGCAGAAATTTTGAAAAGCAAAGGACTTGACGTTTTTCTGACACGCAGTGACGACACATACAACAGCGTGGCTCAAAAAGCGGCAAAGGCCAACAAGTGGGGCGCCGATCTGTTTGTGTCAATCCACTGCAACAGCGCGGCTTCAGCCTCGGCCAATGGCACTGAATGCCTGATATATGCCCATGACGGTGAAAGTGACAAACTGGCTGAACATATACAAAATTCCATTGTTCAAAACTTGAAAACAGCAGACAGACATATAAAAATCAGAAAAGACCTGACTGTTCTCAACAGCACAAACATGCCGGCGGTGCTTGTGGAAACGGCTTTTGTTTCCAATGGGCGCCGTGAAGGAGCGCAAACGATGAAGATGGATTTTTGCGAATCAAAAATTGCTGAAATGAGCGACAGGGAAAAACTGATGAACTGCCAAAATGAATTTGCACTGGCAGTGGCAAAGGGCGTGTTTGAACACTTGGGTTTTGAGGAGGAAATTGTGGAAAAGAGCAGCATTTTTGTTGATGAAAAGGAATTTGAAGTTGAAAGAATATTGAAAGACGGAACAAATTATATAAAAATCAGAGACATTGCCGAACTTCTTGGCTATCGTGTGGAAAGCAAAGGGAACATAGCTGTGTTGAAAAAGATATAGCTTGAAAATATTGAATATGCTGATATATTGCATTGAAATGTAGCTTAGAAATTTGGCATGTCAACGGATTGGCGAACATTCAAAAAATATGCATTGTGCGCCGTCACAAAACAGACAAGAGCCACTGACAATTCAAATGCAGTGGCTTTTTATAACAGCTTGAATGACAAATTTGTCATTTTAATATAAATTTATTTTCAAATGATTTTGTGGGTTCTTTCAATACCATCTCAAAAGCGGAAGCTCGTTGTTGATTCCTTTTGTGAACAAAACCTGATGAAGGTCAACAATGCCGTTGTGGAATGTTGCGGCACATGCCGAAAGATAAAGTTCCCACATTCTTGTGAATTTTTCATCAAACTTTTCGCGTATCTCACATATATGCTCTCTATAATTTTTTTCCCAACACAGAAGTGTGCGGTTGTAATGCGGGCGCAAATTTTCAACATCAATTGTGTGGAATCCGTCTTCAGAGGCGCATGAGAGAATTTCGCGCAAACTGGGGATCATTCCGCCGGGGAATATATATTTTTTGATCCATGGATCGCCTGTGTGTTCTTTCAAACTGCTTATAAAATGAAGGAGAAAGAGGCCGCCCGGCTTCAAAACACGGTTCACACAATCGATGAAAAGCTGATAGTTTTCGCGCCCAACATGCTCCACCATGCCAACGCTCACAACACGGTCAAACTTTTGCCCAAGCTTTGGCAAATCGCGATAGTCCATGAGCTCAACTGTGAGAAGCTCTTCCAAATTTTCCTCTTCAATTCGTTTTTGAAACTCTTTATGCTGTTCATGGCTCAGCGTTATGCCGTGGCCATGCACGCCATATTTTTTGGCGGCTTCAATCAAAAGAAATCCCCAGCCACAGCCAATGTCCAAAAGCGACATGCCCTCTTTCAGATATAGCTTTTTTAATATATAGTCAACTTTGTTCAACTGTGCCTGATGCAATGTGTCATCATCGTTTATGAAATATCCGCATGAATAGCTCAGCGTTTCGTCAAGCCAAAGTTTATAAAAATCGTTTCCAATGTCATAGTGGCTTTGAACCTCCTTTTTTTGATTTTTTTTGGCTGTTGATGTGAATATTATTTTTTTGAGCGCCGATTCGTCAACAAAAAATTTGTCCATCTGGCCCAAAAAGTGATCCAATGCATAATATAAATCTCCCTCAATTTCCAAATCCTTGTTCATATATGCCTCTCCCAAAGCAAGTGAGGTGCTTGCCATGAGCGCTGTGACGGGGATTGTTTTGTTGAGGCTCACTGTGAATTCAGGGGCGCCCTCGCCAATTTTATATTCCTTGTCGTTGATTTTCACAATGAATGGATATTGATCGAACTTTTCGAAAAAAGGAACCAAAAGACTTTCTTTCAGCATAAACAAATTCTCCTTTTCATGTTTTTGTTAATTTGAGTTTGCCCAATATATGTAATTATAATTAGCAGACAGTCAATATTTTTGAAATTTTCAAATGAAGGTGTAATTTGTTGGTGCAAAAATTTTATTTCGGTATAGAAAATACTGTTAAAAATATATAAATTTGATGTTCAAATTTCTTAAATAATTATCATTTAATAAACTAATTTTTAATGGTATACTTTAAATGTCGTAATTATAGGGTGCGATTTATTTAGGAGGGGTTTGAAATGCAAAAAAAATTCAAAAGAACCACGGCGCTTTTGGCCACGGCGGCAATGACAATTGGCATGCTCCAAACAGCTTTTGCAGCCACATATGTTGTCAAAGAGGGTGACAATCTTTCAAAAATTGCGCCAATTTATGGAACAACGTGGCGCGTTCTTGCAGAAATGAACAAGCTTGCCAACCCCAATCTCATTTTCCCAAAACAAGTTCTTCAAGTTCCAGACAAAACAGCAATTGCCGAACAGGCCGAAACAATTAAAGTTGAAGAAAAACCGGAGCTGATTGAAGCAGTTGAAGTTGAAGAAAAGCTTGAGCCGGTTGAAATTGTTGAAAAAGAAACTGCTGTGCTCACTTCTCTTGATGTCACAACAATGGATGGCAAAACAATCACTCCAAACTTCACGCCTGACACAACAAAATATGACCTGACTGTGCAAAGTGATATATATGGAGTTCTTATAAACCCAACAGCCAATGAGGGCTCCGAGATAACTGTCACCGCTGCCATAACTCCAGGCGTTTTTGGCGAGGAAGATGTGAATGAACCAGTTGTCATTGAGCGCGGTGACGGCGGCTATGTGGTGCCGCTCACACAGACATATGAAGGCTATGACAGCGTGTATGTTCAAACAGCCAAAATTGAAGTTGTCAATGGCGAAGCCAAAAATTCATACACAATCACAATCACAAGAGAAGATGACACAGACATATATGCGCTTTTCACACAAGACTCATTCAAAGCTGCTGACGGAACGGAAATAGACTATAATTTATATGTGCCATCTGATTATGACGCCTCAAAGTCATATCCCATTGTTTTGGCGCTTCATGGTTCGGGACAAAAAACACAGTCTGTGGATATGATATTAAAAAGGTATCAAATGGCAACCATTTGGGCCAAAGATTCTGAAGCAGGCAAAAACCAGTGCATAGTCATTGCCCCTCAAGCAAAAGACAATTGGTCGATCACAGCTGAAGGCGAAAACAAAACGTCATATCCAACAGGCGAATTGTCACCTGAAAATCAGGCAGCATATGAACTTCTTCATTCGGTGATGAAGAAATATAACACAGATGCCAACAGAATTTATGTGACGGGCCTTTCAATGGGCGGAATGGGCACATGGGCGCTCACATATAACCATCCAGATGAGTTTGCCGCCATTGTTCCTGTTTGCGCAAGGCTTTCAGACAGCATAGACTATAGCCGCTTTGCTCCTATGAGCGGAAAAATATACATCATTCATGCAGAAGATGATCCAACAGTCAAATTTGAAGACGGAAAAGCCATCATGGAGGGCTTGGATGCAGCAGGCATAGAATATAACAGTGAAATTTATGCAAGTGGAACTTTCTTCTATCCTTCAGCCCATTTTTCATGGACTCCCGGATATGCCAATGAAAGCATAAGAGACTGGATGTTTGCACAGACAAAATAATCATTATTAAATGAATGAACGCGCCGGGCTTTGTTTGAACGGCGCGTTTTGTGTGCGTGAACGGCGGTTTGGCTTGCGGCCCGACGACATTCGTTTTGAAACTGTTTTTGCAGAAGTTTGTGGAAAACGCTGAATTTTGTGGGTGCGCAAAAAAATGGTTGACTTGGAGCGCACTTCAAGTGTTATCATCTATAAAAAGCGCGCAAAAAGCGCATGAAAAGCACGTTGATGAGGAGGCTTTGAAATGATTAAAAAGAATTTTAAAGGTTTGGAACTGTCGGCCATGGGAATGGGCGCAATGCGTTTGCCTGTTATAGACGGAAACAACTCCATGATAGACGAAGAAAAGGCGCTTGAAATGGTTGATTTTGCCATGAAAAACGGCGTCAACTATTATGACACAGCATGGGGATATCACGAAGAAAACTCAGAGATTTTTTTGGGAAAGGCATTGAGCCGCTATCCAAGGGAGAGTTTTTATATTGCCACAAAATTTCCTGGATATGACCTTTCGAACATGGACAAAGTTGAGGAAATTTTTGAAAAACAGCTTGAGAAATGTCAAGTTGACCATTTTGATTTTTATTTGTTCCACAATGTGTGTGAAATGAACATTGATGAATATATTGACGAAAAATATGGCATATTCAAATATCTTTCAGAACAAAAGAAAAAAGGCCGCATACGCCATTTGGGCTTTTCGGCTCACGGAAGTTGTGACACAATGAAAAGGTTTTTGGAAGCATATGGTGAAGCCATGGAATTTTGTCAGATACAGCTCAACTATGTGGACTGGACACTTCAAGGCGCCAAAGCCAAAATTGAACTGCTCAATGAATATAAAATTCCTGTTTGGGTCATGGAGCCCATGCGCGGCGGAAAACTGGCAAGCCTTCCTGACGGAACAGCGGCCCGGCTGAAAGCGCTCAGGCCCAATGAGGAAGTTTCGGCGTGGGCGCACCGCTTCATACAAACAATTCCTGAAGCTGTTGTGACGCTTTCGGGCGTTTCAAACATGGAACAGCTGAAGGAGAATATACACACTTTTGAAACGGAAGAACCGCTTGACAAAGAGGAAATGGAAGCGCTTCTTTCGGCCGCCGCTGACCTTTTGAGCGGAACACTGCCCTGCACGTCATGCCGCTATTGCGTTGGCCATTGTCCTCAGGGGCTTGACATACCACTGCTTTTGGGGCTTTACAACGACCACAATTTCACAGATGGCGGCTTTGTTGTTCCGCGGGCAATCATGAAAATGTCAGAAGAAAAACGGCCCAGTGCGTGCATAGGCTGCAAAAGCTGTGAAGCCGTTTGTCCTCAGCAGATAAAAATATCCGAGGCCATGACAAGCTTTGCCAGCAAGCTGAAAGAATGATTGCGCCTTGAATTTTGGCGCAAAAAAATTGCCTTCAGAAATTTTCTGAAGGCTTTTTTGTGTTTTAAAAATGAATTTGTTTTGCCAAATCAGTTTTCAGATGATTCGGAAATGCGGTTTTTCATGATCTGCTCAATTGTTTCCAAAAGCGCTGAAAGGTTCATTGGTTTGGTGAGATGAGCGTTTATGCCGCTTTCTTTTGACTTGCGCAAATCGCTGACCAAAAAGTTTGTTGACAGCGCTATTATGGGGATTTCTGAACGCTTTGGATCTGGAAGTTTTCGTATGGCTGACGCGGCCTGCCATCCGTTCATCAAGGGCATTTGCAAGTCCATTATGATCAGATCATAGTCGCTGAAAGAAGACTTTTCAACTTTGTCCAAGGCAATTTTGCCGTTTTCAGCCGGTTCAACCACAAAACCCATGTGCTCCAATATTTCGGACTCAATTTCAAGATTGATCTCGTTGTCCTCAACAAGCAGAACTTTGAGGGCGCGGTGTTTGTCAATGCCGTTGTTTTCGGCCATGGGCTGAACGCGGAAGCTGAGTGTGACAGTGAATGTGCTTCCCTCGCCAACGGCGCTTTTGACGTCAATTGTGCCGCCGATTATGTCCAGTATGTTTTTGGCAATGGTGAGCCCAAGGCCAATGCCGGGGATTCCGCTGAGAGTGGAGTTTTTCTCGCGGCTGAATGGCTCAAAAATATGCTCCAAAAACTCCTCGCCAATTCCAATTCCTGTGTCTTTCACAACAATGCTGAACACGGCGTTGTCGTTGGAAAGCTCTTTTTTCTCATGAACTGATATGCCCACGCTTCCGCCAGGGTTTGTGTAGTTCACGGCGTTTTCAGCCAATATGAAAATGAGCTGTTTCAGTTTTTCGTTGTCAGCATATATGTTGTTGTGTGTTATATCATCACAATTGATTGAAAATTCAATTGATTTTTCGTTGATTTTTGGAACAAGATTGTTGCACGCGTCGTGTATCACTGTTTGGAACTCGCATTCGTCTTCTTTTGACTCTGTGCCGGGGAGAGCGGCGGCGTCAAGAACTTGTGTGATCATGTCAAGAAGCTGCTGGCTTGCATTTTCAATTTTGTTCAGATAGTTCATTGTTGCGTTGTTGTCGCCAATGCTTTCTTTTGCCAGAAAAGTGAAGCCAAATATGGCGTTTAGGGGTGTGCGCATGTCGTGGGAGACGTGTGAAACAAATGTGTTTTTGGCTTTAATGGCCAAGTTGGCTTTTTCCATGGCCTCTTTCAGCAAACGCTTTTGCGCCATTTGCTGCTGGTTTCTTTCATCGGCAGAATCGCCCAAAAACACATAGAATATGTCGCCAACTGTTTCAGTGTGTATGAAATGGCCATAGTCCTCAACCCAGCGGACAGAACCGTCTTTGCGGCGTATGCGATATTCAACATAGTCCAGATCGCTTTTGTTTTCAAAAATTTGGCGTCTGATGCTGTTTTCCACAAGGTCAATGTCATCAGGGTGAACAACTCCGCGAAAGGAGTTGCCAGTGAGCTTGCGAAATTCTTTCATTGTTTCACATTGAAACATGCGAAGCAGTCCACGGTTGGCATATATGATCTGTTCGCCCTCATCGGCATAATAGATCAAAAATCCGCCGGGAATGTGATCCATGAACTCAATTGTTTCATAGAGCGCCTTGAAATTTTCTTCATCTTCGAGCGAGATATATTCTGTTGGCCAGCGCCCAGCGGCAATTTGGTCAATTTCGATTTGGGTTTCATCAAGCAGACGCAGCAAATGTATAATTCGTTCAATAAAAAGATGTTCGTGAACATGCTCCTTCACGACGACTTCTCCTTTCATATGTTAAAGTGATGAAAAAGAGTTTATCACAAAAATCATGGTTTGTCATTATTTCTTTGGCCACTAAAATTGAATTTTTTATATAGCTTTATATATGATGAAGCGGAAATGACAGATTACACAAAAATTCATGCCGGCGCAATATGAAAATGGTTTTTGGCAGCAGTGGGCGTTTCGGTTTGATTTGTGTGTTTGAAAAACCAATCCGGTCAGGCTGGATTGGTGTTCATCATTGTTTGTTTTGAATGTTCAATTTTCGGTTTTCAATTTTAGTTCACATCATTTGAGTTTGCTTCTTCAATTATGCTGCCGGTTTTGGCATCCACAAACTGAACGTTTATGTTGTCAGACGGCGTGCCGTTGAACGAGCCATACATGCCGCCATATGCATAGCACACAATTGTGACAAATGAGTCCACAAGGCCAACTTCGCCATTTTCGAGAGAAATTTTGAAAACGGTGTAATCGTCATTGGCTTCAATTGAAGTTATGTTTGGATAGTCCTCCGATTCAGCGATCTCCTGAAAGCTTTCTTCAAACGAGGATTTGAGGTCGGCCATGAGTTCGTTGTGTTTTGATTTGCTCATGACATATGTGACAGAGCCATCGTCATTGAGCGTTGCCGATTTGAAGCCGTTTTCTTTGACATATTGATCTTCTTTTTCCTGTGTTGTTTCGCCAACAATTTCTGAATTGAGCGTGATTGTCACATCAAACAGGCCAGGATCGGCTTGGACAGACGGCTTTGACGCATCGTCATTTTCGGGCTTTTCGGGGTCTGCTTCAGAAACTGTGTTTGAAGCGGGAACGGCGTTGTTTTGAGACGACACATTGTTGTCATTGCAGGAACAAAGAGATAGGGCGGTTAAGAAAGACAGAAAAACACCAAAAAATTTTTTCATAATGATTTGTCCTTTCCATAGAAAATTATATAAACATTGAAATTTTTGTGTTGTGAACAGTGATTTTTGTGGACATGTCTGTTTTGAAGCTCAAAAAAACAGCCCTTCGATTATGTTGACAAATGAGTTTTTTTCTTTTAAGGAATGTGGCTTTCCGTTTTGCCATACGGTTGTGCCGTTTGCCTCAATTGTTGTGGTTTCTCCGTTTTTTGTTTCATAGGTCAATGTGACAACAGGGGTTCCTTCTTCTTTTTTGCCAAAAAGCTGATGGTTCAAAAGACCGGTGCTTTTCACAAGAAGTTCTATGTTTGCCTCATCGGCAATTTCTATTTTTTCAGTGCTGTTATATGTGATTGTGATCATTTTTATGTTTTCTTTTTTGGGGATTTTTGTGACAGGAACTCCATGAAACGCAATCCAAACAAATGTGTTGAGCACGCATGACAAAACAAGAACAAGCAATGTGTTCCATGAAAAAAACTTCCACACGCGTTTTTCCTTTTTCATGATATAACACTCTCCTCAATGACGGTTTTTTGCGCACAAATTTCAATTTGGAAACGCCACTGTTTTTGCCAATTAAAGGCAATTCAACTGAATATAATTTTAACACAAGTGTCAGCCGGCTTCAAGCTGTATTGTTCAACGTTTTGTGCTTTGAAGCTTCCAATTGAAGAAATTTGTTTGCTTTTTTGCACAAAAAAATGCATGTTTGAATTGTTTGTGGCACGAATGGCTTTTTTTCAGCAAGTGTGTGTGATAAAATTAAACAAAGTTTGGTTTGGAACCGGAAAAATTGAAAACATATTTAAGCTGAAATTTCAAAGGAGTGTTTGTTATGTCAAAAGAAGTTTGGAAACCTGGAACAATGGTATATCCCGTGCCGGCAGTTATGGTGAGCTGTGGAAGCATGGAGGGCGAAAAAAACATAATCACAATTGCATGGACTGGAACAATAAACACAGATCCGGCCATGACATATATATCAGTGCGGCCCGGAAGACATTCGCACCACATGATAAAGGAAACAGGCGAGTTTGTGATCAATCTCACAACAAGCAGGCTGGCAAAGGCATGTGACTATTGCGGCGTTAAAAGCGGAGCAGATGTGGACAAGTTCCGCCAGTGCGGGCTCACCCCTGCAAAGGCCTCCAAAGTTGGCGCGCCAATCATATATGAAAGCCCTGTGAACATAGAATGCAGGGTCAAAGACATAATTCCGCTGGGGAGCCATGACATGTTTTTGGGCGAAGTTGTGGCAGTTGACGTGAACGGCGAGCTCATTGACGAAAGCGGCAAATTTAATTTTAATGACACATGCCCAATATGCTATAGCCATGGGCGATATTTTGAAATTGGAAAAAATATAGGCAAGTTTGGCTTTTCTGTTCAAAAAAAGAAATGACAAAATTGGGAAGACGTTGTTATTGCAGGAGGGTTTTATGAGAGTTTTTATTGCAGTGGAGTTTAAGCCGGAAATTAAAAAATATTTGAATGAAGTTGGCGAAAATGTCAAAAAACTTTCGCGCCGGGGAAATTTCACGTCTGAAAACAATTTTCATTTGACAGTCAGGTTCATTGGCGAAATTCCAAGGGAGGAACTTTCGTATGTTTCAGAGGCAGTGGGTGAGGCGGCTCTGAGAAGCCACGCTTTTGAACTGAGGCTTGACAATTTGGGGTTTTTTCCGAGAGGGAAAAGGGCAATTGTGTGGGTTGGAACAAAGGAAAACAATGAGCTTCAAAAACTTTTTGCCAACGTTGAAAAGTCGCTTCAGAAGCAGGGCTTTTCAAGAGAGAAAAGAGGCTTGAAGCCGCACATAACATTGGGGCGTGAAATTGAGCTGACAGAGAGCTTTGACGCTGTGAAGGAGAAAATTGGAATTGAAGAATTGAGTATAAGCGTGGACAAAGTTTCCGTCATGGAAAGTTTGCGCGTTGATGGAAAGCTTGTGTATAGAATGGTTTCGGCCTTTAACTTGCGCCCCAACCGATCCGCCAAAGACGGGCGTGTTGGGGTTGAAATGTGACAAGTTGCAATTCAGAGCGCCAAAGGCGCTGAAAGCAGCGAGGATTTTTGAGGAGCAAAAATTTGAGCATTTTTTTGATTTTTCAGCCCGCCTTGTTAAATAAGTGTTTAACAAAGTTTTTGAACGGTTTTGTGACGTTTGTGCTTGTGCGAACATAAATGTGGCGTGTTTTGATTTTGTGCCTTTGCACAAATTGAATTGAATTTATGTTCAAATTTGTGGCGCAAAGTTCATGGAGTAAATTTTGGAATCAAAAATTGGATAAAAATTTCATAATATTTTGAAACGCATATCACTGCGGCAAAACAAAGGCAGCTTTTTGCAAAGACACCTTTTGTGCCCGCCGGACACATAAAAAACTTGACAACGGGCTGACAAATTGTTAACATAGAATTTAGAATTTTGTTAATAATAAATCATTTTGCGGTGCATTTCAAACATGGTTTCTCAAAAGAAATTCCGCTTGTTAAATTTGTTACCATAAATTATCGTCTATGATAATTTTTTATAATTTAAAGGAGGAAAGATTAATGGATTTTACATTATCAAAGGAACACAAATTGTTACAGGAAATGTATAGAAAATTCGCCGAAACCGAAGTTAAACCTTTGGCCGAAGAAGTTGATGAGGAAGAAAAAGTTCCATACGAAACAGTTAAAAAACTCGCCAAATATGGCATGCTGGGAATTCCTTTCCCAAAACAGTATGGCGGTCAGGGAGGCGACGTTCTTTCATATGCTATGTGCGTTGAGGAAATGGCAAAGGTTTGCGGCACAACATCCGTTATCATTTCCGCCCACACATCACTTTGCGCCAACCCAATCTATGAATTTGGCACAGAAGAACAAAAAATGAAATATCTTGTTCCATTGGCAAAAGGCGAAAAAATTGGAGCTTTCGGCCTCACAGAGCCAGGCGCCGGCACAGACGCCAGCGGACAGCAGACAAAAGCCGTTCTTGAAGGCGACCACTATGTGCTCAACGGCTCCAAAATTTTCATCACAAACGCCGGCTTTGCAGACATATTCATCATCATTGCCATGACAGACAAATCAAAAGGCACAAGAGGCATTTCAGCATTCATTGTTGAAAAGGATTTCCCGGGCTTCTCTGTTGGAAAACATGAAAAGAAAATGGGCATCAAAGGCTCCTCAACATGCGAGCTCATCATGGAAAACTGCATTGTTCCAAAAGGAAACCTCCTTGGACAGGAAGGCAAGGGCTTTGGCATTGCCATGAAAACTCTTGACGGCGGCCGCATTGGAATTGCCGCTCAGGCTCTCGGAATTGGCGAGGGCGCCATTGACGAAACAATCAAATATGTCAAAGAAAGAAAACAGTTCAACAAGAGACTTTCTCAATTCCAGAACACTCAGTTTGAACTTGCTGAAATGAAAACAAAAATGGATGCCGCACAGCTTCTCGTTTACAGAGCTGCATGCGCCAAAGAAGCCAAAGAGCCATATGGTCACCTTGCTGCCATGGCAAAAATGTTTGCTGCAACAGCCGCAAGTGACGTGACAAGAAGATGTCTCCAGCTCCACGGCGGCTATGGCTATACAAGAGAATATCCAATTGAAAGAATGATGCGTGACGCTAAAATCACGGAGATTTATGAGGGCACAACAGAAGTTCAAAAGATGGTTGTGGCTTCTTATCTCAAAGTTAACTGATGCTGAAAGGGGATTAATATCTTATGAAAATAGTTGTATGTATAAAACAAGTTCCGGATACAACAGAAGTTAAGCTTGACCCGGTTACAAACACTCTTATAAGAGACGGTGTTCCAAGCATTATCAATCCTGACGACAAAGCAGGAATTGAGGCTGCACTTCAGCTCAAAGAAAAAACAAACGGCACTGTCACAGTTGTTTCAATGGGCCCGCCACAGGCCGACGTTGCTTTGAGAGAAGCGCTTGCAATGGGCTGCGACAACGCCATTCTTGTCAGCGACAGAGCTTTCGGCGGCGCCGACACATGGGCAACTTCATCAACAATTGCCGCCGCGCTCAAAAAACTTGACTATGACGTCATCATCACAGGCCGTCAGGCCATTGACGGCGACACAGCACAGGTTGGCCCTCAAATTGCCGAGCATTTGGGCATTCCACAGGTTAGCTATGCAGAGGAACTTGAGGTTGAAGGCGACAAGCTTGTTGTTAAGAGACAGTTTGAAGACAGATACCACATAATTGAAGTTAAAATGCCTTGCCTCATCACAGCTTTGGCAGAGCTTGCTGCTCCAAGATATATGTCAGTTGGCGGTGTTTTTGACGCCTATAGAGAAAAAGAAGTTAAAGTTTGGGGCCTTGCTGAAATTGAAGACACAGTTGACAAGGCAAATTTGGGCCTGAAAGGTTCCCCAACAAGAGTTAAACAGTCCTTCACAAAACAGGCAAAAGGCGCCGGGACAATATATAAAGACATCAGCGCCGATGAAGCTGTTGCAAAGATTGTTGAAAAATTGCAGGAAAAATATATCATCTGATTTTGAACAAATCTTAGAAGGAGGATAACTTACATGAGTAAAGACGTATACGTTTTTGTTGAACAAAGAGACGGGGAAATTCAAAAGGTTGGCATCGAGCTTATTGGAAAAGCCAAAGATTTGGCAGCCGATTTGGGCCAGAAGGTTGTTGCCATACTCCTCGGATCAAAAATTAAAGATAAAGCCGAGCTTTTGATTCAGCACGGCGCCGATGAGGTTGTCATTGTTGACCATGAAATGCTTGCCGAATATGTTACAGAGCCTTACACAAAAGCGCTCTTTGAGGTTATCAAGGCTTGTGAGCCTGAAATCGTTCTTTATGGCGCTTCATCAATTGGCCGTGACCTTGCGCCACGTGTTTCAGCAAGAGTACATACAGGGCTCACAGCCGACTGCACAAAGCTTGAAATAGATCCTGAAACAAAACTCCTTGCCATGACACGTCCGGCATTCGGCGGAAACATAATGGCAACAATACTTTGCGAAAATCACCGCCCACAGATGGCCACAGTTCGCCCCGGCGTTATGAAAGCGCTTCCAAAAGACACAAGCGCCAAAGGCGAAGTTAAGGAAATTGCCGTTGAGCTTACAGACGCTGACATGAACGTTAAGATCAGAGAAGTCATCAAATCTGAAAAGAAAGCTGTTGACATCACAGAAGCTAAATATCTTGTGTCCGGCGGCCGTGGAATTGGCAGCGCTGATTTCTTCAACGTGCTTAAAGAGCTTGCCGACGTTCTTGGCGGCGAAATTTCTTCCTCAAGGGCCAATGTTGACGCCGGCTGGATCGACAGAAGCCGTCAGGTTGGACAGACAGGAAAAACTGTGCGCCCTGACCTCTACATGGCATGCGGAATTTCAGGCGCCATTCAGCACGTGGCCGGCATGGAAGGTTCCGAGCTCATCGTGGCAATCAACAAAAATGACACAGCTCCTATATTTGACATAGCCGATTTGGGCGTTGTTGGCGACGTTAAGGTCATCATCCCCAAACTGACAGAAGCCATCAGAAAAATAAAAGCTGAAAAAGCTGCTCAGTAAATTAAGTTTATAACAATGTTCAGGCAAGTTCTCTGCTCATAAAACGGGATTGGGACTTGCCTGTTTCAGCATAAAATATAATGGCTGAAGTTTGCCCCTGTCAACGAAAGGTTAAGCCCTTGATGAATGTGGAAAATTGATTGAACAAAAACCGTTTCTCAGGGAAATTCGAGAGCTTGCTGTGTGAACCGCGTGAAAGCCGCGGCGCGGAACGAAGTGGAGCGTTTCCCGAAGGGAAATTCGAGAGCTTGCTGGTGTGGTTTAATTGATCAATTTCAGCCTTCAAAAATTGCATTTTTTAAGACCGTGGGAGGGGCAATCTCGGAGTTGCGAGGGCCGAATGCCCCTCCCACCCCCACCCCCGTTTGGCCACGCTTTTTTGTCGGGGGTTCAAGTTTTTACCCCTTGTTGGTTGTTAATGCTAAGGGGAATTAAAAAAAATATTATGTTGCAACTTGTTTTAAATGTATTAATATAATTTCAAGAACTTACATTTCATAAAAAACAAATTGAATATTTATAGTAACTTTTATTTTCTAAACTTCCCCACAGCATTAAACATCAATAAGGGTTGATGACCCGAACAGCCGATTTAAAAAGGCGTGGCCAAACAGGGGAGGGTTGTGGGAGGGGCATTCGGCCCTCGCAACTCCGAGATGTGCGAACCGGCTGAAAGCGCCGGCGGCCAAAGGCCGTTTTGCGTAAGCAAAATTCGAGAACCTGCTGTGCGAACCGCGTGAGAGTCGCGGCGCGCAACGAAGTGGAGCGTTTCCCGAAGGGAAATTCGAGAGCTT
>JAAVYN010000001.1 GCA_022791155.1 Bacillota bacterium | reverse complement strand
GTGGGACAAAACTACATAAAAACCTTAATTCTAAAAGGATTGAAAAATAAAAATAATTAAAATATATTTAATTAATAAAAAATTTACTTTATTTTAAATTTATGTTATAATTATGTAACAATTTATACGGTCTAATTATATATGCAAAATATGAGCATGTTAATTCAATATTTAAGCACAAAAGGAGTGAAAGAATGAAACTAATTTTTGGCAGGATTGCAGCGTTTTTGTTTGCTCTGATCATAGCATGTCCGGTTTATGCGGCGAACAATATAAATTGCAGTCCATGGGCGCAGGAAGTTGTTACAGAAGCGCATAAAAAGGGATATGTTCCAGAAGATCTTCTTTCAAAAGCAAATGAGAAAATGACAAGGGAAGACTTTTGCCGTTTGGTGATGAGTTTTTATTACTACTATTCGGGAGAAAAAGCTGAAAAACCAAATAAAAATCCGTTCACTGACACAAACATTCCTGAAGCTTCTCATGCTGTTGAACTTGGCTTTTTTTCTGGAATAAGTGATGACAAATTTGGCCCAAAAGATTTGACAACAAATGAACAAATGGCTGTTATAATCCATAGGCTTTTGACGAAACTGTCAATTCCTATGGAAACAGAAGGCACTGACGGGGAATTTAATGATTTTGAAAAAATTTCACAATGGGCAAAAGCCTCTGTCATGGCACTCAAAAAAAATGGATATATAAACGGTTTTGGAGGAAACTTCAATCCTAAAGATGCAGCCACTGTGGAACAGGCCATTGTGATAATTTCAAAAATACCTGAAAATGGCAATGTTAATGACAACAAAGAAGGCAGTTCGGCAGGAAATAATGAAAAAACTGAACCTGAAAATTTGAAAGATGAAAACAATGAAAGTGTAGTTGACGTAATTGATGAGGAATTTATATTTAATGGAGTTTCTCTTAAAATTGGGGAAGATGAAGAATCTTTGATAAAAAAATTGGGCCAACCAAACCGTGTTGACAAAAATAAATTTGGGTTTGAAAGATATGTTTATAACTCAGATTACAGCAAATTTATAATGGTTGGAGTTTATGAAGGGAAAATTGCTGAAATATATACAAATTCCAAAGGATTCAAGTTCATGACAATTTCTGATCAAACAAATTATTCGGGACTTTTTGCAAGAAAATATGTTAGCTTTTCAACAGAGAAAGTTTTGTATGATGGAAAGGGTTTCCATTATGCATTGTATTTTGATGCTGTAAACAATCAGGCTGACTCAATTTATATATATAGAGACAGGCTGACAGAAACAGCCGATTTTTACAGAGAACATTGTGAGGGCTATGTTGAAGCAGAAATATTTGACATAATAAACAGTGCAAGGGTTAAAAATGGATTGGAGCCTCTTTTGAGAAACAGTGTTTCAGACAGCGTGGCAAAGGAACACAGCGCTGAAATGAAGACGTCACCTGAAATGAATTATATAAGCAAAAATGGCGACACTCCTTTTGAACGCATGACAAAGGCGGGAATTAAGTTTGACATTGCGGCTGAAAACATAAGCAAAGCTGTGCCGGGAGACGCCATTGATATTTATGCAAAATGGATGAATAATGTTTCAACCAGAAGCAACATTCTTTCTGAAGTGTTTGATGAAGTTGGAATAGGAAGCTCCATTGCGCCTATATTGAAATCGTTTTATACAACGGCTGATATGTTTTCGAACAATGCTATTGCAAACTGAAATAAATTTTTTGGCAAATTTCAGGCAAAAATGAAAGGGGTGTGCTGTGCACACCCCAGAATACTTTTAGCTAAACATTAATTTCCGCATCCGCAGCCATAGTTGTTGTTGTTTCCACAATTTCCACAGTTGCCATTGTTTCCGCAATTGCCATTGTTTCCGCAATTGCCATTGTTTCCACAGCTATCGCAGTTTCCACAATTGTTGTTTCCGCAGCTTCCACAGTTTCCGCAGTTGTTGCAGCCGGAAGGCTCATAAGTTGCTGTTCCGTTGCAGCTTGCAGGGACATAGCAGCTTTGAGGGGCAAAAAGGTTTGTTGGGAAGTCGAGGCTGTCAAAGAAAGCGCAAGGATCGCTTGCTTCAGGAGAAACTACAGCACATTCTTCAGGAACACAAATTCCGCAGCTTTCAACACAAAGGTTGGAAATTCTTGCAAGCCTTACAACAGCGAACAAACCTATTGTTACATTCACTCCTATTGGAGAAAGATTTTGGTTTGCAACGCCACAGTCATCAACATGGCCGCATTTGCATGTGCAAGTGCATGTGCAGTCACTGCTACATCCGCAGATTGAACCGCAGTTGAAGCTGTTGTTTCCGCATCCACAGTTGTTGTTCGTGTTTCCGCAGCCATTGCATGGAATGCATGTGTTGCAGCAGTTGTTGGAATTTCCTGTCTGGCAAGGGTATCTCAGCGAAGCGGCAAGAAGCACTGCATTTGAATCTATGCTAAGGAAAGGTCCGTTGTTGTCAGCATTTCCATAGAGTTCGTTGAATGAGTTCACGCCGCAAACACTGTTTCCGCCATAAAGTGAGAGGTTTGCAGTGTATGTGTTGAAGGCTGGAGCGGAGTAAATCTCACGGTTGTCATTGTCAAAAAATGTCAGCATATAACGGAATGTGAATCTAACTTTGACATCCCACATGCCATTGTTGAGTGAACTTGGTGATTTTTTGAGAACAGCGACGTCGCTTATTCGAATGTTGCAGGCATTGACTGACACAGCATTTGCCGGCGGAACGAGAGATTCGCATTTTGATGAGGGTTTGCAGCATGAAGGGCCGCCAGGAGCAGCAGCTTTTGCTGGGCCAATTATAGACGGAGTCAGACAAATTTGAAGCCGACACTGGTCAAATATTTTTTGAGCGATTATACATTCTTTTAAGTCGTTTCTGCATTTTGCACAAATTTCGAAATCTTCCATAATTTTTCCTCCTTTTATTCAGAATGCCTTTGTTGTTTGAGCATTCTGATATATACTATGTTTGGAATTGAATTAGGTGCGTTTCTTCCACGCATTAAATTTATAAATTTGGTTTTAGGCCGGAATTGTTGTTGCTAAGGATGGAAAAATGGTTTATACTTTTTGAGGGTGATTTTATGGCGAAGTTTAAGACAGTTTTGAAAGTTGGACAGGCTGAAATTGTTGAAAAGAAATCAAGGTTCATTGCCCATGCAAAACAAGTCAGAACAGAGGAAGAAGCACGGGTTTATATAGAAGAAATAAAAAAGAAATATTGGGATGCAAGGCACAATGTTTTTGCCTATCAAATAGGTTTGAAAAATGAAATACAGCGTTTCAGCGATGACGGCGAACCTCAGGGAACAGCCGGAAAACCTGTTTTGGATGTTTTGGCCGGCGAAGATATAAAAAACTGTGTTATAGTTGTGACAAGATATTTTGGAGGAACGCTTCTTGGCACAGGCGGGCTTGTGCGTGCTTACGGAAAAAGCGCAAAAGATGCTTTATATGATGCCATGATAGCTGAAATTGATTCTTTTGTGGAGTTTGGCATTACATGTGAATACACTTTCCAAGGCAAGATTCAATATGCCTTATTACAATGCGGCTATAACATAAAAGACACAATTTTCACTAAAAATGTGAAGTTTGTTGTTTTTGTTGAGGAAGAAAAGGAAGCTGATTTCAAGAAGCTTATGATAGATTTGACATCAGGAAAAGTTTCAATAGAGGCTGAAAGAAGCTTTGTTGGGGCTGTCACGGAAGAAGGAGTTATTGAAATTTAGTGTGCCATAGATTGATATGACGTCAATTGTCGAAAAAACAAGCTCAAGTGGGTTCCGTCATTCACAATTACTTCTTAGAATTTGTTGTGTTTTGTGGAGATTCTTTTGGCAGTTCACACTCTTGAATGGCAAAAAAATTTTGTGTATAATTAACTGAATATGATAATTGAAAATTGAGGAGGAAAAATATGTCTGGACATTCAAAATTTGCAAATATTAAACACAAAAAAGAGAAAAATGATGCTGCAAAAGGCAAAATTTTTACAATGCTTGGAAGGGAAATTGCCGTTGCAGTTAAGGCCGGAGGCCCAGATCCGGCAAACAATGGCAAGTTAAGAGATGTTATAGCAAAGGCAAAGAGCAACAATATGCCAAATGACACAATAGACAGAAGCATAAAAAAGGCATCAGGCGCCGACGGAAATGTTGATTATGAAAGCATAACTTATGAAGGCTATGGCCCAAACGGCGTTGCTGTGATTGTTGAGGCGCTCACAGACAACCGCAACCGTGCAGCCGCAAATGTGAGAAATGCGTTCACAAAAGGCGGCGGAAACATGGGCACAAGTGGTTGTGTGTCTTTCATGTTTGACGAAAAGGGGCTCATTGTGATTGACAAAGAAGAGATTGCCATGGACAGTGATGAGCTTATGATGTTGGCTCTTGAAGCCGGCGCGGAGGATTTTGTTGCCGAAGATGACAGCTATGAAATAACAACGCTTTCAGACGATTTGGGAATGGTGAGAGAGGCGCTTGAAGCCGCCAACATACCAATGGTCAGTGCCGATGTGACTATGATCCCTCAAACATATACAACTCTCACAAATGATGATGACATCAAAAAGATGAACAAACTTCTTGACTTGCTTGATGACGATGACGATGTTCAAAATGTTTTTCACAATTGGGAATGCGAGTGAAAAACTGAAATGTCTTTGAAATTTAGGGAGTGAACGAATTGATACACAACATGGCCTCCAATTTTGTGATTGGAGGCTGTTTTCATTATGTTTCAAAACTTGTCTGAGAGAAATAGTATTAGCTAATCACGTTTTGTTGAGAATGAAAGCAAGGCTTCATGTGAGAAACCTCTATTTTGTTTAATTCCATTTTTTGTGAATTTTCAAAATGTCATTTAGAAAACATTGAAATGTGCAACAACAAATGCAAATGGCGGTTTAATGGAAGCATATTTTTTGAAATTGGGATAACACAGTGGGCAACTGCCATTTTCAACAGAACAAAGCTTTCATGCTGTTGACTGCGGAACAAAAACAGTGCGCGTTTATGTTTCTAAAAAATAATTTTGTGTTTCAAATCATTGAAATGAATTCTTCAATATCTTTGGAAACAGCTTCAAGGCATGAATCCCAAAAACATTCGCTGCATATGTCTATTCCAACTGCAGAAGCAACGTCTTTAAGTTCAGCCTTTCCTGTCATGCCAAGCAATTTTTTATAGTCATTTGCAAATGAATTTCCTTTCTCGCTATAAATTTTGTGAAGACCTTTTGCAAAAAGCATTCCAAATGCATAGGGGTAGTTATAGTAGTTGTAATCCACATCATAGTAGTGAGGTTTGAGAACCCACATATATTTGTGCATAAAATTTGTGTCAAGGCCACTGCCATATGTTTCTTTTTGAGCATTTTCCATGATTTGACAAAGTTCTTCTTCACTCAAAGAACCATGCTTCCTTTTTTCAAAAACACTGTCTTCAAATATAAACCGGCTGAGTATGTCAACAATGATTTGAGTTGAGTCGGATATATCTGTTTCGAGTATGAAAATTTTTTGTTCGGGGGTTGCGTTTTTCAATGCGGCATTTTTGACAAGTATTTCACAGAATGTTGAGGCCGTTTCGGCAATTGGCATTGGATAGTCGCTGTTTAAGTATGTTTCATTGTCAAGGCAAGCGCCGTGATAGCCATGACCAAGCTCATGTGCAATTGTGACAACGTCATTGAAATTTCCGCTGAAGTTTGTCAAAATTCTGCTTTCTTTGATGGAGTGAAGGTTGGAACAAAAAGCGCCCCCGCGCTTGCCATTTTTGGGATAGACATCTATCCAGCGGTTTGAAAAAGCTTTTTTGGCATAATTCCCCAGTTCATTGCTGAAAGAGGAAAAACTTTCTGTTATAAAATGTTTTGCGTCGTCATATGAATATTTCATGCTGCCAACTCCAACTGGAGCAAAAAGATCGTAAAAGGGCAAGCCGTTTTTGTGGCCAAGGGTTTCTGCTTTTTTTGACAGATATTTTCTGAAGATCGGGAGGTGACGTTTCATGGAATCTATCATTGGAGTGAGAACACTGCTGTCCATGCGCGAAGAAAGAAGTGTCATTTCTAAGGGTGAAGAATATCCACGAAGTGAGGAGCAGGTTATAACTTCACCTTTTATGGCGTTGAGACATGCTGCAGAAACACGGCTCACTGTTTTGAGCGTTTCAATTTCGCTTTTATAAGCTTTTTTTCGCAATGAGCTGTCAGGGGAATATGCCATGTTTCTTATTTCGGGGAACGGATATTCTTTGCCTTCCATATTAACTGTCAAAGTTGAGTTTGATGCTTCCCAAAGTTTCATGAATGCGAGTGAACCAGTGTTTCTCATTTTTGATATTATTTTTTCTTTTTCACTGTCGAGTGTGTAATGGCTGAAACGAACTATGCTTTCAAGATAATATCTATGTTTCTCAAGCATTGGGCTGGAGCTTATAACCTCAGATGTGTTTTCAAGTGATGAGAACCATTTTTCAAAATGTGTTTGAAGCGGCACAAGCTCAGAATCCATTTCCTCAGCAGCTTCAAGATTTTTCAATGCAACGGCATTTTCGGCTTCAGTGCTTAAAAATAGTTGGCAATATTCTGAAACCTTTGACGATATGTCGCCATATTTGTTCATAAAGCTGATATAATGTTCTGTTTTTTCAGAAGCTTTTTCGTGTGAATTGAGGCTTGAATTTATCCAGTCTTTTATCTCGCACATAAGACTTTTCAGAAATAGAACATCATTTGTGAATTCAATGCTTTCAAATGACGGATATAGTTCATTCAAACTCCATGTTCCTGTCATATCCATGTTCAAATTCTCCTTCATATAAATTTTGAATTGATTTTTTGTTTGTTATAAACAATAGGATACCATTTTATGCAAATAATCGCAATATATTTGCCTAAGTGAATAATTTACTGGTAAATTTGTGCATTATAAAGTATAATAATATATATTTACACTAAGAGAATATTGGTGAGATTGATTAGAACACAGGCATGTTGTGAAGTATGTTTTTGCCAAAACATATGCCATAAGACACTTTGCTCTTTCAAACTTCTACATAAAAGATGAAATGTGTCGAAAAACGCTGAAGTGTTCGCACAGAGCAGCTGACACCATATATAATGGATAAGTATTATATGACTTGAAGAAAATATGTTATCTATAAAATGGTTTAGCAGCTGGGCATAATTATAGTTGACATCATAATTCAATTGAACGATAAGATTTGCCGGCATTTTGCGGTCTGATGCAGCATATCGTGGGATAAGTTGCGTTGAACGGACAAATCGCCTCAGCATGATTGAATTTGAACTCATGCATGAACGTTGTCATATTATGTTATTGTGGAAGAAAAAGCTTCATATGAGCCACAAGACAGTCGTGTGGCGATGAAAACTCTCAGTGGAAATAAAAGAAGTTTATAATGTTATTGTGGAGTTTTTGTATATAAATTTGTCATAACTTTACGAGGTGATTTTTGTTGGGAAAGCATTTTGGCGTTGAGGACATTACAAGGCTTTTTAAGCTGGAATTTGCAGATCCACACAACATATTGGGAATGCACACGATAGAACAAAATGGCAAAGATGCCATTGTTGTGAGACAGCTCATGCCAGGGGCGCATTCAATTGATGTTGTGGATAAAGAAAGCGGAGAAAAATATAACATTGAAATGATACATGACAATGGATATTTTGAAAGTGTTATACCCCAGAAAACGGAATATTTTGAATATTATCTTGAAGTGGATTTTGGTGAAGGAAATGTGTGGACAACATATGACCAATATACATTTCCTCCAACCATAAGCGAATATGACACATATCTTTTTAACAATGGAAACAATTACAACATATATGAAAAGCTTGGTTCGCATTTGCGCACTGTAAATGGCGTTGAGGGAGTGAGCTTTGTGGTTTGGGCGCCAAATGCCAAAAGCATAAGCGTTGTTGGAAACTTCAACAATTGGGATGCAAGAAGAAGCATGATGCGTCTCCTTGGTGAAAGCGGCGTTTGGGAAATTTTTATACCAGGGCTTAAAGAATTTGATATATATAAATATCATGTCAAATTTCAAGACGGAAGAATTGTTGAAAAAACTGATCCATATGGAAATTTCACAGAGCTTCGGCCTGATAAAGCGTCTGTTATATATGACATAAATGGATTTGAGTGGCATGATGATGAATGGATAAAACGCCGTGAGACAGAAGACGTTTACAATCTTCCAGTTAATATATATGAAGTTCACATCGGAAGCTGGATGCGTGTTCCGGAAGAAGGTGACAGGTTTTTGACATACAGTGAGCTGTCTGATAAGCTTGTTAAATATGTCAAAGAAATGAATTACACCCATGTTGAGTTTATGCCTGTTATGGAATATCCCTTTGACGGAAGCTGGGGCTATCAAGTCACAGGTTATTATGCCCCAACAAGCAGATATGGAACACCCAAAGAATTTATGAAGCTTGTTGACACACTGCACAAAAACAACATTGGCGTGATTATGGACTGGGTTCCGGCTCATTTTCCAAGGGATGAAAATGGTTTGGCGCGCTTTGACGGAACAGCGCTTTATGAGCATGAAGATTTCCGCCGTGGCGAACATATTGAATGGGGAACATATATATTCAACTATGGAAGAAATGAAGTGAGAAATTTTTTGATTGCCAATGCCGTTTTCTGGATAAAGGAATATCACATTGACGGTCTGAGAGTTGATGCTGTTGCTTCAATGCTATATCTTGACTATTGCCGGGGCGAAGGGCAGTGGCTTCCAAACAAATATGGCGGGAGAGAGAACCTTGAAGCTGTTGAGTTCTTAAAACACATGAACTCAATTATAAACAAAAAATATAAAGGCGTGCTTATGATTGCTGAGGAATCCACATCATGGGAAGGCGTCACAAGAAATGCTGACTATGACGGGCTTGGTTTCAGCCTGAAATGGAACATGGGCTGGATGAATGATTTTTTGAGCTATATCAAAAAAGAAACTGTTCACAGAAAATATCACCACAACCTTTTGACATTTAGCCTCATGTATGCTTTTAGTGAAAACTTTGTTCTTGTGCTTTCTCATGATGAAGTGGTGCACATGAAGGGCTCTATGATGTACAAAGTTCCGGGAGACATGTGGCAAAAAACAGCAAATTTGAAAACGGCCTATGGCTATATGTATGGACACCCTGGAAAGAAACTTATGTTCATGGGCAATGAGATAGGCCAATTTTCTGAATGGAGCGAGGCAAGAAGCCTTGATTGGCACATTTTGGACAATGAATATCACAGAAATCTGCAAACATATATCAAAGATCTCAACAAGTTTTATATGGAAGAGCCGGCACTTTGGCAAAGAGACTTTGATGGAAGGGCTTTTGAATGGATTGAATGCGATGACAGCGAAAGAAGCATTGTGTCATTTACGCGCCGCGGGCACAAAATAGAAGATCAGCTTTCAATAGTATGCAATTTCACTGAAATTGTATATGATGATTTTATAATGGGTGTTCCTGAGGAAGTTGATTATGTTGAGGCTTTCAACAGTGACGACATGAAATATGGCGGGACAGGAAGGCTTAACCGTGGTGTAATCAAAAACAGACACTGTGGCTGCAACCGCTGTCCAAACAGTGTTAAGATTACATTGCCGCCTTTGGGATTTGTTGTTTTGAAACCTTGTTTTTGATTTTTTTGAACAGCAAACATTTATTCATGTTGTGCTCAGTCAGAACATACGCAACAATATATTTGAAACAGCTTTTGATGAAACAGCTTTGTGGTTTGTTTTGTGCTTGCAAACATGCAAAGCAAGCTTGTGAAGCTTATTTGAGAACAAAATGTTGTGTTGAAACTTGAATGTTGACTATATTATTGGCATAAGTTTTGAATTTTTTGTGAACTTAAAATGCCAGTGATAACATAAGATAGCGTTTGTTAAAAATATTATTGATTTTTAGTTGACTATGGTAGTGATTTTGTGTATAATCTTATAGTATGTGGCATAGGTGCAATCCTGCGACACGGAACTTTTGTAACCGAAGGGAGGGAAATTCATGTCAGAGGTCAAAATTAAAGAGAATGAATCCTTAGATAGCGCTCTCCGTCGTTTTAAAAGAAATTGTGCCAGGGACGGTATAATGGGTGAAGTACGCAAAAGAGAACATTATGACAAACCCAGCGTTAAACGCAAAAAGAAATCAGAAGCTGCAAGAAAACGTAAATTCAAATAAAAGGAAGTTATTTCTATGTCTTTAAAAGAGAAGCTCTTGCAGGATATGAAAGAGGCTATGAAAAATAAGGAAACTATCAGCAAGAACACTATACAGCTTGTACGCAGCGGTGTGCTTCAAATTGAAAAAGATAAAAAAATTGTTCTTGACGATGACGGCGTCATTGACGTGATTGCCAAAGAACTCAAAAAACGCCGCGATAGTATGCCGGATTTTGAAAAAAGCGGCAGGACTGACTTGATTGAAAATCTTAACGAGGAGATTAAAGTGCTCCTTGAATATTTGCCTGAACAATTAACATCTGATGAAATCAAGCAGATTGTTCAAGACGTTATAAACGAAACAGGAGCGGCAACCATCAAAGATATGGGCAAGGTTATGGCGGCTGTTGGCGCCAAAGTTAAAGGCCGTGCCGACAACAAGACAGTGAGCGGTTTTGTTAAAGAACTATTGACAAAATAATAGCTTAAACAAATAAAATAAACTGCCCATTTAGCGGGCAGTTTTCTTTTGTTTATATAAAAACTATGCATTTGACTGCTTATACACAGAAGTTGCCAAATATGACGCATTCTTTTTGTTCTAAACTCTTTTTTTATGTCTTATATGTCCTATGCCTTGTCTCAAAATATTTTCAACGTGATCGTCATCAAGTGAATAATAAACTATCTTTCCATCTTTTCTGTTTTTTACAAGCTCATTTTGTCTCAAAACTCTGAGCTGATGACTGACAGCAGACTGTGTCATGTTAAGATCTTCAGCAATTTTTCCAACACTCATTTCTTTTTCCAAAAGAAGCTTAAGAATTTTTACTCTCGTTTGATCGCCAAAAATCTTAAAAAAGTCTGCAACGTGGTATATAATTTCATCTTCTATTGTGTTTTGGCAATTATCATGGCCAAGACAGTCATTATCCATTTTATAACCTCCAAACGTATAAAACAAGGTTTTCAAAATCTGATTATTGTTTAATGATTTGTGAATTTATAAATTGAATTTGTTGTAACAATCAATTTCATAATCAAATAGCATTAAATGTTTATATGTGCGAACCGCGTGAAAGCCGCGGCGGCGAAGCCGTTTTGCGAAGCAAAATTCGAGAACGCGAAAGGTGCGAACCGCGTGAAAGCCGCGGCGGCGAAGCCGTTTTGCGAAGCAAAATTCGAGAACGCGGAAGGTGCGAACCGCGTGAAAGGCGTTTGGCATTACAATAACAGAGTTTGAGAGCTTATTAAATATGTAATATTTATACTACAGCATTTTTTGTGACCAGAAAATACACAATCACAAGCAAGCCCAAAACTATGCGATACCAGCCAAACACCTTGAAATCATGTTTTTTGATATATTCCATAAGAAATTTTATGACGATTATTGACACAATGAACGCTGATGCCATTCCTGTTATAAGCACCATAATTTCAACAGGTGTGAACTTAAAGCCAAAGTCGAGCATTTTGAGAAAACTTGCTCCAAACATGACAGGCACAGCCAAAAAGAAAGTGAACTCAGCCGCCGCTGTTCTTGAAACGCCAATCATAAGTGCGCCAACAATTGTTGCTCCAGAGCGCGATGTTCCGGGAAAAACGGCAGCAATGACTTGAAAAAGCCCAATTATAAAAGCCGTTTGAAACGTTATTTCTTTTATTGAATTTATTTTTGGCAAAGTATGTTCATTTTTGTTTTCGATTACAATGAAAAGTATGCCAAAGACAATCAGCGCAATTGCCACAGTTTGATAATTATAGAACAGTTCGTTTAGTTTTTCATCAAAAAATACACCAACAATAACCGCAGGTATGCATGCAACAACAATTTTGCACCACATTATGAATATATTTTTTTTGATCATTATACTGCCGCGGTGTTTTGTGAAGGGGAAAAGCTTGTTCCAAAATATGAGAACTACAGCCAATATTGCACCAAGCTGTATCACAACACGAAACATTTCTATGAATTCAGGGGTTGACTCAAGTTTCACAAATTGCTCCAAAAGTATCATATGACCAGTGCTGCTGACGGGAAGCCATTCTGTTATGCCCTCCACAATTCCAAACAACACAGCTTTCAAAAATTCAACCATTATAATTATCCTCCCAAATAATAAGTATATCTATAGTATATATCATATTGGAATGTAAACAACATAAAATTTACAATTTCAGAAATATTTTTGCTGAAAAATTTGGCTAATACAATATTTTTTCCATCAGAAAAAACTCTCCCATCCTGAATTGCGCTGTTCCAACAGAGGTATATCCGGCTTTTTCATACAATTTTAGCGCATAAGGATTTTTTGAAAACGCATCAAGGCGTATTGCAGAAACTTTAACTTTTTTCAATGTGTCTTCAATATATTTCATTGTTGTTGTTCCGGCTTTAATGTTTTGAAATTTTGGATTCACACACAGTCTGTGTATCACGCGGAAGTTTTCGCCGCTATATTTCCAATTGCCATTTTTATATTGAGCGTCATATTCATTGTTGATGACATATATGACAGCAATTTCGTTTTGAAAAATTCCGATATACATGTTTCCGTTTGAAATGTCGTTATAAATCGTGTCTCTGTTGGGATATGTGCTGTCCCATTGAATTATGTTTTGGGTGTTCATATGTTCAATAGCTGATTCAAAGATTTTCAAAATTGAGTCAATTTCATTCATTTCAGCTTTGCGAAAAGATATGTCTGTCAAATTTTATTCCTCCTAAGAATATATGTTTAATTGCTTATTAAAGAGTATATATCAAAATTGCTGCATTTTCCATATATCTTTTATACATAATTGTTTTTGTTTCAAATTGTATTGCAATTTTTTGAAACTTGTTGTGGCAAAATGGTTGATTATCTCAAAAAAGCCTTGATTTACGGGCATACAAGCAGGATTTCAAGCTGAATTTACTACCAATTTACTACTTTTGAGGGAAAGAGCCTTGATATGCCGCCCCCAACCCTGCCAGCCCAGCCACCAG
>JAAVYN010000029.1 GCA_022791155.1 Bacillota bacterium | reverse complement strand
TGTCCCAGTTTCTCACAATAGAATCTTTCATGTTCTCCGTTTGCAAAAACCATGTGTGTGTTGTTGGCGCTCTGCGCCCCTGCTCTTAACGCTGTGTTGTTCATACCTGAACCTCCTTCAATTAAAATTGCTGTTTGACTATAACAAAAAGGACAGTCCTATTCGTTTGAATAAGATTGTCCTTTAAGGCACAATATTTAGGGTTTCACATTTATTACATATTATTACGTACTATAAAGTAAAAATTTGATGTATTTTCCACCATTTCTTGTACTTTGAGGGAATAAAGAAACTCTTAAAAACCTGTGAGCAGCTTCCGCTTCCTCTCAATCATTTCGTCTATTTTTTCTATATAGAGAGCAACATCTTTCACATTCCCGCTTCGCTCGATCCGCCCGTCCGGGTACACCCGTTTCGACACGCTACCTGCTCCACAAGCCACGATAGACTGTTTCTCTTCC
The DNA here is from genome assembly GCA_022791155.1 of Bacillota bacterium. Taxonomy (GTDB): domain Bacteria; phylum Bacillota; class Clostridia; order Lachnospirales; family Anaerotignaceae; genus JANFXS01. The sequence continues at coordinate 5,030 of JAAVYN010000029.1, read as the reverse complement.
ATAATTTCAACATTATAAACACTTTCACAGCCTTTTTTGCAATATCCAACGTTTTCAAAGTTCCCAACCATATTTTTTTGACGATACATATAATATGGCCTCATGTTCATGTTTCGGGCTGATGTTTCTGAAATTTCAAGCATTCTTTCAATTTCATCAGTGTTTATCAGGCTATAGTTGTCAAAGTCTTCTTTCAGCCTTGATGCTCTTTTGACAGATAATGTGTGAACCGTTACGCTTTCAGGCGAAAGCTTTTCAATCTCTGACAATGTATTTTCAACATCACTTAGTGTTTCTGACGGAAGCCCCAATATCAAGTCCATATTTATGTTCTCAAAGCCGGCCTCACGCGCCATGCCAAAAACTCTTTTCACATCATCAACTGTGTGTCGTCTTCCAATTGTTTCAAGAGTTTTGTCGTTCATAGTTTGTGGATTTATAGAAATTCTGTTGACATCAAACTCCTTGAGGCAATTGAGCTTCTGTCTTGTTATTGTGTCTGCTCTTCCAGCTTCAACAGTGAATTCAACAGCATTTTTGACATCAAAATGGCTGACAACAGCTGTCATCAGCCTTCTCAGCTGCTTTTCATTCAGTGAAGTTGGCGTGCCGCCTCCTATGTAAATTGACATGAGCCTTTTTCCATGAGCTTTGTCAGAAATATATTTGAGCTCATCAACCAATCTGTCAATATAAGTTTCCACAACTTTTGCATATCTGTCAATTGGATATGAAGTGAACGAACAATAAAGGCATCTTGTTGGGCAGAACGGTATTCCAATATAAAGACTATAGTCATAAAAACTGTTTCTTTTTAACATTTCTCTTTCAGAAGCGGCAACTTCCATTGTGAGCCGCGCTTTATTGTCCGAAACAAAATATTTCTCTTTCAAAAATGAAAACGCTTCTTTTTCGCTCCAGCCCGAATTTATAAGTTCATTGACTGTTTTTGCTGGCCTTATTCCTGTAATCATTCCCCATTTGGGTGTATAACCTGTTATACTTTTGAAACATTCATATAAAGACAGTTTAACAATTCTTTTCTTTTCTCTTTCACCGCATTCAAGCCCGTTATGCCGGAATTTATACTCGGCCAAAAGTTTGCCATTTTCATAAATTTCGGCCCATGAACTTGAGCTGTCAATTCCGCTCACAGCACATATGCAGTCACATTCCACATCATTAGCTTCATAATAATGCCTGTTTGGATAGAAAACCTGAATTATTGTCTGAACTTCATTACGAAAGCTGTGGCCTTTCAAAATGTACTTAACCATTGCATTCAGCCTTTCAAAAACGGATTGAATTTCTTTTCAAACCCAATTGAAGTCTCGCCGCCATGTCCTGGGAAAACATTCGTCTCATCAGGAAGAACAAAAAGCTTCTCTTTTATGCTTGATATGAGCCTTTGAAAATTCTCACTTTCAGGATAGCTTTTTCCATTTTCCACTGGCGGATTCGGAAAGTCGGTTCTCCCTATCGAGGCATAAAACAATGTGTCACCCGAAAAAAGAATTTTGTCCTGTTCACTATAAAAACAAACCCCGCCAACAGTGTGTCCTGGTGTGTGAATTATTCTAAGCTCTGAGCTTCCAACTTTGAATGTGTCTCCATCTTCAAACGTAATGTCTGGAGAAAATTCAATGCTTCCAAATATAGCGCCACTGAGATTGACATTTTCGTCTTCAAGAACAGCAGCCTCCCAACTGTGTGATGCAACAGGCCAGTTATATTTTTTTCTTATCTCTGGTATGGCGCCTATGTGATCGTCATGACCATGTGTCAGCAAAATTGCCTTCACATTTATTCTCTTTTCTTCAATCAAAGCCATTATATTTTCAGCATCATTTCCGGGATCAATCACAACCCCATCCATTGTGTTTTCATCGTAATAAAAATATACGTTCTGATCCATAGAACGAACAACGTGCTTAAACAGTTTCATACTGTCCTCCTAAAAATTCTTCTCACTGTCCAAAAGTATTGTAACAGGGCCATCGTTCATGAGTTCAACCTTCATGTCGGCCTGAAAAATGCCGCTTTCAACATTAATTGGAAATTCCACAGCTTTTTTCACAAATTCGGCATATTTTCCCTCAGCTTCAGCCGGAGACGCCGCTGTTGAATATCCCGGCCGCCGCCCCTTCCGTGCATCGCCATAAAGAGTGAAATTTGGAACAATGAGCAGTTCACCATTCACGTCTAAAAGCGATTTGTTCATTTTTTCATTTTCATCTTCAAATATTCTCAGGTTCACAATTTTGTCCAGCATATAATCCATTGTTTTTTCATCATCCTGAGGCAAAAATCCAACAAGAACCATGAGCCCAGCGCCTATGTTTCCCACAACATTGCCTTCAACGCTGACTTTTGCATAGCCACATCTTTGCACAACAGCCCTCATAATTAATCTCTCCTAACTTGTGACCCTCTCAATTTCATCCACACCCTTAACTGACAAAAACTTCCTGCATATTATTTCAAGTTGATCCTTTCCGCCAACCTGAACAACAACATTGAACACGGCTGTTCCATCTTTGTGGCTTCTTCCATTGAAAGATTTGACAAGTAGGTTTTCTTCTGAGAGTACTCTTGAAATGTCCATTATCAAATCTCTTCTGTCAGTGCATACAAGCTTGACTTCAGCTGTGAAAGAAACGTTACTTCCACTTGTCGTGGCAACATCCCATTCAGCTTCTATAAGTCTGTGACGGTCAATTTCGTCAAGGTTTATAACATTCACACAATCAGTTCTGTGAATGGAAACGCCACGGCCACGTGTGACAAATCCAACAATCTCGTCCCCCGGAACAGGGTTGCAGCAATGAGAAAACCTGACATTGACATCTCCAACGCCTTTAACCATAACGCCGCTTCCGCTTTTCTTCCTGTTCGCTTCTTTCTTTGCTGCTGCTTCAGACATTTTTTTGATTATTTGTTCAGCTGTCTGTTCCTTCTTGGCTTCTTTCTTCACCTCTTCTATGAAACGGTTGATCACCTGGCCCTCCTTAAGGCCGCCATAACCAACACCACTGCAAAGGGCATCCCATGTTTTGAAAGCAAATTTTTTGCACACAACAGCAGTCCACTCTGGTTTCAAGAGATCGTTTAAGACATAACCCTTTCTTTTGGCATCATTTGCTAAAAGTTCCCTTCCTTTTATTATGTTTTCTTCTTTATATTCATTTTTAAACCATTGATTGATTTTTGTTTTTGCCTGAGAACTTTTGACAATGTTAAGCCAGCCGCGGCTTGGCCCTTTTGAATTTTGGCTTGTTATAACCTCAATTCTGTCGCCGTTTTTGATTTGATAATCGAAAGTCACAATCTTTCCATTGACGCGTGCGCCAACCATTTTGTTCCCAACCGCGCTATGAATCATATATGCAAAATCAATGGGGCTTGCTCCTTTGGGCAGGCTTATCACATCCCCCTGAGGAGTGAATGCATAAACTTGTTCGTCATATATATTCAAGTCAGTTTTTATTGTTTCCATGAACTCCTTATTGTCGCTCATGTCCTTTTGCCATTCCAAAATCTGTCTAAGCCATGCCAGTTTTTCCTCCGATTTGTCAAGAGCGCCCCCCGACGAAGTTTTTCCTTCTTTATATTTCCAGTGGGCTGCAATTCCAAATTCTGAAGTTCTATGCATGTCAAAAGTTCTTATCTGAATTTCAAAAGGTTCGCCCTCAGGCCCTATAAGCGTGTTGTGAAGCGACTGATACATATTTGGTTTTGGCATGGCAATATAGTCCTTAAACCTTCCAGGCATCGGTTTATACATGTCATGAACAATTCCCAAAACGGCATAACAGTCTCTCACAGTTTTCACAATTGCCCTCACCGCAAACAGATCATAAATTTGATCGAATGTTTTGTTCTGGTTTTTCATCTTTTTATATATGCTGAAAAGATGTTTGTTTCTTCCATAAACCTTTCCTTCAATGCCCAGTTCTTCCATTTTGTCAGAAAGTTCTGCAACTATCGTTTTGACATAGCTCTCCTGTTCATCGCGTTTATGTTCAATTTTTTCTTTCAAACTTTTATATTCCTCGGGATATAGATATTCGAAACACAAATCCTCCATTTCAACCTTAATTTTTGAAATTCCAAGCCTGTTTGCAAGAGGAGCATATATGTCCAATGTTTCCTGAGCTTTTTCAGTTTGTTTCGCAACACTCATATAATTCAGCGTGCGCATGTTGTGAAGTCTGTCCGCAAGTTTAATCAATATGACACGTATATCTTTCGCCATGGCCATAAACATTTTTCTATAATTTTCAGCCTGAATCTCCTCTTTTGAGATTGAATATGACAAACGGCCAAGCTTTGTGACGCCATCAACAAGTATGGCAACTTCTTCACCAAAAATCCTTTCAATGTCAAAATATGTGTATTGAGTGTCTTCTATTGTATCATGAAGCAAGCCGGCCACAATGCTCTCCATGTCCAGTTCTAAATCTGCAAGTATATATCCCACATGCAAAGGATGTATAATATATGGCTCTCCCGATTTTCTAAGCTGCCTGCTGTGGGCGCTTACAGCCAGCCTGAAAGCATTTTCAAGCATTGAAAAATCACGAGTTGGGTGATACAGCAATATTCTTTCTTTCAACTTCAAATATAAATCATTTTCAACTGACATAGCACAAACCCTCTTTTGACTAAAAAATACCCAATAATAAAAATAGATATAAAATATATTATAATTACGCTAAAGTAACTTTGCAAGAATTGTTTTTTATTTTAATATAAATACATATGTATATAGTTTTGCAATCTTCCACATATCCATTGCCAAATGGTTTGCCGTTTTTCAATTTGAGTTTGTAGAATGAAGGTTTGTGCAATGATGGCATTTTGTAGAAATGTATAGATTTTGAAAATTTATGCCAAGTATTCTTTTTAATTTTTTAAAATTCCCCATAACATTGAATGTCAGTAAAGGCTGCAACTTGAACTGCCGACAAAAAGCGTGGCCAAGGAGGGAGGGTGTGGGAGGGCCGTTCGGCCTTCGCAACTATGAGATG
>JAAVYN010000028.1 GCA_022791155.1 Bacillota bacterium | reverse complement strand
GGTGTGAACCGGCTGAAAGCGCCGGCGCGAAGTGAAACGAAGCGTTCCGCGAAGCGGAATTCGAGAACTTGCTGGTGTTCATCTCACGGTCTTAAATTCAATTTAGAAAAACATAAATTGATCAAACAATGACCACAAACACAAAATGCAAATCATTTGCCAAAATCGCCGGGGCAGGCGGCTGCCGCTCCAAACAACCGTCTGACAAATGCGAATCTACAATCCCTTGCTTGCAAGCATTTTTTCAAATTTTTTTTCAGACAATATTTCATGTGTCACAAATTCTCCATTGTGAAAAAGCGAAAAAGTTGTAAATGGTGAGGGAGCATTTTGTGCTTTTTCTTTTGACTGGATTTTTATTGCATGAAATTCAATTCCGCGTGCGTGCGCCATGTTTTCAATCAATGGCACATATTTGGCTGTGAAAGGACACTGGTTTGTATAATATAGCACAAACCCATTTGGCATATCAGCATGTTCATGAACTCTGTTGTTGAAACGAGGCTTGTTTGCGTTTTTGTCAAACGGCAAATACATCAATTCGAAATAGGGGTTCGCCGTGTCTGCCGTTTCAAACCCTTTATGTTTCATATATCTGGGATCAGAAAGAAAGCCCGTTTTCTTTTTTGAAGATAATATGACAAGCCCAATTTTGCCTTTCTTTTTGCTGTCCTCAATGCATTTGTCCAGCAATATGTTGGAATAGCCATGTCCCTTGAACTGTCCAGACACCCACAAACAGTCGATATACATATATCCACTTGCTTCAATTGGCGCCCATGCATATTCGGCGGGGATATATTCGATGAAACACTTTCCGCGAACATCGCATTTCAAAAACACAAGCCCTTCATCCAACCTTTCGTTCAGCCATTTCTTTTTGGACATAACTTGAATGTCTTTGTTGTTTGCTATGGCGCAGCAAATATGTTCGTGTTCAATGTTGTCGTGTGTCAATTTCACCAGTTCCAATGCCGTTGCCCCCTTAAACTTTAATATATTTTCATAATTCTATCATTTATCATTTTGAAATTCAATGCATAATTATTGAAAACAAAAGCATGCAAGCCAAGGCGGATTAAAAAATGGAAGGAAAAAATACAAAATTTGTTCTAAAAAAAATAAAACGTGATTTATGCAGTGTTGATTGTTTTTTTGAAAATGTGCAAAAGTGTGCACAGCGTTAAAATCTGTTTATGACAAATGTTTTGAAATGGCAGTCAAAGCATTGTTTTCCAGAAACAATATTAAAAACAAAAAAGCCGGTTCTTTTGTCGAAAAAGAAAAGCCGGCTTTTTTTGTTGACAAATTTTGATGAATTTGCTCACCAGTCTATCAATGAATCCACAATGTTTTGCTGCTCGGTGCTTGTTTTGCGAAGGTATATGCGTGTGGTTTCTATATTTTCGTGGCCCATAAGATCCGCAAGAAAAGCTATGTCATTGCAGCGCTCGAGAAAACTTTTGGCAAAACGGTGACGAAATGAATGTGGATAGACAACAGCAGGATCAATTCCATAGCGGACAGCAAATTTTTTCAACTGCCCGGATATGCCGCGTGCCGTGATTTGCCCGCCATATTTGTTGAAAAAAATGAAACTGCTTTCTTGGTGATTTTCGGCCAGCCATGAAAGAGTTTCTTCTTGGAGAGATTTTGGTATGTATATTCGCCGCAGTTTCCCGCCCTTTGAGTATAGATCGATATAGCCGGACTTTATGTGTTCAGCCTTGATTTGAATGAGCTCGCTGATTCTTGCGCCTGTTGCAGCCAAAAAACGGATAACAAAATACCAAAGCATTTCGTTATCCTGTTTTAAGCTGTTTTTGAAATAGATGTAATCGGCTTCGCTGATCACATTCTCAAGAAAACACTTTTGCTGAATGCGCACAAACGGCAGTTTCAATGAATCTTTCCCAATGCTCTCAAGATAGCAGTTGAATGCCCTTATGCGGAGATTGACCGTTTTTGGCTTGTAGTTCTCAATCAGCCAAAATTTGTAGCTTTGGGCATTCTTTTTTGTGACCGTTCCATAGCGTTCGCTGAACTGTTTGAGGGCGAACACATAGGCTGATATTGTGTTTTCTGACAAATTTGATTTTCTTAAATGTCTTTCGAATTCTTCAATCATGGTGAAAGACCTCCTTTCACCATGATTATACAAACAATTTGAGTTTTTAACTGATGGTGCACCGTTCATCGATGCAAAACTTCATATAATCAGAATTATCGGAAGTAAAATTGTGAATTCATTTGAAATTTTTCTATCAACTTACCTTTCTATCAAATATATCGGAACTTATTTTTATAAGTTAAGTGTTTTCTGAAAAATTTTTCAAATATTTTAGTCATTTTGCATGGATTTTACTTCCGATAATTCTGATTATTGGAAGTTATGCCAAAAGCTAACCTTTCTGATGCCAATTTTGCGCGAACACAAGGAGGTTTTTGCATGTTATCTTTGGGAAGAAAATCAGGGCAATATGTTGTCATTGGCGGAAACATTGTTGTGAAGGTTGAAGGAACCAAAAATGGCTTGAAACTTTTGGTTGAGGCTCCCGAAAACGTCAATGTTGTCAGAAGTGAGGTTTGGGAAAGGAGCAATCCAGTTCCGGCATGCATTCTTGAAGAAGCCAAAAGAACAAAAAAGACGGCTGCTGTTAGATAGGCCGAAGATCAAAAAGTTTGGTTTTGTCTTTTTGCGCTGCAAACGGTACCGGCGGCGCGGAAGTTCAAAATATATCATCTATCAATCAAAAAATCAGGGGGAAAAGGAAGTCCCTGACAGTTATCCATGAAGGAGGAAATTTTTTATGAGAATTCAACACAATATTGCAGCACTCAACTCTTACAGACAATTAACTGGAAACAACAGTGCACTTTCCAAAAATCTTGAAAAACTTTCATCAGGCTATAGAATCAACAGAGCCGGCGACGACGCTGCCGGATTGGCCATTTCCGAAAAAATGAGAGCTCAGATCAAAGGTCTTGAAGTTGCTCAGAAAAACGCCAACGACGGCATCTCCCTCGTTCAAACAGCAGAGGGCGCTTTGACAGAAGTTCACTCAATGCTTAACCGTATGGTTGAGTTGGCAACACAG
>JAAVYN010000005.1 GCA_022791155.1 Bacillota bacterium | reverse complement strand
GGCCGAACGGCCCTCCCACACCCTCCCTCCTTGGCCACGCTTTTTGTCGGCAGTTCAAGTTGCAGCCTTTATTGACATTCAATGTTATGGGGAATTTTAAAAAATTAAAAAGGATATTTGGCATAAATTTGAAAACCTATAGGTTTCCAAATTTCGTTGTTTGTGGTTGTTGCCTAAGCGGTTTATGTTTTTCTATATGGCATTTAAGGCCACGGAAAGGGCGCTGAAGTCTCAAAAACACACAGCGCCCCTTACTCATCAATGTTCAATTCTTTTGTTGACAAAACAGCTTGCAAAGTCGAAAACAGCAGCTTCAGCCAACAATCATGTTTTTTCAAAAAACACACATTGCTTTCGCTGCTTCAAAACCCGCATTTGTCAAAATGCATTCACAACTTCAAACACAACGTCACTTTCACTGGCTTTGAACCTCAAAATTTTATATTCACGGTTCACACTTCCGTCAGAGTTCCACAATTCTGGCATGGTCACATATCTCACGCCATTTTTCACAGTCATTGAATAGCGGGCATGTCCTGGAGAAATGACAAACACATTTTTTCCAGCGGCTTTTATGTCTTCAAGCATTCCGCAAAAAAGCTCGGCTTCATCAGCATCATCAAACTTTGATGGCGGCAAATCCATGAATATAATCACATTGCTGCTTTTTCCGCTCAACGCATCATTTTTCATTCTTTGCCACTGCAAATAATCGGTTTCAAATATTCCGCCGTTTTTGGCATAGACATTCATAAGCACCGCCGAGTCATAATAATATACAGCATAATCATCTTTCCATTTTATGACTTCAGCGTTATCAGACACATTTATGTCGCTGTTTTTGGTGAACACAACAATGTCGCTGTTTGTTCCCAATGATGCCGAAACCTGATTTCTCACTGCGTCATATGTTGCGCCGTCAGCATTTCCGCTTGTGACAGAGCCTGAAAAATTGATATATGTATATCCCAAATCCTTTCCGCTTGTGTCTCCCTCAAGCAAGTCCAAACCTCTTATTGGCTGTGGAACAGAAATTTCAACCTCCGTTGGAAATTCACCCCTCAGGTTGTCAAAATACATCGCTTGCTGGTTCGTGTTTGAGTTGCTCAAAGCGGCAACATATATCGTTGTCAGTTTGATTGGATATGCCGCTTCAGCGGGAATTTGCGCCGTTGCATCGCGCCAGTCTGTCCAGTTGACATTTTGGGTGAACTCAATTGTGTGTTCCTTTCCATTGGAATCCTCAATTTTTCCTCTCACCCATTGCCCTGATCCATTGCCTTTTATGGCCAGTTTAAGCGCCTTTGGTTTTCCTTCTATGCTTTTTGGCGAAGGAAACCCAAGGTATACAGCCTGTGTCGCTTCAGATTCTTTGAGATAATAGCTAAGACCAACAGCCATTGAGCCATCCGAAACATTTGCGCGAGAAACTCCCGCAATCCCTTCTATGCCGTTTGGATATGACGAATAATTGAGATATTGAACATCTTCAAATGATGAAATTTGCCTCTCCTTTGTTCCAACAACAATTTTGACATAGCATGTAAGGCCGTTATATTCACATGCAACATATCCTCCGCCTTCTCCAACAGCTGTGAAAACAGAGCCATTCATGCTTCCAAAGTCTGTTGTCATGTTGACCTTTCCCGTGATGTCAACGTCATGCCCATCGGAAGTTATTCCTTTAACCCGGATTTCTCTGCTCTCTCCAACATTCATATTAAGCATGTCGTTTTCAGGCCGCATCTCAATTATGCTCACAACATTAACGGGCACATTGGCCGTGATTCCGTTATATTCAACTGTGACAATGTTTGAGCCCGCCGACAGCGGTGTATACAAATTTCCGTTCAGCGTTCCCAAACTTTCGTCACATGAAAATTTGATCTGCTCAGCAGGAATGTTTATTTTATGAAGGTTTTCGTCATAACCAAAAACATTGATTCCAACGCTTTCGCCAACAGCAACTCTCTCGCTGTCTGTTCTTGCCACAAGCTGCACGGCCTCTCCCACAGCGCTTGTGTCAAAAACTCCAACAGCCGTCATAACAGGGCGTTCACTCCCTTCGGCCGGGCTGGACACTGTTTCTATGCTGTCACTGTCTGCCGTTTTCACAGCCATAAGAGATGAGCCGCCGCCATCAAGATTAAGTCCGTTATAAAGCCCTTCGGCTTTCAAAAGTTCCACAGCCTCATCAACCGTGAGCCCTATACTTTTGTTGTTTCCGTTGGAACGCTTTCCGTCAGCCACAATGAGTTTCATTGTTTTTTGATCCTCTGAAACCCCCAAAAGCGTTCTCGGCTGGCGGCCCGAGGCCATTTCACCATAATCTTCAGGCTTCTCGCCATTTCTTAATATAACACCGCCGCCGGAAATTGCAGTTTGAACTTTTGCCATGTCAATTGTTGAAACAACTCTAAGCTCCGCTTTTTGCCCAACATAAAAATATTGAAGAAATGCATCGGCAAATTCTGAACTCAAAACAATCACATATCCATTTTCAGGTATCTCAACAACTTCGCCTTTCTCCGAAATTTTTGTGACCTCGCCTTCTGTGACAACAATTTTGGCCAACCCGCCAAACCTTGCGTCAACAGCCGCCGTGTCGGTTCCCGCCGTTCTTGTCATGCAGATTGGATATATCATTTCGGTTATTGTGTTTATGCCTGCAAACTCAAAATATGAATTTCCATCAACAAAAACCTGTATGTTTGTTTTGAAATATTCAAAATTCCCAATTCCTTCCAGATCTTCATAATATGTTCCAAACTGGTTCTTTTCCAAATTTTTGTCAGTGTCTATTGAAAGTATATCGCCGTCTTTGACCGTTGGCCCAAATGACGATGAATATTTTCCGGTCAAGCCAAAATAGGCACTGTTCACGCCAGCCAATGCCCCGGAGCCCCCAAGAAGCGCGCCAACCTTTTCTCGAAGCCCTGGTTCGTTTTGTGACAAAACAGGCTCAACACGTATGTTCTCATTTGAAAGATCAATGTTGAGTATATGCAAATCAAGCCATCCTTCATCTGTGAGCCTGTGCTTTTTTTGATATGTAACGCCTTTCACAACATCCTCGTTTGTAACTTTTTCATAGAGTGTGTATGCCGCCAAAGCTGTGTGCGGCGGCAAAACCATTGCTGTCAATGTTGCAGTCAGCACAGCTGTCTTAATTATGTTTTTTATTTTTTTCATGCATTTTCACCTCAAATAATATGTCAAGTGTGCTATCTTATTTCATATCCTCCTTTAACGATGAACCATGCTTCATCAGATGTCACAATTGCTCCTCTTCCATCATCACGCGGAACAATCAAAAGGTGATTGGCCGTGATTGAAGTGCCGTTGAAATATTCCGTTCCAGCAGAAACGTCAATGATGCCGTCGTTTCCCGAGCAATAGCTCACAGCCTTGCCACTTCTTAATATAATTTCGGCTCCTTCACCGCCAACAAGCATTTCTCCCATTTCAGCTTTCACAGGCACAAAAGCCACCTCTGGTTCCATGTTTGAAGGCGTTTGGTTTTCCGACGGGCTCAAAGCCGTCAAAAGCGAACTTATTGCTTCATCAACATAACTTTTTGTGACAACCGGATCAGCGCTTGTCCCAGCATATGAGTTGTTAGACGCTGAAATAGATTTTATTGTTCCTCCAATCAACAAAACAGTCAAAACTCCAAGCACAGCAATTTTCTTTTTCAAAGACATCATATAAACCCCCAAACTCCTTTTTCGACACATAAAGATATGATACCACAAACATTCTTCAAAATCTAACAATAGAAAAATTATTAATAAAGTTTTAACAAATATACCTTCCGTTGACAATGGTACACACGTTTGCGACAAGCAACAGCGGCAAATTTTTGGCTGCGCCTGTATGCCATTGTCAATTGAATATAATATAATCGAATGTTCCATATATAAAATATAAGTCCCTTTCAAAACACAGCAAAAAGCTTGTCAGCTTTTATAACTAAAAGACTGCAAAACTTTTTTGTCAAAACAAAATTTTGCAGTCCTGTATATAAACATGAATCACACAATTCCCCAAACGTCAGCACGTGTATATTCAAGAACACATTCAATTGGCACTCCGGCAACTGTTTCCCCAAGCGCGTTTCTCAAATTGTCGCCCTCCATCATTTCAAACAGCTTTTCCATTGCCTCTCTTTTTGAAATTGATGATATTGCGGAAACAATTTGTTTTGCCGTTTCAGAGTCTTTTGCCATTTGCTCAAACTGAAGAAGCATGTTGTCAGAATATTTTTTGGACAGCGACATATACAAAGCAAAGCGTATTGAACGCATTTCCCAAAAGCTTGGTTCATCGTCATCGCCTTTAGATTTTGTGAGTCTCGGCCCGCCGCCAACAGATTCCGCATTCACAATGCTTCCATCTTCACCAATGGCAACACACTGTGACATTCCAAATGTAATTCCGGGTATAATCGCCTCATTTCTTGCCACGTCAAAAGCAAACCATGTTTCAATGCGCATCATAATTTCATGCGCATAATTGGGGTCTTCTTCCATGCGTTTTTGAACTTTTGGGTGTATAATGACGGCTTTGCTTCCCGGTGGTATGGAAGCCAAATTCCGCTGTATGTTGGGCGAAAGAGGATCCAGGTTTGGCCCCGAGGGTGTCCAGTTTTCAATTGCTTCTGTGTCAATGTTGTCTCTATACAGCATATAGTGGGGATAGTCATTTCTTGTGCGCCAGTAACCACTGCTTGCATCAAACACATGATATGCTATTCTGTTGTATTTTTCCTGAAGCATGTCTTCCAACGACACAACCACAGTTTCATGTGTTTTGACAGCGTTTTCTGTCTGCAACGGCGTTTTTGTCAGCTGTCTGGAACGAGCCAAAGCAATCATTGTTTCATCAGAAACCATTTCTGTTTCAGCTTTAACAGCGCTTTTCTTCCTTTCGTTCACAGTTTTTGTCATCATTTCCAAAAACTTTTTGGCTGATGAGTTAGCGCCTTTGGCATTTTGCTTGCTTTTTGAAATGCCGTGTGTTTTCATGTCTTCCGAAATATAAGTGTCTCCCAATTAAATTCTCCCCTTTTCAAAGCTTGTGTATATCTTCAATTCATTTTGAAAACGTTTGTTCTGCATGTTTTCAGTTTTTAATATTCATAACAGTCTTTATATTTTATATCGGCACAAATCCACGTTTTCAAAACATATACAATTCAAATATCAGCTCAAAAATGTTGTTTCTGTCATAAAACAGAAAATGCTGTCCGCTTTTATGCTGCGGACAGCCAAATTTTTCACCGCCTAAATCTGAATGCAAAAACCAATCCAAACAACAAAATTGCGGCAGACACAATCAGCGTGGTTAAAAATTCATTTGAAATGGAGGGCGCCATGCCTTGTTCCATTTCAATTTGTGGAAAATTTTCAGGCATACGGCCATTCATGTTCCTGTTGGGGTGTGTCATCGCGTCTTTTTGAGCTCTGCTTTCTGAAGCAGTGTTTTCCAAGTCAAATTTTTCTGTTTCATTTGAATTTTGCATTTGTCCATAAAATTCATTTTGAGCTGTGTTTTCAGAAAAATCCTTTCTTTCAAAATTTGGTTCATTGCCACTTTCAAAATTTCTTTGGCCGCCAAAGCCGCCAAAGTTTCCCATGTCTGAAATTGAAATGTGTGAAGCTTCAACCAAAAGAGAAGGCTCTTTCAGCTGTTCATCGCTTGTTGAAGGAACCGAACCCTCAAGCTGTCCCAAAATGCTTTCAGCTCTTAGCAAGCAAAATTCCTTCAATGTGTTCATTCCTGTTTCAAAATCGCTGTATGAACAGAACTTTGTTGGATCTTTTTCAACATATGGCGATATGATTGACATGGTTGAGTTCATAAGCTCTTCAAAATATCCGCTTTCAAAATATTCATATATGAACTGCCTGAAATATTGATGATATAGCTCTGTGTATATTTCATTTTCAAAAATCCATGAAAGCATTGGCCGGGATTCAGTTGTTCCGCCTGACACAGGCGAATCGATTGGAAAGTTCACAAGCTCTGTGGCGCTCATGTTTGACATAAATGATGAAAAAGCCAAGTTATAATCCCATGGTATCATTGACAAAATGCCGTCTTTTTCATACAAATAATAATTGTGAACCATGGAGCCTGTGTAGCTGTCAAAATTGCAGACAAAGTTGTGGACAACAAAATATCTTATAACTTTTTCAACATCTAAAACATCATCTGCCTCGCTGCCTTCGTTGAGAACTTTCAGCGAATTTATAAGACGGTTTTTGTCGGCCTTGTTTATTTTTGTCTTTGCGCTTTCAAATATATTTGAATAACTGTCGTGGTCATCATCTGTGTATACAAGCGAAACATCATCACTGCCCATAAAGCCAGGGCCGCCCTTCGCGCGGCCGCCAAAGGTCTGGTTTGGAGGAGAGCCTGTTTCCTCTCCCTCAATTTCAGCACTTTCAACAGGTTTTGGAACATTTTCATTTTCAGGCGGCCGTTTTTCGCGCATGTCTTTTCCGTTCATTTCTCCTGGCATGTTGGAGCTGTCCGGTTTATACAAATTTCCATAGTCATTTCCATAGCTCCGTGCCAAAAAACTTTCCTCAACACCCTCCACAGCCTGATAAAGCCCCCAGTCCTCGCCGTTGACCGATATATAAACAAAACTGCAAAGAGGCGCGTCAACCCCAAAATCCCTCATCATTTTATACACAATATAGTCTTTGACATATGTGTTATCTTGAATTATGTTGTTCAAAACCAGTTTGTCAAGGCCATAATAGTTTTTTGTGCTGTCATAGTGATCGAATTCGATCTTGAAACTATATCTGTCGCTGTCGCTTTGGGCAACGGTGCGCAATGACGAATTGCCTTTGGCGCGTATTGCCACATTTTTATATGTCTCATCGTCTATGACAACAGTGCACTCGCTATATTCTTCATTTTCGCACGTCGATATAAAATCCTGCCAGTTGTCCATAACTATGTTTATTTTGTGCACACGTGTGTCATCAAAAATTCTGTTTTCATAGCCCATAACATTTTGAGATGAATTTATGCCAAATTTTTCAGCGTTCATCATCACAGCTGTCAGCAGAACAACAACCGTCAGGGCTATGCAGCAGATTTTTTCAATATGCCTGCTTGTGGACATTTAATTCCCCCTAACCCATATATTCACCGTTATAGCTCACAAGAACAGCACTTGATATGCCCTCCATGTCACAAAGTTCGTTCACAAAATCTGTGTTTTCGCCTTTAAGCCGCACTTCCAAATTGAGCTCCACAGAGTTTTTGCGTGCAGATTTGCTTTTCACAACACAGCGCTGAACATGTTTGTCAACAAATTCTTTGGCCGCTTTTTCATTTGAATGGTTTTCGCATTGAACAACGATTATATACGGGTTCAAATATGATTTCTTGTTGACAAAAACTATGAGAATCAAGCCTATCATGACACTTCCTGTCACGGCAAGAGGTATCATTCCGGCAGCAAGCACAATTCCAACGGCAATTGCCCAAAACAGAAAGGCTATGTCAAGGGGCTCTTTTATGGCAGTTCTGAAACGCACAATCGAAAGGGCGCCAACCATGCCAAGAGAAAGCACAACATTGCTTGTCACAGCAAGCATCACAACGGTTGTGATCATTGTGAGGGCTATAAGCGCCACACCAAATGTGGATGAATACATAACGCCACAGAATGTTTTTTTGTAGACCATGAATATGAACAATCCTATTCCAAATGCAAGCACAAGCGCCAAAACCATGTCAAAAACACTTATGCTTGATATGTTTTCGATGAAACTTGATTTGAAAATGTCGTTAAATGTCATATTATTTCTCCTTTTCCAGTTTTTTTGAAAAATGTTTTATCCATACACACGGCAGGCGGCATATTTTGAAAAAGATGATGTCCGCCTCCCCTCAAGCTGAACTATATCCCTTATTATTGAAGGGAGAAATTCATCCCACTTGACTTCCAATATGGCAAAAGAACTGTTGGTTGGTATGGTAACACGATCATGTTCAAGAAAGTTTTCAACACCAATGCCTGTTCTTATGTCATAGTCAAGCGTCACCCTGACGTTTCCTGGAATATATATAAATGGCTCGCGTATATAATCCACAATTGTTTTTGGCCTCAATCCCTGATTAATCATTTTGCAGCGCAGTTCATGCGCCAATGGCCTTGAGGATTTTTCAAGCCATTCCCAACGGCCGTTCAGCAGTTCAGCTGTTTCATGGCGTGTCAACGGAACGCTCTGTTTTGTGCCGAGGCCGTTGAATTTGCTCTTTTTTTCAATATATATCACATCAGTGTTTTCGTTGTAGAAACGTATGCGGAACTTTTCACGCATGTTCACGCCGTCAAGCTTTTCTCTCAATGCCTTGTCAGCCATATTGTCAAAATATAAACTGTGAATTTCATATTTTCCATCAATGGCATGAGGATCTGGCGTTGCAACAGCGCGCAGCCTTTGGCGCAGTATAAGCATATCTGATATATTTAGCTCATGCTTCCATTCATGACGAAAGTTCATGACCTCACCTCCTTTTTCATAAATTTATATGCAAAACCTTAAAATAAACTAAAAAAATGATGCCACATAAATCGATTTAACAATATATTCACATTTGCAAAAATATGAATATATTACCTGCTTGTGCATGCAAGCGCAAAATTTGACTGACAGTTCTCAGGCGCTGAAAGACATCAAAAAAGCGCCTGCAAAACAACAGGCACATATAAATTAATTATGTAAATTGGGGCATATTTATGCTATCTGTTCAAGCATTCATTCAAAAATTTTTTCGCTGCCTCCTCATCAATTTTGCTGTCAAAATTGTCGACAATGTCTTCAAAACAATGCCCAAACTGTGCAACACCACGAGAATTCCTTCCGGCCCACTGCTTCATAATCCGTGTGTTTGACAAAAGCTGTGTGTTATACATGGAACATAGCCTGCTTTTTATGCCTTTATTGTCATCAATGGCCACAACATATATCAAATATACACTCTTTTTTTCTGATAAAAAAGAGAGCACCTTATCAATGTTGTAGCCTTTTGGTTGGCTTGAAAGTGACAAAATTTTTGTTTTAATGTCTATTTCAGTGACATATTTATCAAACTTACGTCTGTAGTCGCCAAGTCCGTCAGCCGTAAATATTTCAGGAAATGCTTTTTTCTTGCTAATCGAGGCAAACAACTCAGACTTTTTTTGAGTGTTGTCAGAAGTTATAAAATATTCTATAAAACGCCCGCGAAGGTTTACATTTCCAACATTATGACATGCTTCTACTATTTCAGCTTCAGCAGCTTTAACACGGCTGTCCAATTCATTGCCGAGTATGGCATATTCATCTGACAAAAGAAATTTCATTGCTCTTTCAACCGACTGCAATATGCACTGTTTTTGTGAGGGCGTAGGAACAAAGCGTTTTCCTTTCGGCGCTATGCGGCTCGTTTCCTCCACAATGCGTTTAACATTTTCTTCATAAGAAAATGACATATGTCTGTTAAATAAAGCCTCAAAGTTCTGTGGTATGTTGTCAATGCTTTCAAATTGCCAAATAATGTCACTTCCATTAACGCTTCCGACAATTTTGTCTTCCCTTAAGCCTTGAGATGAATGGCTGATTTTTTTGACAAATGTTGAGTTCGCAAGTCGCATGTAATTCTTTTCCGGCGTTACAGCACAGACAATAAAAGGAACATTATCATGCTTCAGCAGTATTGACAGAGCAACCACTGTATTGCCTAAGCTTTTGGATTTTGACATGCAAAATCTAATCGCGAACCACTGCCCATAAAACGTGCTTCCGTCTTTTCCAAGATTGAATTCCTTAACAACTTGCGCCGAAAGCTCATCTTTATTCATAAGCCCGTCACGGCTTGATATAAAATGAACCAACTGCTGTATGACTTCACCATTAAACATTTTAGGAGCGCCCCCATAAATTCGAAAACAATTGCTAACCATCAACCTTGTTCCGTTTTGATTTTTGTTCAGACAGCGAATTTCTTTCCCAAAACACGCCGTTTGTATATCCCTGTATTTCTGGATTGTCATTGGCCATTTCAAGCCGCTGTTCGGCCCACACGCAATATTGCGGTTCAATTTCAATGCCAACATAATGGCGGCCAAGTTTTTTTGATGTGACGCTTGTTGTTCCCGAGCCCAAAAACGGATCAAGCACAATGTCATTTCCTGAAGAACTTGCCAAAATAATTTTGGCAAGCAGCTTTTCTGGCTTTTGAGTTGGGTGCGCCGTGTTTTCAGGCATCGACCAAAACGGAACTGTTATGTCATCCCAAAAATTTGAGGGGCATGTGTCTCTATAATTTCCGCTTTCCGTCTCTGTCCAGTCCTTGGGCGTTCCGTCTTTTCTGTATGGAGCTATCACTTTTTTTCTTATCTTCACAGCTTCAAGATTGAATGTATATTCATTGCCATTAGTGGCAAACCAAATGTCCTCCATGCTGTTTTTCCAGTTGGCTTTGGCGCCACGGCCCTTTTCTCTTTGCCACGTTATGCGGTTTCTCACACAAAAAAAGTCTTCCATAACCCGGCCAACTATCAAGCTTGTCTCCCAGTCGCAGCAAACATATATTGAGCCGTTGTCTCTAAGAAGCGGTTTAACAGCGCCAATCCACTGCCGTGTATATTTTTCATAATCGTCTGACTTCTTTTTGGAAAAAACTTTTCCATTGAAAGCCTTTGTGAGATTATATGGTGGATCGGCAATTATCAGATCAATGCTTTTGGGCGGAAGAAGCGGGCAAACCTCAAGCATGTTGCCAACTATTGTTTTGTCTTTGACCTGCTCAATGCTGTCTATAATAGAATCAACAGCTATGCAACGGTTTAGATATGTTTCTCCCTCGCTTAAAGAAGTGTCTATTGTTTTGTTTCTGCCTGTTTTTTTGAGTGCCATAGGTTTCTCCTTATCTGTCACATATGTTCCAAAAACATAATGCATTCAGTTTGAGTCATAAATTTGTTGTCATTTCATATGTGTTTTTGCGGATCACTGCTGTTCAATCGGTCTGTTTTTCAGCAACATCCAGCAATTGAGGAAATATATTCAACACACTGCGGCATATGAAGCCATTTTTATGCTTCTGCTCTGCGCTTTCTTCAGCCAAGACAGATTCACCAAACATGTTTGTGAAGCTGCCCTTCTGTTTTAAGCCCGCAAAAATTGTTTTGTCTCATTGCCTCATATATTATTATGGCCACTGAATTCGAAAGATTCAAGCTTCTTGTTTCACCAAACATCGGTATCCTAACTGCGGTGTCTTTGTAGTTCAAAAGTATTTCTTCCGGTATCCCGGCGCTTTCCTTCCCAAACATGACATAATCATTTAGGCCATATGAAACATCTGTATACACACGCTTGCTTTTTGTTGTCGCCATATATATTTTGGGATTTCCGTTTTCCTCTAAAAAACATTCAAAACTGTCATAATAATGTATGTCAAGAAAATTCCAATAGTCCAGTCCGGCACGCTTCAAATATTTATCTTCAACCGAAAACCCCAGCGGCTTGATCAAATGCAACACAGAATTTGTCACCGCGCATGTTCTTGCTATGTTTCCAGCATTTTGTGGAATCTCTGGCTCAAGGAGAACAACATTCATTCTTTAACCTCATTTCATTCAATTTCATTTCTAACCACAATTTTTTGATGGTCAAAAACATTATACCATGAATCTAAGCGGAAGACCTCGAAAAAATTCATTTTTTCTCGGTCGCTTCGCTCCTCAAGACTTCCCGTAATTCAAATTTCCCACTTGTGGAAATTTTCCTTCCGGTTCGTCTTTCTCCGCTTTTTGCGGATATTATACCACAAAAAATTTTCCGCTCAAACACCAATTTTCATTTTTGCGCCGCAATCATGCCTTTCAGAACTTTTTCAAAAAATACATAAACCCGCATTTTCCGCCCAAAACAAGTTTTCCAAATAAACCGTGTTTCACATCTCGCGAACTGTCACTTCAACTTCATCACCGTCAGTTTTTCCAAGCTGTTCCCGGATCGACTTCAACATGCCTATGATATAACATATGCTTCCATCAGAATTCTTCAAGCCCATGTTCACAACGCTTCCAACATATGGTATGCCATCAAATGTCACGTGAACTTTGACCCTTCCTTTGCCAAATTCACTGCGAATGTCATATGGAAATTCAACATATGCTCCTCCTTTTTGAGGAATTGTGTGAATTTTTGAACTAAATTTATATAGTCTGTCATTCATTTTTATATCACCTCACAAAATTTTGTTTGTTTTTCAATTGAATATTATTCTTTTTTCACATTCAATTTCATTCACAAAATAGCCACGGCTAACTTTTGGAAAACTTTTAAAGCGGCCCCCAAACAAGTAATGTTGACAAAAAATCATTTTTTTATTATTATTAGTTAATAATAACTATTATCTAATATTAAGAGGTGATAATCAATGAATATTCCTGAACTGCTGAGGGAAAACGGCCTCAAGGTCACTCCCCAGCGCATGGCCATATACACAATGCTCAACAACACAAACTCGCATCCTTCAGCGGAGGAGATATACAAAACACTTCTTCCAGAAAACCCAACAATCAGCCTTGCCACTGTTTATAAAACTCTTGACTGTTTCAAGAATTCAGGCTTGATTCAAGAACTCAGCGTTGGAAACGGAAGAAACAATTATGACGCCGACATTTCACCTCATCAGCATATTGTGTGCAAAAAATGCAACAGAATATATGATTTTCAGCTTGACGGGCTCAATTCACTGAGGGCTGACGCCGAGGAAAAAACAGGTTTTTCAGTTGAAAATGAGCAAATCACTTTTTATGGCATATGTCCTTCATGCCTGCACGATTGAAACAAAAAAGACCGCTGATATAATATATTGACGGTCTTTTTTGTTCAGCCGGCAAAGCATTCATTTTGATGCAGTGCCCAAACCGCCCATCTCAACCGTTTTGTTCTTCAGAAAAATGTCAGCACAGTTTTTTGACACAGCATACATTCAGTTTTGTCATGCAAACACACCACAAACAGTTTATGAAGCACTGGAGGAAGAAACATGAGTTCATCTTCAAAAGCAAGCCTCTTTGCACTGCTTTTTGTCATAATTTCAAACATAGTCTCATTAATATTTTTATACATCGCCGAATCTTTCGACATTGGTTTTTTTTGGGTTTCAGTGGTTTCAAGCATTTTTGCATATGTCACACCATTTTCCATTTTTATGTTTGTCACAAAAGGCAGCAAAAAAGAAACGCTTTTCATAAAACCCCTTGGGTTGGCAAACATATTGATAATAGCACTTCTGTCATTTTTTGCACAGCCATTTTTGATGCTCATATCAGCGATTTCATCATTCGTTTTTCCAAACTCGGCTTCAGCTGCGCTTGAAACTTTTTCCCGTCATCCTTTTTGGTTCACAGCGCTTTGTGTGGCCGTGCTTCCTGCAATTTTTGAAGAACTGGTTTTCCGCGGCTTTGTGTTCGGAAACTTTCAAAAGCTTTCTTTCTGGAAAGCGGCCGTCATGTCTGGTCTTCTTTTTGCAATGGCTCACATGGATGGCCAGCAGTTTTTGTATGCCTTTATAATGGGAATTTTCTTTTGCGTTATGGTGCACAAAACGGGTTCAATTTTCTCGTCAATGCTGTCGCACTTCACAATGAATTTTTCACAAAGTACATTTGCATATATCGCATATAACCAAATCGACATTGCCGTTTCTAATTCGTCAGAAACAACAATGGAAATAATCCTCCCAATTTTATATATGAATTTGCTCATGCTTCCCATATTGTTCATTCTGATTCGTTTATTCTTCAAAATAAACAAAAAGACTGTCAAAACAGACATCAAAACAACAATCAGTTTTTCTGAATGCTTTGGCGAGCGCGCCGTGACAGTTCCTTTCATATGCTTTGTTATAATATACATTGTCTATATACTTTCTTCTTCAATGATATAAAACAACACAATGTTCCGAAAACTCAACGGTTCGTTTGTTTCAACGTTCAGTCAAAAATGATATTATAAACAGCGGGGGTGATGACAATGGATTGTTCCAAAACAGGCGCCTTAATTTTCAAGTTGCGAAAAGAAAAGGGAATGACTCAAAGGGAGCTTGCTGAAAAAATGAACATAAGTGACAGAACAGTTTCAAAATGGGAACGCGGCGCCGGCTGTCCTGATGTGTCACTTCTTCATGAGCTTTCAAAAATACTTGAAGTTGATGTTCTTAAAATGCTTTCTGGAGACTTGGAAGAAAATTCAATTAATGGAGGAAATATGAAAAAATCAAAATTTTATGTTTGTCCACAGTGTAAAAACGTGTTGCTCAGCAGTGGCGAAAGTGACATATCCTGCTGCGGAAGAAAACTTATGCCACTGATGCCCAAAAAAACCGATGACAACCACAAAATCAATGTTGAAGAAATAGAAAATGACTATTTCATAACAATTGAGCATGACATGACAAAAGAGCATTACATCGCTTTTGCAGCTCATGTGTCATATGATCGCGTGCTTTTGATCAAAATGTACCCTGAACAGGCGGCTGAAATTCGCATTCCAAAAGTCAGACGCGGCGAATTGTATATATATTGCAGCACACATGGCCTGCTTGATGTTGGAAAATTGTGAACTCAAATTTTGGCCCATTTTGCTGTTTCTCTTTACTCATGTCTGCCAAAATGATAAAATTACTGCATCAAGTTTTTTAGGAGGTTCAAAGTGACAGAAAAAATTTTTATCAATCCGGACATATACAAAATAGATATACCACTACCAAACAACCCTTTGCGCAATTTGAACTGTTATGTTGTGAAAACAGAACATGAAAATCTCATAATCGACACAGGCTTCAACATTGAAGAATGTTACACCGCTCTGAAAGAAGGGTTAAATGAGCTTGATGTAGACATGCAAAACACAAGCATGTTTCTGACTCATCTTCACAGTGATCACGTTGGGCTTGCCGGGGCAATAATGCCTGCAAACGGCAACATATATATGGACAAAACCGATTATGAATATATGGTCAATTTCATACGTGGCGAATCATGGGATGTTATCGACAAAAAATTTGTGTCTGAAGGCTTTCCGGCAGATGAAATTCCCCTTTTGAGAGAAACAAACCCGGCAAGGGCATTTGCCCCTGATGAAAGTTTTGAGGCCATTGCCGTGTCTGACGGCGACAAAATTGACATCGGCGGCTATGAATTCACATGTGTTTCAACGCCCGGACACACTCCCGGGCATATGTGTCTCTATCTTGAGGATAAAAAGCTTATGTTTCTTGGCGATCATGTGCTTTTTGACATAACTCCAAACATCACATTTTGGAACCACGTTGAAAATTCTCTTTTGAGCTATATCAACAGCCTCAAAAAGATTGAAAAATTTGATGTTGCAACGGCCCTTCCGGCTCACAGAAAAAATGACATGGATTTTTATAAACGCATAAAAGAAATATTAAATCACCACGAAGTGCGTTTGAATGAATGTTATAGAATAATCAAAGAAAACCCAAACATAAATGCATATGACACAGCCGGAAAAATGCAGTGGTCAATGCGCGGCCGCAATTGGCTTGAGTTTCCAATGCATCAAAAATGGTTTGCTGTTGGAGAAACAATTGCCCACATCGATTATCTGTTGGCCGAAGGGAAAATTCAAAGAGAAAAAAACAGCGGTATATATACATACAGCGCTGTATAATAATTGTTATATTCGGCACAAAATTTGCATTTCATATGCTTCAGTCGTTTTTTTGCCAATGCCAGCACAATGGCCATCATGCACCATCAGCCAAAAAAGTTGTATATCAGCAAAATGGCTTGAAAACAGTCATCATCAATTCTTTCTCAAAAACACAAAAGGAACAGTTTGAGAATTTCAAAAACAAATTCAGACTGTTCCTTTTGTTTGGGTGTTTCAAGGTTTATATGATGTAACTTCTCTTGTGTTTATATTAAATCTATAATATTTAGGCGTTGGCATAACGCTGTTATCAGAAACATCTATATCGCCATATTTTCCTGTTTCCTGAAGTTTATATTCAATCACACCGTTATAATATTCTGATGTTATATCAAAATCGTCAGTGATTCTTTGGCTTTTTGGAAACTTTCCAACAACAATGTTGCCTGTTCCGTCCAAAAGCATTTCTCTTATCTCAGACAAATTGCTGTTGTCAATATAATACACCTTTCCTCCAACAACAGTGTAGTTGGCTATGTCCATTTTGGCAATTAGGTTGTCAAGATCTTCCACAGCGGCTATAACCTTTGTGTTGTCCATGACAAATATGTAGTCAAAAGAATTTCCGCCCCATGAAGCGCTGATAATGTATATCATCACATCACTTTCTGCAATCGGGTGTATGAATTCATATGTTCCATTTTTTTCAACAAATTTTATGTCCGAAGGATAAACCTCTGCAATGCCTTCTTCATTATATTCAGGCAATGCCTCCCATTGAACCTTCACGCTGTCAGGCTTTTGTCCTTCAAAGCTGAATTTTATTGATTCACTGATCCTTGCCCTGTATATATTATTCAAAATGTGGCCACTGTTTTCCCAAACTGTTTCATATGGCTTTTTAACAGTCAGATAGACGCCATTTGATTTTGTTTGAGACGAAAAAATGTTGGGCTCCTTGTTTTCAATTTTGATTTTTGGCGCTTCAATCCTTGCCACAGTTTCTTCTGACTGCGCTCCCTTAAGTGTCACTTTGAAATTTCTTTCTTCTTCGGAATAGTCTATTGTGCAGTTGAAAACTTTGCTCAAGTCGTTTATTTCAGCATATGCCACATCATTTTCAACATAAACCGGGTATGCAATTTTCTTTTCCACGCCCTCCACATATGCTCTCCAAATGCCCGGAATGAAGGTGATTTTCGACTCTTCTTTTTGAAATATAAGTTTGTTTTCATTTGTGCTGAATTCAAAGCCAAGGCTTTCCCCTATCGGCTTAATCGGAACAAGCATCCAGTCGCCTTTATATTGAGGCGCTGCCGATTCAGCCTTAATTCCATTGACATAATATTCAGCTTCATCGGCATATACAAGAGAACTTACAGCAAGCGAAACAGCCGTTACGCAAATTATGTTCTTAAACAGACTTTTCATTTTCATTTCAATCAACTCCCATCTTATAATAATATATACTAATAAATTACAAAAAATATTGATATAAATTCAAAAAATCAAAATTACATATTTGTCATTTGCATACATTTTTAGTTATTATACCATAGTAAATTCCAAATGTCCCAAAAATAATATTACGTTTTTATGATATTTAGTTTACATGGATATAACAAACAAATGCCAAAGTCGCAAATTAAACACATTCCAATTCCGAATTCAAAAAAACCAATTTTTTTGCGCCATGGATTTCATGGCAGTTCTAAAATTTTGGTGTTGAAAAACGAGCAAATTTTTGGTATCTTATTTTTTATATTGAATATATGCCTAAAGTTTGCATGAAAACAAACTCATTGCAGTGAGAAATTTTTATTACTTATATTTTCAAAAAACAGAGCGCCATTTTGGTGTTTTTGACTGCTGTTAAAACTGTCTGTATTTTTGTGAACTTATGGTGACAGGAGGTAATATAAATGTCATTGGAAAATGCAAAAAAACACTTGTCAAAATTTGGCCGCGACAAAGACATAATTGAGTTCCCTGAGTCCAGCGCCACTGTCGAATTGGCCGCCAAGGCCGCAAATGTGATACCAGCCCGCATAACAAAAACACTTTCTTTCAAAGTCAATGAAAAGTGTGTGCTTATATGCGCTGCTGGAGATGCCAAAATAGACAACAAAAAATATAAAGAATTTTTTGGGACAAAGGCCAAAATGCTCACCAGCGACGAAGTTTTGGCTTTCACAACCCACGCCATAGGCGGCGTTTGCCCCTTTGGCGTTCCAGATGATGTAGAAACATATGCTGACATATCGTTAAAACGGTTTTCAACAGTTTTTCCAGCGTGCGGAAGCAGCAATTCGGCAATTGAGCTGACATGCGATGATCTCTTTGAAATTTCCCGTGCCAAAGAATGGATTGACGTGTGCAAAGACTGGTTGGAAAATGATTGAACCGCCATAAAACAGTGTGCATGTCATAGACATTCATTTTGCTGTAACAGTTTCAGGTGTCAAAATCATTTGAAACAACCGTTGAAAAAGACAAATAGACTTGCTCAATTTTTTGGGAACGTTCATTGTTTCGCACAGAACCAAAAGTGAGTGCAAAACTGAACACATTCTGCCACAAATATAAATTCAAACTGCTTCCATAAAGCTAAAAAATCAGGCATCGCCCTCAATCCAATTCAAACAAAATTGATACAAATGTCAAAGCATGTCAAAAGGAGCCGTAAGCATCACAAAAATCAATATTCCATGGTGCAAACCGCTCCTTTAATTGTTTATAATATTTATCTCTTCCCCCACTTTTTGAGAAAATATGTTTATCTTTTTTCAAAAAGCTTTCTTTTTTCAATGAACTCAATTATCATTTTGACAGAGTTGTCTATGCCTATGAACCCACTGTTGATCGAAATGTCATAGCTTTCAGCACTGCCCCATCTTTTTCCAGAATAAAAATTATAGTAGTTCGCTCTTTTTTTGTCTGTTTTGTTTATAATGTCTTCAGCCTTCTTTTCATCAACGTTATAATATTTAATTGCTCTTTCAACTCTTGTTTCCATGTTTGCATGTATGAATACATTCACAACTCCAGGAACACCCTCAAGGGCATAGTCTGCACACCTTCCCAATATAACGCAGCTGCTTTCAGAAGCAATTTCCTTTATAGCCTCAAATTGTGTCAAAAAAAGTTTGTGATTCATGGGGGTTTTGGCTCCAACATAGTTTCCAACAACAAGCGAATAGAGAAAACTGTTGGCTGGTTTTTCATCATGAGATTCAAACATTTCTTCACATATACCACTTTTTTGAGCCGCCACTGTCAAAAGCTCTTTGTCATAAAATGGTATTCCCAATTTTTTTGCCAGTTTTTCACCAATTTCTTTTCCGCCGCTGCCATACTGTCTCCCAATTGTAATTATAGTTTTATCCATATAAAAACCACCTCTTAATTTAGGATTATTTTGGCAAAATCAGAAATATACAATGTTTCGCCATATAAAAATCTGATCCAGTGTCTATATTTCTTTTTCTGTTTTTGAATTATATAGATATTATACCATAAACATCATAAAAATGTATAAAAATATTTTTTATTTTTTACAAATTCATATATATCTTATATATTTGTAATTTTATTGCCATGGAAATCATATAATATAGCTTAGAGGGGAGTTGATATTTTATGACAATAACGCAAGAATTAATTGAGGAGTGTTTATATTTAATTGATTAAAAAAGTCGGAAAATGATACAAAAACCCGGCAGTATCCGTTAAAAATGAACACGGACTGCTTTTTTAATTTCATTGCATTCCAAAATGTCCGTGAATTTCAGCAGGGACATAAGCTGTCGGCTTTGCTGGCAGCTTTCTTAAAAAACATTCCGCACAAAAACAACACATTTGCAAAACAGCAATGGCGCTAAAATATCATTAATATTTTTCGAACTTTGTATATGACTTATAATAAAAATTTTTATGGAAAACTTTAACATACTTTATCAGTACATATATTAAAAACAACAGAATTCACATCGAAAACCTTATGAAAGCTCAAGATTAATCATCAGCTGTCAGCATCATCAAACTTTTCAAAAATTTCAATGAAGTAAAAAGCAGTCTCCTTCGGGACTTCCACAGCATTTATCACATTTTCACTCATATTGCGTGTCCGCAAGAGATACATATTCTCATCACACACAAAAAACAGATCTCCCTTAAATGAACAAAAGCTTCCATCATTGCTTTCCTTAAAAAAATTGAAAAATGTGCTGATTTCCTCCTGATTCAAATCTATTGTTGTTTCTTTAAGTTCTCCAACTTTGTTTTGCACAACATCAAATGGCTTATACCCATGTGTTTTTCCAAATTGCGTGAGCGCTTCAAATTTTTCCAAATCAATGTTCTCAATTTCATTATATTCATGGTCTTTCGTTGAATACCTCACATTTAGCCCACAATAATATGTAAAATTTTCATCATTCGCATAATACTCACTTGCTTCTTCCCATTGTGAGTCAATGCAATACACAACGCCGTTTGCCCTCGGCCCAATATACGCATGGACACAATCAAATGTGGTGTTGTCCAAGTGTTTGAATGTCTTTTTTTCTATCTCATATTCCTCATCTGTGAAAGATATATCGTCTGGCCACAAGTCACCATAAAATCCCGTTTTATATATTTCAGAGCCTATTTTCACTGTGTCAGGCACGTCATAGCTTGCAGCAACACAGCCTGACAACAAAATATTTGACAAAATTGCCAAAAACATCAAAATTTTTCTCATTATAAAGCCTTCTTTTATGTTATATTTTACCATCAAGCTTCAATTTGCCGCATTATAAAATTGTGCCACAAATCCAATAAAGATCCAACAGAAGCACGTGAACAAAAAAGTCATATGCAGTAAACGGTCTTGAAAAACTTTATATTTTTCAATTTTCTGAATCGCCGCTTCAACTTTTTTACTGCTATAATAAATTCATAAAAAATTGATTCATGCCACGCCAAAAACCAGCAAAAAATTTCGAACCAATTCCTCACACAGCCCATAAATATATGTTTCACAAAGACACATTCAAGCTTTATCGAAATATTTATATGGAAAAATAAAAAATGAAAGAACATATCAGATTTGAATCATCTAAAATGCTCTTTCATTCAGTGGATGGGGAAGGATTCGAACCTTCGAAGCAAATATGCAGCGGATTTACAGTCCGGCCCCTTTGGCCACTCGGGAACCCATCCATATATAAATAACCACATCTGTTGAACTTAAAAAAATGAATAACGTATAAACCAACCAAAACTCCATAGAAAGGAGGTGATCCAGCCGCACCTTCCGATACGGCTACCTTGTTACGACTTCACCCCAGTCACTGGCTTCACCTTCGGCAGCTCCCCCCTCTCGGTT
>JAAVYN010000027.1 GCA_022791155.1 Bacillota bacterium | reverse complement strand
GGTGAACAGACAAGGAATAATCCGCCCGGTTGACGATCAGGAAGACGTTCTTTGCGGCGACCTCAAAACATTGGTTCAGATCATCAAAGGCATGTACTATGATGACTGCATCGCTGAAGGCAAAGAAATTGAAAGAAGATAATTTCTTTTCAAATTTTGTTGAAATTTTTTAATTATGATAACAAGTTACATATGTAAACCTATACATTCCACATAACTTCCTTAATGAAGCACCGCGGCTATGAGTCCCCTCTCAATGGCCGCGGCGTTTCGCATTTTATTGTGGAATCAATATTTGAATTTCATAAACACAGCGGGAATATTCATATAAACTGTCTTCATATTCATTTGCCAGAACTATGGAGGGCTTTTCTTTTCCGCTGAAAAAGAGTTTGACAAAATATGGATTCCAGCCTTCGCTTAATATTCTTGCTTTGAAACAAAGATAGTCGCCTTCAGGGATTTCGATTATATTTTCAGATTCAAAACCAGGAGGCTCTTTTATAAACATGCCAAGATAAAGAGGATTAAGCTCGGCGTTGATGAGAGAATCATAGTCAAGAATTAATGAAAACTGGCGCATATATTTCAGCGATTTGAATTTATCGCTGTTTTTTATTTTGTTGAGGCGCACGTGATAGTCCTGTTTTGGCTCGCCCTGTATGCACTGGGCGGCCACGATATATCTCTTTGGAAGATATAAATTATAACAATTGCTGTCTATGTTTTTGTTGTCGATATATGTAAAGTAGTTTTTATACCATTGAATGTCATCTATAATATCTTTTATTTTGCTTATTTCCTCTTTAAAAAATTTTTCACGCTTCTCAAGCAGTTCAAGCAGCAAATTAATGTCATTTGAAACGAGTATGGATTTAATTTCTTCCAAATTAAGGCCAAATTTTTGGAGATATTTAATTCTGTCTATAAAATGAAGCTGTTCAACAGAATAGTGTCTATAGCCTGTTGTGGGGTTTATATAAGCCGGATTGATGAGATTGATGCTGCTGTAATATCTGAGAGTTTGAACAGAGACTCCCATGATTTTGGCGACTTCACCTATCGAGTATAAGTCTTTCAAAGTTATTCATTCCTCCTTTGCTGAAAAATTTTTTATAACAAAAAATATTATATCACAAAAGATATGATAAAACCACAATTGAAGGGGCATTTTTGGCAGAAAAAAGCTGAAAAAACTTTTATGTTTGATCAGCTTAGTTTGTTTTATGTTATTATAATTGGCTTGAATATGTTTTATATATTGCTCTGTTTGTGCCTGACAAATGGCATTGTGAACTGAAACGGTTTTTTGAAATTATGTCAATATAAGCCAATTTATAATGTCAGTCGATCACAAATGTCTCTATGTTTTCGGCCTTTGCATATTTTATGAACTTTTGCGAGGCATCCTCAAGAAGCTTTTCTATGTTTGAATCACTTGAAAAATCGTATATAACTGTCAAAACTTCTTTGGAAGACGACGTTATCATGGCGCGGGTTGAATCGCTTGTGGGGCTTCCAAAAGGGCCTTTTGAATCGCACAAAACAGGAAGATGTTCAACATTCACGTTGTCTTTTCCAATGCCCTTATAGCTTTCACCCTGGGAGCCGATGCGCAAAGTTATTTCGTCAGCCACATTGGCCAAGTCATATGAGCCAACGGAAAAGCCTGTCTCAATTGAAATGAGGTTGTTTGTGTCAACAACAGTGTTTATTTTGTATATGCCCTTGCCCTGTTTTATTCTTCTGTAAAGCGCTTCAGACGACACGCGATAGCGGTTGGGATCTTTGCCAAAAGCTTTATATGCCTCGCGGGAGTGCGCGACATTGTTGAATTCGTTTATGGAAGTTGTTTCCATTGATTTTAATATATCCGGGATAACTTCATTTTCTATTATGTTCCATAACTCCGCGTTTGTGTCATCCACAGATGTTGTATATTTTATGCAGCCAAGGCGGGTTTTGGAATGTTTTGCTTTCATTTCGCTGTCAATTTTGATGTTCAAATTATATCACCTCAAATTTGTTTTTATAAAGTATACCATATTCCGGCATTTTTTCATATGTTTTTTTCAATGCATTCAATGTGAATTGTCAATGTTTTTTGCAGAAGCCAATGATGTGCCGAAAACTTCAAGAGCCTGCGCGAAGTCTGCAATTAAGTTGTCAGCTTCTTCAATGCCAACTGAAAGTTTGAAGAGTCATGGTGTGATGCTCATAGAACGTCTGTCGGCATCAAATGTATTTCAATATAATTTTAATGAAATCAATTCAACTGACGAAATTATGATCGGCGCCCAGCAAAAAAGTGTTCAGGAAATTTTGAAAAAGTTCTGAATTAAAAATTGAACATCATGGAATGAGCGCATGAAAAATAACGCTCAAAAAGAAGATGCAAAAATGTGCGTTTTTTATACATATTTTAATATAGAAAAATCAAAACTGACAAAAAAACATGAGTGTTAAAGACAATAGCGATAATTTAAAAGTTAGCGCATAAAAAGTTTTTATTTTCATTGACTCTATAGCTACTTGAGGGTTTAAGATAAAGCTGTCAGTCAGTGAAACAGAGAGGTTTTGTTGGCATAAAACAGTTGTTCAGAAAGTTCTGCAGCCTGCTGCTTATATACGGTGGGGGGGGGGTATTAGCATGCTGAGGACATTCGAATTTTGATATACATTAAGAAAGGATGTGCTTATGCATGAGCAAGGAAAGCATCGTTTTTGGCGGCATAACGGCAAAGCCGGGCGAAAAGAAGAGCGGATTCACTGAAGTCATGGACACGGGATATAAATTCCCAATCACAGTTATCAATGGAACAAGAGAAGGAAAAACACTTCTCATCACAGGCGGAATCCATGGCGGGGAATACCCTTGCATTGAAACGTCAATGGAATTGGCTCAGGAGCTGAAGCCGGAAGAAATATGCGGACAGGTTGTTATCCTTCAGCCCGTCAACCTGACAGGCTTTTATGAAAGATTGGCATATGTGTGCCCCTCTGATGAAGAAAGAAAAAATTTGAACAGACTTTTCCCAGGCGACAAAAACGGAACTCTTGGCGACAAAATTGCCTACACAATCACAACTGAATATCAAGATAAGTGCGACTTCTATATTGATATGCACGGCGGCGACATTCCTGAAAGCCTGACTCCATATACTCTTTGCCCAGGAGTTGGCGAAAACAAGGAAGCACTTGACTATGCATATCAGGCTTCGAAATGTGTTTTGAATGCAAAATATTTGCTTAAATCAAGCGCAACAACAGGTTCTTACAATTCATGCGCCATAAGAGGAATTCCTTCACTTCTCATTGAAAGAGGCGGAAATGGCCTTTGGACAAGAGAACAGGTTGATGATTATAAGGAAGACGTCAGAAATGTGATGAGATTTCTCAAAATAATTGACGAGGAAGTCAAAAAGCCTGAAGGAGTGATTGAGTTCACAAAGCATTTTTGGCTTGAAGCCACAGCAACAGGCTGTTGGTATCCTTCTGTAGCCATAGAAGACAGAGTTAAAAAAGGACAGAAGCTTGGCGAAATTAAAGATGTTT
Source organism: Bacillota bacterium (assembly GCA_022791155.1). Classification (GTDB taxonomy): domain Bacteria; phylum Bacillota; class Clostridia; order Lachnospirales; family Anaerotignaceae; genus JANFXS01. The sequence continues at coordinate 33,375 of JAAVYN010000027.1, read as the reverse complement.
TTGGAAACCTCATTGTTGAATATTTCGCGGAGTATGACGCCATAATTGTTTCTGTGACAACTTCCCTTGGAATAAGCGAGGGAGATGCAATTGTGACATACGGCATATGATTTACATATTTTAACTGATTATACATTTTGAAAAATTGAACCTTTACAACTTAATATAGGGAGGGCGCTTATTGTGATTACTTCATCAGCAGGCTTTTTGGGCCTTTTGATTGCCATGATGGCTATAATATTTTGGCTGGAGAAAAAATATAAAGACAGCAAGTTTTTTCAGACAATTCCGTCAATGGTTGTTCTTATGATTGCCGTTGCGCTGGCCGCAACTTTCAGAGTTTGGGATCCGGCCGCCGAGGGCGTTACTGCGGCACAGGACATTATGTATTCCACGTTCTTGCCAATGATGCTTATCATGTTTATGCTTACATGCGACATAAGACATATATTCAAACTGGGGCCACGCATGATAATTTCGTTTTTCTGCACCACAATATCGGTGATGATTGGTTTTACGGTTGCATTTTTGGTGATGAAAAGATGGCTTCCAGAAGGTGCTTGGGGCTCAATTGCTGCTGTCACAGGTTCGTTTGTGGGTGAAACAATCAATATGCAGGCTGTTGCTTCGACATTTGGAGTTGAAGGTGTTGACTATGTATATGCCGTTTTAATGGACACAATTGGCATTACGGTTGTACTTTCTGTTGCTATGGCGCTTATCCCTAGAACATCAAAATGGAATAAGTTTATGCACGCTTCAACAGAAGGCATTGACGAAATAGCCAAAAGGATTGAAGAAGCAAACAAGGACATGGACAGAACTGCTCCAAAAATGCTTGACTATTGTATGCTTTTTGCCGTTGCATTGATTGGCACGGCTGTTATAAACACTGCAATTCCAATGCTGCCTAAAGTTAACTTCCTTTCAAACACAGGTTGGAGAGTTGTTCTCTCATCGGTGTTGGGAATATTGCTGGGACTGACTCCGGCACACAGGCTCAAAGGAGCGCAGGAAGTTGCCAATGTGTTCCTCTATTTAAGCCTTTGCATAACAATGTCATATTCCGACCTCAGCCAATGCACTCAGGCGCCACAATTTGTTGTGCTTGTGTTTATCATGCTCATTGTTATGTATATTGTTTGGGGCATTCTCTGCCGCATATTCAAGCTTGACTGCTTCACGGCATCAGTTGGGTTTATGGCAAATTTTGGCGGAACATCTTCCGCGCCAGCCATTGCGGCAGCGCACAATCCAAATTGGATATCATTTGGCATTGTTTTGGGATTCTTTGGCGATCTTGTGGGCACTGGAGCGGCCATTGCGTTTGGAAATTTCCTGAAACATCTTTCGATGCTGTGAACGACGGAGCGATTGGCTGTTGAGATCAAAAAGGCTTGATGCTTTTCGCAATTTTGGCTGTCTTTTATTTCTCAAAGTTTGGCGACAGCGTTGAATGACATAATTTTAGATTATTTTTGGAAAAAAGAAACTTTGTTTCTTTTATATATATATCACTGAATTTTATATCAGGCAAAATATAACCACTGTCTTTGAAATGAAGCAGTGGATATTATAAAAATATTCAAAAATATTTAAGGAGGTAGCAAAATGTTTAATGAATTTAACGAGGATTTGAGTTTTGAAACAAACATTCTCGAAGCTGGTGCTTATTTCAGAGAACCGACTTCAAACCCTGAGGCCCTTCCCATCCACATGTCAACAGCTCATAATGTGGCCGATCTTGAAGATTTGCAGAAAAGATATGACGAAAAAGGATTCTGCTATAACAGAAACCGTAACCCGAACAGATCTGCGCTTATTGAGCTTATGAACTATGTTGAGGGGGGCGAGGCTTCTGTTGGCTGCTCCAGTGGTATGGCTGCTATCTCAACTGCTATAATTGCCAACACAAAAGCTGGCGATCACGTTTTGTCCGACAAAACACTCTATGGCGAAACAATTGAAATATTTACAAAGATACTTGGCAAATATGGCCTTGAGACAACATTTGCTGACTTCACAGACATTGAGGATGTTAAATCCAAAATCAAACCAAACACATCAATTTTGTATACAGAGACTGTTGCAAACCCATTGATCAATGTTCCTGACATTCAGGCCATTGCTGACATTGCTCACAAAAATGGTTCTTTGCTCATTGTTGACAACACATTCATGACAGGCGCGCTTGCAAAACCTCTTAAACTTGGCGCTGACATAGTTGTGAACAGCCTCACAAAGTTTGCCAACGGCCACAGCGACGCTGTTTGCGGCGCTGCCACAGGAAGTGCCGAGCTCATTGCAAAAATTCACGAAATGCAAGTTCTTCTTGGAACACAGGCCGATCCATTTTCAGCATGGCTCACATGCCGCGGCATGAGAACAATGGAACTCCGTGTTAAAAAACAGAGCCAGAACGCCGCTGCACTTGCTGCTGCACTTGAGAAATCTCCATATGTTCTTAAAGTATATCATCCTTCTCTTGAAAGCAATCCACAGCATGAACTTGCCAAAAAACAGTTCAATGGCAACTATGGCGGAATGCTGAGCATTGAACTTCCTGAAGATGCTGCCAAGATGAACAAATTTATGAGATCTCTTAACCTTTGCCACTATGCAATGACTCTTGGCGGATATAGATCATCCATGTCATATCCTCCAATGAGCTCACACAGCGACATGACAAAAGAAGAGAGAATGGCTATTGGCATTTCTGACGGTCTTTTGAGAATATCTGTTGGCATTGAAAACGAGCAGGATTTGATCAACGATTTCCTTCAGGCTCTTGAAGCTGCCTACAAATAAGCCGAATTTGGTTTAATTGCAAAATAAAAACTGAAACTGAGCCGCTTGCGTATGCAGGCGGCTTTTTGATTGCATGAAATTTGAATTGCCTGTTCGGCTTTACGAAAAATATATGTTGCAGATTTTGTTGCGATATGGTATATATAGACTGACGGGAGTGGTGAGAGTGGAGAAAAAATATAGCGTCTATGGCTTCAAAGGGAAGTTTCCAGTCATACCGGAAAGCTGCACGATATTTGAAAACGTTACAATCTGCGGCGATGTGCGCATGGGAGAAAACTGCGTTGTGATGCCGGGCTGTGTGCTGCGTGCTGAACACAATCCAATTGTAATTGGCAACAAAACAAACATACAGGATTCATGCGTGATACACGTTGAGCTTGGCGAAAACGGAAATGTTGTGATTGGAAACGAAGTCACCATAGGCCATGGGGCAATAATACACGGCTGTGAGATAAAAGACCGCTGCATAATTGGCATGGGAGCAGTGGTTCAAGATGAGGCAGTTGTTGAACGCGAATGTCTCATTGGCGCCGGAAGTGTTGTCACACCAAGAACGGTTATACCAAAAGGACATTTGGCTGTTGGAGTTCCGGCAAAAGTCAGGCGCCCGCTCACTGAACACGAAGTGAATGAAATTGACATAGCAGTGAATGAATATCAGGAGTATGCTGAGGAATATCGAAAGAACAATGGCACATTTTGAGCTTTTCACGCGCCTGGTCAAAAAGAAGCAAATGACAGAGCAATGCGTTTGATGGTGACATGCAAAACAATGCCGAACAATTGTGGAAAACTGCAATTGCTGCATTATGAATGTGATAAATTATGAACAGAAGTGAATGAGGAGGAAAACATATGGGAGTTTCATTTAAGCCAACAGGAATTTGCGCACGCGAGATTAACTTTGATGTTAGAGACGGAAAAGTGAGAGACGTTGAGTTTGTGGGCGGCTGCGACGGAAACCAGACAGGAATTGAAAGCCTTGTTGATGGCATGGACATTGATGACGTTATCAAAAAACTTAGAGGCATAAAATGTGGACAAAAATGTTCGTCATGTCCTGATCAGTTGGCAGAGGCATTGGAAAAGTTTAAGGCAAGCGGCAACTGAAAAACGCAAGGCAGAAGGCTGTGTTTTGCAAAAGTTAAACAAAACATATTCATTCAGCCATTGACACACAAATGTGACAGAAGTGTGCGCACTTAACATGAAAAATTTTTGGTTATGACGCTTCAAATGACTGCAGCAAATGTTTGTTGTTAACTGAATGTGCATGACAGGCAATTGATTCAGGGGAGTTTTTATGTTTTCAAACAAAACAGAACTTCCCTATTTTTGATTGCGCAATTTATAAACAAAAAAATCTGTTTGCGCGCGACATGAAATCATTTCAACTTCGAATTGTTTGAAATGGGATTTGTTTTGGAAAAAATTTCAAGCTTTATTATTTTTTTGTTCTGTGTGTTGAAAGAGGCTTCTAAGCTCAAGCAGGTTTTTGGAAAGTGTGCAATTTTTCATTGGCGGTTTTGAGCTCTGTCCTTCCAAGAACGCCTCCAGTTGACAAAAGCAGTGCACCGGACAAACGTATATGCTTGCATAAACAAGGGCACTGGCGTGAAGCGAAACAAATCTTTTTGTGTCAGCAAAATTCGAAAGCCCGCCATGTCTCCTTCAACAGGCTTAAACGCGAATTAGATCAGCGCAAACTGTTTCTGCAAATCACCGCCAATTCATATCCCTCATCAAATTTTCCACAGAAAAAACAATTTCACTCAACAACCAATGAAAAACAAACAGAAATGACAGCTTTATACCTTCAAAAACCGTTCCAAAATCAATCATAAAAAGCAAAATAAAGATCCTTTTTTATTGACATAATAATAATGTTCTGCTATAATAATTGTAAATGACGAAAGTCTTTTTTTTATGCAATTTTTAAGAAGTTTTCAACGTATGACGGAGGTGGAAGTGATGAGAACCAAAATTACTTTGGCCTGCACTGAGTGCAAGCAAAGAAATTACAACACAACCAAAGAAAAGAAAAATCACCCTGACAGAATGGAGTTCAAAAAATACTGCAAATTCTGTAAAACACACACACTGCACAAGGAAACAAAATGATTTTCCTGTGCCGTGAAAACCTGAAAGGGATGTGAGCAAATGGAAAAAAACTCTACAAACAGCCCAAAAAACAATCCCAAAAGCGAAAAACCCGGCCTAAGCGTTATCATAGCAGACCATAAAGCCGAGTTCAAAAAGATAATTTGGCCAAAAAAAGACGAGGTTGTCAAAAAAACAGCAACTGTTGTTGTGACCTCTCTTGTGATAGGTGTCATCATTTTCTGCATGGACACAGTTTATAACGCAGGCGTTAGCGCCGCTATGCATATTTTGGGATTAATCTGAAGCCGAGTGTAAAAAGGATGGTAATATGTCTGAAGAATTTATGAATGCCGAAAATGTTGAAACGCCTAAAGTTCAAGACGGACAGGCGAGGTGGTATGTTGTTCACACATATTCGGGATATGAGAAGAAGGTTAAAGCCAACATTGAAAAAATAATCGAAAACAGGGGAATGCAGGATCAAATTCATGAAGTCAGTGTTCCTGTTCAGGACGTTGTGGAAATTAAAAATGGACAGAAAAAAACAGTCCAGCGCAAAATATTTCCGGGATATGTTCTGCTGAAGATGATTATGAACGACGAAACATGGTATGTTGTGAGAAACACCAGAGGAGTGACAAGCTTTGTTGGCCCGGGAAGCAAGCCTGTTCCTCTCAGCGATGAGGAGGCAAAAGCCATGGGAATTGAAGATTTTGTTCAGGTTTTTGATTTCAACGAGGGAGACACTATCAAAGTTTCCAACGGCCCTTTCGCCGATTCCATCGGAGTTATCAAAGAAATCAATCCATCCAAAAAAAGCGTTGTCGTTATGCTTTCCATTTTCGGAAGGGAAACGCCTGTTGAACTTGATTACACTCAGCTTGAAAAAATGTAATTGTTGCTGCGCACTTTGTGCGCGTGGGAGGGAAAATCCCGTTATTTACCACATTTATAGGAGGTGCCGAAATGGCAAAAAAAGTTACCGGTTATATTAAATTACAAATCAGTGCAGGCAAGGCTACACCAGCGCCGCCTGTTGGCCCCGCTCTTGGACAGCATGGTCTCAACATAATGGGCTTCTGCAAAGAGTTCAACGAGAAAACAGCTCAGCAGGCGGGCCTTGTGATCCCTGTTGTTATCACGGTTTATGCCGACAGAAGCTATACTTTTGTTACAAAAACTCCTCCAGCCGCCGTTTTGCTCAAAAAAGCCTGCAAAATTGAAAGCGGTTCCGGCGTTCCAAACAAAACAAAGGTTGCCAAAATCGCCAAAGACGAGGTTATGAAAATTGCAGAGCTTAAAATGCCAGATTTGAATGCTGCAACAGTTGAATCAGCTTACAGCATGATCTGTGGAACAGCCCGAAGCATGGGCATTGTTGTAGAGGAGTAATGTGGCGGCTCTTGAGCCGGCCCATTGGTGGGAGGGATTATTCTCCCGATATTACCACATAAGGAGGTCACGAAAGTGAAAAGAGGAAAAAAATATTTAGAAAAAGTTAAACTTATAGATTCCGCTGTAGCATATGATTCAGCAGATGCTATCGATCTTGTTCAAAAAACTTCTGTTGCAAAATTTGACGAAACCGTTGAAGCACACATACGTCTTGGCGTTGACAGCAGACATGCCGATCAACAGGTGCGTGGCGCCGTTGTGCTTCCTCATGGAACGGGCAAAACTGTTCGTGTTCTTGTTTTTGCAAAGGGCGACAAGGCTGATGAGGCGCTTGCCGCTGGAGCCGACTTTGTTGGCGCTGAAGACTTGATCCCTAAAATCCAAAACGAAAACTGGTTTGGTTTTGACGTTGTTGTGGCAACTCCTGACATGATGGGCGTTGTTGGCCGTCTTGGCCGTGTTCTTGGCCCAAAAGGCTTGATGCCAAACCCAAAAGCCGGAACTGTCACAATGGATGTCACAAAAGCTGTTAACGACATTAAAGCCGGTAAAATTGAGTATCGTCTTGACAAAACAAACATCATTCATGTTCCAATCGGCAAGGTATCTTTTGGTTCGGATAAATTGTCGGAAAACTTCCAAACTCTCATGAGTGCGATTATAAAGGCAAAACCTCAGGCCGCAAAAGGGCAATATCTTAAAAGCATTGTGATTGCAACAACAATGGGCCCAGGCATCAAAATCAACACAGCAAAAGTTACAGAGTGATTGGTTTTGGCATTGTTTTTGTGAAAACGAAATATATTGTGTTGACAATATTTATTCACTATGTTAATATATACAAGTTAATAAAAAACATTGCCAAAGACAGCAGGTGCCATGTGGCATAAAAGTTATCTTGCCTGCCGAGGTTCGCTTAAAGCAGAATTTAAACCTTCATGTCTTGCGGCATGAAGGTTTTTATATGTATTACGAGGAGGTGTAAAAATGCCAAAGATTGAACAAAAACAAGTTGTTGTCAATGAAATTAAGGAAAAGCTTTCAAGAGCTGCTTCAGTGGTTGTTGTTGACTCAAGAGGTCTCACTGTTGAGGAGGACACAAAGCTTAGAAAAAAACTGAGAGAAGCCGGCGTTGATTACAAAGTATATAAAAACACAATGGTTACACTGGCTGTTAAAGACACAGATTTTGAGGGCATTGCCAAATATCTTGAAGGCCCAAGCGCTTTTGCTTTCAGCTATGCCGATGCAACAACAGCAGCCGGCATACTTAACACAGTGGCCAAAGACAACAAAAACATCGAGTTCAAAGCTGGTATAATTGAAGGAGTTGTTTATGACGCTGAGGGCATGAAAGCCGTTGCTGGAATCCCTTCAAGAGAAGTTCTTCTTTCAAAACTTCTTGGAAGCTTCAAATCTCCTATGTCTTCATTTGCCCGCGTTATCAAACAGATTGCAGAAAAAGACGCGGCCGCAGAATGATGAGTTTTTGGCACGCTTTGCATTGCAAAACAGTTTGAATTGTAATTTGTTGAAACAAATTCATGCCTGACAGCGGAAGCCGTGAAAAACACTCATTTCGCTGAACATGGAACATCACAATATACTTAATGTTGAATTGAAATAAACCGGAGGTGCTTAATAATGGCAAAATTATCAATTGAAGAAATCATTGCAGCTGTGAAAGAGCTCACAGTTATCGAACTTAATGACCTGGTTAAAGCAGCAGAGGAAGAATTTGGTGTGTCAGCTGCCGCTGGCGTTGCTGTTGTTGCTGCAGGTGGAGCTGCTGAAGCCGCTGAAGAAAAAACAGAATTTGACGTTGAACTTACAGCTGCTGGATCAGAAAAGATCAAAGTTATCAAAGTTGTTAGAGAAATCACAGGTCTTGGACTTAAAGAAGCCAAAGAGGCTGTTGACGGCGCTCCAAAAGTGATCAAAGAAGGCGCTTCCAAAGAAGATGCTGAAGCCATCAAAGCTAAGCTTGAGGAAGTTGGCGCTTCTGTAACATTGAAATAATTTATTACACAGTGTTTTGCACTGGTTCCCGCTGAAATGTGGAGCGGTGAACAGCGATTTTTGATTTATAAAACAGCCATTCACAGTTTTGTTTGCTGATTGAGGGCTGTTTTATATTTTTTAAAAACTGACAAGTGGCCAATTGTGTTTTAATTGACGGAACTTCAATTTGTAGTATAATTAAAAAAAGGGGGTGCAGCTGTTGAAAGATATAGCAAAATATATAGATCACACAAATTTGAAACAATATGCAAAAAAGGATGACATAATAGCTCTTTGCCGTGAGGCCAAGGAATATGGCTTCAAAAGTGTGTGCATCAATCCATGCTGGGTTGAATTGGCGAAAAATGAACTTGAAAACAGCGGCGTTGAAATTTCTTCTGTTGTTGGCTTCCCTTTGGGAGCAGGAATGACAGAGGCAAAGGCGCATGAAACAAGTTTGGCCGTTGCCAACGGGGCAAGTGAGATAGACTTTGTTATGAACATAGGCCGCTTGAAAGATGGCGACATTGAATTTGTACGCAACGAGATAGCGACAGTCAAAAAATGTGCCAAAACAGCTGTGCTCAAAGTCATAATTGAATGCTGTTTGCTGACAGATGCCGAAAAGAAACTGGCATGTGAGGCTTGTGTGGCGGCGGGAGCCGATTTTGTCAAAACATCAACCGGCTTTTCAACAGGCGGCGCCACAGCTGAAGACGTCAGGCTTATGAGAAAGGCTTTGGGAAACAATGCCAAAATAAAGGCGGCGGGAGGAATAAGAGACGCCAAAACGGCAATTGAAATGATTGAAGCAGGAGCAGACAGAATTGGAACAAGCTCGGGAGTTAACATAGTGAAAGAACTTGAAAAGGAGTGAGTTTATGGAGTATAGAAAACTTGGAAAAACAGGCATTGAAATTTCTCCAATTGGCTTTGGAACAATGCGCCTTCCAACAGTGAATGGAGTTTTCAACAACATTGACATTGAAAAGGCCAAAAATGTTGTGCGCCATGCCATAGACAATGGCGTGAACTATGTTGACACAGCCTATCCATATCATTTGAACGGAACATCTGAAAAAGCTGTGAAAGAAATATTGAGTGATGGCTACAGAGAAAAAGTCTATCTTGGCGACAAATTGTCCATATGGTGCTGTGAAACATATGAAGAATGCGAAAAGTTTTTCTATGGCCAGCTTGAAAGAACAGGAAGCGAATATTTTGATCTATATTTTTTGCATTCACTTGATGGAAATTTTTGGGAAAAATCAAAAAAACTGAATGTGTTCAAGCTCTTTGACAAGCTTTTAACTGAAGGAAGAATCAAACACATTGGTTTTTCGTTCCATGACAAGTTTGAGCTCTTTGAAGAAGTTATAAATTACTATCCATGGGAATATTGCCTTTTGCAGCTGAACTATATGGACATGGATTATCAGGCGGGGGAAAGAGGAATGAAGCTTGCGGCCGAAAAGGGGATTGGTCTTTTTGCAATGGAGCCGCTTAAAGGCGGACAGCTTGCCAAGCCGGCGCCTCAAAGTGTCAAAAAAATTTGGGCTGAAAGCTCTTTCAATATGACAGAAGCGGGGCGCGGAATTTCATATTTGCTTAACAGGCCGGAGATAAGCTGTGTTTTGAGCGGCATGAATGAAATTGAACAGGTTGATGACAACATTGCCACAGCGCAATATGGCATTGGCCACAAAAACGAAAAAGAACTCTCTTTATATAAAAGAGCAAAGGAAGAGTTTTTGCAGCTCATTCAAATCCCTTGCACAAGATGCCAATATTGCAATCCATGTCCGTTTGGAGTTGACATTCCGGCCAACATCGATTATTACAACATGGGATATATGTATGACTCAATTGCTCATGCAAAAAACTTTTACAACAGGCCGTTTTTTGACAAAAAACGTTCAACAAACTGTGTTGCATGTGGCGCGTGCCTTGAAAAATGTCCGCAGCACATCGACATACCTTCCGTTATGAAAAAGATTGCCGATGAGTGGGCATAGGGAACGGCGGCATCAATTGACTTGCAAAGTTTTTAGAGAAGGAGCGGTTTGGTGCAATATAGAAAATTGGGGAACACAGGCATTGAAATTTCAGCTCTTGGAATGGGGACTGTGCGCCTTCCTATAGTGGGTGACAACGTTGAACAGATTGACACAGAAAAGGCAATTTCTGTCATACGACGCGCCATAGACAGAGGCGTCAACTATATAGACACAGCATTTAACTATCATGGCGGAAATGCCGAGCTTGTCATTAAAAAGGCGCTTGAGGGAGGCTATCGCAAAAAGGTTTATGTTGGCGACAAGCTGCCGCTGTGGCTGTGCGGCGATACATATGAACAATGCGAATATTTTTTTCATAAACAGCTCAGAAAGGTTGATTGCGGATATTTTGACTTATATTTTCTGCATTCCCTCAACAAAAATTCGTGGGAAAAGGCAAAAAAAATTGGCGTTCTAAAGCTTCTTGAAAGACTGAAGGAAATGGGGAAGATAAAACACATAGGTTTTTCGTTCCATGATAAGTATGAAACTTTTGAAGAAATTGTGAATTCATATCCGTGGGAATTTTGTCTCCTTCAGCTGAATTATATGGACATGAACTGTCAGGCGGGCGAAAGAGGAATGAAGCTTGCCGCCGAAAAGGGAATGGGCGTTTTGGCCATGGAACCGCTTAAAGGTGGACAGCTTGTTAAAAAACCGCCCAAAAGCGTTCAAGAAATATGGGACAAAAGCCACATGATGACAACACTTGCTGAAAGGGGGCTATCATTCCTTTTGAACATGCCTGAAATATCATGCGTGTTGAGCGGCATGAATGAGCTTCATCAGGTTGACGAAAATGTTGACACTGCCGAGAAATATTTGCCCGAAAGTTTGGATTGGCATGAGCTTTCAATCTATAAAGAAGTTAAAAAAGAACTGAGAAGAAAAATAAAGATACCATGCACAGGCTGCAACTATTGCATGCCATGTCCCAAAGGAGTTGACATTCCGGCAAATATGGACTGCTATAACATTGGGCATATGTATGGAAGCATTGATGAAACAAAAAAGTTTTTCAACAGAAGCATGTTTGACAACAGAAGGTCAACCCTTTGTGTGAATTGTGGCCGATGCATTGAAATGTGCCCACAGGGGCTGAACATACCCATGATTTTAAGAAGAATATCAAAAGAATGGGCTTTTTGAAAGCTGAATGAAAATGGCGGCAGAAAATTTGCCGCTGTTTTCATGCTTTTTGAACCGTCAAATGGCAATGTTAACAAAAGACACAATATATATTTTGCGTATAAATTGCTTAAAAATGGTTATATTTACATTGAAATGTGATTTTGTATAAAAAAACAGCTGTGTTACACTAAATTTTAGTTGGTTTTTTAAGAAAAATTATTGGATTTTATGAAAAAAATTACTTGATAAATTTGTTGACTTATTGTATAATGATTTCTGTTGTGACATAGAGCAATGAAACGGAGGTTGTCTCACAAGCTGAGAGTTTTCCGCGGAGCGATGTCCAGTTCAAGAAACCGGGCGACAAGGTCACTGTACTAAATACGTCAATAAAAGAATTACATCAAAGTAGTTCTTGTGTGTCTTTGAAAACAAGGATACACACGGATGTGTGTGCAGTCGCCACTTGTCGTGCTGAAACAAAAGTACGAAAAGGAGGGGACTTTTTTATTATGGCAACCCAAAAAATCAGAATCAGTCTTAAGGCATACGATCACAAACTGATCGATCAGAGCGCAGCACAGCTCATTGAAACAGCAAAGAAAACAGGAGCCCAGATCAGCGGCCCAATCCCACTTCCAACCAAAAAGGAAGTTGTTACAATCATCAGAGCCGTTCACAAATACAAAGACTCCAGAGAACAGTTCGAAATGAGAACTCACAAAAGACTGATTGATATTTTAATGCCTACGCCGAAAACGGTTGACGCCATCACAAGGCTTGATCTTCCGGCAGGAGTTGACATCACATTAAAAATTATGCAGTAAGGCGGGCGCCGCAAAGGCGGAACGGCCCAAAACGCAGTTTATATAAGTAACAAACGCAAGTGCTTATATTAAACTATTATGATTGCCATATGTTTGGCAATCCGCTGTAGAAAATCAGGAGGTGGAACTAAGCATGAAAAAAGCTATTATAGCTAAAAAAATTGGCATGACACAGGTTTTTTCGGAAACAGGCAATCTTGTTCCTGTCACGGTTCTTGAAGCAGGGCCCTGTGTTGTGGTTCAGAAAAAAACAGTTGAAAACGACGGATATTCAGCCCTTCAGCTTGGATTTGGAGAAAAAAGAGAAAAGCTTTCCAACAAGCCGGAAAAAGGACATTTTGATAAAGCCGGGGTGTCAATCAAAAGAGTTTTGAAGGAATTTAGGCTTGAAGACGCCGAAAGCTATGAAGTTGGCGCTGAAATTAAAGCCGACATATTCGCCGCCGGCGACAAAATTGACGTCAGCGGAACGTCAAAGGGTAAAGGTTATCAAGGCGCCATTAAAAGACATGGCCAGCACAGAGGCCCAATGGCTCACGGTTCCAAATATCACAGGGGCCTTGGCTCACTTTCATCAGGCACAACACCGGGCCGTGTTAAAAAAGGCAAAAAAATGCCTGGGCACATGGGAAATGTTTCTGTGACAGTTCAGAACCTTGAGGTTGTGAGCGTTGATGCAGAAAAGAACCTTATATTGGTTAAAGGCGCTGTTCCAGGCGCCAAAAACGCAGTGCTGACTATAAAAGACAGCGTTAAGGCTTGATAAAACTTTACGAAAGGAGGATTACACATGGCAAACGTTAAAGTATACAACATGAGCGGAGCTGAGGTTGGCACAATTGACCTCAACGACGGTATTTTTGGCATAGAAGTTAGTGAACACGCCATGCACATGGCTGTTGTTCAATATCTTGCAAATCAGAGACAGGGCACTCAAAGCGCCAAAACACGCGCTGAAGTCAGAGGCGGCGGAAGAAAACCATGGAGACAAAAAGGCACAGGCCATGCAAGACAAGGCTCAACACGTTCTCCTCAATGGACAGGCGGCGGCGTTGTTTTTGCTCCAAAGCCAAGAGACTATTCTTTCAAGCTTAACAAAAAATTCAAAAGACTCGCTCTCAAATCCGCTCTTTCCACAAAAGTTGCGGAAGAAAAAATAATTGTTCTTGAGGACATTACACTGGCCGAGATCAAAACAAAAGAAATGGTTAAAGTTCTTAACAACATAAAAGTGCAGAACGCGCTTATAGTTATGGACGGAAGCAACAAAAACGCCATGCTTTCGGCAAGAAACATTCCACATGTTAAAACAGCGGCCGTTAACACTATAAATGTTTACGATTTACTGAAATACAACACTTTAGTTTTAACTAAAGATGCCGTTGCGAAAATCGAGGAGGTGTACGCATAATGGCAGACTTGAAATATTACGACATTATACTCAAACCTGTTATAACAGAGGCCAGCATGGCCATTCTGGAAGACAAAAAATACACTTTCTTTGTTCATCCAAAGGCAACTAAAACACAGATTAAAGAAGCTGTTGAAAAGATGTTTGAAGGCACAAAAGTTGCGTCAGTGAACACAATGAACTATTCCGGAAAGCCTAAAAGACGCGGCAACATATGGGGCAAAACAGCAGCCAAAAAGAAAGCCATTGTCAAACTTACAGCAGAGAGCAAAGACATTGAAATTTTCCAAGGCATGTGAAACCGTGTCTTGCTGCACACATAGGAACCGCGCGGAAACGTGTAACCATTGACAGTTATTGAAAGGAGTGGAGAAGATGGGCATTAAAAGATATAAGCCTTATACACCTTCCAGAAGACACATGAGTGTGTCTACATTTGAGGAAATCACAAAATCAACTCCTGAAAAATCCTTAGTTGTTCATATTAAGAAAAATTCAGGAAGAAATAATCAGGGCAAGCTTACAGTGCGTCACAGAGGCGGCGGCGCTAAGATTAAATATAGAATAATTGACTTCAAGAGAAACAAAGACAACATACCGGCAAAGGTTACAGCCATTGAATATGATCCAAACAGAACAGCCAACATTGCGCTCATCTGCTATGCTGACGGCGTTAAAAGCTATATATTGGCTCCAGCCGGACTCAGCGTTGGCGACACAATCATGAACGGTGAGCAGGCTGAAGTGCGCACAGGAAACGCACTCCCCATGCGCCTGATTCCTGTTGGCGCAAGCATTCACAACATTGAAATGAAACCGGGCAAAGGCGGCCAGCTTGTGCGTTCCGCCGGAAACGTTGCTCAACTTATGGCCAAAGAAGGAAAATATGCCACAGTTAAACTTCCTTCAGGCGAAATGAGGCTTCTTCCAATTGATTGCCGTGCCACAATTGGCCAGGTTGGAAACCTTGATCACGAACTTGTTAAAGTTGGTAAGGCTGGACGTAAACGCCACATGGGAATAAGACCTACAGTCCGCGGCTCTGTTATGAACCCTAACGACCATCCTCACGGCGGCGGCGAGGGAAGAGCGCCTATCGGACGTCCTTCACCTATGACTCCATGGGGCAAACCAGCACTTGGATATAAGACAAGAAAGAAACACAAAGCTTCAAACAAGTATATTATCCACGGCAGAGACTGATGAATTTACTTGTTACTATTGGTTATGAAGGAGGATTAATTAATGAGCAGATCACTGAAAAAGGGGCCTTTCGCTGACGAACACCTTTTAAAGAAGATTGACGCTTTGAATGCTTCGGGCGAAAAGACTGTTATAAAAACATGGTCGCGCCGTTCAACAATATTTCCTGACATGATTGGCCACACGATTGCTGTCCATGACGGAAGAAAGCATGTTCCTGTATATATCACAGAAGATATGGTTGGCCACAAGCTTGGCGAGTTCGCCTTAACAAGAACATACAGAGGACACGGCAAAGACGCAGAGAAAAAATCCAAAGTTAGATAATTTTTTTGGAAGGAGGTTTGATTGGCCATGGCAAAGGGTCACAGAAGCCAGATAAAGAAAAACAGAAACGCTGAAAACAAAGACAAAAGACCGCAGGCAACAGCAAAGTTTGTTGGAATTCCCGCTTCTAAAGCCAAAATCGTTTTAGACCAGATCAAAGGGAAAGACGTTGCAACAGCAGCGGCACTTCTTAAATATAATCCGCGAATCGCGGCTGAGATAATTGGCAAGGTTTTGAAATCAGCTGTAGCAAATGCTGAAAACAATTTGGGTATGGACGTAAGCAAGTTATATGTTGAAGAAGCAATTGCGGGACAGGGCCCCACAATGAAAAGAATTCAGCCAAGAGCGCAGGGAAGGGCATATAGAATTCTTAAAAGATCAAGTCATATATCCATCATCCTCAATGAGAGATAAGGAGGTAAACAATGGGACAGAAAGTTAATCCACACGGCTTGAGGGTTGGCATCATCAAAGACTGGGACACAAAGTGGTACGCCGAAAAGGATTTTGCCAATTACCTTGTAGAAGACGTTAATATAAGAAAATTCATCAAAAAGAAATTATTCGCTTCAGGTGTTTCAAAAATATTGATTGAAAGAACATCAGACAAAATTAAAATTTCAGTTTACACAGCCAAACCAGGCATTGTGATTGGCCGCAACGGCGCTGCCATTGAAGAATTGAAGAATGAAATTCAAAAAATGACAAACCACAAAGTGGCTGTGAACATTGAAGAAATCAAAAGACCAGAACTTGATGCCACATTGGTTGCAGAAAACATTGCGGCACAGCTTGAAAGCCGTGTCACATTCCGCCGTGCCATGAAACAGGCCATGGGAAGAACAATGAAGTTTGGCGCCAAAGGAATCAAAACAGCATGTTCGGGCCGTTTGGGCGGCGCAGACATGGCAAGAACAGAAAGCTATCACGATGGCACAATACCTCTTCAAACTTTGCGTGCTGACATTGACTATGGCTTTGCTGAAGCTGACACAACATATGGAAAAATTGGAGTTAAAGTTTGGATTTATAAAGGAGAGGTTCTTCCTGTAAAAGCGGCAAAAAAGGAAGGAGGCGCTAAGTAATTATGTTAATGCCAAAGAGAGTTAAAAGGCGTAAACAGTTCAGAGGAAGGCTCAAAGGAAAAGCCATGAGAGGAAACACCGTGACATATGGCGATTTCGGCATTCAGGCGCTTGAGCCGAGCTGGATTACATCAAATCAAATAGAAGCTGCCCGTATCGCTATGACAAGATATATCAAACGTGGCGGCAAGGTTTGGATCAAAATTTTCCCAGACAAACCAATCACAGCAAAACCGGCTGAAACCCGTATGGGTAGTGGTAAAGGCTCGCCTGAATATTGGGTTGCAGTTGTTAAGCCCGGCCGCGTTATGTTTGAGCTTGGCGGAGTTTCTGAAGAAATAGCAAGGGAAGCGTTGCGTCTTGCTATCCACAAGTTGCCTATTAAATGTAAAATTGTTTCGCGCAGCGAGCAACAGGCGGAAATGGAAGGTGATGGCGTTGAAAACTAAAACTTATGTTGATGGCTTGAAGAAAAAATCAATTGACGAGTTAAACAAAGAACTTGTTTCTGCTAAAAAAGAATTGTTCAACCTTAGATTCCAGAACGCTACAAATCAGTTGGACAATACAGCAAGAATAAGTGAGGTTCGCAAGAATATCGCACGTATTCAAACTGTGATTACTCAAAACAAAAAAGCGGCTCAATAACATGTGAGAGGAGGCAATACGAGTGCAGGAAAGGAACCTTCGCAAAACAAGAATAGGCAGAGTAGTCAGCGACAAAATGGACAAAACCATAGTTGTTGCTGTTGAAGATAAAGTTAAACACCCACTTTATGGAAAAATCGTTAACAGAACTTACAAACTTAAAGCCCATGACGAAAACAATGAATGCCATATAGGCGACAGAGTTAAAGTTATGGAAACAAGGCCACTTTCAAAAGACAAAAGATGGCGCCTTGTTTCAATCGTAGAAAAAGCTAAATAATTCTGTTGCGGGAGGAGGATTTATATGGTTCAGCAGGAAACCAGATTGAAAGTTGCAGACAATTCAGGCGCTAAAGAACTTCTCTGCATTAGAGTTTTAGGGGGCTCGACGAGAAGATATGCGGGCGTTGGTGATGTTATAGTTGCCGCTGTCAAAGAAGCAACACCAGGCGGTGTTGTTAAAAAAGGCGATGTTGTTAAAGCTGTTGTTGTTAGAACAGTTAAGCCAGTTGGAAGACCAGACGGTTCATACATCAGATTCGATGACAATGCAGCTGTCATAATCAAAGAAGACAAAAACCCTAAGGGGACTCGTATATTTGGACCAGTTGCAAGGGAATTGAGAGAAAAACAGTTTATGAAAATATTGTCTCTTGCTCCTGAAGTATTATAATTAGGAGGTGTGTCAGGTGCCAAGTACAAGATTGAAAAGCGGCGACAAAGTTGTTGTGATTGCCGGCAAAGACAAAGGCAAAGAAGGCAAAATTCTTGTTGTTGACAGAAAGAAAAACAAAGTTATAGTTGAAGGCGTTAACATGGTTTCGAAACATCAAAAAGCCAACCAGACAAATCCTCAGGGCGGCATAATCAAAAAAGAGGCTTTCATCGACGCTTCCAACGTTATGTATTCGCTTAACGGCAAAGGAACAAGAATTGGCGTTAAAATTGAGAACGGAAAGAAAGTTAGAATTGCCAAAAAAACAGGCGAAAAAATCGACTAATTTTCAGAAAGGAGGCAGTTAAGTGAACAGATTAAGAGAGTTTTATGAAAAAGAAGTTGTAGACGCAATGACTAAAAAGTTTTCATATAAAAACAAAATGGCTGTGCCCAAAATTGAAAAAGTTGTTATCAACATGGGCGTTGGCGAGGCACGTGACAACGCAAAGGTTCTTGACGGCGCTGTTAAAGACCTCACAATAATTTCCGGACAGAAGCCAATTATAACAAAAGCCAAAAAATCAGTGGCCGCTTTCAAACTTCGTGAAGGCATGAACATTGGCTGCAAAGTTACTCTCCGCGGTGACAGAATGTATGAGTTTGTGGACAGACTTATAAACATTGCCCTTCCACGTGTGCGCGACTTCAGAGGAGTTAAGTCAACTTCTTTTGATGGCCGCGGAAACTACACAATGGGCATAAAAGAACAGCTTATTTTCCCTGAAATTGAATATGACAAGGTTGACAAAATCAGAGGCATGGACATAATCTTTGTTACAACAGCCAACACCGATGAAGAGGGCCGTGAATTGTTAAGATTATTTGGAATGCCATATGAAAAATAAGGAGGGAATGAAATGGCTAAAAAATCAATGGTAATTAAGCAGCAGAGAACGCCTAAGTTCTCCACAAGAGCTTATACACGTTGCAGAGTTTGCGGCCGGCCTCATGCTGTGCTTAAAAAATTCGGAATTTGCCGTATTTGCTTCCGTGAATTAGCTTACAAAGGCCAAATCCCGGGAGTTAAAAAAGCTAGCTGGTAATTCGGAAAGGAGGATACTAAAATGTCAATGAACGACCCAATTGCAGATATGCTCACAAGAATCAGAAACGGCAACACAGCCAAACACGACACTGTTGACGTTCCTGTTTCCAAAATGAAAAGAGCTATTGCTGATATATTAACAGACGAGGGATACATCAAGGGTTACGAAATTGTTGAAGACGGCGTTAAAAGCACAATGAAGCTGTCTTTGAAATATGGCAAAGACAAAAACGAGAAAGTCATCACAGGAATTAAAAGAATATCTAAACCGGGCCTTAGGGTTTTTGCCGGAAAAGATGATTTGCCAAAGGTTTTGGGCGGGCTTGGAACGGCCATCATTTCCACAAGCCAAGGGCTTATGACAGACAAAGAAGCAAGAAAAAAAGGCATCGGCGGCGAAGTTGTTGCCTTTGTATGGTGATATTTAATATTTGTAGGAGGTGCAGACCATGTCAAGAATTGGCAAATTACCTGTAGTGATTCCGGCTGGCGTGGAACTTAAACTTGAGGAGGGGAATCTCCTCACAGTGAAGGGCCCTAAGGGAACATTGCAGCGCAAATTAGCAGAAGACATGAACATCGCAATTGAAGAAGGCCAAATTGTTGTCACAAGGCCATCAGATCTTAAAAGACACAGAGCATTACACGGTTTGACACGTACATTAATTTTTAATATGGTTGAAGGCGTCACAAAAGGATATGAGAAAGTTCTTGAAATCAATGGCGTTGGATATAGAGCCGCTAAACAGGGCAAAAAACTGACGCTGACACTCGGTTATTCACATCCAGTTGAAATGACAGACCCAGAAGGTATTGAAACTGTTGTAGAAGGACAGAATAAAATTACTGTAAAGGGTATCGACAAAGAAAAAGTTGGACAATTTGCAGCAGAAATAAGGACAAAACGTCCTCCTGAACCATACAAGGGCAAAGGTATTAAGTATGCTGATGAATATATCAGACGTAAAGTTGGTAAGACCGGTAAGAAATAATCATTGGCTATGGCGGCTGATTATTTATATCGGAAAGGGACTAATTTTTAGAGGAATAGGAGTGAAATCCAGATGATTAAAAAGCCATCACGTGCGGAGGCGAGAATCAAACGTCATTACAGAATCCGCAACAAAATAAGCGGAACAGCTGTTCAGCCAAGGCTTGCTGTTTTCAGATCAAACAAGCACATATATGCACAGCTCATTGACGACGTTGCCGGCCACACATTAGCAGCAGCTTCAACAATGGAAGCTGACATTGCCAGCAAACTTGAAGCCACTTCAAATGTTGACGCAGCGGCAGCTGTTGGAGAGGCAATTGCCAAAAAAGCTCTTGAAAAAGGCATTTCGGAGGCCGTTTTTGACAGAGGCGGTTATGTTTATCACGGCAAAGTTAAAGCATTGGCTGACGCCGCAAGAGAAGCGGGCTTAAATTTCTAAGCAAGGAGGAGAAAAAGGTTGAAAAGAATCGATCCAAGCACACTCGATCTTAAAGATAATGTTGTAACCATTAACCGTGTTACAAAGGTTGTTAAAGGCGGTCGTACTTTCAGATTTGCGGCTTTGGTTGTTGTTGGTGACGAAAACGGCCATGTTGGATGCGGCATGGGAAAAGCCGCTGAAATTCCAGACGCTATCCGCAAAGGCAAAGAAGACGCCATGAAAAACCTCATATATGTTGACAGAAATGAAGTTGACAGCCTTTATCACGGAACAACAGGCCGTTTTGGAAGCGCCAGTGTTCTGCTTATGCCGGCTGCCGAAGGAACTGGAGTTATAGCGGGAGGCCCTGTGCGTGCCGTTATGGAATTGGCGGGCATCCGCAACATCAGAACAAAATCATTGGGTTCAAACAACAAACGCAATGTAGTTAGCGCTGCAATAGCAGGTTTGGCAAACATCACCACTCCTGAAAAGGTTGCCAAACTGCGCGGCAAGTCTGTTGAAGAAATCTTAGGTTAAGGAGGGAATTAAAGTGGCTGATATAAAAATCACATTAGTGAAATCCACAATCGGTGCAATCCCGAAACATAAGAAAACTGTTCAGGCTTTAGGACTTAAAAAACTTAACTCAAGCGTGACACAACATGACAATGACGCGATAAGAGGAATGATTAATCAGGTTAAACATCTAATCAAAGTTGAAGAAATATAATAAAATTAAGGAGGTGCTACAATGAACTTAGGCGAATTAAGACCAGCTGAAGGCTCAAAAAGCAAAGCGTGGAGGCGAGGAAGAGGCCATGCTTCAGGAAATGGCAAAACAGCAGGCAGAGGCCACAAAGGTCAGGGCGCCCGCAGTGGTTCAGGCGGAAAGGCTGGGTTTGAAGGCGGACAGATGCCTCTTTACAGACGCCTTCCAAAAAGAGGGTTCACTTGCAGAAATTCTAAAGAAATTATAAGCATAAATGTTAAAAGCCTGAATGTTTTTGACGAGGGAACTGTTGTTGACATTGAAGCTTTAAAATCAAAAGGTCTTGTTTCCAACCCAAGAGACGGCATTAAAATTCTTGGCGTTGGCGAGCTTGACAAAAAACTCACTGTGAAAGTGAATTATTTCAGCAAAACAGCGGCTGAAAAAATTGAAGCGGCCGGCGGAAAAGCAGAGGTGATCTAATGCTCACTTTGTTCATCAACTCATGGAAAGTTAAGGAAATAAGGAACAAAATCCTTTATACGCTGCTTATTCTTGCTGTTGTAAGGCTTGGGGCACAAATCGCACTTCCAGGAATTGATGTTGTGGCTATAAAGGCCAGCCAGAATGCCTATTCCACAGGAACACTTTACAATATAATTGCAGGCGGATATAATTCAAACTGGTCAATTATGGCAATGGGTATTGGCCCGTATATCACATCTTCTATTATAATGCAGCTTTTGACTGTTGCCATTCCTAAGTTTGAACAGCTCAACAAAGAGGGCGAGGAAGGCAGGAAAAAACTTTCAGCCTACTCAAGGTATCTCACAGTTGTTCTTGCAGCTATTCAAGGCATAGGAATAACTTATAGCTATTCGTCAATGTTTGTTTCAAACAGCCCGTTTTTGTTTGTTGCATCAGTTGTTTCGCTTGTGGCTGGAACAACATTCATCATGTGGCTTGCAGAACAGATTACGGCCAAAGGAATTGCAAATGGCTCGTCAATGATTATTTTTGTTAATATCATATCAAACTTGCCAAATGGAATAAGCTCTCTTTTTCTTTATGCACAGACAGGTGACGCCACAGGCATTATAAAGGTTATAGCCATATTGTTGATACTTCTTTTGGTGCTTGTGTTCATAGTTTTTATAAACGATGGCGAAAGAAGAATACCAGTTCAATATTCATCAAAAATGGCGGGAAGAAGAAGCATGGGCGGCCAAAGCTCATTTATGCCGATTAAGGTTAACACAGCAGGAGTCATTTCAATAATTTTTGCCATATCACTCCTTCAGTTTCCTGAAATGCTCAGCCAGTTCATTCCGGCAACGGGCGCATATGCCAAAGTTATTGACGTTTTGAGAATGACTCACCCTGTTGGCGCTGTGCTTTATGTGGCTCTCATAATTTTCTTTGCTTATTTCTACACATCAATTGTCATCAATCCAAATGAGATAGCAGAAAATATGAAGAAAAACGGTGGGTTTGTGCCGGGCATAAGGCCGGGACAGCCAACAAGCGCCTTTATAACAAGAGTTGTTAACAGAATAACACTTGTTGGAGCCTTGGTTTTTGCATGTGTGGCCATTGTTCCAATATTGTTGCAGTGGATATTTGGGCTTAATGTTGGATTTGGAGGAACAACGCTTATCATCGTTGTTGGCGTGTGCCTTGACATTGTTAAGTCATTGGAAAGCCAGCTTCTTATGAGGCATTATAAAGGCTTTTTGAATAATTAAGATCAAGCAGCCGGGGGAATGAAACAAATGTATTCCCCCAAGGCGTTTGAAAGCACGTTGATTTGCTTAAAAAGGGGGAAAGTAATATGAAATTGGTACTTATTGGCGCCCCAGCAGCAGGCAAGGGCACTCAGGCAAGGAAACTTGTTTCCAAATATAATCTTGCTTACATATCCACAGGAGATATGCTGAGAGAAGAAGTTTCGAAGGGAACGGAATTGGGGAAACAGGTTAAAAGCGTTATGAACAGCGGCGGCCTTGTTTCAGATGAAATGATAATTGCCATTGTGAAAGAGCGCATCAAAGCTGATGACTGCAAAAACGGATTCATATTGGACGGGTTTCCACGAACCGTTGTTCAGGCCCAAAAACTTGATGAGCTTATGGGCGGTATCGATAAAGCCATTTACATCAATGCCCCAGACGAGGTAATGCTTGAAAGAATCACAGCACGTCAAACATGCCCAAAATGTGGAGCTTCTTACAATAAAATATCTATGCCTTCAAAAACTGAAGGAATTTGTGATGTTTGCGGTGAAAAACTTATACAGCGCAAAGACGACACAATTGAAGCAGGAAAAGCGCGTCTGGAAACATTCCATTCACAAAGTGAGCCTTTGGTTGAATATTACAACAAACAAGGAAATCTTTTTGAGGTTGATGGACTCAAAGAAGCCGACAAAGTGTTTGAAAGTATATGTGCCGCATTAGGAGAGAACGCCTGATGGGAATATTTATAAAATCTGAGGAACAAATTGAAAAAATGCGTGTGTCAGGGAACATTTTGAAAGAGCTCATCGAAATTCTTCAAAATGAAATTAAACCGGGCATAACAACTTTGGAGCTTGACCAGATAGCTGAAAAGTTCATAAGAAGCAAAGGCGCTGTTCCCAGTTTCAAGGGATATTACGATTTTCCGGCTTCTATATGTACATCTGTCAACAACGAGGTTATTCACGGCATTCCATGTTTAAGAAAACTTAAAAACGGCGATATTATAAGTGTTGACATGGGCTCGTATATTGGAGGCTTTCATGGTGATTGTGCAAGAACATTTGCGGTTGGTGAAATTTCACAAGAAAATCAAAAACTGATTGATGTCACACAACAAAGCTTTTTTGAGGGGATCAAATTTGCCAAAGCCGGGAACCACCTTTATGAAATATCAGCGGCGGTTCAAAGATATGTTGAGGCCAATGGCTATTCAGTTGTGAGAGATTATGTTGGCCATGGCATAGGCAAAGACATGCACGAGGATCCGGCGGTTCCAAATTATAAACAAATTGGGCGCGGGCCAAAACTTCAAAAGGGCATGGCGCTGGCAGTGGAGCCAATGGTGAATGCTGGAAGTTATAAAATAAGAGTTCTTGACGATGGCTGGACAGTTGTCACAGCTGACGGGCTTAATGCAGCGCACTATGAAAACACTATTGTAATTACTGATGGCGAGCCGGAAATACTTACTTTATGATGAGGGATGTCGCATTAAAATCACAGTTTTGAGGTGAGCGGAAATGGAATACACCCAAGGTCAAGTGGTTTATTCAAAAAGTGGGCGTGACAAAACTCTGCCTTTTGTGGTATTATCAATAGATAAGGAATATCTTATTTTGGCGGATGGTAAGAAACGTACCCTTGAACATCCTAAACGCAAAAAAAACAAGCATGTTCAAAAAACCAATTATATCTGTGAAGAAATAAGGGATAGACTTATAAACAACGGCTATTTACTGAATTCGGATATAAGAAAAGCGCTGAAAAATTTTGGCGCAAGAAGTTAAGGAGGTTCTAACGCGTGTCTAAAGACGATGTTATAGAGGTTGAGGGAACCGTATTGGAAAAATTGCCTAACGCCATGTTCCAGGTTGAACTTGAAAATGGGCACAAAATTTTAGCACACATCTCCGGAAAATTACGCATGAACTTTATCAGAATATTGCCGGGGGATAAAGTGCTTATAGAGATGTCTCCCTATGACTTGACAAAGGGCAGGATTATCTGGAGAGCGAAATAAGCAGATTTGGAAAGGAGAAAGTCACAATGAAGGTTAGACCATCTGTAAAACCAATGTGTGAAAAATGCAGGATAATCAAAAGAAAAGGCCGTGTTATGGTTATTTGTGAAAACCCAAAACACAAACAAAAACAAGGCTGATTTAATGTTATGGCTTAATATAGGTGCATTGAACCTTGAAGGCAAAATGGATGAAACTGCTTCCGCAGGCGGCTGACAGAATTTCTGTTTCATGCGGGGGCAAAAATTTCGGTTGGAATTTGATTTATATTATATAATGGAGGTGCGAATTACACATGGCACGTATCGCTGGTGTAGATTTACCAAGAGAAAAACGCGTTGAAATTGGCCTTACTTATGTTTTTGGCATTGGCCGTTCAAGCGCTAACAGAATATTGAAAGAAGCCGGCGTTAACCCGGACACGAGAGTTAGAGATCTGACAGACGAGGAAGTTTCTAAAATCCGTGAGATTATCGACGGCTCACAAAAGGTTGAAGGCGATTTGAGAAGGGAGATAGCCCTTAACATTAAGCGTCTTGTGGAAATTGGCTGTTACAGAGGAATCCGCCACAGAAAGGGCCTTCCGGTGAGAGGACAGAAAACAAAAACAAACGCCCGCACAAGAAAGGGCCCAAGAAAAACAGTTGCAAACAAAAAGAAATAAGTAAGAGGAGGGCAATTGCAAAATGGCAAAGAAAGCTGTTAAAAAAGCAACCACACGCAGACGTCGTGACAAAAAACATGTTGAACGCGGTCAGGCTCACATTCAGTCTACCTTTAATAATACAATTGTAACAATCACTGATACAGCCGGAAACGCTCTTTCATGGGCAAGCGCGGGCCAGCTTGGCTTCAGAGGCTCAAGAAAATCAACTCCTTACGCTGCTCAAATGGCAGCTGACACAGCGGCTCAAGCATGTTCGGATTTTGGCCTTAAAAGCGTTGAAGTTTTTGTTAAAGGCCCGGGAAGCGGACGCGAGGCGGCAATCCGTGCCCTTCAGGCGGCCGGACTCAGCGTTACAATGATTAAAGACGTTACACCGGTTCCGCACAATGGATGCAGACCGCCAAAACGCAGAAGAGTCTAATTTAGGAGGTGTTCAGTTAAATGGCAAGAGATATGGTACCAGTTCTTAAAAGATGCAGGTCTTTGGATCTTGATCCGATATATTTAGGAATCGCAAAAAAATCTAAAAAGCAACCACAGAACACAAGAAGAAAAATCAGTGAGTATGGCCTTCAGATGAGAGAAAAACAGAAAGCCAAATTCATATATGGCGTGCTTGAAAAACAGTTCAGAGGATACTATGCAAAGGCTGTTAAAATGGCCAAAAAAGAGGGTATCCCTGGTGAAAACTTACTTATTCTTCTTGAACTCAGACTTGACAATGTTATGTTCAGGCTTGGATATGGCCGGACAAGAAAAGAAGCAAGACAAATTGTCCGCCACAAACATGTGCTTGTTAACGGAAAGCCTGTTGACATTCCTTCATATCAGCTTAGAATTGGAGACACAGTTGAAGTTAAAGAAAAATTTAAGAACGCTCAGAGATATAAAGACATTCTTGAAGTTACAGAGTCAAGAATTGTTCCAGAATGGTTGTCAGCAAACCATGACGGATTGAGCGGCAGTGTTGTGGCAAGGCCACAAAGAGCGCAGATTGATGTCCCTGTTGAGGAAACATTCATTGTAGAGCTCTATTCAAAATAATGAAAATATTGGATTTAGGTTCCCACGCTTCACAAAAATGGCGTGGGCACTTAATTCCTTATTTAAACATCAAAAAATTTTTTTGGCAAGCATTTTTTTCAAAAACGAGAAAAACTTTTTCTGAAACGCCAAAAATTTGGCATGATGTTGAAAGCAAGCCATGGAAATGGATTGCAAAAACGAAAAAAGCTCATTGAAAGCACTGAAATGACACATTTTGAAAAGTTTTAATCAAAACACACTGAAATTTCAGCGCTGTGAGCTTGGAACAAATTGAAATGTTTGTTTTTAACATTGGTTTGTGATATATTTTTATGTGACATGATTTTTGGAAAATTATATTTCTGCAAAAAATGTCATGAGGTTACAGCCAAGCAGCAAAACAGGTTGAGTTTCCGCCAATTTAGTGGAAAATTTTGCCTGTTTTGCGAAGTTTAACTATGCCGCAGCAGCGGCTACTAATCCATAGGGGAGGTTTTATAGTGTTCGAGTTTGAGAAACCTCGCATTGAAATTGCTGAAATGGCGCAAGACGGAACATATGGACGTTTTGTTGTGGAGCCCCTTGAAAGAGGATATGGAACAACACTTGGAAATTCTCTCAGACGAATCCTTCTTTCTTCATTGCCCGGCGTTGCTGTGAGCAATGTCAAAATTGACGGAGTTTTGCACGAGTTCAGCACTGTGGCGGGAGTTAAGGAAGATGTGACAGAAATTATTCTTAACCTCAAGGGGCTGGCAATTAAGAACACCAGCGACAGCTTAGAACCAAAAGTGGCCTACATCGACGTTGAGGGCGAAGGCGAAGTGAAGGGATCGGATATTAAAGCCGACAGCGACATTGAAATAATGAACCCGGATCACCACATAGCAACATTGAGCGGTGGCTCCAACAGTAAGCTTTATATGGAAATCACAATCAAAAGGGGCCGCGGATATGAGGGCGGTGACAAAAACAAAAAAGAGGATCAGCCTATTGGAATGTTGCCTGTGGACTCTATATACACGCCTGTGAGGAGAGTTAACTTCCTTGTTGAGAACACAAGAGTTGGACAAATCACCGATTATGACAAACTCACCCTTGAAGTATGGACCAATGGAACCATAACGCCTGATGATGCGGTTAGTTATGGCGCCAAAATTTTGAACGAACATCTCAATCTTTTTGAGGATCTTTCTGAAAACGCCAAAAACACTGAAATTATGGTTGAAAAGGAAGAGGGCAAAAAAGAGAAAGTTCTTGAAATGAGCATTGAGGAGCTGGATCTTTCTGTTCGTTCCTACAATTGCCTTAAACGTGCCGGAATCAACACAGTTGAAGACTTGGCCAGCAAAACTGAAGAAGAAATGATGAAAGTGCGCAATTTGGGCCGCAAGTCTTTGGAAGAAGTGCTTAACAAAATGGCCGAACTGGGACTTGCACTAAGGCCAGGCGACGAGTGACTGTTAAAAATGTAAACAATGAAAAAGCGGGCAGAGCTGCATTGAAACATAAGACCGAAGGCGCGGTTTCAATGGGTTAAACTCTGCGTCATATTAGGAGGATATTAATTATGACTGCATCAGGATATAGAAAACTTGGAAAAACTTCTTCTCAGAGAAAAGCGCTCTTGAGAAATCAGGTCACAAACCTTTTGTATCACGGAAAAATCACAACAACGGACACAAGGGCTAAAGAAGTGAGAAGAATTGCTGAAAAAATGATTACACTTGCTGTGAAAGAAAAAGATAACTTCACAGAAGTTGAGGTCACAGCCAAAGTTCCAAGAAAAGATGCCAACGGCAAACGTGTTAAAGAGGTTGTGAATGGGAAAAAAGTTACAGTTTATGACGAAGTTAAGAAAACAATCAAAAAAGACAATCCCTCAAGACTTAATGCAAGAAGAAAAATGCTTGCATATCTTTATCCTGTGACGGAAGTTCCAAAAGACAACAAAAAAGTTAGAAAACTCTCCAAAGAGGTTGACATGTGCGCAAAGCTTTTTGATGAGATTGCACCTAAATATGTTTCACGCAAAGGCGGATACACAAGAATAATTAAAATTGGCCCACGCAAGGGCGATGCGGCTGAAATGGTTGTTTTGGAACTTGTTTAATTTGACCCTTTTTTGTTGAAGATAAGAATTAAGGTTTTTTAGTGCATAAAAACTTCTGTACATCATAAGCACTATAGTGCAGCTTTGTGTGACTTCTGAACATGAACGAACCTGTGTTGTTGAATGTTGGTTGCATGGAGCGTTTTGCATGAAAACAAAACTTTGTTGTATACATGTTATATAAAATATTTTGTTGAAATGATAAATGGGGATTAAGGGGGCTTAGTCCCCATTTGCAGATTTTTGGGATATTTATATTTTTTGTTAAACGGGCTTGAGACAAGAGCGGCTTAATAAAAGACATAAATTTTGCATGTTTTTGGTTTTGGGGATATTATTCATAATGGGTGAGCTTATGGAGCCAATGATAAAAGCTGAAAAATTGAAATATGAATATAAAAGGACATTTGAAATTGGCGGTGAAACAAAAACTGAATCAATAATCGCGCTCAACGGCATTGACATTGAAATTGAGAAAGGCTCATTTGTTGCTGTTCTTGGACACAATGGAAGTGGAAAATCCACATTTGCGAAGCATATCAATGCACTGATCAAGCCGACGGATGGCGTCATCATTGTGAATGGTTTTGACACAAGAGATGATGAACTGGTTTGGAAGATACGCCAAAGTGCGGGAATGGTTTTTCAAAATCCTGACAATCAAATTGTGGCCACAATAGTTGAGGAGGATGTGGCGTTTGGGCCAGAAAATTTGGGTGTGGAGCCAGCAGAGATTCGCAAAAGAGTTGACGAAGCGCTTCAAACTGTTGGAATGAGCGAATTCAAAAACCACACTCCAAGCAAGCTGAGCGGCGGGCAAAAACAGCGCATAGCCATAGCCGGAATATTGGCAATGAAGCCAGAATGCATCATTTTGGATGAACCAACGGCAATGCTTGATCCTGTGGGCCGAAAAGATGTTATAGAAACAGTCAAACGCCTCAATCGTCAGGAGGGAATAACAATTGTTTTGATAACCCATTATATGGAAGAAACCGTTGACGCCGACAGAGTGATTGTCATTGACGATGGAAACGTTGTCATGGAAGGAACGCCAAGGGAAGTTCTTGTTCAGGTTGACACATTGAAAAGATATGGCCTTGACGTGCCTCAGGCAACGGAGACAGCATATAATTTGAGAAAATTGGGAATAGACATTCCGGCGGACATACTTACAGCAGAGGAAATGGTGGAAGCGATATGCCAATTAAAATCAATCATTTGAAACATGTCTACAACGAGGGCACGGCTATGGCAAAAACGGCCCTTGATGATGTTGACATTGAAATAGCAGACGGTGAATTTATAGGGCTTATAGGGCACACAGGGAGCGGAAAATCAACACTTATACAACATTTGAATGCCATTGTTAAGCCGACAAGCGGCGAGATATTTATCAATGGAGTTGACATAAACAGTGACAAAAGCCGTTTGAAAAGCATTCGACAAAAAGTTGGACTTGTTTTTCAATATCCTGAACATCAGCTGTTTGAGATGACTGTTTATAAAGATGTGTGCTATGGGCCGCTTAATCTTGGACTTGATGAAAATGAAATTGACAGAAGGGCGCGCGAGGCGCTTAAAACAGTTGGAATAGACGAAGACATGTTTGAAAAATCGCCTTTCGAACTGAGCGGCGGACAAAAAAGGCGTGTGGCCATAGCCGGGATTTTGGCCATGAACCCTGAAGTTCTTGTGCTTGATGAGCCAACGGCCGGCCTTGATCCAAAGGGGCGTGACGAGATTCTTGAAGCGATAAGCCACATGCACAAAAAGCTTGGAATAACGGTTATACTTGTTTCGCACAGCATGGAAGATGTGGCAAAGCTTGCTGAAAGGATAATTGTTATGCACAAGGGCAAAGTGGCGCTTTCGGGAACTGTTAAAGAAGTTTTTGCACAGGTTGATTTGCTTGAAAAAATTGGTTTGGCGGCGCCCCAAATCAGCTATGTGATGAAAGGGCTGAAAAAAAGGGGCGTGGAAGTTCCCGCTGACGTTTTCACAGTTGAAGACGCCACAAAAGTTTTGTATAAGCTTCTGAATGGGGTGGCAAAAAATGATTAGAGACATTACAATTGGTCAGTATTATACAACAAGTTCGCTCATACACAGCCTTGATTCGCGCTTCAAAATAGTTGCCATGTTTGTTTATGTGATATGTCTTTTTGTTATAAACGATATATATACATATGCATTTTCAATAGCTTCGCTTGCAGCGGTCATAGCACTGTCAAAGGTTCCGTTAAATTTCATGCTTAAGGGAATAAAAAGCATTATGGTTATAATAATTTTGACAGCTGTCATCAACCTTTTGACGGCAAAGGGCGAAAGTGTGATATATCAGCTTGGCTGGTTCAGCATAACGCTTGAAGGGGTTTATATGGCGGTTAAAATGGTTGTGAGGCTTGTTATGCTCATAGTGAGTTCATCTCTTTTGACGCTCACCACAACGCCCATACAGCTCACAGACGGCATGGAATATCTCCTCAAACCATTTGGAAAAATAGGTGTTCCATATCATGAAATAGCCATGATGATGACAATTGCGCTTAGGTTCATACCAACACTCCTTGATGAAACTGACAAAATCATGAAAGCGCAACAGGCGCGTGGGGCAGACTTTGAAACGGGAAACCTGTTTCAAAAGGCCAAAAGCCTTGTTCCGATACTTGTGCCGCTTTTCATTTCGGCCTTCCGCCGTGCTGATGAGCTTGCCATGGCAATGGAGGCAAGATGCTATAGCGGCGGGGGCGGGCGCACAAGAATGAACGAAATGAGGTTTCATAAATTGGATTATGCAGCGGCGGCTGTGCTTTGTGTTTATGTTGCTGTTACAGCTGTTTTGATGGTGGTGCTTTAGTTTGAAAAGAAGAATATTGCTCACAGTGGCATATGATGGAAGCCGATATTATGGCTGGCAAATGCAGGCTGGGAAGAATCAGATAACTGTGCAGGAAGCGCTTGAAAAAGGGCTGTCCGAATTTTTTGGAGAGGATATAAGATGTGTTGGGGCAAGCAGAACTGACAGAGGCGTTCATGCTTTTGGCCAAAGGGCGCTCATTGAAGTTGACACAACTGTGCCGACAGAGAAATTTCCTTTGGCGCTTCATTCTTTTTTGCCAGAGGACATTGCGGTTTTGGATGCTGTTGAGGTTGACCGTGGATTTCACCCTCAATATGACTGTGTTCAAAAAACATATGAATATAAAATATATAATGCGAAATATAGAAACCCTGTTTTTAGGAATTTTTCTGAATTTAATCACAACAATTTGGATATAATAGCCATGAACGAAGCGGCGCAAGAGCTCAAAGGAACCCACGATTTCAAAGCCTTTGCCGCAAGCGGCATGACCGTTAAAACAACTGAAAGAACAATTTTTGACATTTCTGTTTCGAGGCATGAACCGTTTGTTATAATCAAAGTGACAGGAGACGGATTTCTCTATAACATGGTGAGGATAATAGCTGGAACTCTCATGATGGTTGGAGAGGGCAAAATGACACGTGAAAGCGTGAGAGAAATTCTTGAGGGCAAAGACAGAACAAAAGCCGGAAAAACGGCGGGCCCGCAAGGGCTCACGCTCATTGAAATCAAGTATGGAAAATATTAAAATTCTCCTTGACACGTTAGGGAGAGTTGTATTATACTATTTCTGTTCGACAGCCACTTAAAAACTCGTTAGCCCCGGGTTTTAATATAGAAACTGAATTTATTTTCGCGGGCCATTTTTCTGAAGACACCCCACATGCCTTTGAAAAACAGCACGCAAGTATGGTTTTGATTTTAAGGAGGTTACACTGACTATGAGAACAACATACATAGCCAAAAAAGCTGATATTGAAAGAAAATGGTATGTTGTGGACGCTGAAGGAAAAACATTGGGGCGTCTTGCATCTGAAATTGCTAAAGTTCTGAAAGG
Source organism: Bacillota bacterium (assembly GCA_022791155.1). GTDB lineage: Bacteria > Bacillota > Clostridia > Lachnospirales > Anaerotignaceae > JANFXS01. The sequence goes on along the minus strand of JAAVYN010000027.1, from coordinate 995 downwards.
CAAAAATAAACCAATTTATACATCATTCATTGACACAGGAGATTATGTCATTGTTGTGAATGCTGAAAAAATAGCTGTCACAGGCAAAAAGCTTGATCAAAAGCTTTACACACATCACACAGGCTATATTGGCGGCCTCAAACAAGTCACACTCAAAAAAATGCTGGAAACAAAACCGGAAGCTGTTGTTATGCACGCTGTTAAAGGTATGCTTCCTAAAAATACACTTGGCAAAAATATGATTAAAAAACTTCATGTTTATGCAGGCCCAGACCACAAGCACGAGGCTCAAAAACCTGAAGTTTTGGAAATCAAATGTTGATTTTGTAAGAAGGAGGAAGCAAAATGGCAGTAGCAAGATATTATGGCACGGGCAGAAGAAAATCTTCTGTTGCAAGAGTTTATTTGGTGCCGGGAAACGGAAACATAACAATCAACAAAAGAAGCATAGACGACTATTTTGGTCTTGAAACATTGAAACTCATTGTGCGTCAGCCATTGGAGCTCACAGAAACAGGAGCCAAATTTGATGTTCTTGTCAATGTTCATGGCGGTGGCTTCACAGGTCAGGCTGGTGCAATCAGACATGGCATTTCAAGAGCATTGCTTGAAGCTGACGGAGACTATAGACAGTCTTTGAAAAAAGCCGGATTTTTGACACGTGATCCGCGAATGAAAGAAAGAAAGAAATATGGCCTCAAAGCGGCTCGTCGCGCTCCGCAGTTCAGCAAGCGTTAAATTTTATCAAAATGGCTCAAAAAGCCCGGAAAATCAAATGTTTACGGTTAGAGGGAAGTAATTTCAGATTAGGCGGTATAGCCCCGATTACAAGGGCTATACCGTCTTTTTGAGTTCCTATGCGCCTTGCCGTTTCGGTTGCATGTCAGAAAGGAAATTGATTTCCCCTACAAAGTTGAAAACAATATCTACTTTCTGTACCTGTTTCCCGTTCACCTTTTCCGGCGCATGGACTATGATTTTCTTGATAAATTCAT
>JAAVYN010000026.1 GCA_022791155.1 Bacillota bacterium | reverse complement strand
TTTCCTGCGCTTTTGATTGTTGCGCCTTTTGTTCCCTCCTGATTTCTGTCTCCCGCCTGATTTCTGCGGCCATTGCTTCTCTTTCCGACGTCTCAATTTTTGCTTTGAATTCATCAAGAATATATTGTGTCCCTTTTTCAAGGTCATCAGCAAAGGTCACTTCTCCAACAACATTTATGCTCTGATTAAATTTGTCATTCACTTCTTCAACTGCCACTTTGTGCATATTTTGTTGCGTTACGCAACAAGTTTTCTTTTCCTATCCCCAATGTTGGCAATGTTATGCATATTTTTTTGTCCCTTGCACTGTTCACATGCCTTTGTGTTCTCATAAGCAACAATTATAAAATCCATCGCCTTTGTGGCGTTTTCATTCACTCTTGATTGTTGCGAAACGCAACAAACTCTCCCAACTCATTTCCTCTTTCTTCATCAATCCCACAAAACTTTCTCCCATGCCACACCCAATCACACAAAGCATAACCCCAAAACCAGCTTGTTGCGAAACGCAACAATCCCGTCTTTCAAAAACTTCCGCCGGAACCATTTCAATTCCAGCGGAAACTCTCACCTTTTCCTTTTTGACTTTTGAATCTGCTTCTTCTCACTTTCAATTCTTATGTCAATGGCGGCCATTATAAACGCTTTCTCCCTTTTGCTCATCGCCATATACTGTCCCGGCGTTATCCTCAGCCTGTGCAGGCAATAATATGCATAGTTCGAATCTGCATCGCCGCCAAGAATCAGTTTTTTGCCTGTTCAACAGTCTCCTCTGTGCCAACGTCAAACCCGTTTATCTCCTGAACTTTTTTGAGATAGAATGCATATTCCCCTGGCCTCAAAAGCGCTTTAAGCAGCTTGTCACTTCCCATAACCTTAAAGCTGTCCTGAAATTCGCTGTCGTCAAGGTCAGGCGAAACAGTGCATTTCGCCGCCAGTTTTCCAAGATATAAGTCATAGTCCGTTTCCATTGTGAACTGTCCAAACTTTCCAGAAACAGGAACTTTTTTGGTGCATTGCTTTCTCAGCGCCTCGTCTTCCTCTGTGCTGACTGGTTTAAGCTCCCACACAACAGGTTTCCCATCTTTGTCCAAAAATCTTTTGCTTGCCACAAATCTAATGTTTTCCGGCTCCACAGGGTTCAAAAAAGCTTCCAAGTTCATTCCAAAAACCTCCCGTTATAATGTTATACAACACGTTCTTCAACAAAATTCAGTTGTTCCCAATTTCCCATTTGTTCACAAAATTTTTCATATATAATGCCAAAAAAATCCGCATTTCCAGCCTTCAAACAAAAAACCAGTTTTCTTCAGCCATTGAATGCGGCAAATTTTATATGCCAAAATGCAGTTTTCTCCATTTTTCACTGTCAAAAAACTTCTGTTTCCGTGACATCCATTTTCCACAAACGGCTTCAAGAGAGGCTCGCTTTTCAATTCACAAGCCTCTCAAAAGCCATTTGGCACAGACCATTTGTGAATTTTTCAAAAACTTCGCAAACCGCTGTTTCAAGCTCATTTTCATGCTCCTCATGTTCAGTTGGCTCTTTCAAAATCATTGTTTCAGCCCTTTTTCTGCCTCAAAACAGCTTTTTCTTCAGTTTTCATTCACAGTTCAGTTCTTCACATGCCAAAAATCACATTCCGGCCAAGTCTTTGAATTTTTCTGGGATCTCCCAATCCTCAAATGTGAACTCCATTTCCTCGTCAAGATATTCAGCGTCAGCGTCAAATTTCGCCAGCATTCCGCCGTCAACATTGCACCCTTTCAAAACAATTGTCTGTCTTCCCACAGATGATGTCTTGTCCTCATTTGTGACCTGAATTTCAAAATATGTGTCCTCACCCGATTCTTTATATTTGAACAAAAGCTCCCTGAATATAGATGTGTTGTAGTGGAATGTTGCTTTTCCGGTGCCCTTCCAGCCGGCAGCCTTGTTGCCTCTTCCTGTCTTTCCAAGGATGGGCACTTCCGTCTTTGTTTTCTCAACGCTCGCTTCAAGGTTGATTGCTTGCATAAAGTTATATCTTTTCCCATCAATTGTAACAAAACATTCTGCCAAAGATGCAGAAACAGCGTCTTTGGCTTGCATTATGTTTGCCATTTTCTTTCCCTCCTAAAAAATCATTCTCTTTGCAAAAGTCATCATTTCAATGCTTTTGCCACATTTTCATCCAAACTTCCTTTTTCTGCCAGCCTGTGCTCATTCCACAATAACTGTCATATAAAGCTTGCTCATTGCACACACAGGCGTAACTGGGTTTGTCACAACAACGCTCTTTTTGTCATTCCCTTTTTCAACAATCAAATCGTCGCTGACAAAGTTTTCAATGGCCTCAAGGCGCTCCATCTCTTTGTTATATGTAACAATGTCGTTCCAAAAAGCAACGCGCCCCGCATCGTTGTTTTGAACCTTTCCAAGATATTTTGTGTTGAAAAGCACAGCAATGTCGTTTCCAATCTGGTCAAGAACTCTGATGACCTGATTGCTTGAAAAATCTTCGTTTTTATACACAGTTGCCGAAACAAAACTGTTCACATCCTCAAGCACACGCACTTCATCGCCAACTTTGTGGAAAACAAATTCACCGTCTTTAATCGCTTTTTCCAGCTGACTTTGCTTGAGCTCAGTTTCAACCGTGAACTCACCGTCATAAACTTTGTTTGTGTTGCTTCTGTTCACAGCACAGCCACAACTTGCCCCAGTCACCCAGTAAACAAGCGAGCTTTCCTTTTCCTCATCATCAGTGGCGGCATTTTTGATGTTTATAACGCCCTCATAGTCCGCCGCCTTGTTATATACAACCGTCTGAAACTTAACTCCCATTTCGTCTCTAAGCCTTTTTGTGAATGATATAAAAAGACTTTTTATGGTTTCTTCTGTGCTCAAACAGCCCAGTGTGTTGAAGCTATAGCTTTCAATTTTGTCAAGAAACTCTTGATATTCAGCTCCAGTGACGCTTGTGGCGTTCGCGCCTCCTGTCATTGGCATTCCCGCCGTTGCAGCAAGAACAGCATTCTTTTTGAAGCTGACATATTCATTATCAACAAGTTCAGCCGCTGTTTCAACTGTCTGCAAGTCCACATCCTTTCCATCAAAAACTGTTGTCACGTCAAATTTGCTTTCGTTGTCAGCATTTTTCGTGACAACCATTGATATGTCGTTTCCCCTTGTTCCACTGCATTTGGCCGAAGCAATGTCATTCGCCGCTTTAGTTCCGCTGTTAAGCCTATAGCAATAAAGCGTCTTTGCATTAAGAAACAAGTCTCTAAGCCCTTTGAGCTTGTCACTTGTATAGTCATAGCCAAATATGCTCATGCTGTCTTTTTGAAAATCTCCAGATTCCACAGTGAAAACTTCCCCGTCAACGCCCCAGTCAAGCTCAAGAGCCATTGCGCAATATCCTCTGTCGCTCAATGTCGCTGTGCTTCTTGCCGCGCTCACAAAGTTGATATAAGCTCCGGGTATAACTTTGTTTTGTGTTAAAAATGTTCCGCCTCCAAGTGCCATTTCAATTCACCTTTCCTTTCAAAAATTTTTCTATCTCGCTTTCGGCTTCATTGTGGCTGTATGATTCGCCGTCACAAAGCACAACACTCAATATGTCTCGCCTGTTTTTATATCTTTCGCTTTTAAGCAGTTGTTCTTTTGTAAATTTGTTTTCATCAGCCGCCACATTTTTATTTTTCCCTTTTTGTTCTTCCATGGATAGTTACCTCCTGCATTTTTTCATATTCTTCAGTCTCAACAAAAAATATTGTATATTCCATTTCAAATTCAAGCCTTTTCTCTCCAGCTTCGCAATTTGTGGATCTCCCACGCAGCAGGCTGTCGCCAGCTTTTATATATTTCAACATGCGTTGAAGGCTGTCGCCCACAGCAATGAACTCCTCGTTTGCCGCGCCATTTTCACTGGGATAATACAAAATTTTGAATTTATAAGTGATTCTGAACCTTCCGCCAATTTCGTCTTTCCTTTTCTCGCCGTCTGGCAGTATAAAAAAACAGGGTCTGAAAAGATCCTGCTGAACATTTTCAGTGTATATGGCATAGCTCTCTTCCAAATATACACTCCTTATTTTTGAGGCAATCCCTCTCACAATCTTTGCCGCTGTCAAAAAAAATTCTCCTTTCTCCAATTAACCCACCCCTCCTCCCTTTGAACAGCTGTCATGAATATCTCTTTTTGATAATCATATTAATTTCCTGATGATTTTCATAAACGGCACTTTCACCAGCACATTCATATTTGGTTTTAACTCCGTTTTTGAAAACCTCCACACAACAGCCAGATTTTATCGGTATTTCAGGCGAAATGAACAGCTTCACTTTCTGATCAACTTTAGCCGCGTCGCGGCTCCTTCCGCCCGCCGGAAAATGTGAATATGACACACGGCACGGCAAGTTTTCAAAAGTTTTCACAACCCTTGTGTTGTTTATGTCTCCCTTTTGAGTTTCAATGTCAAATATGTCACATTTGCAGTCATACAAAGTCCCAATTATGTTCTTGACGTCCATGCTCACCACCCAACTTTCCTATATGAGTTAAGCCTTTCGCTGAAATCGCTGAATATGCTGTGGTTGTTTTCACTGAACGTCATTCCAACATCGCCCTCACTTATGGCTTTCACAAACCCGCTCTTTTCAGTTTTGCCAATGGCGCGCTCTCTATAAATCTCCGCCGCCATTGCAGCCTCAACTCTTTTGAGCCCTTCAGGAACTTTGTCTATATTACAGTAACAGCATATGAACTCATTCGCCTCCTCAATCGAAGCGTCAATTTCGTCATTCATGCTGTCATCTTTTATCCCAAGCAAAATTTTAACGTTTTGCCTTTGCCCAGTCATAAAAACGCCTCCTTTATGCGGAAGGTTCAGCATCTTTTATGTTGACAAATATAGAATTTTTTCTGTTTTCCATAACCCACAAATCATGATACCTCCTGTAGTCAATGCTCCATGCGTTGGCCTTTTGATATGTGTCAGGAGTGAATATTCTCATTTTGTCCTGTTTAGTGACAGCTATAGGCGTGTTTTTCGCAACAACCATGAAGTTTATGTCCAGGGAATTTTCTCCTTTGACAAATCCTCCCTCTTTCTGTCCCTCTGTTGAACCGTCATAAAGCTTGATTTCAGTGTACATTCTGCTTTGAGGAACAGTTATAACCGGGCACCCGTCAATGGCCGGAACTTGTGTGTCAATTCCCCCCTGTGAAAATGTCACGGCATTAAGTCTTCCAAGCGCCGCTTCCTCTATGGCCGCCGAAACGTCATATGTCGCCAATATGTCCAGCTCTTCATCGTCATATCCAGTTTCCCTGAGCTTTTTGATCGCCTCTTTAATTTTCAATATAATTGTGTCGCTTTTGACGCTATATCCATATTCAACGCTTTCTTTGGCGTCAATCGCTGTTTTCGCCAGTTTCGCAATTCTATAGGCGTCAATTTCAGGCACAAGCATTTTCCGCTGAAACTCACTCATGACGCTGCTTGCTGTGGCAACAAAGTTGCTTTCATCAACATCCATGGCATCCAAAAGAAATTTTCTTCCTCTGTCTTGGCTCATTGTGAACGTCTGAAACTCCAAATTTATGCTTCCGTCAACATAACCATTCGCTCTTGAATAGTCTCCAAGCCCCTGAACAGTGAGTGTTGGCACTTTGACCTCGCTTCCGCCGTTATATCTGATTTGAGCGGCGTTCGAATCCATAAAGCCTGTTTTAAGCGTCTGCACAGCCAAAATGTCAAGATTCGCTTCAAACAGGCCGGCATATTCAATAATATTTCCCATATAAAAACCTCCTTAAATTTTTATCCCCATTGCTTCAGCAATGCGGTTGCCAATGCTTTTTTCTTTCATTTCGGAACCCTTTTCAAACCCAGGCGACTCAACAACAGTTTCTTCAGTGTCAAAAAGGTATCCATCACTTTTTTTGATGCTTTCAATGTCAATTCCCTCAACACTTCCGTCATCATTCAAAACAACTTTTTCCATGTCGATGAGGGCTTTAATGGCTTTTGGGTTTCTTCCGCGTGCCGCCAATATGGCCTTGTCAACAGCGTTCTCCTTCATGTCAGCCATGTGTTTGGCCTCAACTTCGTCAAACACACTTTTTGGCACAAATTCATTTTCAACAAACTCTTTTATCTTCGCTTTAAGCTCGTCAGAGTCCTCTGTTTCTGCAAATATGCTTTCAATATCCGGCATTTTGTTTTTCCCTCCTGTCAAAAAATTTCCAAAACACAAGTTTTTTCCCCTCAAATGCTCTCTTTCAATTCAGAGCCTTTTTCAACTTCCTCCAACAAGCTTTTTTCGCCCTTTGCCACCTTGTTTTCAGAAGGCTCTCTCAACCCTTGCTGATACATAAACTCTTCAATCTCCTCATTGGCGTCATCAACAAAAGGATGCCTTGCCAAAAGTGTCTTTTGCGACACAATGTCTTTCGATTTTTCAATCATTTCAACAATTTCATAATCATTCGTAATCATTGTTTTGTTGAGTGCCACGCTGATCAAATTGCTGTCAAAGTCAGAGCCGTTCTTTCGGTTATAATCTTCAGTGACAAACCAAAAAAATTCTTTAATGGCTTTTTTGAGCATTGGCGTCATCGAATTCGCCTTCAAGTCAAGCTGTGTATATTGAAATTTGAGCGACACGCCAGAGGCATTGCCAAGCTTGTCATTTTCTGTGTCAATGCCCATGCCAAATCTGAATATATCCCGCCGAAGCATGTTCAGCCACGCAATTCTTCCCTCAACAGGCAAATCCACTTGTTTGGCGCTGATGGCGCCCGAACTGTCCGATATGTTCACAGCTCTGTTTATCTGGAGTTTTTTGGCAATTGTCCCCGCTGTTTCGCCGCCATATCCTTGTATAGACCAATATAGCGCCACAAGGTCAAGCAAGTCGTTTGTCCCCTGGCTGCTGATGAGGTCATATCCGTCTATAAGATTTTTGATTTTTTGCAAGTCTGTCGTTTCACGGCTGTTGTTTCTGAGCACAATAAAAGGGACTCTCCCCCACGAGTGAGCTTCCCTTTTCGTTTCAACTCCATTCACTTTTTTGACTTCCCAAAAGTGAGGCGTATATCCGCCGCTGTAAGCGGCATCATGTATAAAATTGCCTCTCTCATCCTCGGCAAAATATGTAACGCCACTTTTTGTCCACCACTCAACTTTCTTTCTTAGCGCCCTTTCTTTGCCTTTCACTGTCGCAATGGTGTAATATCTTATAAGCTCAACAATTTCACTTTCATATTCCGAGTCATAAATCGGTATAATCTCCTCCGATGGAACAATTGTATACTTAAGCTTCCCGCCGTCATAATAAAAGTGCAAAAACTCGGTTCCCTTGTTGCTCGCTCCCACAACCATGTTATAAAAAACTTCGTTAAATTCCTCTTTTGCGGCATTTGATATGATCTCCTCAAAAATCCTCAGCTTTTTGTTCCTTTCAGCGCCGTCAACAGTCACTGTCGGCGGCCTTCCCAAAAGATAAGCCGCTTTCTGATCAACCAATATGGCGTGAAATGCACTGACATTTCGCTGGTTGCTTCTGTTTGGATTTCGAAAAATTTCCCTAAATTCTCTTTCCTGTCCGTCAGCCCCCTCTTTTGTGGAGGAAAGATAGCTGTTTCTGAAGTCCTTGTTCAATATGTCATGTTCGCCCACATAATATTTTTCACCTTCGGCCATTATCGCCTTTTTTCGGCTGTGAACGTCTTCCTCAATCAGCGCTTTAACTATGTCGCTGCCGTTCAGCCTGGCTTCCGCCGTAATGCGCATGTTGATTAAATCTGTTTCAGTCAAATTCAGAATCACCTCACTTTTATGTTGAGCATGTCCGATTCCCTGCTATATCTCACAGCATCAATTGAATGATTGTCTTTGTCAGGGAATTTCGCGCTCCAAACTCCATTTTTGTCTTTAACAAGCTCATATTTCGAAAACTCTGCCGCCGTAAAAGGGCACCTGACAGGATCAATCACAATTTCCTCCAAATCCTGAAGCCACTTAATTCCATAGTCAACGCTGTCAGGCCCTTTTTTCGCCCCGGCAACGCGCAGTCCATAGCCGCTCATTTCAGCAATGCTTTTCGGCTCGGCGCTGTCACATGTGATCAGCGAGTTAAAACGGTTTTCCTTTTTTATAAGCTCGGCCGCTTTGCGGTTTGAAATGTTGACAGCATGAATTTCAAAAAATATGAAAAGTTTCCGCCTTGTTTTGTCAAAATGGTTCACAGTGTAGTGGAATGGATCTATGGCATAACCCCAGTCAAGCCCCCTTGCAATGTGATCAAAACGCATAAGCTCATCATCAGATATTTCTTTCAGAGAAATGTTCCTAAAAACAGTGCCCCCTGTTCCTGTCACTTTTCCCATATATTCATGCTGATATGCTTGCGGATTAACTTTCTTAAGTCTCTCCGCCTCAACAAAAAACTGATCCCCAAGCCAATTTCTCGGCACATCAGTATAATTGCTGTGATACACCTTCTTCCCTTTTTGACGAATCAAAACTTCTTCATTGATCCATGCGTTTTGGCTCTTCGGCGGATTAAAAGAATAAAAAACACATGTTCCGCCGCCGCCTCTGATCAAACTTTGGTTAACATTTCTAAGTTCTTCCGCTCCAAAAAATTCGTCAGCCTCCTCAAACCAAATATATTTGCAATATCCCCGGCTGAATTTTGTGGATTTAATTTTTTTTGGATCGTCACCGCCTCTGAACACAATTCTCTGCCCCGTTGGAACATAAACAAATTCGGGCGCGCTGAGTTTTGCCTGCCAGTGGGAATCAACCCCCAAAACTCTTATCGCCCATGCAATCTGTTCATAAACGCTGTCCTTTATGTTTCTTCCAACTTTGCGGAGTATGACGGCATTGGCGTCTTCAAATTTCATCACTCCAAAAACAATCTCAATCGATATGAAAGAACTTTTGGTGCTCCCTCTCCCGCCTTTGAACCAATAGTGGGTATATCTGTTTTCCTTAATATCCCAGTGAGCGCTATAAAAAGACGGTGCTATGAGGCTTTTCAGGCTTACGTTCAATGTTTCTTTCTTCCCTCCTTTCATCATCCTCCACAATACTATTAAAGCACAAAAGTACCCCCTCGCAGTTACCCTTTTTCAATATTTGAAAATTTTCATGAACCCCCAACATAAATGTAAACCTATATAATAACAGCGTTGTAAACCCGTGCCCCACACGCCGTCAAATTTTATGTTCACATTTCACAAATATGATATTTATATAAATATCCAAATTGTTTCTGCCCGCTTTTCGTTCAAAAAATATATATGTCCAAAAATTTATCTTCCAAAAATTCTCAACACAGCTTTTTTCGCATTCAAGCACAATCATTGTTGGAAAAATATCGCCAGAAAGTGCATAACTTTTCTTTTCAAAGGCAAACTGATATTGTATCTATAACTTAATAACAACTTTTGAAGAAAGGCTGATGTAATATGAAAAGTGCAAAGTTTTATTACTGTGAGCATTGCAAAAACATTGTCATGAAAGTCTGTGACAAGGGCGTGCCTGTCATTTGCTGCGGTGAAAAAATGAAAGAACTCATTCCCAACTCCAGCGGCGCTTCTGAGGAAAAACACAAACCCTCCATCTCTGTTGAAGGCAAAAACGTGACTGTCAAGGTTGGAAGCGGCCAGCACCCAATGCAGGAAGATCATCACATAGTTTTCATATGCATTGAAACCGACAAAGGCGTTCAAATCAAATATCCTTGCATTGGCGGCCCCTCAGAGGCAAATTTTGCTTTGTCCAATGACGAAAAAATATTGTCCTCATATGAATTTTGCAATCCTCATGGCCTTTGGAAGTCCGAAATTTAACATCCCCCTCGGCATTCCTGCTCACAAAAAAGACATTGGTCACAAACAGCCAATGTCTTTTTCATCAAATTCAGCCAACAACCCCTTCTTTCATGAGCCATTTCGCAAAATATTCATCAACAATCTGCACGCCGCTGTGGTTCAAGTGAGCGTCATCACGAAAATTTTCATTGACAAGAATTTTTTCGTTTTCATTGACTTCATTGAAGTCAATATATTTCGCCCCAACGCTTTTCGCAAATTCACTCAACCTTTCGTGAACCACGTCATAATTTTTTATAAAACCAACGCTGACCGGCGCCACTGGAGCCGTCACAAACACAATTTCCGCGCCGTTCTCCCGACAAAGCTCAACCGTTTTTTCAAGATATTCTCTTTGCACTGGATTGATTTCCCAGCCATATCCATCAAAATATTTGAACTGGTTTGTCCTGTCAAACTCACTTTCGTTCATCACAATGTCACAATACACATATCCCTTCGAACGATAATATTCCTCGCCCTCAGCCACGTCATAAACAGGCTTCGAAACACCAAACATTTCTTCAATTTTTTTGGAATATTCGTTCGACTTAAATGCAAAATAATCCTGCTGATACCGTATGGCCGGCAGTGAATATTTAACTTTGTCACTTGCCGGAAACACACGCTTGACATATTCGTCGGCAAGCTCATCGTTTTTTATAACCTCAAAGGCAAATTCAGCCTGTTTCAGTTCAAATTCGTCATCAAGACAATCCCAATATAACTCCATAACAACAATTTTTGGCTTTTGAAATTCAAAAATCTCTCTCAGCAAATAATATGATGTGTCGGCATGTTGCAAAGGCGTTCCCATTTGCCAGCTGTTTGTTCCAACATATCCATCAACAATTTCAGGGTCAAATGTGCAATAGGAATGTGATGAGCCTATGAAAACCATGTCAAGACTGTTCCTTTCCTGCTGATAGAATTCATCAAACCTTTGCTTTGTAAAAGCGTTTACAACATTTTCTTCAGCCGCCCGCCTATATTTTTCCCCGGCCATTCCAAAAAACGAAATCACGATAACGGCAAACAATATAAATTTCACCAACAGCTTAAAACTGGAAATATATGAATTCTCCCGCATTGTAAAACACCCCCGCTGTCAATATGAAAACTGTGATATATGAATAAAAAGCAAGCCTGAACAAAAATCCATGACGCTTCAAGCTTTTGTGTATGTCCTTTCCTCCAAAAATCTCTGTTGCCGCAAGCGTCAAAATCGCCAAAACAAGCGTCTTGATTTCATACATTCCAATTCCAAGGTTGACAACCGCCGAATATATATATTGAGCGTCTGTCCAACTTCTAAATCCCCAAAGCAAGTGCCGCACGATATATAATGCGTCTCCTATTGTGTTTGCTCTGAAAAATATAAATGCAAAAACAGCAAAACCAAATGTAAAAACAATTCCAACAAACCTGAAAACAAATTTGGCCAAACCATGTTTTTCGGCTCCAAAAACTTTTTTGACTTCGCCAAAAACCCCCTTTGTGACGTCCTCCGCCACAATCATTGCCCCATGAATGGCTCCCCAAGCCACAAATGTCCAGTTTGCGCCATGCCAAAGCCCGCTCACAAGAAATGTCACAAAAAGATTTCTATATTTCTTTAGTCTGGAACACCTGTTTCCTCCCAAAGGTATATAAACATAGTCCATAAACCAGCTTGAAAGCGATATGTGCCACCTTTTCCAAAATTCTCTGATTCCGCCGCTGAGAAACGGCCTTTCAAAATTTCGCATGAGATCAAAACCAAGAACTTTTGCGCTTCCAATTGCAATGTCGCTATATCCGCTGAAGTCGCAGTACAGCTGAAATGAAAAAAGTATGGCCGCAAAAACAAGAGTGAGCCCCGAATAATACTGTGCTGAATTAAACACAGTGTTCACAGCCACAGCCGCCCTGTCCGCAATAACAACTTTTTTGAAAAATCCCCAAATCATGATTTTGACTCCCATGACAGCTCTTTCAACGTCAAACCTGTGTTTTTTATAAAACTGTGGCAAAAGGTTCTTGCTTCTTTCAATCGGCCCCGCCACTAATTGAGGGAAAAATGTTATAAAAAGCGAAAATTTTCCATAGTTTTTCACAGGCTTAATCACGCCTTTATAAACATCAATTGTGTATGAAGCCGCCTGAAATGTATAAAACGATATTCCCATAGGCAGTATTATATCGAAACTTTCAATTGGCCACTTCCCTCCGCCAAAGTCAAAAATCCCTATGAACGTTTCATTCAAAAACACAAGATATTTGAATATAAACAGCAGCCCAAAATTTATGACCAAACTTAGCACAAGCAGTTTTTTCCGCTTTTTTGCGTCTTCACTTGCATATATTTTTCTGCTTATGGCATAGTTCGAAAATGTTGAAAAAACAATGAGCACAATCAGCTCCGGTTTCCACGCCATATAAAATATATAGCTTGCAGCAAGCAATATAATCCACCTGAGCTTGTGCGGAAACACAAAATATAAAGCCGTCACAACAACAAAAAACACAATATAACTGAAACTGTTGAATAACATATCTCACCTCTTGCCACACATTATTCTGCACATTCCGTTTGCACTTCTGCATATATTTTCTGAAAATTTTTCCAGTCAAAAAGCTTCCGTTTGATTTGTCATTTCAAGCGCCCCCACCGCCACAAATGCAAAGTTCCCCAAAAGTCATTTTCAAATATAAAAACACACTTGCCATAAGCCGCAAAAAACGTTAAAATTTTAATTGCTCAAAAAATATAAGGGAGGTATTCATTTGTTCGCCGCGGCCATAAACAGCACAAAATCATTCATGTCTCACATTCTTAAAAAGGAAACTTTCGACAGCCTCTGTGTCGTCAGCGTTGACATAACAACTTTCGCATCATTCAATATAAACGGCTCCATTTCCGGCGCCTCCAGTCATGCCGGCTATTGCCTTTGGCGCGACATAAAACCATATGTCTACACAATCATAAAAGGCAAAACACTCCCAAAAAGCATGAAAATAGTTTTGGCCGCTTCGCCAGAACTTGCCTCCAGTTTTTCTTCAATCAATTTTTCATTTTTCATCAACATTCGCTATGACTCATCTGGAGCAAGCGTCACAACAGGCGCTTTCTCACGCGAGTTTTCGCTTGATCAAACTCCTCAGCTGTCATGGGATGAATATGTCAAAACCTTCCTTTTCGAAAATGAAATATATTTCACCGAAAACGAGTGATTTTTCACATTCCAAAAAATGCTTTTGCCGCCATTCTAAAATATTACACCATTTTCACAAAACTGTCCAATCAAAACCAAAAATTTGTTCCGCGGCGCTTCCCGCAAAGTCCATGTTCAGCGCCACTGCATTTCGTTGGCCGGGCCTTCTGTCCTCTCAACGCCTTGCGCCGCCAAAATGTGCATGTCTTTTTCATTTTCAAAACAATTATCAGCACTCACATCAAACGAGTGCTAATTTTGTCTTGACATTTCCACATTCACTGAATAAAATATATATAAACTTAAAAAGAGTTGGACACCAAATATATATAAGGAGGCACAAAAATGATAAATGAAAAAGGCAATCTTTCCATAAACAGCGAAAATTTTCTTCCAATAATAAAAAAATGGCTCTACACCGATAAAGACATATTTATACGCGAACTTGTCTCCAACGGCTGTGACGCCGTGACAAAGCTGAAAAAACTTGCCTCAATAGGCGAAGCACAGCTTGCCGATGACGAAAAATTCCATATCAATGTAACCATAAATCCAGAAGAAAAAACAATTGTCGTTTCCGACAATGGAATCGGCATGACATCAGATGAAATAAAGCAGTATATAAACCAAATCGCGTTCAGCGGCGCCAGTGACTTTTTGGCAAAATATGAAGAAAAACTTGATGAAAAAAATGAAATAATCGGCCACTTCGGCCTCGGCTTCTATTCAGCTTTTATGGTTGCCGAAAAAGTCGAAATCGACACACTTTCATATAAAGATAATTCCGAAAGTGTCCGTTGGAGCTGTGATGGCGGCATAGACTATGAAATAAACCCCGGAACACGCCAAGCCCGCGGAACTGACATAATTCTTCACATAGGCAGTGACGGCGAAGAATTCCTTGAACAAGCCAACATATATAAAGCCTTAAGAAAATATTGCTCATTCATGCCTGTTGAAATATATTTCAATTTTGTTGAAAAAGAAGATAAAACCGAAACATCCTCAAGCTCCGCTGAGGCCAATTCCAAAGAAGACAGCGCCAAGAAAGAAGAGGAAGAAATTGTTCCAATCAATCAGGTCAACCCCCTTTGGATGCGCTCTCCAAAAGATTTGACCGATGACGACTATAAAAAGTTCTATCACGAAGTGTTCATGGATATGAACGATCCGCTTTTCTGGATACATCTCAACATGGACTATCCATTCAACCTCAAAGGCATACTATACTTTCCAAAAATCAACACCGAAATGGATGCCCTTGATGGCGAAGTCAAGCTGTTCAGCAATCAGGTGTATATCGCCGACAACATAAAAGAAGTGATTCCAGAATTCCTTCTTCTGCTCAAGGGCGTTATGGACTGTCCAGAGCTTCCGCTCAATGTCTCAAGAAGCGCGCTCCAAAATGATGGCTATGCCGACAAAATGAGCTCATATATAACAAAAAAAGTCGCCGACAAACTCAACAGCATATTCAAAGACACCCGAAGTGAATATGAAAACTTCTGGGAAGATCTCAGCCTTTTCATAAAATACGGCTGCATGAAAGAAGAAAAATTCTATGACAAAGTCAAAGATTCCCTCATATTCAAAACCACTGATGAAAAGTTCAAAACACTTGACGAATATCTCAGCGACAATAAAGAAAAACACGAAAACACTGTCTTCTATGTGACAGATGAAAAGCAACAGGTTCAATATGTTTCAATGCTCAAAGAACAAGGTATGGAGGCCGTTATCCTTGGCGAAAAAATAGACCTCAATTTCGTTTCATTTTTGGAATATAAACACACAGGAAAAATCACATTTTCCCGCGTTGACGCCAACATTTCAGATGCACTGAAGGATATATCCGCCCAAAATGACAGTGAGCTCAATTCCCAGCTTGAAACACTTTTCAAAAGCGTTGTTGGAAGCGACAGCCTCAAAGTCAGCGCCGAAAGCCTCAAAACTCCCGAAATTTCCTCAATGATGCTTTTGAGCGAACATTCAAGGCGAATGCTTGACATGATGGAAAACTATAAAAACCAGCCAGAGCTTCTGAAAATGTTCGGAGATGTGAAGCCAGAATATACACTCGTTGTCAACAGAAACAACAGCCTTGTCAAAAAACTCATTTCACTCAAAGACAGCGGAAACGATGTTGACACACTGAACCTCATATGCGCCCAGCTCTATGATTTGGCGCTCCTTGGCCAAAAAACCCTCGAGCCCGATGAAATGAGCAAATTTATCTCAAGAAGCAACGCAATAATGGAAAAAATGCTCGAAAAATAACACATTTCACAAACTATATGTTTTCAAGTTTGTGCTAAATACATTTTTTAGTTTTTTGAAAAATTCTCATAACATTAAATATCAACAAAGGCTGCCCCCCCCAACAAAAAGCGTGACCAAACACGGGGGTGAGCCGTGTGAACCGCGTGAGAGCCGCGGCGCGAAGTGCAACGAAGCGTTTTGCGAAGCAAAATTCGAGAGCTTGCCGTGCCTCCTCCCACGGTCTTAAGAAAAGGCTCCTTCCGAAGGCTTGAAACAAAGCCAATAACCTCTTATAAAACAAATTCAGTGAAGCCGCTTTCCACATTTTGGAAACGGCTTTTTGCTTCCATTTTTCAAGCTCCCTCAAAACATTTTTCAACCACGTCACTTTTCATTCAATTTTTTTCATAAAAATTCACACTTTCCACAATAATAACAATGTCAAAATCTCCCTCCTCATTTTTCCTCAATTCACCTGTCTCAATTTTGATTTAATGTAATTTAATAGTAAGCCGTGTGTAACAGTTCTGTAACAATATTGTTGTATAATCTTTCCTGTAAGTAGAATTCCATGGCAAAAGGAAAGGAGGCTGTGTATATCATGAGAAATGTGCTGTTCAAAATTTTAACATTAATAACTGTTTTTTCATTCACTGCCGTTTCATACGCAGGCTCTGTTTTTGCCGGCGAGCTGGAGCTCACAGGCGGGTTGGATTTTGACAAAGAAAAATGCTCAACTTTCAATTCCTCAAAAACGATCTCTGGAACAGCCGACGAAGGCACTGTCATTGAAATCACTGTCTACAAACGCGTTTCCGACGACAAACTGAAAGAAATGGACTATTATGTTGTTGAAGTTGGCGAAAGCGGCCTTTTCAGCCAGACAGTCGATCTATATGTTGGCGAAAACGTTGTCAGTTTCTATGCAGAAACCAGCGAAGATGACAGTGTTGAAATGGAAGCCACAGTCACACGAAAGAAAAAAGAGATTAAATCCCGTCTCGAAAACGAAATATACCTTCCCGGACAGACGGCAGCAGATTAAATTACAACAGTAAGCGGTGAACTAAATGAAGTCAGTTAAAATCAGCAGAATCAAGAATTTTGTAATAGTTGTTTTAACACTTTCCGCGATCTATCAAACAGCATTGTTATGGCTTGAGAACGACTCTGGCCATAACTTTTTTTATTCTTTTTTTCAAAAAGGCTATCTCTATGGCGAATCTTCAAAACTCCCCGCCGAGGCCCCCGATCCCAAAAAAATTGTGATAGGCTATGGAAACAAAACGTTCAGCGTCAAATATCCAAATCCGGGCAGCAACATAATGTCAAAAACAAACTCCTTCATAGAAGAAGCCATGAAAACCGGCCATGCCGAAGCCTCAAACATGCCTTTTGATGACATAATATCACAAAAATGCATTGTGTTGGATTTCGCCGTCGGCATACTCCCCAGTCAGTACATGATGTGTTTTGGAGTCAATGAAAGCCTTGATGAACTTTCATCATTAGATTCCATAACTCAGGTTGTTGCCGTTCCATTTTCAGGCAGCACAGGCGAAAGCCAGCTTTATATAATGAGCGGAAACTCCAGCACATCCTGTTGTTTGAACTTTGAAGGAAGCGAAACTTCACGCACACTTCTCTCCGCCATAGACACAACCGAAACACACACAAACGAAAAACCTAAATATATATCAACAAAACAAAGTGGCTTCAACATATTCAATGACACAGTTTTTGTTCCCCAATGGTCACAAAACCACTATGAATATACTCCTGTCACAATGAAAAACCCCTTCAGCTCGTCAAGCACCGAACTGCTTGCCGCTGTGGAAACCACAACAGAATCTTTTTTCACCGATCACACGTCAAAAACAGCCTCTGAAGATGCCAATGGCGTCATTTCATTGAGCACAAGCAACATAATAGTGAAATACTATCCCTCAGGAGTCCTTGAATATTTCAACTATAGCCGTTCCGACAACAATGTTCAACAAACCCTCCCCAGCGCCTATTTCGCATGCCGCCGTTTTTTGGATAATGACAAAAGTTTGAACACAAACATCTTTTTGTCAGAAGTTGTGATAAACAGCCGCGGCCTGACGTTCAGCTTCGACTACAGCGTGAATGATATGCCTGTATACTTAAGTCCCTCTCTCAAAAACGAAATCGAAATGAAGCATTCCATAGAGGTTTATGTGGAAAATGGCGCCGTCAAAAAATATAGACGCTATGCCCGCGACTTTGTTCCTCAAACAGAAGCCTCCGACAAAGTCGAAATCGACTTCCTTGGCGCAATGAACAGCATAATGGCCCGCCTTGACAAAAAAGTCAGCAAAGTAGACAACATAGTTCTTGGCCACAGCTCAGACAACGGACAGCTCACATGGTATGTAACAATAGACGGAACCGAGTATACAGCCGCCTCGCGCGAAACTTCCGCGCCGCCTGCAAACATGGAGGAATAATATGTACTGGGAAAAAGTCAAAAAAATATTCATATATCTGCTCATATTTCTAAACATTGCACTTTTCACCGCAAACTTTCTTTCCGGCAGCAAGCACAAAATAACCACGGCAAGAGAGGCCGCGATATATAAGGTTTTGGAACAGAACAACGTTGGCCTCTACACCGAAATAATAGACAGCTTCGCTCCCATGAGAAGCCTCTCAATCAGCATAACACCCCCCGAAATTGACGAATTTAGAAACATATTCTTCAAAAACGAAAACCCAACAATAACTCGTGAGTTCGACAAAACAATTCTCGTTTCAGGCACAAAAAGCCTCATTGTTGAAGACGACACAATCACATATTCAAACCCTGAAGGCACCGGAAAAATAGAAAACTTTGACCGCACAACAGCCATGG
The DNA here is from genome assembly GCA_022791155.1 of Bacillota bacterium. Classification (GTDB taxonomy): domain Bacteria; phylum Bacillota; class Clostridia; order Lachnospirales; family Anaerotignaceae; genus JANFXS01. The sequence goes on along the minus strand of JAAVYN010000026.1, from coordinate 25,089 downwards.
CCGCCGCTGACGAATTCCTGAAACTTCTGAACATAAACAATTCAAACATATCTCTCGAAAACATAATTCCAGAAGACAACGCCTTTATATTTGAATATGCCGAAAAATTCCACGGCTACAAAATATTCAGCGGCATAAAACGCATAGAAGTTTCTTCCAACGGCATAATATCAGCCTCGGCTGGATATTACACAGCGCAGGAATTCACAGGCGAACGCCGGGGAATATACGCATGTGACGAAATTCTCCTCACATTCCTTGAAGAAATAAAAAATGAACACCCCGGCAAAAGTGTTTATATAGAAAAGCTGGAACTTGGATATGATTTTGGCCACACAAACGACGTTGCCGATGGAAGCAATCTCCGCCTTGTGCCGTGCTACAGAATATTCATTTCAGGCTCCTCAAAGGCATACACAATAAATGCCTATACAAACGAACTCAAAGACACAAACACCGTTCAGGGAGGTTGAACATATTGTCCAGTTATGAGAAAAATTTGACAGAAGGCAATGTTTCCAAACAGCTTTTGGGCTTCGCCGCCCCTTTTTTTGCTGGTCAGGTTTTGCAGGCCGCCTACAGCGTTGCCGACATGCTCATTGCCGGCCATTTCATGGGAGATTATGGCATATCCGCCATAAACAGCAGCTCCGTCTGCATAATGCTCATAACAATGCTTGTCAACGGCTTTTCACTGAGCGGAACTGTGCTCGTTGCACAATACACAGGCGCCAAAATGAAAGGCGAGGCAAAGTCCGCAATAGGCACGCTTTTCACCGTTTTCATATACTGCTCACTTGTCATAACCATATTGGGCCTTGCCGCTTCAAACACAATTCTCACAACGCTCAATGTTCCTTCTCCCGCTGTGGGCGAAGCAAAAAACTACCTGCGCATATGCTTCTTGGGCACAATTTTCATATGCGGCTATAATGCCGTGAGCGCTGTTTTAAGGGGCCTTGGCGATTCACGCCGGCCACTGTGCTTTGTCGCTTTTGCAACAGTTCTCAACATAATTCTTGACACATTGTTCATAGGACTTTTCAAATGGGGAGCCGGCGGCGCCGCCCTTGCCACAATCACAGCGCAGGCTTTTTCATTTGCTTTGGCCATAAAAACGCTGTATAAAAATAACTTCGTTTTCGACTTCAAGCCAAAAAGCTTCAAAATTGACAGGTCAAAACTAAAACTTATATTAAAAATAGGTCTTCCCAGTGCAATGCAGTCAACAATTGTGAATTTTTCAATGCTTTTTGTTGTGAGCACGCTCAATTCATATGGCCTTGCCGCTTCAACAGCCGCTGGCATAGGCAACAAAATCGACTCATTCGCCGTTCTTCCCACAATCGCCATAGGCCAGTCAGTTGCGGCCATGAGCGGCCAAAACTTGGGCGCCGGCCGTTTGAACCGCGTGCGCTCCACAGTTTTCTGCGGTCTCAAGCTAAGTCTTCTTTTCGGAATATTGATGTTCGTTTTTGTGAATCTGTTTGGCCAAAACATAGTTTCTCTTTTCAACTGCTCTGATGCCACAAAAGCCAATGCCCTCATGTATATAAAATATGTCACAGTCTCATATATGGCAAATTCAATTGTCTTCACAATAAATGGCCTCGCTCAGGGAAGCGGCAATTCACTCTTCTCACTGTGCAGTGCGTTCACAAGCGTTGTCATCGCCCGCATACCACTGATATTTTTGTTCGAAACTGTTCTCGGCATGGGCCTCAAAGGCGTTTTCATCGCCATGGGCCTCGGCCAGTATGGCGGCATAATAATTGTGACAGCGTTCTATCTCAGCGGAAAATGGAAACGCTCCATAGTGAATCCACAAAAGCAAAACCCAACCCACAATCCTTGAAAAATCCCCTCAAGCCGCCTGCCGCGCACCCATTTTTGCGCCTGCGCAATTTACACATAATATGGATTCGGCTTCAACAAAATCGCAATCAAGTCAACAATCACGCCAATCGAAAGCAGTCCGCCTGTGAATATGTAAAGTATCCTCATCATAATTTTGCCCTCATAGAATTTATGCGCGCCAAAAATTCCAAGAAACAATCAAAGCAAAAACGCCGCCCACTTGTTTTTTTGCGCTGACCATGCATTGCTCCTGTCAAATTGGTGTTGGTGTTCACGTTGTTCACAACCACTTGTGGTTGCTGCACTTTCAACTCCTCAACTTGCTTTCCACAGCTTGTGCAGACAACACAGTCAAAGTCAATCATTTGTCCGCAATGCTGGCAGAACTCCTTCCTCTGCTTCGATATGCCGCAATTGGGGCAAATTTTTTTGCCCTCGTCAATCTGACTTCCGCATTTTTCACAAAACACGGTTTTCCCTCCAAAAACCAAAATATATTTTATATTCCACAAAACCGGCAGGCACAAAAGAATTCATACCCTTTGTGCCAAAACAGAGCACACACTTCAATTCCAAAATTTACACAATCTTTTTGCAAAACGGCGCTTCTGTCACAAGCCGTCAAAACTCAAATCAAAAGTGACAAAATCTAATCACTTTTTCCTCAATTGCCTCGCCATTTCACAAAAAGCATTCACAACAAGCTTCACTCCACATCTCTCATTGTGAGCGAAATTCTCTTTTTGGCCGCATCAACAGAAAGAATTTTAACTGTCACAATGTCTCCTATAGCCAGCGCCTCCAAAGGGTGTTTGATATATCTTTCGCAAATCTGTGATATGTGAACAAGGCCATCTTGGTGCACGCCTATGTCAACAAATGCTCCAAAGTCGATAACATTTCGCACAGTTCCCTTCAAAACCATTCCAACCGCAAGATCTTCCATTGACAAAACATCACTTCTCAGCATTGGCTTTGGCATTTTGTCACGTATGTCCCTTCCCGGCTTTTCAAGCTCTTTTATTATGTCATTGAGCGTTGGAAGGCCAACACCTATTTTTTCCGCCATCTGTTTTTTGTCCCCAATTTCGTTTCCAAGCCCAATTATGCCGCTGCGCGCCTCAAAAAGCGAATGCCCCGTTTCTTCAAGAAGCTTTTCGGCCGCCTCATAGCTTTCGGGGTGAACGCCTGTGGCGTCAAGAGGGTTTTGACTTTCCAATATGCGAAGAAACCCCGCACACTGTTCAAATGCCTTTGGCCCCAATTTTGCCACTTTCAAAAGCTCGCGCCGCGACTTGAACTTTCCGTTTTCACGGCGATATTTCTCTATGTTTTTGCTGACAGCCGGCGTTATCCCCGCAATATACGACAAAAGCGATGACGATGCCGTGTTCAGATCAGCTCCAACGCTGTTGACACATTCTTCAACAACGCCGCCAAGCGCGGCCGCAAGATTTTTCTGATTCATGTCGTGCTGATACTGCCCAACGCCAATTGACTTTGCGTCAATCTTGACAAGCTCTGCCAACGGGTCTTGAAGCCGGCGGCCAATTGAAACAGCGCTTCTAAGAGACACGTCATATTCCGGGAACTCGTCAGAGGCAAGCTTGCTCGCGCTATACACAGAGGCCCCCGCTTCATTGACAATTGTATACTGCACGTTTCGTTCCGTTTTTTTGAGCATTTCCGCCACAAACATTTCTGTTTCGCGCCCTGCTGTTCCGTTGCCAATCGCCACAACGTCAACACAATGCTTCTCAATCAGCGAAACAAGTTTTTTCTCTGCCTCCGCCGTTTTGTTGTGCGGCGCCGTGGGATATATAACGCATGTTTCCAGCGGCTTCCCTGTCACGTCAATGACAGCAGTTTTGCAGCCAGTTCTAAAAGCCGGATCTATGGCAAGCACTGTTTTGTCCTTCAAAGGCGGCTGAAGAAGAAGCTGTTTGAGGTTCTGCCCAAAAACAGAAATGGCTTTCTCCTCGGCCTTTTCTGTCAGTGAACTGCGGATTTCACGCTCTATAGACGGAAATATAAGCCGTTTGAAACTGTCAGCTATAACCTCTTTCAACATGTCAGCATAAACATTAACACTTCTGCCTTTTGTGCCCAAAATTATTTCATTCTCCATTTTGTGAAGAAGCCGTTCTGTTTCGGCCTCAATTTTGACAGAAAGAAACTTTTCTTTCTCCCCTCGGTTGAGCGCCAAAACTCTGTGAGTTGCCATCGAAGCGATGTTTTCGCTGTAATCGTAATACATCTCATATACACTTTCATTCTCACCATTGGCTTTTGAAGTGATTTTTCCTGTTTTCATTATGTCATCTCTGAGCATTTTTCTTATGGCCGCATTGTCGCTTATCATTTCAGCAATTATGTCTCTTGCGCCCTCAATGGCTTCATCAATCGTTGAAACGCCTTTTTCATTGTCCACATATTTTTCAGCAAGTTTCTCCGGCGGTGTCGTGTCAGTTTGGGAAAATATGACTTCTGCCAAAGGCGCCAGCCCTTTTTCCTGTGCTATTGTTGCACGTGTCCGGCGTTTCGGGCGAAACGGCCGGTATATGTCTTCTATTTCAGTCAGTGTCAAAGCGTTTTCAAGCGCCGACAATATCTCCGGCGTAAGTTTCTCCTGCTCACATATGCTGTTTTTCACCTGCTCGCGTTTCTCCTCCAAATTCCTAAGATACATGAGCCTGTCATGCAATTCCCTGAGCTTTTGATCGTCTAAAGAGCCCGTAAGCTCCTTTCTATATCGCGCAATAAAAGGTATCGTGTTCCCCTCATCTATAAGTTTTATGGCATTTTCTGTCTGCTCCTTTTTTATCAAAAGCTCTGCCGATATTATTGACACCAGATCCATTTCCAACTCCCCCTTCTCATGTTCCGCATGAATCCAAATCTTTTCCGTCACATTGCATTCCAAATTTTTCAACTCGCTGTTTAGAAACACTCCATGTTTTCAAATTGAACAACAAAACATTTTTCATTTTGGCCGCAATGCATTTTGACAAATGATGGCAGTGCAACAAAAATGAAAATGCCACAAAAGCCAAAATTTCACAAAATGCCTTTGTCTTTGCTGCTATGCCGCCAATGCTTGTCCGATATATAATATTTTAATTGATAAATATTGTAAGTCAACAAAATTAATTATTAATATATTTCAAAAAACTTATGATATATGTTAATAATGCAGTTTGAATGGAACATATGCCGCCCGCAAAATGGATAGCCGCATTTGCCTATGCTGGGAATGGATAAGCAAAGTAAGCTCCCAAAACGATTGCCACAACCCCCGCCCTCATCATCATGAATCACAACTTTTGAGCATTTTTTGATTCTCCAAAAAGTTCAAAATTAATTGTGTTGTAATTTTTATGATATTATTGTAAACTTGTTCCATACGTAAAAATGGAAGGTGATGTTTTTGACTGAAGATAAAATTGAATCATTGGAAAAGAAATGCTTTGAAAGCGCCCTTTTCAACTGCTCCATTTCCGAGGAACAGGGAAACATAATAATAAGCAAAATATACGCTCTTCATAAAAACCAAGGCTTGAGCCAGGTTCGCCTCGCCAATGATTTGTCATATAAAAAGTATAACGCCGACAGACTTCTTTTTGAATCCCTCATATTGGAAGGCGAGTTCGAAAAACAAGAAAACAAATATAAAAAACGTCTTTCCGAAGAAGAATATAAATTCCTTCTCAACTATGCCGGTTTTGGCAAGTTTTTGACAGGCAGCGAAAACAGCAACGGCGAGTTCCATGGCGTTCACCCCAAAAACACAGCCGCCTATGAACTTCTATGCCGCACAATGGTTGGCCAGGAAAAAATGAAAGCAACGCTGTGCCGCCTGAACAGTGTATATCAATATGTCAGAAAACGCGCAAGCCTCGGAATGCAAACACAACAAATTCACAAGGTTTTGGCGTTCATAGGCCCGCCAGGAACAGGAAAAACAACAGCGGCGCGCCATTTCGCAAAAATGATGGAAGAAGCGGGAATACTTTTGGGCAACAAAATGGCATATGTGACAGGAAGCCAGTTAAAAGCCGGATATATAGGCCAGACAGCCGACAAAGTGCACAAGATATTCGAATCCAACGATATAATAATCATAGACGAAGCCTATTCCCTTGTGAACCACAACAGCGGCGAAAAAACAGACAGCTTTGCTCAGGAAGCGCTTGCCCAGCTTTGCATAGAGGTTGAGGAACACAGTCAGGACAAAATGATTATATTCGCGGGATACGGAGCAAGCACAAACGAAAAATATAACAAAATGGAACGCTTCATGGAAGAAAATCCAGGAATATCAAGCCGCATAACATTCAAGGTCTATTTCGAACCATACACAGTGACCGAAATGCTTGACATATTCAACGTCTTGGCCGCAAGAAACAATTTTGTTCTTGAATCCGGGTGGAAAAATATGCTCCGCGCTCTTTTTGAAGAAAGAATATTAAACGACAACTTTGGCAACGGAAGGGAAGCAAGAAGACTTCTGGAAATCGCCATGACATACAGCGCCGAACGCTATATAAACTGGGAATATGGCGAAACGGCCGGAAAAGGAGACATCTCTGTCATGACATGTGAAGACATAAGAAAAGCCATTGATGAAATATATAACAGCGAAACATGCTGAAATTCACGCAAAACGTTGCTTTGAAAGCCATAATGCCCCACATCAGTCCCACAAATTCTGTCTCATCAAACAAAAAAACCAGCCTTGCCACTCGTTTGGCCGGCTTTTTTGTTGGGCCAAAAAATAATTTTTAGAATTTAGCACTTTAAATTGACGAAACATTGTTTTTGTAGTATCATATGCCATATATAATCAGAAGTTCTTAGCATTGCCTTTTTTGTGTTATAACATGTCTTAAGCTGAACCAAAAACACAGCTTCTTCAAGCATTGCTCTGAAAACACAATCTGATATAAATAAATTTGCAAGCCAAATTTATATATGCCTTTATCATTTTCCCGCTTAGAAAACATCAAAACCAAAAAATGAATTTTCCAAAAAAGGAGCGTAATTTGAAATGAAAAAAAGTGTAAAAATTTTATCTTGCATTGCCGCCGGCATAATGGCGCTGACAATGTCAGCATGTTCTGAAAACAAACAGTCAGATGCCAATCAATCATCGTCAAACAATGAGCAAACCGAAAACCAAACGCCTTCCAACGGTTCGTCAGACGAAACTGTTCATCAAATTGGCGTTTTGCAGCTCACGCAGCATGCCGCCCTTGATGCATCAAATGAAGGCTTTTTTGCCGCCTTGGACGAAGCCGGAATCAAATATGAAGCCGATCAGCAAAACGCCGCCGGCGAGCAGTCCACATGCCAAACAATCGCTGAAAAATTCGTCAACGATCAAAAAGACCTCATTTTCGCCATTGCAACTCCCGCCGCTCAGGCGGCTGCCGGCGCAACCTCTGAAATACCAATCATATTGACGGCTGTCACAGACCCCGCTGAAAGCGGCCTTGTGAACTCCAATGACGCGCCTGGTGGAAACGTCACGGGAACATCAGATCTCACGCCTGTCAACGAACAAATTGAGCTTCTGCAAAAAATTCTTCCCGAAGCCAAAAATGTGGGCATATTATATTGTTCCGCCGAGGCAAACTCAATCCTCCAGTCCAACATGGCCAAAAAGGCTTGCGAAACTGCTGGCCTCTCATGCACTGAATACACCGTTTCAAATTCAAATGAAATTCAATCCGTTGTGGAATCCATGATCGGAAAAGTCGATGTTATATACATACCCACAGACAACATGGTTTCCGCCGGAATGGCAACCGTGGCAATGGTGGCAAACGACAACAAAATTCCAACAATTGTTGGAGAAGAAGGCATGGTCGATGCCGGCGGCCTCGCCACATATGGCATCGATTATTACTCCCTGGGCTATATGGCCGGAAAACAGGCGGTTGAAATTCTCAGCGGAAACGCAACTCCCGCCGAAACTCCAATCGGCTATCTCGCCGCTGAAGACTGCACTCTTAAAATAAACGAAGAAACGGCAAAAGCCCTTGACATCGATGTTTCATCAGTCAAATAAGCCGTTTCCAAAAAACTCAATCAACAAATCACAAACAATATGACGGAATTTTTGCAAGCTTTTTGTGAAATTATAACATCACACATATGCTCACAACATTGTTTTGGAAAAGCAATTTCGCTTATGTGCCCCGGACAACGGTGTCCGGGGTATTCTCAGTGAAAAGGAGGAAATTAAATGACCGGCTTATATGGAGCCATGATGGGCGCCGCCGCTCAGGGTATACTATGGGGAATTATGGTGATTGGCGTTTATATAACTTTTCGCCTTCTCAACATCGCCGACATGACTGTTGACGGAAGTTTTGCGTTGGGCGGCTGTGTGTGCGCCATAATGATTATGAATTTTGGAATCAATCCTTTTGCTGCCATTTTGATTGCCGTTGCCGCTGGTGTTTTGGCCGGCGCCGTCACAGGTTTTTTGCACACAATGTTCGACATTCCCGCCATACTCGCCGGGATACTGACGCAAATATCACTCTGGTCAATAAATCTCAGAATTATGGGCGGAAAAAGCAACGTTCCCCTTCTCAAAACAGAAACCATCATATCACGCATGTCCTCGTTTGTCGGCGGCCCGCAATCAACAGGATCGCTTGTGACGGGAATAATTGTCGCCATTCTCATCATCGCTGTTTTATATTGGTTTTTTGGAACGGAAATCGGCAGCGCCCTCCGCGCCACGGGGAACAATGAAGCCATGATACGCGCGCTTGGCGTTGACATAAGAAAAACAAAACTCATGGCGCTCATGATCAGCAACGGCTTGGTTGCGCTTTCAGGCGCGCTTGTGTGCCAAAGCCAAAAATATGCCGACGTTGGCATGGGCACTGGCGCCATTGTCATCGGCCTTGCCGCCATTGTCATTGGCGAAGTTCTTTTGGGCTGGCTTGTTCCGTTTTGGGCAAAACTCAGCTCAATTGTTGTGGGAAGCGTTGTATATTTCATAATACGTGCAATAGTTTTGCAGCTCGGAATGAATCCAAATGACATGAAACTCCTTTCAGCCATAATTGTGGCGCTTGCCCTTTGCGTTCCTGTTGCCATGAAAAAATTTCAGACAAACCGTTCCTATACGGAAGGAGATGAAAACGATGCTTAAACTCACAAATGTGAAAAAAACATTCAACAAAGGCACAATCAACGAAAAAAAGGCATTAAACGGCATAAGTCTTCATCTTGAGCCTGGTGATTTTGTGACAATCATAGGCGGCAACGGCGCCGGAAAGTCCACAATGCTCAACATGATTGCTGGCGTATACCCAATCGACAGCGGCAAAATTGAAATCGGCGGCGTGAACGTTTCGCGTGAGCCGGAATATGTCCGCGCCAAATATGTGGGCCGCGTGTTTCAAGACCCCATGTTGGGAACAGCCGCCGGAATGGAAATTGGCGAAAACATGGCCCTTGCCTACAGACGCGGTCAGCCGCGCGGGCTGAAGTGGGGCGCCCCCTCAAGAGAAAAGGAATTTTTCCGCAAAAGCCTTGAAAGGCTTGGCCTTGGCCTTGAGGAGCGCATGAGCAGCAAAGTTGGCCTCCTTTCCGGCGGCCAAAGACAGGCCGTGACACTTCTCATGGCCACACTGAAAAAGCCCGAGCTCCTGCTTCTTGACGAACACACGGCCGCTCTCGATCCAAAAACTGCCCACAAAGTTCTCTCGCTGACAGAGGAGATAATTGCGGAACAAAACCTCACAGCCCTCATGGTCACACACAACATGAAAGATGCCATACAAATCGGAAACCGTCTCATAATGATGCATGAAGGCCGAATCATATATGACGTTCGAGGCAGTGAAAAAATGAATCTCCACATTGACGATCTTCTTCACAAATTCGAAGAAGTGAGCGGCGAGGAATTTGCCAACGACAGAATGATGCTTGCAAAATAGTCAGCTCAATCATAAAGAGCCATATCCTCAAAACGAAAACAAGTGTTTTGAAAATATGGCTCCTTTTCATTTCTCTTTGCAAATTTTTGAAGCAAAATCCACAAACATCAGCCGCAAAAGGCTTGTCACTCAATTGCCTTTCATCGCTCAAACCAATTTGAAATCAAAAATTGAAAGCCATTAAAATATAAAATCATCTCTTTCATCACAATTCAATAAAATCAGGAATTTTTTCAGCCTTTCCGAATAAAAATATTTATGGACAAATAGTGTTTTCAACTTCATATGACAATGACATATTCATTTTTGATATACATTCGTTTCAAATTGCCGTTGTCAGTTGAATGCGCAGTCACAGCTTGTTCAAAATATAAAGGGTGTGGTTCCATGAAAAGAAAAAAGGCTACAAAGTTCATCGCCTACAGTCTTTTTGCGCTCATAATACTCCCTGTGACAATAACTGTATATATGGGAGACAAAGTTCCTGCGCCAGATGCGGGTGAAACAAACGCTGTTTTTGAACCGGCGCAAAATGATTCGCCAAACGAATTGCCAGAAGAAAAAGAAACGTTTGAAACACCCGCCGAAGAAGTTTCCGTCGTTGTGGACAACATAAACACCGAACAGCTCGAAAATTATATAGTTTGCGTTGTGGCCGCTGAAATGCCTGCTCTGTTTGATGAAGAAGCGCTCAAGGCACAAGCTGTCGCGGCAAGAACATATGCCGTGAATCAAATGAAAAGCAACAACTTCTCTCTGGAAGAAATGATTGCCTTTGGCGGACAGGCATATATAGACAATCTGGGCATGAAAAACAAATGGGGCACAGAATATGAAAAATATTACAACAAAATTAAATCTGCAGTTGACGCCACAAAAGGCGAAATGATGATATATGAAGGTGAACCCATACTGGCCGTTTTCCACGCCATAAGCCATGGCCAAACAGAAGACGCCGTCAACGTTTGGAAAGAAGATATACCCTATCTCAAAAGCGTCGACAGCGCCGATGACATGAACGCCGCCGAATATACATATGAGGTTTCATTCACAACAAGCCGTCTCGAAGAAATTTTGAAAGAAAAATATGAAAACTTTTCTCTCGAAGGAGACATATTCGAATCAATGGAAATTCGAAAACGAAGCAACGCCGGATATGTTTCTGAAATGAAAATCGGCAATCTCATTTTCACCGGCCGTCAGGTCAGAGAAGCCCTTGGCCTGAGAAGCGCTGGCTTCACATTCCGCAAAGACGGAAATGATATAATTTTCACAACAGGCGGCTATGGCCACGGCGCCGGAATGAGCCAGTATGGCGCCCACGCCATGGCTCTTAAGGGCAAAACATACAAAGAGATATTGTCCCACTATTATACAGGAATTTCCTTTGCCAAAATCAAATAAAAATTTTTTTCATTTGTATAAACACCGTTTCGCAAGTTCATAATACATTTGGAGGTGTTTATCAAATGAAAGTAAAAGGAATGAGCAAAAAAGAATATATCGCCATTGCCGCAAGCATAGCGGTTGTGGCGGTTGTCGGCGTGAGCATGAGCAGTGTGGGAACAAAAAAAGACAACAAAGAGATTAAAAATCCAGATCAAGTCAACAGCTCCGACATAGGTAACACGCCAGTTAAATCTGCACAATTAGAAAAAGATGACGTTCAACCAAAAGTCTCTCCAGTGACAGCAAACAAAAACGAAACCGTTCCAAAAACGGCTCCTGAAAAACCAAATGTTGAAACAAAAAAAGAGGAACAAACTTCTGAAGCTGTTCCGCCCGAAACCCCAGACACAACACAAAAAACTGACGAGCAACAGACATCTCAAATCTACGAAGATGAATATGAGGAAGCCGGACTGTTTGAAGACACAGTGACATTCATGTGGCCTGTGGAGGGCGAAATTGTTCTCGACTTCTCAAATGATGCCGTTGTCTATGATCCAACTCTTGAACAGTTCAGAACAAATGACAATGTGTGCATACTTGCCAATGTTGGAAGCGAAGTTGTGTGTGCCGCCGATGGCAAAGTGACAAGCGTGACAGATGACTTTGAAAAAGGCACAGTTGTAGTTGTTGACCACGGTGATGGCTGGACAACTACATACAGCCAGTTATCTGATGATAAGGCTGTATCTGTTGGAGACAAAGTCAAAAAAGGCGAAAAAATTGGAAATGTGTCAGAACCAACAGCCTTTGGAGCAGCGATAGGAAGCCATTTGGAATTCAAAATATGTCAAGGAGACATAGCAATCGATCCAAAATCTGCTGTGAACGGTTGAAAAAAGTCAACATCAAAATCCATCAAAAATACGTGTGGCCAAAAACCACGCGTTTTTTTGATTCACAACAAAAATTGAAAATCTCCGCATATACTCCCATGATTCAAGCCTCTTGTTTCCAACAACTGCTTTGTAAACCCCCCGCCCTCTCAAATTTGTTTATATGCGTGCGAACCGCGTGAGAGCCGCGGCGCGAAACAAAGTGGAGCGTTTTGCGAAGCAAAATTCGAGAACCCGCCGTGCGAACCGCGTGAGAGCCGCGGCGCGGAACAAAGTGGAGCGTTTTGCGAAGCAAAATTCGAGAGCTTGCCGTGCGAACCGCGTGAGAGTCGCGGCGCGGAACAAAGTGGAGCGTTTTGCGAAGCAAAATTCGAGAACCCGCCGTGCGAACCGCGTGAGAGTCGCGGCGGCCTAAGGCCGTTTCCCGAAGGGAAATTCGAGAGCTTGCCATGCGAACCTCCTCAAACATCTAATGCTCAGCGCAACAACCCCCTCGTCACACAAAATTACAACATCATCTCTTTTCACTTCATTTTTCTTCATTCTTCTGAACAATCTCAAACGAAATTCTCAAACCCGTCAAGTCATTCCACAAAGCTATGTCCTCAACAAAATTCTAACAAAACCATTCCTTCCAAAAACTCCAGACAAATCTCCAAATCACCTTCCAAAAAAAACCATTACAATATAATATGATGCCAAAACTCCCGCAAAATTGGCAAAAACAGCTCCAAACAATGTGTGTCTGCTGTTTTTGATCCCAACGCTAAGAAAATAAACACTCATTGTATAAAAAATCGTCTCCGTCGAACCCATAATCACCGATGCCACACGCCCAACAAACGAGTCCGGCCCAGACTGCTTAAATATGTCAAGCAAAAGCCCTGTCGCTCCCGATGACGAAACCGCTTTCATCACAGACAGCGGAAGAAGCTCTGTCGGCACACCAAATGGTTCCAAAACTGGCGCAAACAGCTCACACACAAAATCCAAAAAACCGCTGTTTCTCAAAACAGTCACGCCGCACATGAGCCCTATGAGCGACGGCAATATATCAAAAACCGTTTTCAAACCGTCTTTTGCGCCAGAAATGAATATATTATAAATGTCAATCTTCATGGCCATTGCCCGCATAACAACCACAACAACAATCATCGGCATTATAAGAGAAGAAATATATATCAAACCGCTCATTTCCTTCCTCCTCTTGAAAAAAACATGGCTGCTGCCACACCGGCAATTGTCGAAACAGCTGTGGCCAATATGGTTGGAAAAACAACTTCCCACGGATTGTGACTCATATATTGACTGCGGTAGGCTATTATATTAACGCTTATAAGCTGTATGGAAGATATGTTGATTATAAGAAACATACACATGTCGTTGCTTGCTGTGTCCTTGCGCGGGTTGAGCTTTTGAAGCTCCTTCATGGCCTTTATTCCCGCCGGAGTCGCCGCCCAGCCCAGCCCCAAAAAATTTGCCGCAAAATTTGTGCAAATCCATTTCATGGCCTTTCCCTCAGCCGGTATGGAAGGAAAAAGTTTTCTGTTGATTGGCTTAAGCATTTTTGTGAGGCCAAATATAATTCCACTTTCTTCTGCAATTTTCATTATGCCACTCCAAAACGCCATAATTCCGGCCATTGAAACTGCAAGCGAAACAGCCTCGCGCCCTCCCTCAATGAATGATTGAGCGGCCGCTTCAGCCCGCCCATTAATCACAGCCCAAAACACACCCAAAATTATCATGCCGCTCCACAAATAATTCAGCATATATATCTCCTTGTTTTTAATAATAATATGCCTTGCGTGCAGTATATATAAATGTCAAAATAATACAATTTTGTGTTATTAAAACTCATTAAAAAGTTAAAATTTCACAATTTTTTTCAACTATCAGCAAAATTTTATGTTATAAACATAAAAATATTTCAATTTTCATTGACATTTATTTACATTTATGTTATTTTATACATGCTGAGTACATTTTTTATGGGAGGGGAACAAGCATTGAAATCAACTGGTATTGTTCGCAAAGTCGATGAACTTGGGCGCATAGTTCTTCCAATTGAACTTAGACGCAGCCTGAACATCGACACAAAAGATTCTTTAGAAATTTTTGTAGATGATGAAAAAATTATATTAAAAAAATATGAGCCCGCTGATGTTTTTACAGGCGATATGAATGACTTAATCGATTATAAAGGCAAAAAAGTCTCAAAAAAATCAATTTTAGAAATGGCCGAAATAGCCAATTTCAAAATAGTTAAATAAATCAACCCCGCCACCAGCAACTCGGAAACGGGGTTCCCGAAATTCCGCATTCGTTCTAACAATAAAAGGCAAAAGCCCTTTTTCTCTTCATGCATGGATAATTGTCAAAAACAAGTTCTGCAAAACAGCGGTTGTCAAATCGTCATTCCCGCTCGCATGAACAAATCCATGCAGTTTGTTTTGCGCTTTATTTCACAATCAATCCAAAACAAAGTCAATATCTTTCAATGTCAATTTTGTTCGCCAAAAACCTGTCGCCCAAAGCCTCTTTGCAAATTTTTCCAAACATATCTGTTATATCACTGACAAAAAAACTGTGCTCTGGTCTTTCGGAGTCTTCCCTCAACATATCATTCCTTTTCAAAAACTCCTTCACATCTTTCACAGTCTCTTGCGCCGGATTGATCAACGTCACTTTCTCGCCTGCAACACGCTGCAAACATTTCTGAAGCAAAGGATAGTGAGTGCACCCCATCACAATAGAGTCAACTCCCTCGTCTGTCAAGCATGATATATATTTTTCTGCTGTCATATATGTTATCTCATTGTCTGTCCAGCCCTCCTCAACAAGCGGAACAAAAAGCGGACATGCCTTCGAAAACACTTTTATATCTTTGTCAATTTCAAAAATGGCCTTCTCATATGCCCCGCTTCTGACAGTGCCCGTTGTTGCAATGATTCCAACACGGCCGTTTTTTGTTTCCCGCGCCGCCGCTTTTGCCCCTGGCGTCACAACGCCAAAAACAGGTATGTCAAAATTTTCTTTGATCTCGTCAAAACTGTTGGCGCTTGCTGTGTTGCATGCAATCACAATCGCTTTGACATTGCGGCTTAAAAGAAACCTGACATCTTGAAAAGAAAACTTCGTTATTATCTCTTTCGATTTTCCTCCATATGGAAGCCTTGCGGTGTCGCCAAAATACACAACTGTCTCATTTTTCAGCTGAGACATAATCTCCTTTGTCACCGTCAGCCCCCCAACGCCAGAGTCAAACACCCCAATCGGTCTGTTGTCCATGTCAATCCTCCGCCGTCAAGCCTTAGCTGTTTCAATCAATTCATCAATGAGCAGTGTTATGGGCATTCCCGCCTCCTCCCAAAGCTTTGGATACATGCTTATTGATGTGAACCCTGGCATTGTGTTGAGCTCGTTGAAAACAACCTTTCCTGTCTCCTTCTCAACAAAAAAATCCACACGCGCCAGTCCTCTTCCGTCAACCGCCTTAAAAACTTTGATGGCTGTTCTTTGAATTTCTTTAATTGTTTTCTCGTCAAGCTGTGCCGGAATCACTGTTTGCGACTCCGCGTTGTTATATTTCGCATCATAGTCATAGAACTCCGCCGCCGAAAGAATCTCGCCCACAGCAGATGCTTTTGGTTTCCGGCCTCCCAAAACGGCACATTCAACTTCATGCCCAACAACGTTCTTTTCAACAACAATTTTTCTGTCATGCCCCGCCGCCAAAGTCAGCCCGTCTCTCAATTCCTCCTGATTGTGGGCTTTTGTTATGCCAACTGACGAGCCGGCATTTGAAGGCTTTATAAAACATGGATAACCAATTTTTTTCTCAATCTTTGTTATAACCGATTTTTTGCAAATGTCTTCTCTGAAAAAAACAAGATATTCCGCCTGTCTTATTTTGGCATTTTTAGCAATAATTTTTGTATACACTTTATCCATTGAAACAGCTGAAGCCAGCACGCCACAGCCAACATACGGTATCTTCGCAAGCTCCAAAAGCCCCTGTATCGTTCCATCTTCGCCATAAAGCCCGTGAAGCACAGGAAAAACCACATCAACAGGTATAATCTTTGATTTGTTGCCAACAATTTTCAATATGCCACCATTAGACGCATCCGGGCTCAAAACCGCCGCTGTTCCAAATTTTTCCCACTCGCCCGTTTTGATGTTCTCAACAGGCCCGTTATATATCAGCCACTGTCCTTCCTTTGTTATGCCCAAAGGAATCACATAGAATTTTTCCTGATTTATGTTCGAAATTATAGTTGACGCCGAAACACGGCTCACTTCGTGTTCTGAAGACTGTCCTCCAAACAACACAACCACTGTTTTTTTGTTCAATATTATAACCTCTCTTTCAACACGGAAAATCACATTCAGCTTGCATATTGCCAAAACCCCAAAATGCAGCCGCTAATATTCCTATTATATTCTTTCAGCCACATAATGGCAATATAAAACTGAAAATTTGAACAATATTAAAGGAGAGACTTCCCGCACATTCCGGGCTCATTCTCTCCTCTAAAAACATTTCATTCATTCAACAAACAATCATCATTTCACGCCAAAAACATGCCGGCCTATCTGCGTTGTTATGGGAACAGTCCAAATCCATTGGCTTGTTGCTGTTGCCGGATTCCAATAATAAATCGCGCCCCCAGTTGGATCCCAGCCGTTCAATGCATCTTGCGCGGCTCTAAAAGCTGTTTCATTTGGCGTGAGCGAAATTTGTCCATCAGCCACAGCATCAAACGCCCCTTTTTGATATACAACCTCAGCTATTGTGTTTGGAAATTTTGAGCTTTTAACTCTGTTCAATATAACTGCCCCAATGGCAACTTGCCCTTCATATGGCTCGCCACGGCCCTCACCATATATGGCGCTTGCCAGTATATAAAGATCGCTGTCACTTTGAACATATTCCGCAATCCCAAGCATCTCAAGCGTTCTCGTTCCAACAATGCCGTCAGGCGTCAGCCCGTTGTTCTGCTGAAAAAGACGCACAGCCGCCGCCGTTTGAGAACCATATACTCCATCAACATCACCATTCAAATATCCCCAGTCTTTAAGCTGTTGCTGTATGCGCCGCACTGTCAAACCACTGGAACCCACAGAAAACGAGGCCGCCGTCACAGCCTTTCCATCACCATTTGAAGAGTATACAAACCCCAAACCAACTCCCGAAAAAATCATTGCCATAAGCAATATATAGGAAAAAACCTTTTTCCTCATAACGTGCCCCCCGTTTTCAGCTGTTTCAATTTTGTGAATCTTCCATCTGTTCCATTTGCTCCAAGTTTATAATTTTCATCAGTTCAGCCGCAATCTCATGCTGCCGCGGCTTTGGCCAAAGCTCAAATATCCTAAGTTTCATTTCGGGCAATTCTTCCCTCATCACTATACTATATTCTTCTTCTGTCAAAATATTCTTTAGCTTTTCTTCTTGCCCGGTTTCCAAACTTTCTTCAACAAAACACATCGAAGGATACATGACACACCACCAGTTTTTTCCTTCTCCATTTCCAAGCTCAATTCTCACCGCGTCATATTTTCCAGCAGGAAAAACAGCACTGCCATAGTTTTTCACAGGAAAAAAACAGTTCTCAATTTTAATTTCCGATCTATATTCCACTCCAATTTCTTCAAGCGTGTCATCGGCGGCTTTCTTCATGAGCGGCCTAAGTTTTTCAAGGGCCGCCATTGCTTCATCTTTGCCGTCACAGCTTTCCATAACAGGCTCAATAGCCTTCAAAACATTGTCCCTCACATTGAGCTTTATCTTTTGATCCTCACAACTGTCGCTGTTGGCCAAAACATGAAACCTGACAACTTCCTCCGATATACCTTTCTGCATTTCACAAGAATATATATATTCCGAAACAGCTCCAAACAAAAATGTTGCCATGCCTGCCGCGGCCACAGCTTTCAAAACCGTTTTAATTTCTTTTTTCAAGTTTTTCATATTCAATCACCCAATGTGATTATCGCCATAAAAACTAATGTATAACCCCCGATGATGTAATTTTAACCTCCACATTAACATCAAAATTGACATTATCCAAATTCAATCCCTGATATTTTTCATAAATATCATTGTTTCGCCGTTTGAGGCTTTGTGCCATTCCAAACACATCAGTCTCCAAAAACAGCGTTTTGTCAATCACGTCTAAGACACTTTTCTCAATTTTTTCCTCCAGCTTCCTTTCGGTTTCTTCCACTCCTCCTTCCAGCATGTTCACTGTCTTTCCTCTCACACATATGTCTATCACACATTTCAAACCGCTGTCATCTTCAAACTTGATGCCGGCGCTGCTTTTTGTGATCTCAACAGCCCCTCTGTTCTCAAGTTCTTCAATGCTTCCGCCCGCGTTGTCCTTCACATACACATATCCGCGCATTTCTTCCTCCGTGAGCCGGCCTTTGACCCCCTCCGGCGAATATATAAGCCCGCCGCCAATCTTAATTTCATCTCCTGCCGTGACAACAGGAATCACAGAGCATTCCCCCAAAAGAAATTTTTCTGAAAATTCTTTCAAATTCAAAGGATAAACGTTCAAAACTTCAACACTGTTGTTTTTATAAAAATCCCAAATATTAAGCCCATCACCATATTCATTTTCACTGACAGCGCGCAACACATTTTCGGCATTCCCGCTTGAAAACAGCACTATCTTTTCACTGAACTGACTGTTGCGCATGAATGTGTCCATAATCTCGTCAACAAACTCCTGATCGTTCAAAACGTCTTCGCTCACAACCAATGTTTTCATGTGTCCATAATACACATCGCGGCTTTCCCTCCCCGTGAAAAGTTCTATTGCCGCCGGGAAGTTTGTTCCTTCATTTGTTTTGATGTCACCATCAATTGCACCCTCCTCATTTCCATTTCCTCCAGCAATGCCCATGGAAACCGAAAATCCATTGTCCGCGCTGTCTATGCCCATGGCAATCACAAAATCCCGCTCGTCCATCTCTTTGCCGTCATAACAGCCGCAAAACATAACAACTGAAAAAATCACCGCCAAAATCCATCTATTCTTCACTCGTCGCTCGCCCCCTTTTAACAATGAACCACAACAAAACCACTGCCGCCACAACAAAGTTCAAAATTCTCACGCGCAAAAGCATTTCCATGCATTTCTCCGCGCTGTCAGGATACAGTGAAACAACCCATATTATAATCGCCGAAACAACAAAAATGAAACTGTCTCTTTCCTTTTGAACTCCTGATTGTGAAAGTATTGTCCCGGTGTAAAAAAACCCAGCGTTCAAAAACGCAAATGCCGAAGCTGTCCAAAATGCTGTGATCACTATGTCTTGACGCTCAACCAGCATTATCGGAAAATCTATTGTGTTTGCCACTTGAAGCGCCGCCCAATTTTTTATGCGCATGTTTTCAGCCCCAAAAACAGCGGTTGTGAGAAGAACTATAATTCCAACGAGCAGTGCACAAACCACTCCGGCCGAAAATGTCCTTTTCGAAACCGGCCGCCCCTCATTGACATAAGGGCGTATAAACAAAAGATATTCCAAACCAAAAATCGAAAGCATGACTTGCCATGTCGCTTTTAGGCCGCCTTTTCCATTGATGGGAAGCAAGTTTTCAATTTTCATGTTGTATGCCGTAAGAAGATATACAAAAATCAATATTAACGTTATAACAAAGAAAATTATCTCGGCCGCACGCGCGCGCACTTTTATCCCCTTCATTGATGTGTATAAACACAAAATCGTCATCATGCCCGCCGTCAGCCAAAGTGGTGTTTTTTCCAAAAGCAAGCTGTTCACAGTCGAAACAAACATTCTGAGCACAAGCCCTGTGCAAAGCATTATCTTTCCGCAAATGAGAACACACAAAATTCTTCCAGCGGCATTTTTATAAAGCACTGTGCCGTCAATATACGAAGCCATTGCGGCCAAAACGGACATAATCACGCCGCCAGCCAAAATCCAAATCCACGAATTCTGCTGTGTTATGTTTGCCAACCCCCTTGGCAAAAAAACCGCCGAAACAGCAAATGTTTCAACAACAATCAGCGCCTGAAGCTGACGCATTGTGATTTTATTTTCCATCTTTCTCCTCCCTCATTCGTATAATTTGATCCTTGTTGGCAAAAATTGGGCGCCGGCGCATAAATCTCAACGGCATTCTTATTATGCTGTCTTTCAAATCTGTATAGTCATTCACCGATCCCCCACAGAACGGAAAAAGATATGGAATTCCAAAGCTGTCCAAACTGCAAAGATGAACCAAAACAAGAGTGACCCCAATCCAGAATCCATAAAGCCCCAAACATGCCGACAAAAATATAAGGAGATATTTCACAACACGCACACTGTTCACAAGAGAAACGTTTGGTATGGCAAAACTGCATATGCCTGTCAGCGCCGATATTATGACAACAGTGGCTCCAACAATGCCCGCATCCACAGCCGCCTGCCCAATCACAATGCCGCCAACAATGCCTATTGTCCCTCCCGCCGGCGACGGCAAGCGTATCCCCGCTTCTCTCAAAAGCTCAAACGCAAGCTCCATAATCAAAACTTCAACTATCGTCGGGAAGGGCACGCCGGCCTTGCTCCCCGCAATTTTAAGCGCCAATGGAGATGGAATCAAATGTGGATGAAACACAACAAGCGCTATATATAGCGCTGGCACACATGCCGCTAAAAACGCCGCACCAAACCGCATGAACCTCAGCAAACTGCTTATTTGCCAGCGCTCATAATAATCATCGGCCGACTGAAAAAAAACGTTCAGCGGCGCCGGAATAAGAATCACAAACGGCGCGTTGTCAACAATGACAGCAATGCGGCCTTCATATATTCCTGCCGCTGTTTTGTCGGGGCGCTCCGTGAGCTGCATTTGGGGAAACGGCGACATGAAGCTTTCCTCAATGAATTGCTGCAAATATCCACCGCTCATGACAGCGTCAACATCAACTTTGTCCAGCCGCCGCATTGTTTCATTCAATATTTCCGGCCTGACAACGTCTTCCATATACAAAACCGCCACATCTGTTTTGCTCCTTCTTCCAATTTTGATGCGCCGCACTTTGAGCTTTGGATCGCGTATACGCCGGCGCACAAGCACAGTGTTTATGCTTGCCTGCTCGCCAAAGCTGTCCTTTGGCCCAAGAAGCGTGACTTCTGTTTCTGCTGAAGGAACTCCCCTCGAAGGCCAGCCCTTTGTTGAAATTTGAATCGCAACTTTCTCATTTTCGCCAAACACAATTGTGTCACCCAGCAGCACGGCATCGATCACAGTTTCAAAATCTTTGGCCTCGCTCACTTCACCCACGCCAATTGTGTTCATCATGAGTTTTGTTATGCTGTTTTCAGCATGTCCGCGCACCATAAGGTTTGTAAGTATGGATTCCTCTATAACACTGCCGTCAACTATGTTGTCTGTATATATCATATAACAGCGGTATCCATTCGAATAGAACTCACGAAAAACTATGTCATCGCAGTTTTTGAACACTTCTTTTAAGCGCTTTATGTTTTCATCTAAAGAAACAAAAAGTTCCTGCATAAAAATCACCCCAATGCAAGTTTCTGCAATTGTTGTAAATTTTATACAGGAAAATTGAGCATTAAAAACTGCCACGAGTCATCATTCCCTTGCATTCCCCTTTTTGCTTGTGTCAGTCTCCAAATTCCCAAATGTCGCTTGAAACCATTTCGTGCCCCAAAAATCAAGCCTTTGAGTTTATCAAACAAAAACGCTCTGTTCCAATCGCACTCCAAAACCTTTCACTCACTTTCAGCCATTTTCGACACACAAAAAAAGGTGAGGACTTTAAGTCCTCACCCGTTAAACACGCTATATTAGTTTAATGTAGCTGTCTTTGTTGCGTCATCCCAGTTGATCTTGCTGTCGTTAAGGCCAAGGGCATATCCAAGGTCTCTAAGAGGAATGAATGCTCTGCTGTCTGTGATTTCACATTCAGAAGCCATTGCAACTTCAACACCGTTGATAACCATTGTTTTGGAACCAACTGCCATTTTGATAATTCTTGAACCAAACTGGATTGTTACAGTGTGTGTTGGGTCATCCCAGTTAACAGCTGCTACTGATGAAAGAGCTTCTGTGATAGCACGTACTGGAAGCATTGTGTAACCATTCTTGATGTAAGCAGGTACGTCAAGGTTGATTGTCTGTTTTCCAGCTGTCATTGTGGAAGCGCCAACCTGAACAACAAGCTGTGTTGTGAATGTTGAGTCATCCTGGTCACGACCAGCTGTTACAACATCAACATATCCTGGAACTACTGTTTTGCTTCTGCTGTCAAAGTAGATTGTGCCTTTGTATTTAGCGCCGCTTGCAACAGATGTCTGGAAGTAAGCGTCTGTGCAGTCTTCTGAAGCATAGTCTGGGTCATATGTGTTAACTTCTGTCTGTGTTCCCCATCCTGTCAAGTCATAATCTTTTGCATCTGCATCTGGTCTTAAACCATAAGCTGAAAGTTTAAGGTCATATTTACCAGCTGGGATGCTTCTTTCAAGGAACAATGAGATTCCTGAAAGTTTGATTGTTGAAGCTTCTTTAGAAGAAGCATATTTAACTTCAAGAGCAAGTGTGTTTCCAGAATCATTTACTTTTTCAACAACGAGGTCACCTTTTGTAACTTCGATTTTTGGTGTGTCGTCAAAGTCAATTTTGTCCAATGAAAGCTGAAGAACTTTGCCTTTTTCAAGAGCGCCTGCAAAAGCCTCTGTGATTGTGATGTCGCTTACAGCAACTTTTCTGTAGTCGATTGAAACTTCGTTAACTTCTGCTTCAACTGTTACAGGAGAAACAACTGTTGCAACTGTAGCCTCGAGTTCGCCTTCAACGCCGGCGCCGCCGAGTGTGGCAACAACGTCACCTTCAAATTTAGGAGCGATTGAAAGTGTGAATGTCATTTCCATTGTAGCTTTTTTGTGTTTGTTTCCATTGTCGATTGTAAGTTCGCCGTTTTTAAGTGTTACAACATTGTCTTCAACGTCTAATTCTAAGTTTTCAACGTTTGTGTGTTTGCCAATGTTGCAGTCCATAACTTTAACGCCTTCTGGGAAAGTTATAGTTGTTTTTCTTGCTGCCAACCAGCTGTCGCCGATTATTTCTTTGAATGTAACTTCAAGTGTTTCTTCGTTTTCATCAGCACGGCCTGAGTAAAGGATTGGAAGTGTTTTGTTTTCAGCTTCCCATGTGATGCCGTATGTTGTAGCTGTACCAACTTCGATTGTTGATTTGCTGATGCCTGCGCCGCTAACTGTAGCTTCGCAAACACGGCCGATGGCTACGTCATCCTCGTCAAATTTAACTTTGAGGTCAGATACAGAGATTGTAGTAGCTGAAGATGTTTTGTCTCCATCAATGTCAAAGTAGAGATAGAGATCCTGTCCGTCTTTGCTGTATTCATATCTAACAGGGCTTCCTGCGATAGCAGTTCCTTCGCCTGTTGTAACAGCTTTGATTGCTGTTGAAGGATGAACAGCAACTACAGGTGTAATGTTTTCAAATTCAAATCCGCTTGTAAGTCTGATTCTAACACGGGCATTGCCTGTGGCTGCTTTCAAAGAACCAGCTGTGTTTTCTGTGATAACGATTGTTTCGATTGTTTTTCCTGCTTCAACAAGTTTTGTTGTGTCAGCAATTGAAACTGAAACGTCGCTGTCTACGATGTTAGCGAATCTGTATGTTCCAGATGTGAGGTTAGACTCCATAGCGTCGATTGTGATTTTTCCGTCACCTTCGTCTGTGAGTTTAACTTCAAGTGGGAGATAAACTGCTTTGTCTTCTTCGCTGGCTTTTCCACTTCTCACAAGTTCAACAGGAAGTGTGAAGATAGCCTGTTTTGCGGAAAGTTTTGTTACTTTTGGCACAGCGCCATCTGTTTCAGCGCCATATCCGTTGTCATGTGCTGGATAGCTGAAGTCAGGCCCGATAAGTTCTAATTCTTTTCCGTTGCTGGCTCCCTCAATAGCCCACTCAGCGTTTTCAAGAGTAGCTTTGAAAGTTACTTCTGATGTCTTTTCGCTGAATTTTCCAACTTCTCTTTCAGTGAAGCTGAGAACTGGAGCAAGCTGCTCTCCGTCAGTTTTGTTTGGATTTACTTGGTAAACTGTATCAGTTTGTGCAGTAACGATACGGCTTACAGTGTTTGTTGTGGAAGCAAATGCAGTCATTGGCAAAGAACCAAGAACCATCACTGCTGACAACAGTAAAGCCAATTTCTTTTTCATGTCTTTGTTTCCTCCTTTATAATTATGTTTTAATTTTGTTCGGGGAGTATGGCTTGTGTTCCCCGATTACAAACTGAATTATAGCACCCCTTTTAACAATCGTCAACAGCTTTGGGGGAAGTGTAATGGTACTGTAACATTCGGGATAACATCTGTAACATTGGAGCCTGCCGGCGCGGCTTTTGGCCATGAACGCCGTAATAATGTGTCAGAGTCCCCAAACACCACTTCCCCCTGACCAAATGACGCTGAACAAAGAAAAGCGCCGCGATAATTATATATCACGGCACTTTGTTTTTCAAGTGTAATTTATAAACAGGCAGAAAGCGCCTTTTCTGCTTTTTGAACAATTTTTTGACAAACTTCAGTCTCATTCCTGTGTGCCAAAAAACATACACTGCTCAAACATCTCTTGTTTTGCACACAAATTCAGCCTGTGCTTTGGAATATATGAAAATCAATTTAATATGTATAGGTTTTCAAATTTATGCTAAATGGTTTTTTAACTCTTTGAAAATTCCTAATAGCGTTAAACATCGAAAAAGGCTAAAACTTGAACTGCCGACAAAAAGCGTGGCCAAGGAGGGAGGGCGTGGGAGGGCCGTTCGGCCTTCGCAACTATGAGATGTGCGAACCGGCTGAAAGCGCCGGCGGCCAAAGGCCGTTTTGCGTAAGCAAAATTCGAGAACCTGCTGTGGCCCTCCCACGGTCTTAAATGCCATTTGGAAAGCTAAAATTGA
>JAAVYN010000025.1 GCA_022791155.1 Bacillota bacterium | reverse complement strand
AGTTGCGAAGGCCGAACGGCCCTCCCACACCCTCCCTCCTTGGCCACGCTTTTTGTCGGGAGTTCAAGTTGTAGCCTTTGTTGACATTCAATGTTATGGGGAATTTTAAAAAATTAAAAAGAATATTTGGCATAAATTTGAAAACCTATACCTTAATGAAGGTTAATTTGGACATTTATAGCACTTATATTTTCGAATGTTACATTCGATGCAGTGTTTTAAAACTCTTTTTCTATATTTTTAAGGCCAGTGTCAACAAGCACAGCATTTTTCGAGATTATATATCAGTTGGCATGGCGCCACATCAAAGCGTTTTTATTCGTTTCAATTTCTTCCTGGTTTATGAGTTAAATTTTGGAGGGCGTGGGCCATAAAACTGATAATAATCGGTTTTGATCCGGCCGTTGAACAGCTTCCTTTTGGCATCGGCTTTTCGCCCAAAAAGCTTTTCAAAATATTCCATAGATGTGAGAACATATGCGCCCCATGTTGGGTTTGTTGACATGAGCTTGCCAATGTCCTTATATAAATTTTCAACAGGGCTTAAATCTCCAATTCGCTCGCCATATGGAGGGTTTGTTATCATGCAGCCATAGTCGCCTGAAAGAACAGCGTTTTGACATGGTTTGACAGAAAACTCTATGCAGTCATCAACACCAGCTTTTTCAGCGTTTTCGCGCGCAACTTCAATTGCAGCTTCATCAATGTCACTTCCATAAATCAGCGGACAGCAATCATAGTCGATGGCTTTATATGCGCTGACACGTGCGTTCTTCCAAATGTCTGGTGATATTTGGGGCCATTGTTCACACGCAAATTTCCTGTTGAGGCCAGGAGCTATGTTTCTTGCAATGAGGGCGGCCTCTATTGGAATTGTTCCAGAACCACACAATGGATCAAGGAGAATTCTGTTCTTGTTCCAATAGCTCAAGTCTATCATGGCCGCGGCAAGAGTTTCTTTGAGAGGGGCTTCCATTGCGGTTTCTCTATATCCTCTTTTGTGAAGACTGCTTCCTGAAGTGTCTATCGTGAGTGTTGCAACATCATTTAGAAGCGCAACTTGAATTGTATATTCAGGGCCTGTTTCATCAAACCATGAGACATTATACTTTTGCTTCAGTTTTTCGACAACGGCTTTTTTTGTTATCGCCTGACAGTCGGAAACACTGAAAAGTGTGGATTTCACAGATTTTCCGGTCACAGTGAATTTTCCGTCTTCAGTGATCCACATTCCCCAGTCAAGTGACTTCACACCTTCAAAAAGCTCGTCAAATGTGGTTGCTTTGAATTCACCAACTTTTATGAGAACTTTGCTGGCGAACCTAAGCCACAAATTGGCTTTGACTATATCATTTTCGTCACCTGTAAACTCAACACGGCCGTCATATGTTTTTATGTTTTCAAAGCCAAGCTTGACAATTTCTCGTTTGACGCATGATTCAAGGCCGAAAGCGGCTGTGGCAATCAGATTTATTTTTTTCATACATATTTCTCCATTTCGTATTAAAGTATAACAATTATAACATAAATTTTGCCTCAATGTTTTAAAAACTTGTACTTTGTGAATTTTTAATGTAATATTAGTTGTGTTTGGCATCAAATTTTGAATTCGGTTTTTTGTGAAGCAATTTGAAAAAAGCAAAAGCTTCATGTTAGGCCACAACAAAAATTTTTCTGAAACGAAACACGTGCATTTGAAGCTGATTGGTTTATATAAATATTTCAAAGGAGATAGACATGTATACATTATTAAAAACTTGCGGGCTTGCAAAAAGAGGAGAATTTGAAACGCCGCATGGAACAATACAAACCCCTGTTTTCATGAATGTGGGAACAGCAGCTGCAATAAAAGGGGCTTTGAGCACAGAGGATTTGGAAAACATAAAATGTCAGGTGGAACTTTCCAACACATATCACCTTCATGTGAGGCCCGGCGATGAAGTTATAAAACAATTGGGCGGGCTTCACAAGTTCATGTCATGGAACAAACCAATCCTCACAGATTCAGGAGGTTTTCAAGTTTTTTCTTTGTCATCACTTAGAAAAATAAAGGAAGAAGGCGTATATTTTTCTTCACATGTTGATGGAAGAAAGATATTTATGGGGCCTGAGGAAAGCATGAGGATTCAGTCAAACTTGGCTTCAACAATAGCCATGGCTTTTGACGAATGCGCGCCAGCAATGGCTGACAGGAAATATGTTGCCGACTCTGTCGCACGAACAACAAGGTGGCTTGTGAGAAGCAAAAACGAAATTGACAGGCTCAATGGCCTTGATGACACAATAAACAAAAAACAAATGCTTTTTGGAATAAATCAGGGGGCTATATTTGATGACATAAGAAAGGAACATGCCAAAATAATATCTGAGCTCGATCTTGATGGCTACGCCGTAGGCGGACTGGCTGTTGGAGAGACTCATGAACAAATGTATCACATCATAGAGGAAACCGTTCCATTTCTTCCTCAAAACAAGCCCACATATTTGATGGGAGTTGGAACGCCTGAAAATATACTGGAATCCGTTGAAAGAGGAATTGACTTTTTTGACTGTGTTTTGCCAGCAAGAAATGGCCGGCACGCACATGTATACACAAATTACGGAAAAATAAATTTGCTTAACGCCTGTTTTGAACTGGATGACGCGCCAATTGATGACACTTGCAGCTGCCCGGTGTGCCAAAGATATTCAAGGGCTTATATAAGACATTTGTTTAAGGCGAAAGAAATGCTTGCAATGCGGTTTTGTGTGCTTCACAATTTACACTTTTTTAACACATTGATGGAGGAAATACGTTTGGCGCTTGATGAAGAACGTTTCCCGCAATATAAAAAGAACAAACTTGAGGAACTTAAAAGAGGGGTTGAAGGCAAACCACAAAATAAGAAAAGACGCCGTTAAGTAAGTATTGACTGAAAAAGATATATTTTATATAATTATATGGTATGTTTCAAACAAACGGTGAGAAACGCCGTATATTCAGTTATACAATTGTGTTTAATCAACCATATTAAAGGAGAGAAAATGATGAACATAGCTTTGTTGTCAACAGTTGTAGATGGTTCTGGCGGTTCGGCTGGCGGAGGTCAGGCGCCTTCTGGAGGAATGAACCCAATAGTTATGATACTTCTATACTGTGTTGTTATTTTTGGTGTGATGTATTTCTTTTCAATCAAACCACAAAGAAAAAAGAACGCCGAAATGCAAAAAATGAGAGATGCCATAAAAACTGGCGATCCCGTGCTTCTTGCCAACGGCATGTTCGGAACTGTTGTGGACATCACAGCAGAGTGCTATATCATTGAATTTGGCACAAACAGGGGTGTGAGAATCCCTGTGATCAAACAGGAGGTTTATGCCAAAAAAGAACCAAACCTTTCAAACAAGGCTGATGAAGAACCTGTTCCAGAAAAAAAATCACTTTTTGGAGGCAAAAAGAAAGAAGAGTCAGAAGCTGACAATCTGTCTTTAGAGAAAAAATGATTGAATTGATCAATACCACCGGCCAAACTGGTGGTATTGATTTTAGTTTTTATTGCTTTCGGTTTTGGAGATAGCATTAATATGTGTCGGGAAGTATAATAGCTATGCAAATATATTTAGCCTGTCTTTGGCTGTTTATGAATGTTATCTCAGAAAAATTTGGAAAAATTGAGCAAACAAGCACAAGCGGCACGATTTGCATCAAACCAAATGTTTGGAGCGTTGAAGAACAAAAAATTTTGTTGCGATGTGCAAACTGAAAGCAGTTGCTGTTGAACACACATTTACGATTTAAGGGAGATAAAAATGCTTACAAGCAAACAAAGAGCTCATTTAAGAAGTTTGGCAAACAGTATAAATGCAATTTTCAATGTTGGAAAAAATGGAATAACGCCTGATATGACAGAAAGTGTGAATCAGGCTTTGGAGGCAAGGGAACTTGTGAAAATCAATGTTCTTGACAACAACATGATTGACGCCAGACAAGCTGCACAAACAATTGCTGAAAGAACGCATTCAGAAGTTGTTCAAGTTATAGGAAACAAATTTGTTTTATATAGAAAATCCAAAAAGCCAGCAATAGAGCTTCCAAAGTGAACGGCCTTTGCTGCAATCTGAATGAATTTTTATATCAGGAGGACTGACATGGCCGATTTAGACTGCTTAAAAAATGTAAAAAAATTTGCTGTTTTGGGAGGAACGTTTGATCCAATTCACAACGGACACATGGCAGTGGCCAAAGGTGTTTTGGAAAAAACTGGCGTTGACAAAATACTGTTTATACCCTCTGGAAGGCCGCCGCACAAAGATCTGTTTGAAGTTTCATCACCGCATGACAGGCTTGAAATGACAAAGCTTGCAACGGAATGTGACAACATGGAAGTCAGCTCAATTGAAATTGACCGTGACGGAACAACATACACTGTGGACACCATAATTGAATTAAAAGCAATGCTTGACGATGTCGAATTTAAGTTTGTCACAGGAGCAGACGCACTGCACTATATCACAACATGGAAGAATTATAAAAAGCTGCTTGAAATATGCGATTTTATAGTTGTTGGCCGCCCCGGATATAACAAGAGTTCTCTTTTGAGCGACATACACTATATTGAAACAAATCTCAGCGGAAGAATTGAATATATAGAGCTGCCGCCAATTGACATTTCCTCATCAGAGATACGTCAGCTTGTGAGAGAGGGGAAGTCTATAAGCGGTTTTGTGCCAAAGAAAGTTGAAGAGTATATTTTGGTAAACAAACTATATAAAAAATGAAAAAGGAATGTAAAACATGCTTGATTTTGTCACAATTGAAAGAAAACTTCAGTCTGCATTGTCTCTTGAAAGATATATACACACAATGGGAGTTGTTAAAACAGCGCTTAAAATGGCAGATTTTTATGGCGCTGACAAAAAAAAGGTTCATGCAGCGGCGCTTCTGCACGACTGTGTCAAAGACTATCCCGCAGACATGAAAAGGCGATTTTGCAAAGAATTTCATGTTCCTGTTGATGAGATTATGTTGAGCTCAATTGATTTGACACACCCTTTTTTGGGCGCTGAAGTGGCCAAAAGAGAATATGGTGTTGATGATGATGAAATTCTGAATGCCATAAAATATCACACCACAGGAAGAAAGAACATGACGCTGATTGAAAAAATCATTTTTTTGGCTGACTATATTGAGCCTAACAGAAAAGACTTTAAGGGGTTGAATGAAGTTCGGCAAATGTGTTTTGAAAACATTGACGCCGCCATGAAAATGGCAATCTGCCAAACAGTTGAATATGTCAGGGAACGCGGCCGGGTTTTGCACCCATTGTCGCTTGAAGCATTGGAATATTATAAAAATGGGGAGGAATAATATGGAAAAAAGTTTTTATGATGCGGCTATGATAGCTCAGGAGGCGCTGGAAGACAAAAAGGCAGAGGATATAAAAATATTGGATTTGAATGGCATATCAAATATAACGGATTATTTTGTCATTGCCAGCGGAAACAACATAAATCAGCTTAGAGCAATGGCTGATGGCGTTGAAGAAAAGCTTTTCAAAGCCGGCTTCAAACTTCATCATTCAGAGGGCTATCAAGGCGGGGCATGGATTTTGCTTGATTTTGGCAATGTTATAATCCACTTGTTCAATAAAGAAGAACGTGATTTTTATAGTTTGGACAGGGTTTGGAGCGATGCAAAAGAGCTTTAACATTGACAGCAATGAAAATCATTTGGAGTTGTCAAAAGAGCTTGACATTGCATGGCACATTTTCAATTTCACTTTCATTGCCATGCGTTGAAAATGAACAAATGAATTTATAGGTTCTGAATTGGGACAAGCATATGCGACAGCTTTTTGAAGACAGAATGGCTGTTTGTGTTAACAAAAGACAGAAGGACTTGTTTGAAGAATAAAGATGATGTTTCAAACAAATGAATTTTGTGCAAAAACAATCCTGTCTTCAGTTGGCAATGGCGTGGCGCTCTGCAATGAAAAATTCTTTTGTTCTTATTTGTTGCAAACATTATTTTGTCTGATAGCAAAGCAGTGTGTTTGTGAATTGAACAGCAAAAAAATTCTCTGTGGAGTTGGAAAATTAAGCCACTATTGTTTGTCTTGTGCTTTCAGTTGTCAACTGAATGAAACGGAAATGGCTTTATTGCTGCTGGTTTGTTTGTGGCAATTGCAGCTGAAAACAACACAAAAAGGCTGTCAGAATGACTTGCTTTTTACATTCTGACAGCCTAAAATTTTGAAAGTTTATACATAGCTGGCACAAAGCCACTGCTTGTAAAAAATCATTGCGCGCTTTATGTTTTGAAAGTTAGATGTTATCTTTTGTTTGCACGCTTATTCAAACTTGCCATTTTGTCATTAGACTGTTTGAGAAATTCTTTCATTTTTTCCTCAAAATCATTCACAGGGTTTTGAGATGGTGAACTTTCAGAATTTTTATCAAAATTGGGTTTTGTGTCACGCGGCTTGAAGTTTTGGCTGCGAGGTGGCCTTTCTGTTTTTTCGGGTTTCGGAAGCGCGGCGCGAATCGAAAGTGAAATACGGTTTGTTTCAGAATCAATTGAAAGGATTTTAACTTTTACATTGTCATTAACTTTGAGATATTCATTTATATCCTGAACAAAATTATTGGCGATTTGGGAGATGTGAACAAGCCCCTGCCCTCCGCCGTCAAGTGCAACAATTGCGCCAAAAGGTGTTATTTTGATTACTTTGCCTTCAACAATACTTCCTACTGTGTGTTCTAACATTAAAAAATACACTCCTAAATTATTTTTATATTTGAAAAAAGTGAAACCCGAAAATCAAATGTGCCAATTTTTAGCGGCCTTTGATTTTGTCATGTTCGGGAAAGTTTATAGACCAAGTTTGAACTTGTTCCCGAAAATTTCTAACATATTGATTATATCACACATGTAAATTAATTACAATTAGTTTTGGGAGGAAAAAATGGCTAAAAGAAATGAAATTATAGATGTAAAAATTGAAAAATTATATTTTCCAAACAAAGGCATTGGAATTTTTGAGGGGTATAAAACAATTGTCAAAAACACGCTTCCAGGGCAAAATGTGAGAGCGCGAATCTCAAAAAAAAGAGAGGGGCGCATTGAAGCTGGTCTTGTGGAGGTTTTGGCAAAAGCGCCTTATGAAATTGAACCAGAGTGCAATCATTTTGGTGCATGCGGCGGTTGTTCATATCAAAACATAACAATTGAAAAAGAAAATGAAATTAAAACTGAACAAGTTTTGAATTTGCTTGCTGAAGCCAGCATAAAAGACTTCAAATTTGATGGCATTGAAGTTTCGCCAGCCAATGGATATAGAAATAAATGTGAATTTTCTTTTGGAGATGAGGAAAAGGGCGGCCAGCTTGCTCTGGGAATGAGAAAAAGAAACAGTTTTTATGAAGTTGTCACTCTCAAAGACTGCAACATAATTGACAATGATTATATAAAAATTATTGAAAAAACTCTTAGCTTTTTCTCTGAAAAAAATGTCCCTTTTTATCACAAATCGAGGCATGAGGGTGTTTTGAGGCATCTGGTTGTGAGAAAAGGTGCATACACAGGTGAAATATTGTTGAACATTGTTACAAGCGGAAACATCACTTTTTCGGTTGATGAGTTTGCTGAAAATATGCTAAAAACTGAATTAGATGGCAAAATATGCGGCATACTTCATACAATAAATGATGGCGTGGCAGATGTTGTCAAAAGCGACAGCACAAAAGTTGTTTTTGGAAATGACTATTTGACAGACAGGCTGTTTGGGTTGAAGTTTAAGATAACCGCATTTTCTTTTTTTCAGACGAACACAAAAGGCGCTGAAAAGCTTTATTCAATTGTCAAAGAGTATGTTGGAGATTCAAAAAACAGCGTTGTTTTTGACCTATACTGTGGAACAGGCACAATCAGCCAGATTGTTGCCGGGAACAGCAAAAAAGTTGTTGGAATTGAGATTGTTGAAGATGCTGTCAACGCCGCAAAAGAAAATGCCAAACTGAATAACATCAACAATTGTGAATTCATTCATGGCGATGTTCTGAAAAAAGTTGATGAACTGCATGAAAAGCCGGATATAATCATTGTTGATCCTCCAAGAGAGGGAATACATCCAAAAGCCATTGAAAAGATTATAAATTTTGGGGCAGATAAAATTGTCTATGTTTCATGCAAACCCTCATCTTTGGCGAGAGATTTGTCAGTTTTTCAGGAAAATGGATATAAAGCTGAAAGAATCAAACTGTGTAATCAGTATGGAAGGACTGTTCATGTGGAGACGGTTTGTTTATTGTTGAAAGCTGGAAGATGATGCAGAAACTGTTTGCTAAATTTCTGCTTTCCTGTTGTTTTGCTGCACTTTTTTCAGATAATTATTAGAGTTCTTGATTTGTGGAAAAATGAAGGGCTCGTTAGGTTATAAAGATTAAGCTGATATTTTGTTTCCGCCAAAATGTATAGGTTTTGAAATTTCGTTATTTGTAGTTATTATCTGGTCAATTTTAGCTTTCCAAATGGCATTTAAGACCGTGGGAGGGAAACGGGCGGGTTCTCGAATTTTGCTTTGCGGAACGCTTCGTTCCACTCCGCGGTGTAGCCGTTTCCCGAAGGGAAATTCGAGAACACGCCATGAGAATCCAACCATTTCCACATTCAAAGCTCGTTTCATTTGCATCATTTCCCGGGAAATCTGTTTTTTTTATTTCCCGCATTCTCGAACACTCATCCGCTTTATCAAATATATTCTCTATCCTTCTGACAAAAGCGCATTCAATTTTGCCTCTGACTGATCAAACACATTTGAACTGGCGAACTCATTTATAACTTTTGCATAATATTCCTTTGCAGATTCTTTGTCTCCTTTGGCCTCGCTAATCAGCCCTAAATAGTATAACACATCATCCATGAAATTTTCTTTGTTTCCATATTCCACTGCTGTCAAAAACTGCTGTTCAGCATTGTCAATGTTCCCCGATGAATAGAGACGAGTTCCTTCATTATAAAAGTGTTCAGCCGCAAATGGATATGTCTCGTTTCGCAAAGATTCTATCTTCGCTTTATCCTCATCATCAAAATTTTCTATTTCAATATCCTTCAAAAGCATTGCCGCTTCAAGTTTTTCGCCAGCCACGCTATAGTTCAGTGCAAGCTGAAAATTGTCGGCCTGTTCTTTGTTTGCAGCTTCAGCTCTATATTTTTCATTTTCCGTTTTCAACGCTGCATTTTCTTCTTCAAGTTCTTTATATTTTAAAGCGAAAGTTGAGGTGCCATTCATGTTCTCATCTTCCAGCTGTTCTATTCTTTTTTCAAGTGTATCTATGTTTTTCAAAAACCCGCTTTCAATCCCCGGAAGCGCCAGGGCTCCAGCAATTGCTCCTGTCAGCAAAACGCCCGCAAAAAATGTCACAAATTCCCATCTAACACGAAATTTCTTTGGCAATTCATCATTATAACCAGTTTCTTTCACCTTTTTTTCAGGATATATATTGTTTTCTTCATTTATATCGGCTAAATATTCAAGAGCTTTAGGGTTGTGTTTGTCTTTGCTAAGCGCTTTTTCAATATAAAATTTAGCTTTCTTCTTATCTTTTTTCCCAATATAATAAGCCGCCATTATGTTGTAGGCGTCAACCAAATTGGGATTGAAATCAACAGCTTTTTTCAGCTCTATAAGCGCCAAATCATCGCTTCCGTTTCTAAAACGTTCTATGGCTTTATTATAAAGCGAAACCGCATCATTATATTTTTCAAGCGTTCTTCCATTCTTCTGTAATTCATATATATATTTTGAGGCTGGATTTTTGCTGCTTTTCATGCTCTCGCTTATGATCCATTGTTTGAGAGCATCGCCAATCATTCCCACTTGAAAATAAGCTATGCCAAGCAGGTTTCTCGCAACATAGTTTTTTTTGTCAAAAAGAACGCATTGGCTCAATGCAGCTATAGCCGCCGAATATTCTCCTTCTCTTGCGCAATACACACCACGGTTATACTGTTTCAGCGAAAGAGTTTTTATTCTGTTTATCAGCACCACATCACTTTTGCAATGAGGGCAATATTTTCCTTTGTTAAATTTTTCACCACATATTTGGCAGATCATTTCATCCCACCTTTAATCCCATTTTCCTTTTGGTGATACATTTGAAACCCTCTTTGCATCTTCCTTATTTTTTGAAATATAATTGAGCATGTCCATTATGTCTTTAAGATCTGTTGAATGTATTGAGTCTTCAATGTCGCCAACTTCCAATATTGGCTCATATTTTTTTATTTCGTCACTGAAATCAATCATTTTTCTCACCCGCAAACTTATACAGCTCACCTATAAGATAGAGACTTCCGGCACAGCAAAGAACATCGTCTTTGCCAGTTATTGATTTGGCCAAATCATATGCTTTTCTTATGTCCTTTTCTCTTATGGTTTCAACATTATATGAAGCTATTGTTTCTGTCAGCTTGTCAACATCCCATTTTCTTGAGTTGTTTGGCTCTGTAAGCACAAGTTTGCATGCCAAAGGCACAAGCACTTCCATCATTTTTTCATATTCCTTGTCCCCAAGAATCCCCACAAGAAGTGTTATTTTGCTGTCTGAAAAATATTTTTTTAACGAACTTGCCAGCATATGTATTCCGTCAATGTTATGTGCTCCATCAAGTATAACCGTTGGATTTTTTTCAACAATCTCCATTCTTCCGCTCCAGACAGCATTTTTCATTCCATCAGTCACAGCCTCGCGTGATATGAGAACACCTCTGTCTTCAAGCGCTTTGCAAGCAAGGAGTGCAGTGGCACAGTTATAAATTTGATAGTCACCAAGAAGATTAATTTTTATGCTGTCATATTTAATATATTCATTGCAAACGGAAAATTCTGTTCCCGTAATATCTTGAGATATTATGTCGATTTTCTGTTCTGAAGCATAATAAAGCTTGGCATTTTTTTCATGTGCAATTTTTTCAATCACATCATAAACAGCCTCTTCCTGATTGTATAAAACAACAGGACAGCCTTCTTTAATTATGCCGCCTTTTTCAGCGGCTATCTCTTCAATTGTGTTTCCAAGATATTCCATATGATCCATGCTTATGGACATAATGACACTCAGCAATGGATTTTTGACAATGTTTGTGGCATCAACGCGCCCGCCAAGGCCAACCTCAAGGACAAGAAAATCCACATTTTTCTTTGAAAAATATAAAAATGCCAAAGCAGTGACAACTTCAAAAACTGTTGGCTGTGATATAATTCCACTTTCAACAAGTTCCTCACACTTTTTTTTGACAATTTCCATATTATCCGCAAAGTCCTCATCTGTGATGCAGACATTGTTTATTGTGTATCTCTCGTTGTATTTTTCAAGATGAGGCGATGTGTAAACACCAACGTTATACCCTTGTTCAATCAAGACACTTGACACAAAGCTGCAGCACGATCCCTTTCCATTTGTTCCGGCAACATGGATAACTTTAACTTTTTCCTGTGGGTTGCCAAGACTTTCCATGAGAGCACCAATTCTGTCAAGCGCTAAATCATAGCCAAGCCCATAAAGACTGTCAATATATTCCAAAGATTCTAAATAAGTCATTTCATAACCTCACTAAACACAAAAATTCACATAACGAAAAGCATTATTTTTCAACATATCTTTCAGCTTTTGCCTTTTTTATCTAAAAGCCTTTTACATAGCTTAATATCGTGCAAAAATCAATTAAAGTATATACTATTGGCGTCTATTTGTAAACCGTTCAATAAATTCATCTTCAGTAATTATCTGTATTCCAAGCTCCTTGGCCTTTTTATTTTTTGATGACTCTGAAAACGCGTCATTGTTTATAAGATAGTTTGTTTTTGAAGTCACGCTTCCTGTAACTTTCCCTCCCATTTTCTCAATCTCCGCTTTCATTTCTTTTCTGTTGGCATAGTGATTCACATCTCCCGTGATCACAAAATTAATTCCCGCCAGTGAGCCCTCTTCATCATTTTCATCTTTGTCTTTGAATGACAACATGCTCAGCGCTTTCTCAAAAAGCTCCATATTTTTTGTGTTGGAAAAATACTCAACAATGCTGTGGGCAATTATTTGGCCAAAGCCGTCAACCTCAATCAATTCTTCTTCTGTTATTTTTTTTATTTTTTCAACATCATAGTCCGTGTTTTTGCACAAAAGTTTGGCATTGTTAAGGCCAACTTGGTTTATTCCCAATGCATATATAAAATTTGGCAAAGGCACATTTTTCGCTTTTTCAATGGCGTCAATCATATTTTTGAAACTTTTTTCTCCAAAGCCCTCCATTGCTTTTATTTCTTCTTCAAATTTGCCAATGCCAAAAATGTCAGTGTAAACCTCAATGAAGCCATTTTCAACAAATTTGTTCAACGTTTCCTCTGAAAGCCCTTCAATGTTCATGGCATCTCTTGAGGCAAAATGCGCAAGGCTTCTCACAATCTGCGCACGGCAAGTTGGGTTTGTGCAATAGAGCGCTTCTCCATCGCGCAGTTTTTTAACGGCTGTCTCTCCGCCGCACACAGGACACACTTTTGGAATTTCCACATTTCCGCTTTTTGTCAAATTTTCTGCAATTTGAGGAATTATCATGTTGGCTTTGTAAACATTTATGACATCTCCTATGCCAAGCTGAAGTTCCTTCATAACGCTCAAGTTGTGAACACTGGCGCGGTTCACCGTTGTCCCTTCCAATTCAACCGGATCAAAAACAGCAATTGGATTGATGAGCCCTGTTCTCGAAGTGCTCCAGTCAATCTCTCTCAAAACAGTTTCAGCTGTTTCATCAGCCCATTTGAAAGCAATTGAATCTTTGGGAAATTTTGAAGTTTCTCCAAGACTGCTTCCATATGAAATGCTGTTGAATGTCAGCACAAGCCCGTCTGAAGCAAAGTCGTTGCTGTCTATTTTGTTTTCAAACTCTTTCACTGTGCTTTCAATGTTCTTTGCTGTCACAACAGCACTTTCAACTGTTTCAAAACCCATGCTGTTAAGCCACTTCATGTTTTCGGTTTTCAAATCGCTCAAACACGCGCCTTCAGCGCTCACAAGGCTGAATATATAAATCATCACGCCTCTTTGGGCTGAAATTTCACTGTTGAGCTGGCGAACAGTGCCACTGCACAAATTGCGAGGATTTTTATACTTTTCTTCATCACTCAATTCGCTGTTTATTCTTTCAAACTCGCTGTATGTTATGATTCCCTCGCCTCTCAGCACAAGCCGGCCTTCGAACTCAATTTTCACTGGAAGGTTGACAAAAAAACGTGCATTGTGCGTTATGTCCTCCCCAATTTCACCATTGCCACGTGTGACCGCCTGAACAAGCTCGCCATTTTCATATTTCAGCACAATTGTGAGCCCGTCTAACTTCCATGACATGACGCCCTCATTTTCTCCAAGCCAGTCTTTCAGACGGCCTATGTCCTTTGTTTTGTCAAGCGAAAGCATGCGGCTGTCATGGCGCACTTTCTCCAAACTGCTTAAAACGGTGTAACCAACATTTTGGGTTGGGCTTCCGCTCAAAACCATTCCTGTTTCCTTCTCAAGCCTCACCAATTCATCATATAGCTTGTCATATTCATAATCTGACATTGGGCTGTCAGCAAACTGATAATATCGTTTTGAGGCATTATTCAGTGTTTCTATGAGTTCTTTCATTCTTTCCATGCTGCAATCAGTCCACCTTAATCAGTTTTGATAGTCCGGCCATAAATTTTTTGTTTCCTTTGTCCTTAAAGTGCACTTCAACTTCAAAATCCGCGCCGGCTGGTTTTATGTTTTTCACGGTTCCAATGCCATATTTCGGCGCCCTCACATTGTCTCCAATGCCAAATGAAAGCGTCACTCCCTTTGGGGCTGGTATTTCCGCTTTTGGTGCCGAAAGGCCATATGCTCTGCTGAGCCCTTCGCCTCCTGCCATGTTATACCCCGCTTTCATTGTTGCATTTATTCTTGGTGATGTTGGAGTGAAAACAGGCTTTCTTTGCTGTTCAAGTATGCCCGCTGGTATCTCGCTTATAAACCTTGAAGGCTGGCTATATTTTGTTTCACCGCTGACATTTCTGCTTTTGGCATATGACAAATACAGTTCTTCCTTTGCGCGTGTTATTCCAACATAAAACAGGCGCCTTTCTTCCTGCATTTCTGATTCGCCGCCAAAATTGATGCTTCTGTAGTTTGGAAAAACCCCTTCTTCCATGCCGCATATGAACACGCATGGAAATTCAAGCCCCTTCGCTGAATGAAGTGTCATCATAACAACGGCATTTTCTTTTTCGGAATAATCGTCAACGTCGGCCACAAGCGCCACTTCTTCCAAAAAACTTTCCAATGAAGCCTCAGCCTCTGTGTCATAAAACTCGTCGGCCTTTGACACAAACTCCTGCAAATTTTCTTTTCTTCCTTCGGCTTCTTCAGTTCCTTCTTCATCGAGATAGTCATAATATCCCGTTTTTTCCGCAACTTCTTCAATGAATTCTGGAAGTGGCAGCAAATCTTTTTTCGCTTTTAATATCTCAAGCATGACATAAAATTCCTCAAATTTTTTGCCCCTTGAACCAAAACTTTTTTCGTTTTCAATGTGTGGTATGCTTTCATAAGCACTGCATTCAAGGCCCGCTGCAAAATCCATGAGTTTGTTGACCGATGTTTCGCCGATCCCTCTTTTGGGCACATTAACAATCCTTCTGAATGCAACGTCATCAGAAGGGTTGACAATCAATTTCAAATAAGAAAGTATGTCTGTAATTTCCTTCCGGTCATAAAACCTTGTTCCGCCGCAAAGTTTATATGGTATATTTTTTTTGATGAAAGCCTCTTCTATAACTCTTGACTGTGCATTTGTCCTGTATAAAACAGCATAGTTTTTATATGAACCTGAAACCGTTTCCAATGCAGTCACTTTGTTTGCCACATACCGCCCTTCATCATATTCATTATCAGCTTTATGCAGATGTATTATACTTCCTTCTGAATTTTCAGTCCAAAGATGTTTTGATTTTCTTTCGTCATTGTTGTTTATAACAGAGTTTGCGGCCTCAAGTATGTTCTTTGTGGAACGGTAGTTTTGTTCAAGCTTGATCACTTTTGCATTTGGAAAGTCCTTCTCAAAATCCAATATGTTTCTTATATTGGCGCCTCTCCAGCCATATATACTTTGATCGTCATCTCCAACAACACAAAGATTTTTATATTTTTCTGCCAGAAGCTTTATAAATTGATATTGGCACGTGTTTGTGTCCTGATATTCATCAACCATTATATACTTAAAACGCTCCTGATATTTTTCAAGCACATCAGGATTTGTTTGAAAAAGCAAAACTGTGTTATAAATCAAGTCGTCAAAATCAAGAGCATTGCTGCTTTTAAGTTTTTTTTGATATTCCCTATAGCATGCGGCTATTCTTTCTTTTCTGAAATCGCGTTCGGCCTCACGGCTGTAGGCCGAAGGAGAAATGAGTTCTTCTTTCGCACGGCTTATTTCAGCCATAACCGCTTTGACAGGAAGTGTTTTATCTTGAAGGCCAATTCCAAGCTTTGTGAAGCAGCCTTTCATAACTCGCTCAGAATCCCTTGTGTCATATATCGAAAAATTCCTGTCATATCCAAGTTTGTCTATATCCCGCCTGAGTATCCTCACACATGAAGAATGAAATGTGCTGATCCACACATCTTCCACACCGCCCAAAAGCGTTTCCACTCTCTCTTTCATTTCCCGCGCGGCCTTGTTTGTGAATGTTATGGCCATAATGTTCCATGGTTTAATTCCATTTTCTATGAGGTTTGCCACGCGCGCTGTTATGGCGCCTGTTTTCCCGCTTCCGGCCCCGGCAAGTATCAAAACCGGGCCATCAATTGTGTCCACTGCTTTTTTCTGCATTGGATTTAATTTGTCGTATATCACCATATATACTCTCCTCAACAATTCATCTTTTCACACAAACGAACATAAGCCCATGCCATGTCAGTTGGCGGCGGGCTTATGTTCTCAAACCAAAAATGTTTCAACCATTTCAATTTTCTTCCATTTTTTTAGCAATTCTTTCAATGGCAAGCTTATAGCCGTCGGAGCCATAAATGAGCGCTCTGTTGACCCGGCTTATAGTTGCTGTGGAAGCTCCTGTTTTTTCAGCTATCTCAATATATGTACATTTGCGATCCAGCATTTCTGCAACGGCCATTCTTTGGGCAATTGCATTTATTTCATGGACAGTGCAGAGATCCTCAAAAAGCCGATAACATTCTTCAACTGTTTCCATGGCCAAAATGCATTCAAAAAGCTTGTCCGCTATTGGGCTTTTTATTTTAGGGTTCAAAAACAATCACCTTCATCCACTTTATGATAAACATAATTTTAACATTTTACCGCATTGAAGTAAAGCGATATTTTGAATACTTTAAAAACTAAACTCTGTTTGAAAACCCCAACAGCATAATCATTTTTCGGCTTTAATAAAAAATAAACCAATTCTTGAATTTTGTTTTATTAATCAGCTTGCAATCAACATTGACCATATAAACATTCAAGCACAACAACATCACGAAATATGAGCATCAGCAAAATTATATTTCGCCCTTCACATTAAATTTTTTCAAATTTCCTTCTTTGAGCTCCCGTCTTGCAAGCTCCGACAAAACATCATCCCATGTTATGTCCATGTCCGCCATGAGCACCGACATGTGGTATAAAAGATCACACATTTCATAAACTGTTTCATTTTTGTCATTGTTTTTGGCTGCTATAATGGTTTCGGCGCTTTCCTCGCCTATTTTTTTTAATATCTTGTCAATTCCTTTGTCAAAAAGATAGTTTGTGTATGACCCATCTTTGGGATTTGTTTTTCTGTCTTTTATAATTTCATAGAGATCGTACAAAACGTTTTCCATCACAAAACCTCTTCTCCTTTGATGTTTCTATAAAAACAGCTTCTTTTTCCTGTGTGACATGCCGCGCCGTCTTGAATCACTTTTATCAGCAGTGCATCTGCATCACAGTCATAAAACATTTCTTTCACATGCTGAAAATGGCCAGAAGTTTCGCCTTTGTGCCAAAGTTCATTCCGGCTTCTTGAAAAATAGTGAACAGTGCCTTTTTCAACAGTCATCTCAACAGCCTCTCTGTTGGCATACGCAAGCATAAGCACTTGGTTGTTTTCAAAATCCTGTGTCACAACAGGAATCAATCCTTTTTCATCAAATTTAAGCTCATCAATAAAATTCATATTTTCTCCTCAAAGTCTGACAGGAACATTTCTTTCCTTCAGATATTTTTTCAAATCTGATATATCCATTTCCCTAAAATGGAAAAGACTTGCCGCAAGCGCAGCATCGGCTTCTCCCTCTGTCAACGCATCATAAAAATGCTCCATTGTTCCCGCGCCCCCCGAAGCTATCACAGGAATTTTCACACTTTTAGATATTGTTTTTGTAAGCTCAATGTCATATCCATTTTTAACACCATCACAATCCATGCTTGTCAAAAGTATTTCCCCAGCTCCAAGGGCTTCGGCCTTTTTTGCCCATTCAACAGCATCCATGCCCGTGTTGACACGCCCGCCATTGAGATATACATCAAAGCCATCTTCACGCCTTTTGGCGTCAATTGCCACAACAACACATTGGCTTCCAAACTTTTTTGCCGCTTCCTCAATGAGCTCTGGCCTTTTTATCGCCGCTGAATTCACCGATATTTTGTCAGCTCCAGCGCTCAAAATCATTCTAAAGTCTTCAATTGTGCGTATTCCGCCGCCAACTGTGAGCGGAATGAAAACCTGCTCTGCCGTTCGCCTCACAACATCAAGCATGATGCTTCTTGCGTCACTTGAAGCCGTGATGTCAAGAAAAACTATCTCATCAGCCATTGATTTGTTGTAGAACGAAGCAATTTCAACAGGATCTCCCGCATCTCTCAAATTCACAAAATTAACACCTTTAACAACGCGCCCATTGTTGACGTCAAGACATGGAATAATTCTTTTTGTATGCATTTCACTTCTCCCTATATTCTTTCAAACCGTTTTATAGCTTCCGAAAGATTTATATTCCCTTGATATAACGCTTTGCCTATAATGACTCCAGCTGCTCCCGATTTTTCAGCTTTTTCTATGTCACACATTGATGAAATGCCGCCTGAAGCTATTATGTCAATTCCAGAAACCTTCACAAGCTCCTTTGTACTTTCTATGTTTGGCCCTATCATCATTCCGTCTTTTGTTATATCGGTGTATATCACAGTTTTCACGCCAATTTCTTTCATGTGGCCGCAAAGTTCCACAGCCGAAACATCGCTCACCTTTTCCCAGCCATGTATAGCAACCTTTCCGTCAATGGCGTCAATCCCCACGGCAATTTTGTCTCCATAAAGCTCAACGGATTCACGCACCATTTTTGGATCGCTCACAGCTGCTGTTCCCAATATAACTCTTGAAACGCCAATTGAAATTCTTTCTTCAATGTCACACATTGTTCTTATGCCGCCGCCTGTCTGCACAGGAATGCCTGAAATTTCAACTATTTTTTTGATTATGTCACTGTTATATCCCGCCCCCATTCTTGCTCCGTCAAGATCCACAATATGTAAATATGACGCTCCGTCCTCAACAAACTTTTTTGCCATTTCTGAAGGATCATTGCCATATATCGTTACATCATCAAAATTTCCTTGTTTGAGCCTGACACACTGGCCATTTTTTATGTCAATTGCTGGATAAATCTGCATAATCAAATCCTCCCAAAATTATCAAGTATTTTAAGCCCTGTGTCGCCACTTTTTTCAGGGTGAAACTGAAGGGCAAACACATTCTCTTTTTGAGCCGCAACCTGTATTTCATTGCCATAAAAGCATGTTGCGCTCACAACAGGTGCGCTTGTCAGCAAATGATATGAGTGAACAAAATATACATATGGTTCCTCTCCAATCCCCTCAAACAAAGGGCTTTTCATTTTTATGTCAAGACAGTTCCAGCCAATTTGTGGAACTTTTTGATTTTCCGAAAGACGTATAATTTCCCCAGGCATAAGCCCCAACCCCTCATGTTCGCCATTTTCATAGCTTTTGTCAAACATGAGCTGCATCCCAAGGCAAATGCCCAAAAGCGGCGTGCCTTTTTCAACAATTTTGTATATTGTTTCATCTAATCCAGTTTCCCTGATTGTTTCAATTGCGTCACAAAAAGCGCCAACGCCAGGAAGCACAACTTTTTCGGCCTTTTCTATTGTCTTTAAAGAATTTGTGACAACAGCTTCATATCCAAGAAACTCAAATGCCTTTTGAACACTTCTCAAATTTCCCATGCCATAATCAATCACAGCAATCAATTGTCACACCTCCAGCATCCCTTTTGTTGACAAAACTCCCTCAATTCTTTCATCATATGACACAGCCATGTCAAGCGCTTTCGCAAAAGCCTTGAATATTCCTTCTGCTATATGGTGATTGTTTGCTCCAGCCAACTGTTTGATGTGCATGTTTATGCCGGCATTGAAGCACACAGCCCTAAAAAATTCCTCAACCATTTCAGACGCCATGCCGCCTATATAGTCATTTGTGAACTTGGCGTCAAAAACAAAACATGGCCTTCCGCTTATATCCATTGAGCAAAGTATAAGCGTCTCATCCATTGGAAGAATGAAGCTTCCATATCGCTTTATGCCGTTTTTGTTTCCAAGCGCTTTTGAAAGGCATTTGCCAAAAACAATTCCAACATCTTCAATTGTGTGGTGACTGTCAACATGCAAGT
This sequence comes from Bacillota bacterium, assembly GCA_022791155.1. Classification (GTDB taxonomy): domain Bacteria; phylum Bacillota; class Clostridia; order Lachnospirales; family Anaerotignaceae; genus JANFXS01. The sequence continues at coordinate 10,264 of JAAVYN010000025.1, read as the reverse complement.
CTCCTTCGGCTTTAATTTCAATATCCATGAATCCGTGCTTTGAAATGTGGGTGAGCATGTGATCAAAAAAGCCTATTCCCGTTGAAATTTCATTTTTTCCGGTTCCGTCAACATTAAGCTTCATGGAAATTTTTGTTTCAAAAGTGTTTCTTTTCAATTCAGCCTCGCGCATAACTTCCTCCCAAAAAATATATTCATTTTTTACGCACTCTAATTGCATTGGCATGTGCTGTGAGCCCTTCAGCATTGGCAAAATCGATTATATCATCGCCAAGATTCAAAAGCGCCTCTTTGCTGTATGAAATTATGCTGCTTTTCTTTATAAAATCATCAACAGAGAGCGGTGAAAAAAATCTTGCTGTTCCACCTGTGGGAAGCACATGGTTTGGCCCGGCCATATAATCCCCCAACGGTTCCGGCGAAAATTGGCCCATAAACACAGCGCCAGCGTTTTGTATAAGCGGGAGCGTTTCAAACGGCGCCGAAACGCAAAGCTCCAAATGTTCAGGGGCAATTTTGTTTGAAATTGAACATGCCCTTTCAATTGTGTCAACAACAATTATAGCCCCAAAGTTGTCAAGCGATTTTTCTATTATTTCACGCCGCTCCAAAACAGCAGTTTGTTTTTGAATTTCGGCCGCCGTTTCTTCGGCCAATTTTTCACTGTCGGTTACAAGCACAGCTGCCGCCATTTCATCATGCTCGGCCTGACTGAGCATGTCTGCCGCCACATAAACAGGGTTTGCGCTTTTGTCGGCTATTATGAGTATCTCGCTTGGCCCCGCCACAGAATCAATGTTGACATATCCAAAAACTGTCCTTTTGGCCAAAGCCACAAATATGTTTCCCGGGCCGCATATCTTGTCAACCTTTGGCACACTTTCTGTTCCAAAAGCCAAAGCCGCAATGGCCTGAGCGCCTCCAATTTTGAATATTTCAGAAACACCAGCTTCCATAGCCGCCACAATTGTGGCATGATAAACACTTCCATCTTTCTGCGCTGGTGTTGTCATATATATATTCTTAACTCCCGCAACATGAGCAGGCACAACGTTCATCAAAACGCTTGAAGGATATGCCGCCTTTCCTCCCGGAACATAAACGCCGACATTCTCCAAAGGTCTAATCATCTGCCCCATTATTTCGCCGTTTGGATCCGGATTGAACCAGCTGTTCACTCTTTGTTTTTCATGAAATTCTCTAATCCTTGATGCCGATCTTTTTATAACTTCCAAAAGCCTTGGTGGAATCTGGCTGTATGCATGGTCAATTTCTTCCTGTGTGACCTTGACACTTTCAGCATCAATGCTCACGCCATCAAACTTTTTTGTATACTCAAACACAGCCTTGTCGCCGTTTTCTTTCACATCTTTTAATATGACGTCAACAACACTTTGAACATCGTCATTTTTCAGTTGTGAACGGGACAGCATTTTGTCAAGCTTCCTCTGTCCTTCCTCTGTTTCATATTTTATAAAAGAAATCATTTTCAATTCTCCTTTTTTTCACGTACAATGTTTCTTATTTTGTCAATCACGTTTATGATTCTCTCATGTTCCATTTTCATTGAAACTCTGTTAACTATAACCCTTGCGCTCAAGGGACAAATGTCTTCCAAAACAACAAGGCCGTTTTCCTTCAGCGTTGCCCCGCTTTCCACAATGTCAACAATCACATCAGAAAGGCCCACAATTGGCGCAAGCTCCACAGAGCCGTTCAATTTTATGATTTCCACAGTTTGGCGTTTTTGGTGATAAAAATAGTCTGTTGCTATTTTGGGATATTTTGTGGCAACACGCAAATTGTGGCAGTCATTTATGTTGTTCATCATTTCAGGCGGCCCCGCCACAGCCATTTTGCAAATTCCTAGCTTCAAATCAAGCATTTCATATATATTCCGGCCTTCCTCCATTATCGTATCCTTGCCAACAACTCCAATGTCAGCCGCGCCATGCTCCACATATGTTGGAACATCACTTGTTTTGGCAAGAAAAATTTTCAGCTTCAGCTCCTCATTCACAAATATCAGCTTTCGGCTTTTTTCTTTCATTTCCTCGCAAGGCATTCCAATTTTTTCAAGAATTTCCATTGTCTGTTCTGCCAGCCGGCCTTTGGCAAGGGCAAATGTCAAATATCTCAATTTCAATTCCCCCTTCCCGGTTTGATCAGCTCTTTAACAGTTATGTCAGAAACAAAAACTCCAATCTCGTCATCTATTTTTGCAAATTTGATGTTTTCATCGTCAACAAAATATAAAACATTTTCCATTTTTCGTTCTTTGGCATATTTTATGTTTTCATCAAAGTTGGCCCCAACAAGGCTGTTTTCAACGCTTATGCCGCTTTTTCTATATTCATCGGCCATTCTAAGCGCCGCGGCCATGCCATTGTCACCATAGGCAAAAAGAGCCTTTGTTCCGCATACATTCAAATTCACATTGCTGTTTTCAAGCACATTGAGCACTTCAGTTATCTTTATTCCAAAACCCACAGCCGGAATGTTTTTTCCAAACTGGCTAACAAGGTCATCATAGCGCCCGCCATCCAAAATTGAATATCCTGTTCCATATGTGTAGCCTCTGAATATTATTCCTGTGTAATAGTTCAAATGGTTGACCATTCCCAAATCGAAAACTATATATTCATCAACCCCATGAATTTTGAGACACTCATAGAGATTCATCAGGTTTTTGATTGCCGTTTTGGCCTCATCACTTTTAACCAGCTCTTTTGACTGTTTGAGAACATTGTCATTTCCAACCATTTTGTGAAGCTCCAAAAACAGTTTTTTTGTCTCACCAGGCATCTCATTTTCTTCCAAAAGTTCTTCCATGCCAACATAGTTTCTGTTTGCTATGAGCTCTTTGAGCTTGTTTTTGTTTTCAACACTCAATCTTGTTTCATTCAATATGCTGTTGAAAAACGAAACCTCTCCAATGTGAATTCTAAATTCACATATGCCTGATGCCAAAATGCTTTTAACTGCAAGCGCCACAACCTCGGCATCAGCCTCAATGCTTTTAGGCCCCATAAGCTCAATGCCCGCCTGAGAAAACTCACAAAGTTTTCCCTGATAATCCTTGTTATATCTGAATGCGTTTCCGCTGTATGAAAACCGCAAAGGCCCACTTGTTCCAGAAAATGCTGTGGCCGCAATCCGCGCTATTGGAGGCGTCATGTCACTTCTGAGCGCCAGTTCACCACCGTTTCTGTCAAAAAATCTAAACATGTCATTGGGGTTTGTGCTTCCCATTTTTTCATCGGAAAAAACCTCCAAATATTCAAACATAGGGCTTTCCACAGCATTATATCCATAGCTTTTGAAAACGCCTTCAATCCTTCTGTAAATTTCATCCTTTTTTCTTTTTTCATCAGGAAGTATATCATTAACCCCAACAGGCGTATGCAGTTTAATGTCTATCAAAATCAATCCCTCACTTTATTGCTTTATCAAACTAAAGTCAAGTATACTTTCAAATTGTTTCTTTGTCAATAACAATTGATAACCCAAATTGATGACATGCTATGTTTTATTGCAAAAATGTTGTTATTTCATGTAAACTCTTTTATCACTTCTATAAATTCCTCTCCATAGCTCTCCATCTTTTTCCTTCCAACCCCCGAAACTTCCAAAAACTCTCTTTCGTTTGAAGGCATTTTCGCACACATGTCCTCAAGCGTTGCATTCGAAAACACTATATAAGCCGGAATTTTTTCTCTTGCAGATATTTTTGCCCTAATTTTTTTAAGCTTTTCGAAAAGCTTCTCTTTGTCTGAAGACATTTTCACTTTTGAAATGTTCAAAGCTCTTTTATAAAATTCTACATTTTCTTTTAAGTCATCAAACTTCTTCATATAAACATGTGTTTTCTCTTTCAAAATCTCTTCTGACTTGTCTCCCAAAATGAGTATTGGAAAATCGCCATCGGATATTTTCAGATAATCATTGAGCAGCATAAACTGTATAATTTCGTTTATGCGAGTTTTCTTCACGCCTTTCATGACGCCATAACAACTGCTTTGTTTCAAACAAAGTCTTTCAATTTTTGATGTTTCGGCTCCCCTCAAAACATCAATTATCAACTGTGTTCCATATCTCTCACCAGTGCTTTTCACACACATGATCACTTTTTTCGCCTCAAGAAATATATCTTCAACATCAAAACTTTTCAAACAATTTCCGCAGTTTCCGCACCCTTTTGTGATCTCCCCGCCAAAATAGTTCAATATATAATCCCTGAGGCATTCTTTTGTGCCGCAATAGAGTGACATTTTTCTCAAACGTTCCTTTGCTTGATTTATCACAACATTTTTTGTTTGAGCATCAAGCAAGCTGTTGTCGTCAGAGTTTTCAATCAAAAACTGGTTCACCACAACATCATGCCCGCTGTAAAACAGAAAACATTCGGCTTTTTCACCATCGCGCCCTGCACGCCCGGCCTCCTGATAATAGCTTTCAATGTCCTTTGGCATGTTATAATGCACCACAAAAGAGACATTTGATTTGTCAATTCCCATTCCAAAAGCATTTGTAGCCACCATTATATTCCGTCTGTCATAAATAAAATCTTCCTGATTCCTTTTTCTTTCGTCATCATTCAGGCCCGCATGGTATCTCGTTGCATCAAACCCGGCTTCAAAAAGGTTTTCACAAACTTCTTCAACAGTTTTTCTTGTTGAACAATAAACAATTCCGCTTTTGCCGTTCATGTTTTTTATAATGTCAAACAATTCCTTCATTTTGTCAGCTGGCCTTTTCACTTCAAAGTAAAGATTTTCGCGGTTATATCCGCCAATATAAACATATGGATTTTCAAGCCTCAGCAAATTTATAATATCTTCTCTGACCTTGGAAGTTGCTGTTGCTGTGAATGCAGACACAACAGGCCTTTTGGGCAAGGAGTTTATGAAATCGGCAACAAAAAGATAGCCCGGTCTGAAATCCTGTCCCCACTGGGAAACACAATGTGCTTCATCAACAGTCACCATTGATATGTTGGCGTTCACGGCAAAGTCCATGAAGCTTTCTGTTTGAAGCCTTTCAGGCGCCACATATATTATTTTATATATGCCGTTTCTGGCATTGTTCAGCGCCTTAACATATTGACGCGCCGAAAGTGAGCTGTTCAAATATGCACCCCTTATGCCGCTGTGAACAAGAGAAGAAACCTGATCTTTCATAAGCGAGATCAAAGGTGAAACCACAATTGTTATGCCTTCCATCGCTATGGCGGGCACTTGAAAACAAAGTGACTTCCCTGCACCAGTTGGCATAACACCAAACACATCGTTTCCGTTTATTATATTTTTTATAATTTCCTCCTGTCCTGGGCGAAAATTTTTATATCCAAAGTATTGATTCAATATTTCCAATGCGCGTTTCATAGAATTCCTCTTTCACACCGCCTGTTTAACACAAATTCATATTTGCCGCAATTTTCGGCTTGTTTTTTGTCTATAAAAAAATATTATACTATCCCTGCTTGCTTATTGCAATAAATATGCAGATATAAAAACAACGCCTGAATTTCAAAAATTCAGACGTCTAAAAATTGATTTATTTTGTTTCAATTTTGGTGACCCAGCCAAATTCATCTTCCAATTTTCCACTTTGAATTCCTGTTATTGTGTCATACACAAGGCGCGACACAGGGCCAATTTGGCCGTTGTTCACCACAATTGTTTCGTTTTCCCACAAAAGCTCGCCAACAGGTGAAATGACAGCGGCTGTTCCTGTGCCGAATATTTCATTCAGCTTTCCGCTTTTGGCCGCTCTATAAACTTCATTGATTGAAATTTTTCTTTCAGTGACTTTATAGCCTCTTGCTTTCAAAAGCTCTATGGCGCTTCTTCTTGTTATGCCTGAAAGTATGCTTCCGTTAAGCTCTGGTGTTATAACTTCGCCGTCAATAACAAACATAATGTTCATTGTTCCAACTTCTTCAATATATTCTTTGTTGACGCCATCAAGCCAAAGAACTTGTGTGAAACCACGGCGCTCGGCTGTTTCCTGAGCTATAAGGCTGGCAGCATAGTTCCCCGCTGTTTTTGTGAAGCCCATTCCGCCTTTCACGGCGCGGCAATATTCATCTTCAACATATATCTTCACAGGATTTATGCCTTCTTTATAATATGATCCCACAGGTGAAAGTATAACCATAAATTTGTATGTTTTTGAAGGATGAACTCCAACATGAACATCCATGGCAATGACAAAAGGTCTTATATAAAGGCTTGTTCCTTCTCCTGTTGGAATCCAGTCTTTTTCAATTTCAACAAGTTTTTTAATTGCTTCAACACAAAATTTTTCATCAAGGCGTGGTATAACAAGCCTGTCATTTGATATGTTCAGCCTTTCCATGTTCTTTTCTGGTCTAAAAAGTCTTATCTCGCCATCTTTGCCGCGATATGCCTTGAGCCCCTCAAATGTGGCCTGACCATAGTGAAAAATCATGCTTGCCGGATCCATCTCCAAAGTGTGATATGGCACAATCCTTGGATCATGCCAGCCAATTCCTTCTGTATAATCCATCTCAAACATGTGATCAGCAAAATTCTCACCAAATCTCAAGTTATTCATATCGGGTTTTTCTTTTCTTTTTTCAACCAGTTCAATTCTAATATCCTTCATTGTTAAAACGCCTCCATACTTTTTATCGCTGTAAGCAGTAAGTGCCAAAATCCAAGCTTGGCTGCCAATTGTTTGTTTTGGCAGTTTTTGATTTCAAAGTCAAAAATGGCACAAGCCCAGTCAAGGATTCAAAAACCAATGAGCCTCACTGCGTATTGACCTGTAACTTTTTTCAATTTTTATTAACATATTAATCAAATTGGAGCAGTTCTTTCAACTTTTCTCCTATGCTTGAAATTTGAACTTCATGTGTTTCGCCTGTTTCCATGTTTTTGAGCGACACTTTTCCGCTGTCAACCTCGTCATCACCAATCACTGCGGAATACATGGCTCCAATTTTGTTGGCATATTTCATTTGGGCTTTGACACTTCTTCCAACGGTGTCACATTCTGCCACAATTCCGTTTTTCCTAAGTTCAAACACAATGGCTTGTGACTTGACAAACCCTTTGTGGCCCATTGCCCCCAAATATATATGTCTTTGGGGCTTAAAATCCTTCTTTCCGTTTTGAGCTTCCAATGTCATCAAAAGCCTTTCCATTCCAAGGCCAAAGCCAACGCCGCCTGTGGAAGGCCCGCCGCACTCGCTGACCAGGTTGTCATACCGGCCGCCGCCACACACTGTTCCTTGTGCGCCAATTGTGTTTGTCACAAATTCAAACACCGTTCTTGTGTAATAGTCAAGCCCTCTCACTATCATGGGATCAACGGTGAAACTTATTTTCATTTCTGTCAATATTTCCTTCAGCGTTTCAAAGTGTTCAGCACACTCGCTGTCAAGGCAGTCAAGAACATTTGGCGCTCCTTCCATTATTTTTCGACAATTTTCCTCCTTGCAGTCCAAAACCCTGAGAGGATTTTTTTCATATCTTGTTTTGCATTCATGGCAAAGTGAATCCAAATTGTTCCCTATAAACTTTCTAAGCATTTTGTTATATTTTCCACGGCATTCTGGACAGCCCAAACTGTTGATTCTAAGCTCCACACTGTTTATGCCCATTTCTTTTATGAGCTCATAAGCCACTGAAATGGCTTCCGCATCAAGGGCCGGGCTATAGCTTCCATACATTTCAACTCCAAACTGATGAAATTGCCTTTGGCGCCCTGCCTGAGTGTTTTCATAGCGAAATGTTGGAGCAATATAATATAACTTTGTTGGCTGGGCATTGTTGAACATGCCATGCTCAATGTATGCTCTTGCGGCTCCTGCTGTGCTTTCAGGGCGAAGCGTGATGCTTCTGCCGCCCTTGTCTTGAAAAGTGTACATTTCCTTTTGAACAATATCGGTTGTGTCCCCAACGCTTCTTAGAAACAACTCTGTGTGTTCAAATATAGGCGTTCTTATTTCCTCAATGCCAAAATTTCTGCAAAGGCTTCTCATTTTGTTTTCAATTGTATGCCATTGCGGTATCTCAGCGCCAAATATATCTTTTGTTCCCTTAGGCGCTTGTGTAAGCATAGTGTCCCCTCCAAACTGTTAAGTTCAAAACCAAATTGAACTGCTATATAAAATCAAAATGTTTTATTTCATAAAAAAAGCGTTCGCCAGCAAAGGACGAACGCTCGTGGTACCACCTTAATTCCTGCCAAAAATCAGCAGACACTTTCAAACCAGTAACGCGGCTTAAACGTTTATGCTTACTCAAGTTTCGGCATAAAAGCTCCCAAGCTACCTTCAATGCCATATTTCTTAAAGGGTCTTTCAGCCAACAAACCCTTCTCTCTTTAAGCTAACGGCAAATACTCCTCTTGTTCAACGCATTTATAATTTAAATATTATTTAGAAATTCTAAACAAATATAAGTCATTTGTCAATAGAAAATTTCAATTTTCTTATATTATTTAATAAAAACAAAAAAATAAATTCATTTTTTCTCTTTTTATAACCCAATTTTTATGAACCGCAAAAACACAGGATCGCTTCAATTTTGCGCACTTTTGCGAATTTTCTCCTCTATCAGACAAAAAATTATGTTGACAGAATTGAAAGAGTGCCTGTATCCTTTTTATAACAAAGTTTATAAAAGGAGAGCTATAACAATGCTGTTTAAAAACATAAACTATTTCGATGAAAACCAACAAATATCAAGCCAAAAATATATGCTGATTGAAAACGGCACAATTTCATATATAGGAGAAGCATGCCCCAAAAACTATGACGGGAGAACAATCAACGGAGAAAACAAACTTATAATGCCTGGCTTTGTCAACACTCATTGCCATGTTCCAATGACACTTTTCAGAAGCCTTGGGGGAAACATGCAGTTAAACGAATGGCTGTTAAAATTTATATTTCCAATGGAAGACAAGCTCACAGGCGATTTTGTATATTATGGCGCATTGACCGGAATTGCCGAAATGATAAAAAGCGGTGTGACATCATTTAATGACATGTATTATTACAGCGAAAATGTATGCGATGCCGTTTCACAAAGCGGCATGAAAGCGAATATAGCAATGGAGGGCCTTGCATTTGATGATTCGCTTAACAACAGATTCACATGCCAAAAGGAGCATATTACAGATTTTTTCCACAAATATAACAACAGCTTCAACGGAAGAATAAAAATTGATCTTTCAATACACTCTGAGTATACAGGCTGCCCTGAAAAAATTGAAATGATAGGGAACATGGCAAGGGAACTGAAAGCAAACATACAGCTTCATTTGAGCGAGACAGAAAATGAAGTCACACAGTGCATACAAAGGCACAAAAAAACACCGCCGCAGTTTTTCAATGACATTGGAGTTTTTGATAACAACGTCACAGCGGCTCATTGCGTATATCTAAACGAAGATGACATTGAAATATTGAACAAAAAGAAAGTGAATGTGTCTCACTGTCCTTTGAGCAATCTAAAACTTGGAAGCGGCATATGCGACATATCAAGGCTGTCAGAAAATGACATAAATGTCACAATAGGCACCGATGGCGCTGCATCAAACGACAACCTAAACTTCATTGAAGACGTGAAAGCATCAGCATTGCTTGCCAAAGGCATACACAAAAACGCCGCACTTTTTAGCAGTGGAGACATAATCAAAATGGCTTCCAAAAATGGCGCTGTTTCTCAGGGGCGTTTTGACACAGGTGAAATATCTGTTGGAAAAAAGGCAGATTTATTCGTTGTTGATTTTGACAGCATAAACCTTGTGCCCTCAAAAAACTATTTGAACGGGTTTTTATATGCCGCTGTTCCTGAAAACATAATCATGACAATTATAGATGGAAACATTGTTTATGAAAACGGTGAATTTTCAGGAATTGACATAGAGAAAGTGAAAGCCGAAATGAAACATATTGCACAAAAGCTTTGACATAAGTTTGTGTTTCAAATATTATAGGTTTTGAAATTTATGCCAAATGGTCTTTTAGCTTTTTGAAAATTCCCCATAACATTGAATGTCAACAAAGGCTGCAACTCGAACTGCCGACAAAAAGCGTGGCCAAACAGGGGAGGGTGTGGGAGGGGCATTCGGCCCTCGCAACTATGAGATGTGCGAACCGGCTGAAAGCGCCGGCGGCCAAAGGCCGTTTTGCGTAAGCAAAATTCGAGAACCTGCTGTGCGAACCGCGTGAGAGTCGCGGCGCGCAACGAAGTGGAGCGTTTCCCGAAGGGAAATTCGAGAGCTT
>JAAVYN010000024.1 GCA_022791155.1 Bacillota bacterium | reverse complement strand
CCGCTAAGCTATATACTCTTCCTGCCGAAGCTCTCCGATTATATACCTCCGCTCGACTTGCATGTGTTAAGCACGCCGCCAGCGTTCATCCTGAGCCAGGATCAAACTCTTATATTAAAAGTCTTTCCTCTGCCTCCGCTTTCGTCTTCTGCTCTCACAGAAAACTTCTTCGCCGGCTCTTTCTTTCCGTTTCCGTTTCTTCTCTTTCGAGAACCCTTCTCTACTTAATCAAAAAGCTCTCTTGAATTAACTATGGGTTTGGTTTAATCACGTTATTCATTTTTCAAAGTTCAACAGTGCGATATTTATTATAGCAACGGTTCCTATATTTGTCAACCCTATTTCAAAAAAAATTTTAACTTTTTTGAATAATTTTTTCGAACACATTTCCAATGGCCTGATGAATGATTAAATCAGCCTTTTTGTCAAAACTGGTTTCGCTTTTGTTTATGAGCACAAGCTTGTTCCCTTTGTAATAGTTTACCAATCCCGCCGCCGGATATACAGCCAATGACGTTCCCCCAACTATAAGCACATCTGCTGACGAGATATATCTAACAGCCTTGTCAAGCACATTGCCGTCAAGCCCTTCTTCATAAAGCACAACATCAGGGCGCACAATTCCTGAGCACTTTTTGCATCTTGGCACGCCTTTGCTTTTAACAACAAAATCTGTTTCATATTCACACCTGCAGTTCATGCAATAGTTTCTATAAAGTGTTCCATGGAGCTCAAGCACATTTTCACTTCCCGCCTTTTGATGAAGGTTGTCGATGTTTTGAGTTATAATGGCTTTAACTTTCCCTCTTTTTTCCAACTCGGCCAAAGCCAAATGAGCCTCATTTGGTTCGGCATTTGGGCAAAGAAGAAAATTTTTGTAATATTCAAAAAAAATTGCCGGTTCCTTCAAAAAAAATGTATGGCTGAGTATCGTTTCTGGCCTAACGCCATATTGACTCACTGTTTTGTATATGCCTTCCTCGCCTCTAAAATCTGGTATGCCGCTTTCAGTCGAAACTCCTGCGCCGCCAAAAAACACAATGTTGTCACTTTCATCAATCCATTTTTTCAGCTTGTCAATGCTCATTTCATCACCTCTGAAATAGATTCCGCAATATATAACAAAAAAACTAATTTTCAAATCATTATATCATAAAGCCACACTATTAACTACTATTTTTTATGTATCTATTGAAAAAAAATGTAGATACTTATATTGAGGTGATAATATTATGAACAAAAAATTTCCAAGCGTTTACAACCTTGTTGACGAGGATCCTCTTGCAAGAAAATATTACAATTCGCTTCCAAATTCTGTGAGAAACGCCATTGGTGATAGAGCAAAAAACATAACAACATTTGATCTTTTGAAGCAAAATGCGGAGGAAATTCAAAACGGCAAACAATAAAACACCATTCCATCGAACTTTTGCAAAAAAACACATTGCTCCAAACAACATGGCTGTCAAAAAGTTTCATGAAACTCTCTTTGACAGCCTGTTTTATTGATATAATATGTGAAATTTGCTGCAATTAAAGTTCCAATTTGTTACATTCAGATTTTTCAAAATCATTTTCCGCTGTTACAATATACTTCCAAGGTTTAATGAATGCACATAATTACATTCCCCATTGCAAACATGACAAAAATTATTATATAATAAAATTATGTAAAACATGTTCCATTTTCAGACAATCGCATAAATCTTTTGTGAACACACCGGCTTTCAGCAAAGAATTCAAATGCATTTCCAATTGACATTTGTTCGTTTCATTCAACTGACAGTCAATCAATATTTTTCAACCAAAAAGGTGATAACAATTAACAACAAAAAAACAGAATTTCAAAAAATTATAATATTATTTATGTTATACAGCATAATTGGCTGGATATATGAAGTTGTTTTAGCTTTTATATATGGCTGGGGCTTTGTCAACCGCGGCTTTCTTTTTGGCCCCTATCTTCCAGTTTATGGATTCGGCGCCATAATTCTTATATTGTCACTTGGCAAATTTATGAACAAAAAAATCACAATTCTAAACATTAATACAACCCCTTTAATAGTATTCATGCTCATTATATTGATAACCTCAATCATAGAATATATAACAGGGAGTGCGCTCAATGCTATATTTCACCGCCGCTGGTGGGATTATAGCAATGACTATCTCAATATAAATGGATATATATGTCCACGAACAAGCATACGTTTTGGGTTTGGAGGCATGTTGTTTCTTTATATATTAAAGCCGGCTTTCCTTGGCACAATCAACCGTCTTAAAAACAGAACGGTCAAAAACATTTCAGTTTTATGCACCTCAGTTGTGTTTCTTGACTTCACATTGACAATCATACATATGCTAACAAAATGACTTGTTGACGAACTCGTTCAATTTTTTCTTACCAAACAAATCAATTTATGCTTCACAACACTTTCAGTTGTATACACAATTAAAACAGTGTCTTCAGCGCCAAAAAACAAGCCACGCTTCCGGCAACATTCATCACAAAAAACTCACAGTTTCCACACAACACAAAAGGACTGCTCATCACAGTCCTTCAAAATTAATATATTCCAATTCTGTTCAAAGGCAAAACCACGGCTATAAGTTTGCCCTTTATATTATTTTTTGAAACAGAGCCAATCAGTTTTGAGCGGCTGTCATTTGAATTGTTTCTGTTGTCTCCCATAATAAAATAACTGTCATCTTCAACCGTGAATGGATATTCTATGTCACCAGTTTGATCCATTGGCTCCTTAATATAAGGCTCATTCAGCCTCTCGCCGTTGATGTTTATGTAATAATGATAGTCATCGCCCATTTCAACGTCAATGACGTCTCCCGGAACCCCTATAACGCGCTTGATTATATACTCGTCACTAATCCCTTTGTTATACAAACAAACCACAATGTCTCCACGGTCAAAACTCCCTGTGAGGCGTGAAATCTTGTTTATCACAGCCACATCATTGTGAAACAAGCTCGGCTCCATGCTCGCGCCTTTTATGATCACAACTCCAAAAACAAAAAGTCTGAAAACAATGGCAATCAACAATATCACAGCAAGCGAGACAATTTCATTAAACATTTTCTTTCTTTTTTTGGCTTTTCGCAGTTCGCCCAAAAAACCACCTCATTTTTAGATCACTTCAAAAAACTCAAAAGCCCGGCAACACTGTCACCGGACTTTGGATGTTTTCAGCAATTATCTTAAAACTTCCTTAACTTTGGCCGCTTTTCCAACTCTGTTTCTAAGGTAGTTAAGTTTAGCGCGTCTGACAACGCCGCGTCTTATAACCTCAATGTGGTCAATCCTTGGAGAATGAAGCGGCCATGTTCTTTCAACGCCAACACCAGAAGCAATTCTTCTAACAGTGAATGTTTCACGCACACCGCCATTTTGTCTTTTGATGACAATCCCTTCAAACATCTGAAGTCTTTCCCTTGTTCCCTCAACAACTTTGGCATAAACACGAACTGTGTCTCCAACGTTGAATTTTGTTATTTCGCTTTTAAGCTGGGCCTGCTCAATGCCTTTGATAATGTCGTTCATAATTTATTCCTCCTAAATTTCGCGAACGTTCTTGCTGTATCCATACAACAGCAGCGGACCGCTCTCACTGCAATTTGCACCATAGCATTGTATCATAAATCCAAAACTTGCGCAAGCGTTTTTTGTATGCCGGCCAAAAAACATTGCACGTTCACAACAGAAATCTGCCGCAACAAACAAAGCATAAACGTGCTCTTGTTGTGCCCGCTATACAGCAAACGCTTAACATTCGTTTGACAAATTCTTTGTGCCGCATTTTAATATTGAACAACTGAATCAACGTCATATTTGGCCAGTGCCTTGCGGCCGTCAAGCTCGGTGAGCTCCACAAGAAAAACAAATTTTTTAACCTCGGCGCCCATCTCCTCAAGAAGTTCGGCTATGGCCATGGCTGTGCCGCCTGTGGCAAGAAGATCGTCAATGACAACAACTTTGTCGCCTTTTTTGACAGCATCTTCATGTATCTCTATCTGTGATTCGCCATATTCAAGGCCATATTTTTTGGATATTGTTTTGGCGGGAAGCTTGCCCGCTTTTCTGATCATAACAAATCCCTTTTTCAAGCCATATGCAACCGGCATTCCAAATATAAAACCGCGGCTCTCCGGCCCAACGACATAATCAAACTCAACACCCTCAAGCGACGACATAATTTTGTCAACAGACTCGCAAAGTGCCTCGCCGTCTTTCAAAAGAGTTGTAATGTCCCTGAAAACAATTCCCTGTTTTGGAAAGTCGTTAATGTTTCTGATTTTCCCCTTCAAATCCATAAAACTCACTCCTCATAATCTAAAATCATTTATATTCAACTGCACACTGCTGCGCCCCATATATGTATTTATGCCAATGCTGTATATTATATCCATTCTGACGCTTTCAAGGCCGCTCAAAATTCTTTTTGTTTTTTCGTTGCCATAAGCTTCAGAACACATCGCTTCAAATGCGTCAAGCCCGTCAAATGAAATGCCTTTTATGCCTATTTGAGTTTCAGTGTCCCTGAAATTTATTTGCATAATGTTTCCGCTTTTTCCCACAAGCCTTATTTTTTCGGCCAAAACGCCCTTTGTTCCAAAAACAGGCGAGGGGTTTGCTTTGCCAAATGGAGCCAAAAACGAAAGTTCCTTTGCCAAATCCATGTTTATTTCAGAAAAATTCAGCGCTTTTTCGATGTGGACTGACGGAATTAGGTCTTCATCTGTCAACACGCACTGACTGTTCAAATTTTGTCTCAAAATTTCTATGTTCTCTTTTTTGAGCGAAAGCCCGGCCGCCATGGGGTGACCGCCAAATTTATAAAAAAGCTCTTTTTGCGCTGAAAGCTCCATAAACATGTTATATCCCTCAATGCTTCTTCCAGAGCCTTTTGCCATGTCCTCGCCATTGGCAATCACTATAACCGGCCTATAATATTTTTCTTTGAGCCTTCCAGCCACAATCCCGGCAATGCTTTCATGTATACTGTCATCATAGACCACAAAAACTTTGTCGTCAATCATGCTTGAGTTTTCTATGCTTTCGGCCGCCCTTTTAAAAGCTCCTGACGTCATTGTTTTTCTGTCTGCGTTGAGCTCCACGAGGTGAAGCGCCGCCTTTTCGGCAAATTCGGCGTCATCTGTTATAAAAAGCTCCACAGATTCACGCGCGCTTTCAAGCCTTCCAGTGGCATTGACACAAGGCCCCAGTATAAACCCAACGTGATATTCACTTATTTTGCCTTTCTCAATCCCCGCTTTTTCAATCAGCGCATTAAGCCCTATGTTTTCAGTCTCGTTTATAAATTTCAATCCGTTTTTGGCAATGATTCTGTTTTCATCCATCAAATCCACAATGTCGCATATTGTGGCCATTGCGGCAAATGACAAAAGTTCTTTGTCAATGACAAAAGCCTCTTTCCTTTTTTCAAACAGAAGCTTTGAAAATTTATATGCCATTGCCCCTGCACACAGCGCCTTGAACGGATATGGACATTTTTTCTGCTTGTGATCCACAACGGCCGCTGCCTTTGGAACCACTTCTTTCTGACTTCCGCCGTCAATGTCGACAGGCGGCTCATGGTGATCAAGGATTATAAGCTCCATTTTGCTTTCAGCAATTGCCTGTGCTTCATCAATTGCGGCTATGCCATTGTCACAGGCAAATATTATGTCTGCACCAGCGTTTTTCAGTTCCTCAACCGCCGACATGTTGAGCCCATATCCCTCTTTTTGCCTGTGAGGGACATAATATGCCACGTTTTTGCCAAAATGCTTTATTGTTTTATAAAGTATGACAGTGCTCATAACGCCGTCAACATCATAATCACCATATATCACTATGTTCTGACCATTGTCAATGGCATTGCTCACAATGTCAACGGCCTTTTTCATGTCCTTGAACATGTTTCCGTCATACATATCTTCCAAACGGCATTCCATAAATCTCATGGCCGCTTCATATGTCCCTATGCCACGGTTGGCCATTATATGTGCTGTCACAGGTGATATTCCAAGACATGCGGCCATTTTTTCAATGTCAGCCTTGTTTCTTCTCAAAAGCCATTTTTTCATTTTTGTCTCCCATCATTCATTGGCATAGTCATAATAGTCCCGCGGATCGGGCAAATCCTTCATTTTTTTTGTGAGCATATACCATATTGAGCCTGAAAGGAAAATTGAGGAATAGCCACCGCTTATAATTCCAACCATAATTGGAAGGGCAAATTCCTTCACAGCCTCAACCCCTATCAAATAAAGAGGCACTATGGCAACCAATGTTGTTATGGAAGTATACAATGAGCGGCGCATTGTCTGTTTGACGCTTCTGTCAACAACAGAGGGAATCCCCTCTTTGACAGCCGAGCCTCGGTTCTCCCTTATTCTGTCAAATATGACAATTGTGGCATTTATGGAATAGCCCAAAACTGTCAAAAGCGCCGCAATGAAAGCGTTGTTGACAGGAATTCTGAAAACGGCATAGAAGCTAATCATAATGAGCACGTCATGAACAAGCGCTATTATTGAGCTTATCCCCATTCTGAAGTCACTGAATCTTATTGATATATAAACAAGCATAACAGCACATGCTATGAGCACGGCTATAACCGCCGCTTTTTGCATCTCGCCGCTGACAGTGCCGCTTATGTCTGAAACGCTCAGCACATTGTCATTGCCAATTCCAAATTTTTCAGTTATTGCGTTTATAAGCGCCGTTCTTGTTTCGCCGTCTATTGACTGTATTTTGATTGAAACCTGGTTTGTTCCAAGTATTTTTTGAACTTGAGGGCTTTTTTGCCCAGTGACTTCTGCTATAACTTCCAAAACAGTGTTGTTGTCAAATTCACTTCCAATGTCAATTGTCATGGCCGTTCCCCCTGTGAAGTCAACATCAAAATTCAGTGCGCCACGGCCGGAAAACGCGTTCACAATCATTGCGGCAAGTCCAACGGCAATCAGTATTATGGAAACAGTGAAGAATTTTTTCCTATTTTCTACAATTCTCATGTTTTTTATTTTCATTTTTCTCCTCCTCGTGTTTCCTCAATTTTTTGCAGAACTTTCTGCTTTCCCAATCCCATAGAACACACTGTTTTCAATTCCCGCGCCAATCATGGCTGAAAGAATCAGCCTTGTGACAAATATGGCTGTGAACATTGACAATGCAATTCCAATCATGAGCGTTTGGGCAAACCCTCTTATGGTGCCTGTTCCCATAAAATATAAAACAACAGCTGCTATGAACGTTGTTATGTTTCCGTCAAGTATGGCAGGAAGCGCCTTTGAAAATCCAGCTTTCACAGAATTTTTCAAACCTTTTTCCGAAACTTCTTCTTTTATTCTCTCGAATATAATAACATTGGCGTCAACAGCCATTCCAACCGAAAGTATGATTCCGGCAATTCCCGAAAGCGTGAGCGTCACGCCAAACAAGTTGAGCGCCACAATTTCCATTCCAATGTATATAACCAACGCCCAATCTGCCGCCAGTCCAAAGCCTCTGTATGAAATCAGCATAAAAAGCAAAACAAGCCCAATGCCTATAACAGCCGCTTTGAAGCTTGTGGATATGGCGTCTGCTCCCAAACGCGCACCAACGTTGTTCATTTCAATCACTTCAAGATTGAACGGCAGTGATCCTTCGTTTATGCGTGCGGCAACCTCCTGAGCCTCCTCGCTTGTGAAGCTTCCGGCTATGCTTGCCACGCCATCTGTTATAACAGAGTTGACTATGGGTGCACTCACAATTTCGCCATCCATCACAATGGCTATAATTTTTCCAATGTTGTTGCGCGTGGCTTCCGCAAAAATCTCGCGGCCCTCGTCAGTGAACTCCAGCGACACAAAAGGCACACTCTGGCCGTTGCCGTTTATGTCACCCACTTCTCTTGAAGCCTTTTTCACAAAAGCGCCTGTCAGCAAAACATTTCCGTTTTCGTCCAAAAACTCCAATTGAGCCGTTTTCCCCAATTCCTCAACGGCTGTCTCAACGTTTTCAACTCCAGGGATCTCAACGCGAACACGGTTTTCCCCCTGCAAAGATGCTTCGCCTTCAGACCAGCCCTTTCTGTCAAGGCGGCCTTGTATGAGTGAAACGGCTGATTCCATTTCCTCAACGCTTGGTTCCTCCTTGCCCGCCTGATATACAATTGAAGCGCCTCCGCTCAAGTCAAGGCCAAGTTTGATGCTTGAAACACTGAGCAGTTTTTCGTCACCAACTCCAAAGGCGGCCACAAAGCTTGTGAGAACAGCCACAGCCAAAAGCACAGCCAATATTATGGCATTTTTCCCTTTCATGCTCTCATTCCTCCTCAAAGGCTTTCGCTTTAATCATTATGGCGCATTCAATGCGCTTTTTTTGAAGCTCACAGCCAATTTTATATGGCTGCAAAATTCCGCCGCCATATTGATGTGCATTGGCAGCACAGCCCCCACTGCAATAAAACCTTGCCCAGCATTTTTTGCATTCTTCCTTGGCATATACATTGCAGTCGGAAAATTGTTCTCTGAGCTTGTCCGCCTTCAAGCCCTCAAAAACACTTCCCATTTTGAAATCATCCATGCCAACAAACTGATGACATGGATATAATTCTCCTGTTGGCGTCACAGCAAGATATTCCGTTCCTGCGCCACAACCCGAAAGCCTTTTTGCAACACATGGCCCGCCGGAAAGATCAATGTTGAAATGGAAAAAGTTGAAATCATTGTCACCGCCATTTTTGTGCCTTTCATAAATTTCTGCAGCCAGTTTTTCATATTCACGGCAAATTGCCGGAATGTCTTCTTCTCTTATGGCATAGCTGTCTTCTTCCGGCCCCACAACCGGCTCAACGCTTATCTGCTTAAAGCCCAAATCGGCCATGTGAAGAACATCTTCACAAAAATCCAAATTGTTTCTTGTGAATGTGCCCCTTATATAATAGTCGGTTTGGTTTCTGCTGTCGGCAAGTTTTTTGAATTTTGGCACAACTATGTCATAGCTTCCCTGTCCGCCTGCAAGCGGGCGCATATTGTCATTTATCTCCTTGCGGCCATCAAGGCTGATAACAACATTTTGCATATTTTTGTTTATATATTCAATTTTTTCATCATCAAGCAGTATGCCATTGGTTGTTATTGTGAAGCGGAAATTTTTGTTGTGAATTTTTTCCTGTTCCCTTCCATATTCAACAATCTCTTTCACAACATCAAAGTTCATGAGGGGTTCTCCTCCAAAAAAGTCAACCTCAAGATTGTGCCGCGCCCCGGAATTTTGGATCAAAAAGTCAATCGCCGCTTTCCCCACTTCACTGCTCATGAGCTCTCTTTTTCCGTGATATTCGCCCTCCTCGGCAAAACAATATGCGCATTTCAAATTGCAGTCATGCGCAACATGAAGGCAAAGCGCTTTGACAACTGGCTGCCTTTTGGCAACAATGTCCAAAACATCGGCATAGCTGTCGTTTGAAAAAAGCATTTCCTGCTGTTTCAGCATGTCAAGCTCGCCCGCCGCCGACAATATCTCCTTTGGGTTATACAAATATGAATATTTGCCCACAAGTTCTTCCTTTGAGCAGTTCTCAAAATCTTCAACAATGTCAAAAACAACTTCATCCACAACATGGACAGCACCACTATTGACGTCAATCACCACATTGACGCCGTTCAAACTAAATTTATGTATCATGTTTAACCTGCCTTTCTAAAATACAGTAAAAAGCCCCGATTAAGCTAACCGGGGCTATAAAAATTTTTTGTCAATATCTCGGAAACCGCTTCAAAATTCCAAACCTCATGCATTTTGCCAAATGTCCATATGAAGCAGAATTAACACCAATGATTATGTATTAATTATCTGTTTTCGCATGACTGGTTAGCCACTGTGCAGCTTGTTTTGCATGCCGACTGGCATGAAGTTTGGCATTCACCGCAGCCGCCTTTGTTAACAGTGTTTTTAAGCATTGTTGTGTTGAGTGTTTTAATATGTTTCATAGTTGTATATCCTCCTAGCATCAAACAAGTAATATTTTTAGAAATTATATCACACCACGCCTGTTTTGGGAAGTGTTTTTTGTGTCTTATGTCATGTTTTTCAAGTTCATGCCGCTTGAAAAACTTTTCATTTTCCAATGCCAAGTATGCCGCCTATGGCACCGCCTGCAATCGCGGCCACAAATCCGGCCACACGGCCAATGCTCATTGTGAAATCCACAGAAGCCGCAATCAAAACAGCAAACAATATCAAAGCATATATCGCCCCTGCTCCCATTCCCCAAAATATTCCACGGCTTGAAGCGCCTTTGGCAGTTATAAACCCGGCAACCATGGCCGAAACAGCTGTGACAGCCACTGACAGCATTGGTATGACACTCTCCTTCATGTCTGTGTATGTCAGCAAAACAGCAAGAACAATAAACACAGCAACAGTTATAACACATCCCATTGCAAGACCTTTCAACAAAGAACCAACAACTTTCATCTCTTTTTCTTTGCCGGCTTCATTTTTAACCATAAACAAATCCTCCCACACAAGAATCACCAATGCAAGCGTCACAAAAAAATGTGATTATGCCATTGATAAAATTCAATTATTATGCTTAAATTATATGTGGAGGTAGTTAAACCTATGATTACAGAAAAATATATTGATTTGCATATCCACTCAACTTTTTCCGATGGAACGCTCACTCCCCGTGAGATTGTGGAAAAAGCCGCCAAAACTGGCCTCAAGGCCATAGCGCTCACAGACCATGACAACGTTGCCGGAGTTCCTTTGGCCATTGAAGCCGGCAAAGAATTTGATGTTGAGGTTATAAGCGGCGCAGAATTTGCCGCATACTATCCCGATGAAAAAGGAACTGAAATTCACATAGTAGGGCTTTTCATCGATCACAAAAACGGCATTCTTATAGACAAAACAGAGAAGATTCTCGAAGACCGCCGACAGCGCAACATTGAAATGATCAAAAAACTTCAAAGCATTGGTTTTGACATAACATATGACGAGCTCACAGCCGAGGCTGGCGGCGTCAGCTATTCAAGGGCTCATTTTGCCAACATATTGCTCAAAAAAGGCTATGTCAAAACAAAAAAAGAGGCTTTCGAAAAATATATTGGCCATGGCAAGCCCGCTTTTGTTCCACGCGTGCTCCCAAGCCCCAAAGAATGCATAGACATAATAAGGCTCAGCGGCGGCATAAGTGTTCTCGCTCATCCCACGCTTTATGGCCTCAATTACAACCAGATAAAATCCATGGCCGCCGCCCTTAAAAAAATGGGCCTTTCAGCCATAGAAGTTATGTATTCCACATATAAGCCCGAACAGGAACGCGAAATCAAAAAAATTGCATTTCAAACGGGCCTCGGTTTTAGCGGCGGAAGCGATTTCCACGGCGCAAACAAGCCCGACATATCAATTGGCCGCGGCTGCGGAAACCTAAAAATCCCCGAAAAATTCTTAAATGAGCTCAAAGCGCTCAGGCCACAGCCGTTTTTTGACACAAATGCCGAAAATATGCAATAGCACATCAAATTTCTAAAATATAAAAGCGTATGTCTCAAAGAAGATATACGCTTTATTAATTCTTTAATTTTCATTTAACATGCAAAAATCTATAAATTTTTGCCTTGTCCAATGCATATCCAATCACAATGTAAATCACAAGTCCGCCCACTCCCTGAACAGCGTTTGAAGGAACAGAGGTGAGCGCCACAGCGAAACTTCCCTTGAGTATGGTTCCGCCAATGAGATAGCCAAATATCATCCAAACTATGCCTGCAACAGCCGCAAGCATGTTTCTCACAGAAAAGAAGTTTCCTTTGCTTCCATCATAGTTGGCTATCTTCCCAATCACAAAGCCCATAAGCGCCTTAATCACAAATGTGAAAGGAACCCAGTGCGCATATCCTCCCAACAAGTCGGCCATTGCGCTTCCAACGCCTCCGGCTATAAGACCATATTCCCAGCCGAAAAATATGCTGCTGATCAATATTATGCTGTCTCCCAGATGAATATATCCGCTTGTGGCCGGAACAGGGACAGTGATGACCATTGTTGCAACACAAACCAAAGCTATCAACAAAGCCTTGATGCATAAATCTCTTGTTGTTATGTTTTTCATAATTAACCACTCCTCATTTTTCTGTTTTTTATTTATGAGTATGGTATCACAACAATGTTTAATGTGCCATATAAAACGAAAAATAAAAGCAAATTGTATTAATACAATTTATATGTTTTCCTTATGCAAAAACAGTTTTTGCCCGCTTTTTTTGCAATGAAGCTGACATGAATGCAGCACCAAATCATGCAAAGCCTCAAATGCCCTCCACAAGAAAAGAAATTGATCACAGC
Organism: Bacillota bacterium; assembly: GCA_022791155.1. Lineage (GTDB taxonomy): Bacteria > Bacillota > Clostridia > Lachnospirales > Anaerotignaceae > JANFXS01. Next base: position 38,097 of record JAAVYN010000024.1, on the reverse strand, counting down.
CATCAAAGGCATAAACGATTTGCAAACGGCGCTTCCAATTCCAAATCCCCAAAGCAAATATATTTTCATTTAACAAAGCGGTTCTGTCATATTTAATCAGCCAAAAAAAATTGTCTGCAATTTTCACAAGAAATTCAGGACACAAATTTTAAGACGCAAAAAAAGAAACGGCCCGTTTCCAAACAAAAAGGGATACAAACCGCCTCTTTCATATGGGAGTTACAGGGCTCGAACCTGTGACATCTTGCTTGTAAGGCAAGCGCTCTCCCAGCTGAGCTAAACTCCCAGAAAATATAAACTTTTGAATGACCCGTAAGGGAATCGAACCCTTGTTTCAGCCGTGAGAGGGCCGCGTCTTGACCGCTTGACCAACGGGCCGAAAAATAGCGGAGAAGGGATTTGAACCCCTGACACCGCGGGTATGAACCGCGTGCTCTCGCCAACTGAGCTACTCCGCCAAACCAGTTACTAAGTAATTATAACACCAAACGGAAAAATGTCAATACCTTTTTCCCTCAAATAATACAATTTTTTTCAAATTCAACGTCAGTGAACTCAAAAATCATAAAATTCAAAAAACAACGACTTTTCCGCCCGCCTTCAAGCCGCGCAGTTCAACAACATGCCGCAATTCACAATTGCACTTTTGCCAAAGCTTGTTTGGGCCGAAACGCGTTTTCATGTGCCAAAATTCAGTTTTTTGTGGCGGCAAAGAGCAGCAAAATTGCGCGTGCCAATTCATGCCCGCAAAAACGCTGTTTTTTGCTCATGCCGCCCTTCATCACCATTTTTCAAGCCTTTCATTCAAAAACTGCTTTTTCAAAATCAATATGCTTTCACTCTTTCTCCTTAAAAACAACCTCGTCAGGCATGACAAGCCCAAGCTGTTCCCGCGCAACTTTCTCAATGTATGCATCGCTTGTGTAATATTGCTCATCATTAATGAGCTTTATATTTTCCTGTTCTGCTTCCTCAAGCTGTTTTTCAAGAGTTTCAGTTTGACGCGAAAGTTCTCTGAGCACATTTTTCCTATATCCCACGCTCACACTTATGACAACTATAAAAGCAATCAAAAAGTATGTTCCCAGTTTTCGTGTATATGATCTTTTAGTTTTCTGATTTTTTCCCATGGTTTTTGATCCCACGCTTTCTTCTAAAAGCTGACATTTCACTTCGCAACCTTTTTTCGTATATTTTTGCATAAATTTTAGATAAAATCAATATTTTTTTATAGATTTTTTTCGCAAAGCCCTCCGCTTTTCTGCATGGAATCCTAAAAATTTTATAAAGAAGCTTAAACGGCGTCATTATTATCTCAATCAAAACTGAAATGATTTTTTTGACAATGTTGACTATGGCCTCTGAAAAGCTCAAAAACAGCTGGCTTAACGAAACAAAGTATATAACCATTCCCAAAAACACGCCGCCAACACAAAAGCCTCTTATTTCGCCAAAGCTTTCACTCAGCAAAACAAAAAACACAGCCATAACAACACATGCCCAATATAGCGCATCTTCAATATGTATAAGCATTTTACTATGCTTCACGGCATACCGCAAAACTTTCAGCAAGTCATAAGCAAATGCGGCGGCAAACCCGGCGGCAACCGTTGTCAAAAATAACTCCGCCTGAAACGAAAGAGAAAGTATCATTCAAACACCTTCTTTTATTTGAATATCCGGCCCAATATGCCGCCGCTTTTCGCAAACGCACCTTCGCCGCCATATTCAACGCTGTCAACTGTTCCTGTTATGTCAAGTTCTCCCTGATCAAGGTTCAGCTTTTCAACATGCAGTCCCTCTCCTTTTATGAAAACCGTTCCCATGCAAGTTTCGCATATAACACTCTCCTCATCAAAACTGATGACATCCGTGACACCGTCAATGGTGGCTCTCTGCCTTTGATCAATTGTTATGCTGTGGCCTCCAAATCTGTCTTCCGCCATAAAAAGACCTCCAAAAAATGTTTATACAAATATATGCCATACTTTTCCAAAAATGAATAATGGCCGCGGCAAGTTTTTCTTCCGCAGCCATTTCCACATAGGCCAAAACACACATCTATTTTTGGAGATTAAGTTCAAATCTTTCAAAAAATCCCACAAGCCTGCCTTTTTCATCTCTGACAGGGTTCAAATAGAACCTTTGGTTGTCAACTGTCACTCCAAGATACATTTCGTTGGCATGGTTTTTCAACTTCTCAACAGCCTGTTTTATTTTTTCAACCGACGCTTCATTGTGGCATTCAAAAAGCGATTTTCCAATGAGCTCATCATACCCTCTAAAATCATAATAATGATATTTCGCGGCCTTGTTCAAATATCTTATTATAAAATCAGTGTCCACAAAAACAACCTTATATGGATAGCTGTCCAATATGTATTCAAGCATTTTTTCTTTTTCCATAATATCACTCCTTCATGATGACTTTCTATGCCTTGATGCAACCCCAAGCCTGACAGCGGCCAAAACTTTCTCACTTCATGGCCGCCGTCAAACTCATTTTTCATTCCTTCTCCTCTTTGAATGTTATGAGCAGTTCTTCCTGAGCAACTCTGTCGCCTTCTTTGATATAAATTCTGTCAACAATTCCGTCTCTCATGGCAACAATTGAGGTTTCCATCTTCATTGCCTCAACAGTCATGAGTATGCTGTTCTTTTCAACTTTGTCGCCTTCTTTGACAGTTATCTTGCCAACAGTTCCCGGTATAGGCGAACCAATCTGGTTTGGATTGCCTTTTTCAGCATTAAGCTTGTTGTCGGTGTTGACTTCAAGCTTTCTGTCCTGAACAGATATTTCGCGCATTATTCCGTTTATCTCAAACGTGAGCGCGCGAACGCCGTTTTCATTTGGCTCGCTCATGTCAACATATTTGATTATAACCTCTTTTCCCTCGCCAAGTGTCAGCGTTGTTTCCTCGCCTCTTGCCAAGCCATAAAAGAACACATGGCTTTCCAGTTTGGACACATCGTTATAATATTCAAGGTGCTGACAATAGTCGTCATAAACTTTGGGATAGAGCGCATAGCTCAACATGTTTCTGTCGTTTATATTTTTTCCAGGAACATTTATGATTTCCTTCAAATGCTCTTTAATTTCATCAAAATTGGCTGGCGGAAGGCTTTTGCCCGCCCTTTCGGAAAGAGGCTTTTTCCCTTTGAGCACTATTTTTTGAAGTTCTTCGGGGAAACCGCCGTCAGGCTGCCCAACCATTCCCATGAAATAGTCCACAACAGAGTCGGGATATGAAAGTTCCCTTCCCTCTGTGAATATATTGTTTTTGTTTAAGCTGTTTTTAGACATAAATATGGCCAAATCTCCAACAATCTTTGCTGTAGGAGTCACTTTTATTATGTTCCCCAAAAGCTCATTGGCCTGTTTATAAAGCTCCTTAATTTCTTCAAAATTGTCGGCTGAACCCATTTCTCTGACCTGGGCCAAAAGATTTGAATATTGCCCGCCAGGGATTTCATATTTATATATTTCTGTGTTGGGCGATTTCATAGGGCTTTCAAAGTTTTTATAAATCAGCCTCACCCCGGCATAATATCTGCTCAACTGGGCAAGCTCGTCAGGGGCGAGGCCCGTGTCTCTTTCCTGCCCTCTCAGCGCCTCAACAACGGAATTCATTGAAGGCTGGCTTGTGAGGCTTGCCATGGATTCAATGGCTGTGTCCACAATGTCAATTCCGGCTTCAGCCGCCATGAGCAGCGCACTGACGCCATTTCCTGTGGAATCATGAGTGTGAAGATGAACAGGAATTTTAAGCTCTCTTTTGAGCGCTGCAAAAAGCTCTTTTGCCGCATATGGCTTGAGCAGGCCGGCCATGTCCTTGATGGCAAATATGTGACATCCAAGCGCTTCCAATTCTTTCGCCTTGTCAATATAATAATCAATTGTATATTTCTTTTCTTTTGGATCAAGTATATTGCCTGTGTAGCAAATTGCGCCCTCGACAATTTTTCCTGTTTTAAGGGCTTCTTCAACTGGCATTTTCATGTTTTCAATCCAGTTGAGGCTGTCAAAAATTCTGAAAACGTCAACGCCGCGTTCGGCGGCAATTTTGATGAAATGCGCCACAACATTGTCAGGATAGTTGCTATATCCAACGGCGTTTGACGCCCTAAGAAGCATTTGTATGAGCGTGTTTGGCATGGCTTCTCTCAAAAACTCAAGGCGATCCCACGGGCTTTCCTTCAAGAAACGGTATGCCACATCAAATGTGGCGCCTCCCCACGCCTCAACTGAAAATGCATTCCGCATTATTTCATTTGTGGCCGGAGCCGCTTTCAAAAGATCAATTGTCCTCATGCGTGTTGCCATAAGCGACTGATGAGCATCTCTCATGGAGGTGTCAGTGATATAAAGCTTCTTTTCTCTCATTATCTTTTGAGTGAATTCTTTCGCGCCAAGCTTGAGGAACTCGTCTCTTGCGCCATAAATTTTGTTGCCGCTTGTGGCCGGGGCGGTTATGCAGCCAATTGCTGGCTTTTCGCCATTGACATCATTGACAATTTTGTTGCCAATGAATTCGGCAATTCTTGTGGCCCTGTCGCGGCCCAAAGAAATTTGAAAAAGCTCTGGCGTTTCGCCAATGAATGTTGTTGTGCACTCTCCTTTGACAAATGTCTCGTTTTGAAGCACGTTTATCAAAAATGGTATGTTTGTTTTGACGCCGCGCACCCTTGTCTCTTTCAGCGCGCGCACACCTTTCTTAACAGCTGAGGCAAAATTTCTGTCATATGATATTATTTTCACAAGAAGGCTGTCATAATATGGTGTGATTTCGGCGCCTGTATATGCCGTGCCGCCGTCAAGACGTATACCGTTTCCAGCCGCCGAACGGTAGACTGTTATCTTGCCTGTGTCTGGAAGGAAGCTGTTTGACGGGTCTTCTGTTGTCACCCTCATTTGAATTGCATAGCCACTGCATTTCACGTCATCCTGGGAGCCAATGCCTATTTCCGGCGCGCTCAAAGGATAGCCCTCCTCAATGAGAATCTGGGCTTGAACAATGTCTATGCCGCTGACCATTTCAGTCACAGTGTGCTCCACTTGTATTCTTGGGTTCATCTCTATGAAATAGTAGTTTTGATCGGAGTCAACAAGAAACTCAAGTGTTCCCGCATTTTTATAGCCAACTCTTTTTGCAAGCTTCACAGCATCGGCAAATATCTTCTGCCGCACATCTTCTCTGATTGTAAACGCCGGTGCATATTCCACAACCTTTTGATGACGGCGCTGCACAGAACAGTCCCTGTCAAAAAGGTGCACAATGTTTCCATATTTGTCACCCAATATTTGAACTTCTATGTGCTTTGGATCTTTGAGATATTTTTCAATGAATATTTTGTCATCTCCAAAAGCCTTTTTTGCCTCGTTGACAGCCTCTGCATATTCCCTTGGCATGTCTTTTTCACTGTTCACAATTCGCATTCCCCTGCCGCCGCCGCCGTTTGAGGCTTTGAGCATGACAGGATAGCCAACATTTCTGGCTGTTTCCATGACCTCGTCAATGTTTTTGAGTGCGTGATCAATTCCGGGGATTATTGGCACGCCGCATTCAATGGCAATTTTTTTTGACGATATTTTGTCGCCCATTGCCTCCATTGTTTCCACGTCAGGGCCTATAAAAGCGATCCCCGCTTTTTTGCACGCCCGCACAAAATCAGGGTTTTCAGAAAGAAAGCCATATCCAGGGTGTATTGCATCAACCTCTTTGTCTTTTGCTATTTTTATTATTTTTCTAATATCAAGATAGGCATCAACCGGGCCCGCTGTCTGATCCAGCTCATATGATTCATCTGTTTTTGTTCTAAACAGCGAATATCTGTCTTCCTTTGAGAAAATGCCAACTGTGCGTATGTCAAGTTCATTCAACGCTCTGTAAACACGTATTGCAATTTCGCCTCTGTTGGCAACAAGAACTTTCTTAAACTTTTTTATGTTCACTTCCTGCAAGTTTTTCCCTCCTGTTTCAAAAGTCTTTTTTCAGCTCACGGAACAAAATTTCATCACAACATAGTCTCAAACATTTCCATGAACACTTTCAATACATTATATAATAGCTTAAAGCATTAGTAAACTATATTTTATTTACACCAGATATAAGTTTTGTTTATATATTGTGCGTTTTTCATATATTAATTATGTTCCTCAAACACATATGATATAACTTCCATAATATAGCGGCACTGTATAATATTTATATTTCCGTCAATTTTTGGCTTTGCATCTGAAACCGCTGTATAAACTTTTCTAAACCCCATGCGGCTCAATTCCTTTATCCTTTGCTCCTGTCCGGGAACTTTTTTCAACTCTCCAGTGAGCCCCACATCTGCTATAAACGCTGTGGAGCCGCTTATCGGCTTGTTGAACACAGATGAAGCTATGCACATGATCACAGCGAGGTTTGAGGCTTGTTCCTTCAGCCTGAGGCCGCCGGCCGTTTTGATGACAACGTTTTTGTCTGAAAGGTTTATTTTGCATCTTTGCTCCATTATTGATATAAGCGTGTTGAGCTGCTCTCTTTTCAGCGCCTCGCCAATGCGCGAAGGATATGGCATATAGCTTCTGCTCACAAGGCTTTCAATTTCAGCTATAACCGGCCTGCTTCCTTCCCTCACAACGGTTATTGCACTTCCAGAAACCTCCTCGCCCTCTTCCCTCTTTGTCACAAAATATTCTGACGGATTGTCAATCGAAATCAAGCCCTTTTCTGTCATTGAAAAAAAGCCCATTTCACCCGTGCTTCCAAAGCGGTTTTTTGTTGCCGAAATGCTTCTCAGCTGTTCATCATTGTCACCATCAAGTATAAGCACTGTGTCGGCCAGGTGCTCAAGCGCTCTCAGCCCCGCAAGCTCGTCATTTTTGTTCATCTGCCCTATAATCATAACAGCTGTGCTTTTCATTCTGCCTTTGGCAATGCGAACCAATTCACCGGCGCATTCCATTGTCTGTGTTGGGTTGCCGGCGCGCGCCGGAAGAAAGGCGTTCAATGTGAATGTTTGTATGCTGTCAATAACAACAAAATCCGCCAGTGTTTCGGCAGAAGCATTCAAAACATTGTCAAGACATGTGTCAGATATAATAAATATGTTTTCACTTATATTGTCTAATATTCTGTCTGCACGGCTTTTGATTTGGCTTTCACTCTCCTCGCCACTGGCATAAAGCACATTGAACCCCTTTTCGGCAATGTCATTGCATATGGCAAGTGAAAGAGTGCTCTTTCCAACGCCAGGAGGCGACGACAATATTGTCACAGAATCCTTCACAATTCCGCCGCCCATAACTCTGTTAAATTCGTTTATGGAAGTGACAATTCTTTCACTGGAACTTGTTTCAACATTTTTGAGCCTCTCTGCTCCTCGCATGTTTTCACGAGGCACAATCGTTTTCCCCGCGGAATTTGTCTGTTCATTGAATTCTTCAAACGTGTTATATTGCTTGCATTTATAACAAACTCCCATCCAACGCGGGCTTTTGTTGCCACAGTTAGAACACACATAAATCTTCTTTTCTTTCATTGCTTCCTCCAAAAAAATGCCCCGCTTTCGGGAAAGAGCTTTCAGCCTGTGCCCTTCCTTCGGCACAATCAGCACTTTTCCCCGAGCGGGGCCAAAAATTCATTGTTCAGTTTGCCTTCTCAAGGATAATGTTTTTTGCGCTGTTTTTCACATCAACGCTGAAATCCACTTTCCCTGACACATTGCCGCTCACGCGGCCAACATTAAAATCATCAACAAACACTCTATATTCAGCTTCAGGCTCAAGCTCCATTGTGACATGAATGTTGTCTTCGCCCTCAAGAGTGAAAGAAACCTTTTTTTCGTTCATAACAAGGTTATGTATTGCTGCTCCTGGGACAGTCTCCAAAAGCAGTTTGCTGTTCTTTTCAAGCCTGGTAATTTCATTATATGTTTTAACGTAATACAAATCGCCGTCAACTTCAAAATCAACAACTTTTCTCTTGCTTTCCGTCAGGTAGTTACCAAAGCTAATTGCACCGTTTTCCTCAACTCTGATAAATTCTTCTATAACCGACATTTGCTGTGCCTCCCTGTTTTTTATGAATATACAAAAATATACTCCAATGTTATTATACCAATTTTTTGTGTTTTTGTATATAACAAAAAAATGAAATTTTCTGCCGGGAAGAACAGGCGCAAAATCATTTTGAGGGTATAAACGGCCCAAGAGCACTGACAACCTTAGAAATTGGCATTGTTTGAAGCATTATTTTTCCCGGGCCTTTCACAAGTGTGTTGAAAACGCCCTCGCCGCCAAAAAGCATGTTTTTGACGCCTGGCACTGCCACAATTTCAATCGAACAGCTTTCGCTCATTCCCGCCAAATATCCAGTGTCAACAACCATTGTTTCACCGGCGGCGAGCTCATATTCAATCACAGCGCCGTCAATTTCAATGAAAGCAGTTCCGTTGCCTGAAAGCTTTTGCATTATAAAACCCTCGCCGCCAAAAAAAGCCGCCCCAATTTTTTTCTGAAAAAAAACTGAAAGCTGAACGCCCTCCTCAGCGGCCAAAAATGCGCTTTTTTGAACAACAAAGCCGTTGCCTGGTGATATTTCAAGCGCACGTATCGACCCTGGAAAGCTTGAAGCAAAAGCAATCATCCCTTCGCCACCTGTTGAAGAATATCTGTTTTGAAAAAATGCCTCGCCGGAAAACGTTCTTCCAATTGCTTTTTTCAAGCCGCCATTTGCTGTTGTTTCCATTTTCATGTTTTGGCTCATCCAGCACATGGCGCCCTTTTCAGTTATCATTGTTTCGCCAGGCGCAAGTGTGCATTCAACAACCGGAAGGTTGCCGCCCATTATGTCATATTTCATTTTGTCATCTCCTTTTGTAAATTTGTATAATAAATCTGTTTGCCAGATTTTGAGTTGCATTCAGTAAATATATTGCTTAAGCCCGCGTTTTCAACGCTCTTGTTCCCTCTCTCGCTTCGCTCTTTCCTGAACAACTATTAAACGAACGGCCCTTTCGGCCCCTTCCTTTAATAGGGTCTTTGTTCATTCGTAAATTTGCTTCTCAAATTTACTCTTGTCAGCCCGCGTTTCCAACGCTCTTGTTCCCTCTTTCGCTTCGCTCTTTCCTGAACAACTATTAAATGAACGGCCCTTTCGGCCCCTTCCTTTAATAGGGTCTGACACATACTATACCACAAAAAACGGTAGATATTATTTCTGTTTTCATAAAAATTCCTTAATATTTCAAAATCTGCACCAAACTTTTGCAATCTGGCACACATCATGCCAAATCAAAAAATCCCCAAACCATTTCAATATGTTTGGGGATAATTATATGTCACTTTTCTAAAGCAACCGTCTTTTTGCCAATCTCAATTTTTCCATCAACAGCTTTGACAATTGCCGTGTCTCCCTTCGCAAACTTCCCTTCAAGGAAGCTTTCGGCAAATGCATCTTCAATTTTGCTTTGAAGCGCTCTTCTCAGCGGCCTTGCGCCATATGCTGGATCAAACCCTGTTTCGGCAATGAAGCTTATTGCAGAATCGTCAAACTCAACTGTTATGTCCATGTTTTCTTTTGTTCTCGCAACAATTTCATTTGACATAAGTTTGACAATGTCCTTCACATTTTCCTCGTTGAGCGCATGAAAAACTATTATGTCGTCAATCCTGTTTATAAACTCTGGCTTAAACAGATGTTTAACTTCATCCATAACATTCTTTTTCATGTCCTCATAATTTTTTTGGCTGTCACTGCCTGATGTAAAGCCAAGTTTTTTAGGCTCCACAATGTTTCTTGCCCCGGCATTTGATGTCATTATTATAACTGTGTTTTTGAAATCAACTTTTCTTCCCTGTGCGTCAGTTATGTGTCCGTCGTCAAGAACTTGAAGAAGTATGTTGAAAACATCTGGCGAGGCCTTTTCAATTTCATCAAAAAGAACAACCGAATATGGCTTTCTTCTGACTTTTTCGCTCAGCTGTCCGCCCTCGTCATACCCCACATATCCAGGAGGAGAGCCAATCATTTTGGAAACACTGTGTTTTTCCATATATTCACTCATGTCAATCCTTATAATCGAGTTTTCGTCACCAAACAGAACTTCTGCAAGCGCTTTTGAAAGCTCTGTTTTTCCAACGCCTGTTGGCCCCAAAAAGAGAAATGAACCAATTGGGCGTTTTGGATCCTTGAGGCCAACTCTTCCACGGCGGATTGCCTTGCTTATGGCCTCAACGGCCTCATTTTGGCCAATCACCCTTTCATGAAGAAGTTTTTCCATGTTCATGAGCCTTTGACCTTCTTCCTCCTGTATGCTTCTCACAGGAATCCCTGTCCAACTGCTCACAACATCTGCAATTTCGTTTTCTGTCACTGAAAGTTCTTTTCCGGTGTTCTTGTTTTCCCATTCCTTTTTCGCCTCATCAAGCTGGGCTTTCAGGCTGTGTTGTTCCTTTTTGACCAAAGCAGCTTTTTCAAAATCCTCTGTTTTTATGGCTTCTTCTTTTTCTTTTTCAAGAGCCTCAATCTTCTTTTCAAGCTCTTTCACGCCAGAAGGCGCTGTGTAGTTTGCAAGCCGAACTTTTGATGCCGCTTCATCAATGAGGTCAATTGCTTTGTCTGGAAGAAATCTGTCGGTGATGTAACGCGCACTCATTTTGACAGCCGCCTCTATGGCTTCATTGGTGATTCCAACACGGTGATGCGCTTCATATTTATCTCTAAGGCCATAAAGCATTTTGACAGCGTCTTCTTCAGAAGGCTCCTCAACCTTGACAGGCTGAAACCTTCTTTCAAGTGCCGCGTCTTTTTCAATATATTTTCTATATTCTTCAAGTGTTGTTGCGCCAATGAGCTGTATTTCTCCTCTCGCAAGAGAAGGCTTAAGTATGTTTGAGGCATCAATTGCGCCTTCGGCGCCGCCGGCGCCAATGATTGTGTGTATCTCATCAATGAACAGTATGACATTTCCGTCTTTCCTCACTTCATCAATGACACTTTTGATTCTTTCCTCAAATTCACCTCTATATTTTGAGCCGGCTATGATTGATGAAAGTTCAAGACACACAACTCTTTTGTTTTTCAATATCTCCGGTATGTCGCCTTTGGCTATCTTCTGAGCAAGCCCTTCGGCTATGGCCGTTTTTCCAACGCCCGGATCTCCAACAAGGCAAGGATTGTTTTTTGTCCTTCTTGTCAAAATTTGTATAACACGCTCAATTTCACTGTCACGCCCTATTATCGGGTCAAACTTGTCATCAACAGCCATTTGCGTGAAATCACGGCTGTATTTGTCAAGAGTTGGTGTTGACGTGTTCCCCGCTGGCCGCTGCTGTCCCAGTCCTGCCGCCATGCCGGGATTTTCGCCCTCGCCAAGCATTTTCAATATGTCTTCAAACATACGCTGAAGATTGGCTCCAAGGCTCAAAAGAATTTTCACAGCAAAACAATCTCTTTCGTTGAGAAGCGCCATGAGCATATGTTCTGTGCCAACATAGCCGCTTTTCATGTTGACTGCTTCCTGAACGCTTCTGTCAAGTATTCTTTTGACTCTCGGCGTGTATCCTTCCACAATTGTTCCTTCAATTCCATGCCCAAGCTCTTCATTGACTTTTTCAAATATATCACTGTGGCTTATGCCCTGACTTTCAATTGCCTTTGCCGAAACACTGTCATTGACGCCGGAAAGGCCCAGCAATATATGTTCCGTTCCTATATAGTCATGTCCAAGCCTCTCGGCACATTCATGTGCCTTTTGAATGGCCTCCTGGGCTTTTTGTGTGAATCTTTGCATAACTCAAAACCTCCTTCAAGGGTCTATCCTCTTTTCAAAAAAGATTCCCTCAGATATTTTGCCCTTTTTTCGTCTCTTTTTCCAGTGTCAGTTCCATCTTCCATTCCATTTTGAATGTTTCCGGGCTGAATTCCAATCATGATGCTGTATAAGCTCTTTTCCAGTTCACATGTTTTCAAAATTCCTGTGATATATCCCTCGCGTATGTTTGAAAGATGCGCCATTGCCTCTCTTGCCGAAATTTTTCTCGCATTCGTCACAATTCCATATGAACGATAAATTTTGTCCTCAAAATCAGCGCTGCTGTTTTTAATTATGCTGTCCCGCGCTTTCATTTCCTGTTCTTCAACAAATTTCACAGCATTTTTAATGTTTTTGACTATTTCTTCCTCACTGGCGCCAAGCGTTATCTGGTTTGATATTTGATATATGGAGCCAAACGCCTCGCTTCCCTCGCCATAAGTTCCCCTCACTGTTATTCCAAACTTTCCAAGCGCATTCACAACGCCCACAATTCTGTTTTGGCTTTCAAGCGCCGGAAGATGAACCATAAACGATGCTCTCAACCCTGTTCCTATGTTTGTCGGGCACGCCGTAATATATCCGCTTTTTTCACTGAATGCATATTCAACGCTTTCTTCTATCAAATCATCAATTTTGTCGGCCAAGCTCAGCGCATTGTCAATTTGCTGTCCGGGAAACACTGTCTGTATTCTTATGTGATCCTCTTCATTGAGCATGATGCTTATTGTCTCGTCATCTTTTATAAGAACGCCGCAGCTTTCGCTTTTTGCCATGAGCACAGGGCTTATAATGTGGTTTTCCATAAGAATTCTTTTCTCATTCGCCGCAAGTTTTTCAACTTCAATGAACCTAAACTGACTCCCCAAAGGCGTTCTTTCGTTAATCAGAGAATCTTTCACATCTTTGATTACGCATTTTGCCTCGTCATCACTCATTCTGCCGGGGAAAGGATATTTTTTGATGTTTCTTGCCAAGCGCACACGGCTTGATATAACAATTCCGCTGTCAACAGCTTTGTCTTCATACCATTTGTTCATGCGTCATTCCTCCTTTCCCAATTCTCTTATGCGATCCCTAAGTTTTGCCGCTTCTTCAAACTCCTCATTTTCAATGGCGGCTGAAAGCCGTTTTTTCAAGCTGTCAATCTCGCGTTTTTTGAGCATTTTTCCGCCGCTTTTTTGAGGAATTTTGCCTTTATGTTCGTCACTTCCGTGAATGCTTTTGAGCGTTGGCTGTATGTTGTTATAAAATGTGTCATAGCATGAGGCACACCCTATTTTTCCTGTCCTCATGAATTCATTATATGTCATGCCACAGACACCGCATTTCATGCTGCTGTTTTTGTGTCCCATTTCAAGCCCAACTGGTGCAGCCGCCATGTTAAAAAGATCTTGAAACATGCTGCTGAAGTCAAAGGCAAAACTGTTTCCAATATCATAAGCGGAGGCACATTCCTGACAAAGATGAACTTCTCTCGCATCGCCGTTGATTATCTGTTTCATGTGCACTGTCGCCTGATTTTTTTTGCATTTCTCACAAATCATGATTACACCTCCAGCATTTATTAGCCACCAGTCAAACCGAGTGCTAATAAAAATTAAAAATTATAAGACTTTTTACAGTCTCTATTATTATGCAGATATTAACATATAATACAAATAAATTTGTTAAGAACAAATTGTTGTTAGCCACTTAATCATGTGACTGCTAATTTCTTTATATCTGATATAATACTCTTTTTTTTGCCAATGTCAATACCTTTTTTCAAATTTATGAAAATACATTCATCAAAAATTGTGTGCACTAAAAAATGGGCGCTGGCTGCATTGTGTCGTCAGAAAAACTAAAACACAACCATGCAAGCCAATGCCCATTCAAAAAATATCTGTGTTTTATATGCACAAAGCTTCACACCCGCGTCACTTTGAAGTGAACTCAAAGCAGCTCTCACAATATGCACAAAGCTTTCCTTGCTCAATTTGAAAAATCATTCATCACAAAAATGAAGTTCAGCCGAATTTGTCAAATGCCTCTCCTTTTCCAGAAATTTCAAATTCAATGCTTTCACCTGTTGCAGGGTGAACAAATTTAATTGCTGATGAACACAGCGCCAATTCAATTTGTTTTCTTGTTCTCTGAAATTTGGGGTTATATTTTGTGTCACCCCAAATTGGAGTTCCCCTGTGCGCAAACTGAACTCTTATTTGGTGGTGCCTTCCTGTCAGCAATTTCACCTTCACAAGTGAAAGTGTTCCAAATTCACTGTCTTCAGTCACGGCCAATGTTTCATATTCAAGTTCAGCATATTTTGCATTTTTTTCTTCCTTTGCAACCACGCGGCTTGTGTTGCCTCTTCCGTCTTTCACAACATAGTCGCAAAGCAAAGCACTTTCTTTGTCCGGTTTTCCACACAAAACTGTCAAATATTCCTTTGTGAAACTGCCCTTGCTCATTTTTTCACTGAGATCTGCCGCCGTTTTGCTGTCTTTGGCAAAAAGTGTTATTCCGCTCACAGGGCGGTCAAGCCTGTTTATTATATGAACATTGTGTCCAACGCGCTGTGACAAAAATCCTGCCAAATCGGGATCGCCGGTTTTGTCCGCCTGTGACGGAACCTTTGCCGGCTTAAAAGCCACAATCAAATGTTCATCTTCAAAAAGCACTTCAATGTTTTTCATGAAGTATAACCCCTGTTCTTCGCTTCAAAAGCACACTTATGCTTCCGTTGATAACTCTGAAACTTTTTCCAGAATGTCCAAAGCCCTCAATTGTTGTCATATACAGTTTTTCCATTGTGCTTCCTTCTTCAACCCCTATGCGCCAAACCGGAATTGAAATCAGCTTTTCATCATCTGTGTTGTTAAACGCAACAACAATTCTGTCCCGGCTGTCAAACCGGCCATATGAAACAATGCCATAGTCCTCGTTCAAAAACATTGTTGAGCCAAAGCTAAGCGCCGGATAATTCTTCCTTATATAAACCAGTTCACGGTGAAATTCAATCAGGCTTATGTCTTCACAGCCCCATGGATATGTGCGCCTGTTGTCAGGGTCGGTGAAGCCGCACAACCCAGCCTCATCGCCATAGTATATTGTTGGCGAGCCAACCCATGTCATCTGAAGCATAACCGCCTCTCTGAAAACTGCTGCATTGATCCCCATTTCGGCATCACTGCTTTTAAGCTCGCCCAAACGCCCACACCTCAAATTTGTTCTTGTGAGAAACCTTGAATGGTCGTGGTTGCTCAGCTGATTCATGGCTGTGAAAAGCGTTTGACGTGGAAGACGCGCCATGTTTTGAACCATTGTCACAGCAAACGCCTTGCCATTGTTCAACAAATCCTCTCTGAAATAGTCGCCGTGCTTTTCCATTCCGCAAAAGAAAAAGCTCACTGGCTCCATGAAAGCGTCATAGTTCATTATTGTGTCCCACTCATGGCCATTCAGCCACGGCGCCGGATCGCCATAGTGCTCTGCCAATATCACTGCTTCAGATTTTGCGCTTTTGACCGCCTTTCTAAACTCCTGCCAAAAAAAGTGGTTAAATTCGGCGCTTTGCCCTAAGTCGGCCGCCACGTCAACTCTCCAGCCGTCAGCATCATAAGGCGGCATAACCCATTTTTTGGCAATCCTCATGATTTCGCTAAAAAGAAGCTGCGAGCCTTCATAATTCAGCTTTGGATGATTTGAAAAACCCCACCAGCCATCATAATTGTCTGGCCACTTTCCGTCATCGTTCCAAACAAAGTAGTCTCTATAGGGGCTTCCAAAATCCTCATATGCTCCTTTTTCGTATCCTTCGCTGACTTTATATATTTTTTGCTTGTTAAGCCATTTGTTGAAATCGCCGCAGTGATTAAAAACACCATCAAGTATAACCTTCATGCCCAATCCATGAGCCTTTCTCACAAGCTCCATAAAAAGCTCATCACTGGCAATCAGGTTTTTTCTGTCTGTTGTTCTTTTGATATATTTTGAGGCGTTTTTGTTGTCCTTTTCGCCACTTTGAACGGGAACGCCGCCGTCGCTGACAATCCTCCCAATGTGGGGATCAACATGGTCATAGTCCTGAATGTCATATTTATGGTTGCTTGGCGAAACAAATATAGGATTAAAATATATTGCATCAACGCCAAGATTTTTGAGATATGGAAGTTTATCTATGACCCCTTGCAAATCTCCGCCATAAAAATTTTGTATGTCGTTTGAAGAAGGCGGTTCAAACCAGTTTTTGACAAAATGAACCGGTTTGTCCCAATATATATATTCACCGTCAACAACATCATTTGACTTGTCAGAGTTTGAGAACCTGTCAACATAAATTTGATACATAATGCTTCCGCGGCTCCAAAGTGGCGTTTTGAAATTTTTCACTATGTAGAAGTCTGCATATCTAAGCGGCTGTCCACTTATCCCCAGTTTTGAATAATAAAACACTTCATCATTTCTTTTTATTTCGAAATAGTATTTTACATTTTCGTCTGAAGGCAGAAAAACCCCCTCATAATAGTCAAAAATCCCTTCGCTTTTCTCAACGCTCATCTTTATTTTGACATCATTCCACACCATGAAAACCTCATCGGCGTTATCTTTTTTCGTTCTAAGCCTCACTGTGATTTTGTCTCTCCACGTTGGCTCCTCAGGATAACGGAAATTTCGTGTTTCATCGCTAAAAACGGCTTCAATATTTAGTCTTTCACGTTTTTCCTCGTTATTATCCATTTTCATCATCTCTCATCAAAATTCTCTGTTTTAATAAGTATATTATTTATTTTATATTTGGTCAAGTCAAAAGACTTTTCCTTTCTTTTCACTTTTGCACCTCCAGCAAATAAACAAGCATTGATATGCATTGACAGAAGCATTATAATAAAGGAATAAAGCTGAACTTGAAAGGGGTCTTTCATATGAAAAAACATCGTGGATATATCATTTTGTTTGCTGTGGTTGTTCTGTGCGTTGGCGCAATATTGCTGTCATTGCATGTCACGGCAGAATATCCCGCACTTGGGGAGCCTGTTTCGCACGCTGTCAATCAGCTTGACGGTTTTCAGCTTACAATGGAGAAGCCCTCATGGTCTCCTTTTAATGGATATACAATTCGTTGGACTGTCACAGCAGATTCAAAAGAAATATATTCACTCACCGAACACGGTTCGGAACTTGGGCATATTGAACGTTTTGTGAATGGTCAGTGGCACATTTTGGAGCACTCACATGACAATCCCTCTTTCAACAACATGAAGCTTTCATTGGGAGGAGAAAACCGAACATTGCAGGGGAGCATTGTTCAAAAACATGCCAACTATGGCAACCGCTTAGAAGCAGGCTCCTATCGTTTTGTGTTGGAAATGGAAGCGGGTGACAAAACTTTTCATCATCTGGCGGCCGAATTTGATATAAAATGAACAAATTGAAAAATATGCCCAGCGCCTCATAAAATCACTTGAAGATAACACATATGCATAATAAAATGCCTCACAATGCAATGTGCTTGCACAGTGAGGCACTTCGAACATTATATATCAATATTCATACACAGCTTTAACCCTTGCTGAAATTTCAATGTCATCATAATAAATTTCTGTTGAACCGCGGCCCGAAGAGTTTTCAGCCACGTCATAGGCCGCTGTCTCTTTATAAAACCCTTTTTCATATGAATAGCCATTGCTTTCTTCAGATATGCTTATTGGAGCGCCTATTGAAAATCCAATGGTCTTTGCAATATAATCGGCGCTTGTTTTAGCATTGTTAACAGCCAATGCCAATGCTTCCCCATAATATTTTGAAGGGTCTTTAACGGAAAAGTGCACTCCGTTATTATTGTTTGCTCCTGCTTGAGTTGCCGTGTCAATTATTGACGAAACGCTGTCAAGATCATTTGTTGTCACCTCAATTGTGTTTGAAGCTGTGTAGTTTTTAATTTCGCCCTCGGAATTTTCGTTGTATGAATAGCTTGGATATACAAAAAAATCACTCGTTTTAATTTGTTCTTTTGTTATCCCAATTTGGCCAAGACTTTCTATGACATTTTTCATAATCTCGGCATTTTTGCTTTGAGCCTCAGACGCACTTTGTTCCGTGGTCTGCACACCTATATTCACTTTTGCTGTGTCCGGTTCAACAAAAACGCTGCCATTGCCGTTTGTCGTGATTGTCCTTTTGCCATTTGTTTCAGCGGCAAATGCTGTGGCTGTCAACATGAAAATTGCTGACAAACAGCAAGCAACAAAAACTCTAAATCTCATCTTCATAAAAACACCTCTTTCAATAATCCATAAATTTAGTTTGTATATTTGTTTTACGAAAAATATATAAATTATGTTCCAAAGGATTCCAAAATTTTTGCAAAACAAACAAAGTCACATGAATATATTCCCATATTAAAAATTATAAACCTTCTATATCCATATGAAATCAATTTTCAGTTTTCAAAACGCAAATCGAATCACAAAAACATACAAACTTCGGCAAGCCAAAAACCAAATATATATAATGTTGAACAACGGCGTTAATGTTAAAAAACCCCAGCCTAAAAAAGCGGAGGTCTTTTCATTAAAGCTTCACAAGCAATGCCAAAAGCGGGCTAAAACACAGCCTTTCAGAAATCTTTGCATATTTAAGTAAGCCTGCAATAATATTATGCCGCTTCAACATGATTATGAACTTCTGCATTCCATGTCCACAAATCCGAACAACGTCACACAAAAATTCAGTCATTCGGCCAATTCATATGTCGCCTCATTCAACAGTGACAGATTTGGCAAGGTTTCTTGGCTGATCAACATCTGTGCCAAGGCGTTTGGCCATGTAATATGCAAAAAGCTGTGTTGTCACGTTTGCAACAACTGGTGAAGTCATCCAGTCACTTTCTGGAATATATATGATGTCGTCAACTTCATTTTTCAAACCCTCAATGCTGTCAAAAGTTATGGCAATGACTTTTGCACCGCGTGCCTTAACCTCTTTTATGTTCGACAGCGTCTTTTCAAAAAGTTCTTTTTGAGTCATCATTGCTATAACAAGCGTGCATTCCTCAATCATTGCTATTGGGCCGTGCTTCAGCTCGCCGGCGGCATATGCCTCGCTGTGAAGATATGCTATTTCCTTAAGTTTAAGCGAGCTTTCCATGCTTGTCAGATAGTCCAGTCCGCGGCCAATATAGAACACATTTTTTGAGCTGATATATTTTTCAGCAAGCTTATCTTCAACAGCACATTTTTGAATCACTTGTGATATTTTGCTCGGAATGTCATGCAAATTCTTTCTGATTGCCACAAATTCCTCTTTTGTCATTTTTCCTGTTTCCATTGCTATGTGGCAGCATATAAGCTCCATGGATATAACCTGTGCTGTGAATGCCTTTGTTGAAGCAACAGATATTTCCGGCCCGGCAAGTATATAGAAAACATCATCAGCTTCACGCGCAATGGAGCTTCCAACGGTGTTGACAATTGCCAAAACGCGCGCATTGTTCCTTTTTGCTATCCTCAATGCCTCAAGTGTGTCCGCTGTTTCGCCACTTTGAGAAATGACAATCACAAGTGTTTTTTCATCCAATATAGGGTTTTTATATCTAAATTCACTGGCAAAGTCAGCAACAACGGGGATCCTTGCAATCTTTTCAATCAGACATTTTCCAATCAGCCCTGCATGATATGCTGTTCCACATGCAACAACATAAATTCTGCTTATATTTTCAATGTCTTCTTTTGTGAGATTTATTCCCTCAAGATTGACAAAATCGCTTTCTTCAGGGGCACGTCTTGAAAGTATGTCTTGAACAATTTTTGGCTGTTCATTTATTTCTTTAATCATAAAGTGGTCATAGCCATCTTTTTCCGCGGCATCTATGTCCCAATTGACTTTGAATATATCATGGTGAACAGGTTCCTTTTTGTTGTCAAAAATTTCAACGCTGTCTTTTTTGACAATGGCAACCTCGTCGTTTTCAAGAAGATAGACATCTCTTGTGTGATGAAGTATGGCCGGAATGTCAGAAGATATGAAATTCTCGCCATCGCCAAGGCCAATAATCAAAGGGCAGTTTTTGCGCGCAGCAATTATTGTGTCGGGGCAGTCGCGGCACAATATGGCAAGGGCATATGCGCCCTCAATTTCGTTGAGAACTTTGAAAACAGAATCGGTGAATGAAATCCCCTGTTTATAATAGAAGTCTATGAGGTGCGCCACGGTTTCAGTGTCTGTGTCAGAAACAAACTTATATCCCTTTTGTGACAAATCCTCTTTTATGTTCATATAGTTCTCAATTATTCCATTGTGAACAACCGCAATTGTTCTGTCGCCACTGACATGTGGGTGTGAGTTTATGTCGCTTGGAACGCCATGAGTTGCCCAGCGTGTGTGACCAATGCCAACGTTTCCGGCAATAGGGTTTTCGTCAAGCCTTCCGGCAAGGTTCACAAGCTTGCCTTTTGCCTTGAGCATGTTTATTTTTGAACCGTCAAAAACAGCTATTCCCGCCGAGTCATAGCCTCTGTATTCCAGTTTTCTCAAACCTTCCATGAGTATGGAGGGCGCCTGTTTTGAACCGATATAGCCAACAATTCCACACATATATTGACCTCCTTAATTAAGCCTAAGTTCGATGAGCCGCGCCAGTTTTTTTGCTTCCTCATTCATCAGCGATATGTTTTTGCCCTCTATCATCACACGCACAAGCGGCTCTGTGCCACTGGGGCGTATGAGAACACGGCCACTGCCTGAAAACATTTCATTCACGCCTTCAATTGCGGCCATTATTTCGCTGTCATTGACATAATCATTTTTTCTTGAATTGTCAACCTTTGCGTTTTCAAGCACTTGTGGGAGAACTTCCATGACAGAGGCAAGTTCTGAAGCTTTTTTCCCACGTTCTTTCATCACAGTGAGAACCTTTATGGCAGTCAATATGCCATCGCCGGTTGTGTTGTCATCCAAAAATATTATGTGGCCAGACTGTTCGCCGCCTATGTTAAATCCGCCCTCAATCATTCTTTCAAGAACATATCTGTCACCAACATTTGTCTGTTCAATGTTTATGCCATGCTTTTTCCCCATAAGCATGAATCCAAGATTGCTCATGACAGTTCCAACAATTGTGTTGTTTTTGAGTTTGTCGTTCTCTTTCATATAAAGCCCGCATATGGCAAGCAGCTTGTCGCCGTCAATGAGCTCGCCATTTTCGTCAACGGCAAGACATCTGTCAGCGTCGCCATCAAAGGCAAAGCCTATGTCGGCGCCGTTTTCAACAACAAATTCCTTCAAGTCTTCAATGTGCGTTGAGCCGCACTTTTCATTTATGTTTGAACCATCAGGCTCGTTGTGTATTATGCACATGGAGGCGCCAAGATTGAGTATCGCAATTGGAGCCGCTTTATATGAAGCGCCATTGGCACAGTCAAGAGCAACTTTAATCCCCTTAAAGCTTGAGCTTGTGGATTTTGTCAAAAAGTTAATATAATCCTCAATGGCGTCGTCGCACACAGATTTTGTGCCCACACTTCCGCCAGTTGGCTTTGGAAGCGTTTCAAACCTGTTGAACAATATGTCTTCTATTTCATTTTCAAGATCATCATGAAGTTTGTATCCGTCTTTATTGAAAAATTTTATGCCGTTATATTCCACAGGGTTGTGCGAGGCCGAAATCATGACCCCCGCATCAAGGTTATACCGGCGCACAAGATATGCTACAGCTGGTGTTGGAAGTATGCCCGCAAGTATAGCATGGGCTCCCACAGAACATATTCCGGCAACAAGAGCGCTTTCAAGCATGTCGCCGCTTATGCGTGTGTCCATTCCAACGAGTATTCTTGGCGCGTGATCAGTTTCTTTTGTGAGCACATATGCGCCAGCGCGCCCAAGTTTATATGCGAGTTCTCCTGTAAGTTCAGTGTTGGCCACTCCTCTTACGCCGTCTGTGCCAAATAGCTTTCCCACAGAAATTCCTCCTTAAAAAGTTTGTTTCAACAAAATTGAGTTGCAATGTGTGCTTTATGTCAAAGAATGCAGCAGTCCGCCAATGAAATCAATTCCAATTTGACAAACTGTTTTAAGCACAGTCTGACAACGCATATTAAAGTTTATGCTAAAATAGAAATTAAACCATATTATTATATCATTTTAATTCAAAAACAGCAACAAAATTATATATTTGTCAGTGTTTAATATACAATTCAACATAATGACCAACCATTTTCACAAAGTTTTTGCACAACGCCATTGTCAATGTTTTTATTGACATTGTCCATGTTCAGTATATAATTCATTATAAAACTTATAATTTTGGGGTGAAACAATATGGATATTGGAAAGAAATGTCTGTTCTACACACATTTTGCTGTTGCAATGTTCAGCGCGGCAAGTCTTTTTGGAAAATTTATAAACCAGCCCGCATTTGTGATTGTGGCTGGAAGACTGCTTTTTTCATCAATGACCATATTGATATATCTCAAAATTCGCAACATTTCAGTGAAAATGAATGACAAAAAGGCATATTTCTCAATGGTGCTTTTGGGCGTCACACTTGCTGTGCACTGGATTGCTTTTTACAGCAGTGTTCAAGCCTCAACCGTCGCCATAACACTTTTGACATTTTCCACATGTCCAATTTTCACAACATTTTTGGAGCCTTTGTTCTTCAAATCCAAAATACACAACAAAGATATAATGACAGCAGCCGTGGCATTTTTGGGTGTTGTGTTTGTGGCCCCTGTGAACAATTTTTCAAACAGCATGCTCATTGGATTTGTTGAAGGAATATTTTCAGGGCTCACATTCTCATTCCTTTCAATAATAGAGAAAAAATACGCCGCAATATATAACGGAACTGTAATATCATTTTATGAACAGACAGTTGCTTTCATTGTCATATTGCCCTTTGTGCTTTTTGCAGGGATTGAAAACATGTCAGCCACTGACGCAAGCCTTCTGTTTGTTTTTGGAACCGTGTTCACTTTTCTAAGCCGCTCACTGTTCATAACAGGGCTCAAAGGGATAAGCGCTCAAACAGCGGGAATAATAAACAGCATAGAACCTATATATGGAATAATACTTGCGGCTGTCCTGTTAAATGAGATACCCTCTCCACGAGAGGTTTTGGGAGGAATCATAATACTTTCGGCGGTTGTATATTCTTCAATGACCGCTCTCAAAAAAAGTGAAACAAAGTTTTGAATTTTTTGAACACTGGAGGTGTTGAAATGGCTGTTATATATTTTGCAGGAGGCTGTTTTTGGGGAACCGAACATTTTTTCAAACAAGTTAAAGGCGTTTTTAACACCGAAGTTGGATATGCCAATGGTTTCACAGACTCCCCCTCCTACAACGAAGTTTGCAGTGGCAAAACAGGCTTTGCAGAAACAGTGAAAGTTGAATATAACGAGAAAACGGCGCCGCTTTGGTTTTTGCTGGATCTGTTTTATATGACAATTGATCCAACAAGCCTGAACCGTCAGGGAAATGATGTTGGGGAACAGTATAGAACAGGGATTTATTATGAAAATGAGTGTGACGGCAAAATTGTTGAAGACTCAATGAAAAAACTGCGCGAAAGAGTTTCGGGCAATGTTGTGATTGAAGTCATGAAGCTCAAAAATTTTTATAAAGCCGAAACCGAACATCAAGGCTATCTCAGCAAAAACAAGTTTGGATATTGCCATATAGACCGCTCACTTTTTGAGCTTGCAAAAAATGCCTCTCCCAACAAAAAAGAGAACTTCAGCTACACAGGCAAACTTCTAAGCCCCATTCAATATAACGTGACACAATATTCAGCCACTGAAAGACCATATGACAATGAATATTGGAACTGCTTTGATGACGGAATATATGTTGACATTGTCAGCGGCGAGCCTCTTTTTTCATCAAAGGACAAATTTTTTTCAGACTGTGGCTGGCCAAGCTTTTCAAAAGCTATAGATGGCGGAATTTTTGAGAAGGCCGACACAAGCTTTGGCATGGAACGGCGCGAAATAAAATGTGTCAAAAGCGGAAGCCATATAGGCCACGTTTTTGATGACGGGCCTGAAGAAAGCGGCGGCCTGAGATATTGCGTCAACAGTGCCGCCGTTGATTTCATTCCAAAAAGCAAAATGGAAGAAAAAGGATATGGAAAGTTTAACAGCGGGCTATAAACATATATTGTTATAGCCCGCATTCGGCAAATGTAATGTCCACAATTTTTTTTGGTTCACACAACGCAAAACATCAGCAGTGTTTCAAACCAAAAGCTCTTTCCGAAACTCTTTCTGACAAACTCCAACAAAACAATATAAGGCTTTCTATGAAGGGTTGCCATGTCATAGAAAGCCTTATTGTTAAACTAAGTTAGATTGTAAATGTCTTTTGAGGATCAATCTTTTTTGCCAAATCCCAAGAATGATTTTTTCTTCTTTGTGTCAGCTTTTTCTTCTTCTTTTTCGTCATCTACGCCGAAAAGATCATCCATATCCTCAAGTCCGTCTAAAATACCATGTTTACCTTCATGCATAGTTATACGCCTCCTGTAAAAATATAAGATCTTATATTTGATTAAAAACTATTATACATTATACACAATGTTTTAATAATTTTCAATACCTATGTAATAGTGCATCTTCAATGCGTCGTGCTGTCCTTCAGGATCGCTGTCGAATTTGTTTGCATCGATAACAACGCCATCCATTGGAACTGCTTTTATAACGATTTTGTCTTTCCATTTGTTCTTGCACTGTTCCATCCAGTCATCAGGGATGTTGTCAAGAGGGAATACGCCCAATACACATGGAACTATGGAGCCTGTGTAGTCAACGTTTTTGCTGAACTCGTCGCTTTCTTGGCAGATAATTTCAAGGCCGGCTTTTGTAACTTGGAACACGCCATCATCAAGATTGATTGCGTATCTGAAGCGGTTTCTCCATGACGGAATAAATCCGGCATAATCAACAAAGTATTTGAAACCATCCATGATTGGCTGTGTTGGGTCTTTTGTGTATATAAGTGCTGTTGTCCAGTCAAGATCCTCTTTCCAGCACTGCTCTGGCATATATTCTTTGTATGCTTCAATCTGCTCTTTTGTCATTGGAGTGTCTTCATCAACCGGCACAAGATAGTCATAAAGCTGATTTAACTCCTCAACATCAAAGTATTTAAGCATGCGCACAATTCTTTTGCCAAGGCCCTCCAACTGTGCATTTCTATGGCAATATACAACTTTTGATTTGCCATTTTTGATGAAAATGATTGATCCTTTTTTTGACATAATACTTTATACCTCCCTTAGTAATATATAAATTATTATTAATTATTATTAATAATCAGCCTTTATATTTCCATGACAGCATTCTTGAGGAGTTGAGAACAACGAATATTGATGAAGCGTTGTGAACAAGAGCTGCTGCTATTGGATTGAGGAAGCCCAAACCTGATAAGAACACACCAATTACGTTAACAAAAACGGCGAACACTATTATGTTTTGTTTAATCATGAAATATGATCTCTGGCAAATTGCCAATGTTGAAGGAAGCATACCCACATTGTCTGACATAAGAGTTATGTTTGAAGCTTCTGCAGCCACGTCTGTTCCGGCCGCTCCCATGGCGATTCCCACATCTGCAAGGGCCAAAGCCGGGGCGTCGTTTACACCGTCGCCAACCATTGCAACAACTTCGCCTTGCTGTTTGAACTTTTTGATGGCTTCAAGTTTGTCTTCTGGAAGAAGGTTTGCACGGAACTCGCCAATTCCAGCTTCATCACATATGGCTTTTGCTGTGAATTCATTGTCGCCTGTGAGCATTACAACGTGTTTAACGCCAAGTTTCTTGAATTGTTCCATTGTGCTTTTAACATTTTCTCTGATAGTGTCGGCAACGGCAATTCCGCCAAGAATTTTTCCATTTTCAACAACAATCATTGTTGTGCGGCCAAGGCTCTCTTCTTTTTTGATATATTCCTGAACTTTTCCCGGAACTTCTTTAATGTCGGCCAAGCATTTCTTGTTTGAAACTTCATAAACATCTTTTCCGTCAACGGCTCTTACGCCACGGCCAAAGAGCATTTCAAATTCAGCATTAGGGATATTTTTAACATCAGCATAGTTGTTTTCTGTGATGTTTTTCATAATCGCTTTTCCAATTGGGTGGCTTGAGTTTTTCTCAACCATGGCAATTGCTTTGTAATATTCGGCTTTATCCACTCCATCCATCACAAATGTTGACACAACTTGTGGAGTTCCCTTTGTGATTGTTCCCGTTTTGTCAAAGCAAACTGTTGTGATTTTTGCGGCAGCTTCAATTGCATCGCCACCTTTGATGAGAACACCTTTTTTTGCGGCATTGCCGACAGCGGCGATAACAACTGTTGGTGTTGCAAGAACAAGGGCGCAAGGGCAAGCGATGACGAGAACTGACATAACCCTCATGAGGTCGTTTGTTGTAGCCCAAACGAATATTGCTATTACGAGGATAATCGGAAGGAAAACTTCTGAGAATCTATCAGCTATTTTCTGAGCGTTTCCTTTGTTGTCCTGTGCTGCTTTAACTGTCTTTATTATGTTACCAAGAACTGTGTCGTTGCCAAGTTTTTCAATTTCTATTTCAATAACGCCGTTTTCATTTAATGTTCCAACAAAAACTTTGTCGCCGGCTTTTTTGTCAACTGGCATTGATTCACCTGTGATAGCAGCCTCGTTGATTGCGGCCTGGCCTTTTGTGATTGTGCCGTCAGCGGCGATTTTTTCACCAGCCTGAACCTGAACTATGTCGCCTTTCACAACTTGTTTGATTGACACTTGCTTAAACTGTCCATCAACCAGTTTGCGGCATGTTGTTGGAACAAGTTTCACAAGTTCGCTCACGGCGTTCTTTGTTTTAAGCATTGTGAAGTCTTCCAAAACCTCGCCAATAATCATCATGAATGCTGTTATTGCTCCAGAGATATATTCTCCTACATATGTACATCCTATAAGTGCTAAAACTACTAACATACCTGCTGTGATTTTCCTTTTTGTGATTGTGGCCTCAACAGCATCCACAACGCATTTCCCGCCGCAAAGCACCAATGGTATAATTGAGAATTGGAACGGGAGGGTTCCAGGGATAAGAAAATCAAAAATCGCTCCCAGAATGATTGTCGCCAAGCATGCCGCTGGATAAGCAATGAACCCAAAATTAATGTCTGACCCCTTTTTTTCGTTAGCCATAAAACATACCTCCTATTTTTAATCCCCTCCATGGGGATTGCTTTTATGAGCTAAATATTAATACTATTTTCTTCAAAAGTCAATAGTAATTTCAAAATAATTTTTTTTATTACAGAATATGCCAAAAAAAGCGATTTTTCGCTGATATATTCATTTTTTCCATGTATGCCTGAAAGAGCATTGCCAATGTCCAAAGGAAAAAATCCAATTGTTGCAATTCCCATACGCCTGAAATATCTGTTGTCACTATATCCGGGCGTTATAACAGGCATAATCTGTCCGTTTGGGCAGTGTTCTTGAAGCGCATTTTGAAACAGTGTTCCATATTTATGATATACAACTGAATTTTCCATATGCATAAAATTTTTTGACATACCAGCATAAAGAGGCAAAACATCCAGCTTTCTTTTGAACAATGTGTTTTGGCGCAAAAAATATTCTTTGACATCATGTGAGTAATAGCCCTTTTTTATTCCCTCATCAATGGCCAAAATTGGGTCTTCATTTTCATCATTCTGAAATTCAAAATCCTCTCTTTCTCCCGTTTGGAACGTATAGAAAACTTTGTCGTCAAACGGAAATGGAAACCCGCCGCCTTCGCCAATCACAAGAACTGCGTTTTTCAATATCTCAGTGTTGCGCACAAGCCACTCAAGGCCATGTTTTCCTCCATTTTCCTCATCGGCTGTGGCCAAAAGCATGAGTGAATATTCCGGTTTGACAGCCATTTTTTTGACGTCTGTGAGAATTTTCATCCACACCGCAAGCTGGCTTTTGCAGTCCAAAGCCCCACGGCCGCACACACAGCCTTTTTTGAAAAGCGCTTTTTCAGGAGGAAACTTCCAGCCGTCTCCATATTCCGCCGTGTCAATGTGAGCATGGAGAACAATGGTTTCGCGCCGACGGCCTTCTATGAAAGACGCTGTGCTGCTTCTGTTTTGACTTACTGTCCAAATTGTTGTGTCTATATTATATTCTTTAAGAGTTTTTCTTATGAATTCAGCACAGTCATATTCATTTCCTTTGTCACAAGTGGTGTTGAAATCTATCAAACATTTTAGCCATGTTTTTATGTTTTCCAATCATATCCCTCCCAAAAAAATATTGAATATCCCCCCGCATAGGATATTTTTCTATTGCAAAAAACCTGTTTATAGGTTATTATCATATTAACACGAAATGGGGGGATTTACAATGAGTGAAAAAATTTCAAAATCAAAAGAGTTGCCAGCCGACACAAAAACAGAAGTTCATGAACATGTGCATGTTGACTCCGAAGGAAACATCCACGCACATATACACTCGGAAAAAGAATATAAAAGACTGATTCACAGAATTTCCATAATAATTGGACACATGACTTCAATCAAAAAAATGATGGAAGAAAAGCGCGACTGCTCCGAAATATTGATTCAAATTTCAGCTGTTCAGTCTTCATTGAACAGTCTTGGAAAACTCATTTTGAAAAACCATATAAATGAATGCCTGTTTAACTCCGACTATGAACAGGATATTTTTTCGAAGCAAAAAATTCTTGGAAGCCTGAATGACGCAATCGACAAGTTTGTCAGATAGAAAATAAACCGTTGGAATCTGTCGGAACAACTTGATCCATTTTCGAATCACAACAGAATATATTGACTGTTTATAAAACTCTGTTATTTTTGAAAAACTTGGCAAATTTTCGAGCAATGTTTTCATTGTCCATTTTTGAGATGAGAAAAACAAAATAGCCCGCCTTAACACGGCTGGGCTATTTTTTTATATCAATATATGGCATTGTCATTTCATTGCTTCACAACGTTTTTTTGCAAAGCTTTTTCTTTGTTTTTTCCCTTATATTCCGAAATTATAAGTCCAAACAGTGTCAAGGCCGTTCCAATTCCCGACATAAACGTGATTTTTTCTTTTAATATAACAAAAGAAGCAACAATCGTTATGACTGGAACAAAATATATATACACACTTGTTTTCACAGGCCCCAATATTTTCAAAGCCGTGTTCCATGTCACAAAGCACAGCGCCGAGGCGCCAAGGCCAAGAAACACAATGTTTCCCCAAACAGTCAGGCTGCGGAATCTTTCAAAACCGGCATGAAATTCAAACACAAACAGCGCCGGAATCATGAACAAAATTCCATATGCAAATATGCGGCGCGTGATTTGAATTGTTCCAAAACCAAAACTGCTGATTTTTTTTGTCAAAACAGAATAGCATGCCCAAACAGCCGCTGCCGCCACGGCAAGAATGTCGCCAAGTGGATTGACCTGCATTTGGGTTCCGCTGAAGCTTATGAGGCAAATGCCTGTTATCGCCGCTATAAAGCCTATAAAAAAATTCATTCCCAGCCTGTCCTCATTTTTGATGAACATTTTTGTGAGAATTGCTGTGAAAAAAGGCGCCGCCGATATGACAACGCTCACATTTGAAGTCATTGTGTATGTAAGCGCAATGTTCTCCAAAAGATAATAAAGACAAACGCCGCAAAGCCCCGCGACTGCAAACATAAATTCCTGTACAAGAGACGTTCCCTTCAAAACATGCGGACAAACTGCAACAAGCGCGGCAAAGCCCAGCACAAAACGAAAAAACAATATCTCAACGGGCTGAAAATATTGAAGAAGTACTTTGGTTGATATGAATGTTGTTCCCCATATTGCGGCTGTGAACAAAGCCAAAATGTGTCCTGTTGTGTTTCTGTTCATTGATTGCGCGCCTCCTCTTTTGTGCTTCAAAAATGTTTGATGTTTTTTCTCATTTGTGATGACACAGAATTTATTATAAAATATTTGCTTTTTGACACAGCCAAAATCCACAAAAATTTCAATCCATGTCACTTCTTCTTTCGCTGTTTTGGAAACGAAAGCTCGTCATACATGGCCTCAAACAATTCTTTCAAAAACATTTTGTCGTCAACACATTCAACCAAAATCATGTCTTTTGCGCCTTCATAGGGAGGCTCATACTGTGCATCAGGAATCAGTTTTTCGGCCGCTTTAACAGGTTTTGCCAGCAGCCTGTTGTCACATATATATGCGGCAATTTTGCCTTTGTAATAAATTATATACTCCCCCATCATTGAGCGGTGTGAAACTTCTTCCAGCTCTGACAACTGCTCCAATATAAAATTCAAATATTCTTTGCTTGATGACATGCTGCCCCACCTTTCATAATGATCTGTCTTTATGACCATATCATAAATTTTGAGCGATGTCTCGAAAAACCTCATCTTTTCACTTTTCAAGACAAGCCAAAAAGAAAATTTTGCTCAAAAGCGACAAAATCCCCTTCAATAATATTGCCTTTTTTCACTTTTCACAGATATTATACTACAATAAATCCAAAACGTCTATTGTTCGAAAAATCGTATAAAGTTTGAAAAAAGACGCTGTTTTTGTTGTTTAGACATTGCAATTATGATAGAATTAAGTTTAGATAATTCTGGAAGGAGGAGAATGCTGTTGTCAATGACTGAACGCCTCAGCGGCACTGTTGAAGAAATAATATTTCAAAACAACGAAAATGGATATACAGTTTTTTCACTCAACGACAATGAAGAAGAAGTTGTGTGTGTTGGCACATTGCCCGACATTCACAAAGGCGAAAACATAAGCGTGACTGGCGTTTGGACAGTTCATCCGTCATATGGCCGCCAGTTTTCTGTTGAGATTTATGAAAAAACAGTGCCGACAACAGTTGAGGGAATTGAAAAATATCTTTCTTCCGGCGTTGTGAGAGGAATAGGCGCAAAAACAGCCAAAAAAATTGTTGAAAAATTTGGCGAAGAAACATTTTTCATAATCGAAGAAAAGCCTGAAAGGCTTGTTGAAGTGAAGGGAATAACATTCGAAAAAGCCATGCGCATAAGTCAGGTTTTCATGGAACAGCATGAGCTCAGAAGGGTTATGATGTTTCTTCAAAACCTCGGCGTTTCCCCAACATATTCAATGAAGATATATAAAAAGTATAAGGGAAGAACATTTGACATTGTCAACACAAACCCCTACAAAATTGCTGACGACATATCAGGAATTGGTTTCAAAATGGCTGACAGACTGGCCGCTGCTGCCGGAATGGCCGAAGATTCACCCGGAAGAATCAAATCTGCCGTGAAATATGCCCTCACAATGGCGTCGCAGGAAGGACATGTATATTTGCCTCAAAAATCCCTCTTTGACTCTGTCAGAGAAATCACAGGCATAAATGACGATGTTGTTGAAAACTATCTTCTTGAGCTTCAAATTGAGCATCAAATTTGGAGAGAAAATTTAGACGGCGAAATTATAGTATATCTAAACGCATATTACTATGCAGAAATTTCATCAGCCAAAAAAATATTGGAACTTTTAGAATATAGAGATGAATTTGAAAAAGACTGGAACGAAGTTATAGAAAAGGCCGAAGCCTCCACAGGAGTGAAACTTGCCGAAAAACAGCGTCTCGCCGTGACAGAAGCCATGACAGAAGGCGTGCTTATAATAACAGGCGGCCCCGGAACAGGAAAAACAACGGCAATAAACACAATCATCAAAATTCTTGAAAAAGAAGGGCTTGACATTGTCCTTGGCGCCCCAACAGGCAGGGCCGCCAAACGCATGACAGAGGCCACAGGAATGAACGCCCAAACAATACACAGAATGCTCGGAATAAACTTCATAGACGGCGACAACCGCTCGCAGTCCTTTGAAAAAAATGAAGATGATCCAATAGAGGCCGACGTGATTATAATTGACGAAAGCTCAATGATTGACGTGCTTCTCATGAACAGTTTTTTGAAAGCTGTTCAGCCCGGCACAAGGCTCATATTTGTGGGCGACATTGACCAGCTCCCTTCAGTTGGCGCCGGAAACGCACTGAAAGATATGATCAAAAGCGGTGTCATAAAAGTTGTGCGCCTCACAGAAATATTCCGTCAGGCGCAAGAAAGCGCCATAATAACAAATGCACACAGAATAAACAACGGCCTCTATCCTGTTTTGAACGACAAAACAAAAGATTTTTTCTTTGTTAAAAGAACAAACGCAAAAGACGTTGTTGAAGCCGTGAAAGACTTGATCACAAGAAGGCTTCCCGCATACAACGGCTGTGATCCTCTCAGCGACATACAAGTTCTTGCGCCAATGAAAAAAGGAATGCTTGGCGTTCATGAGCTGAACAAAACGCTTCAGCAAACGCTCAACCCGCCGCACAAAACAAAAAGTGAAAAAATTTTGAGAACAGGCGTTTTAAGATGCGGCGACAAAGTCATGCAAATCAAAAACAACTATAACATGCCATGGAAGATAAAAGGCGCTCGCGGAAACATTGTTGACGAGGGCTTGGGAGTTTTCAATGGCGATTGCGGAACAATACAAAAAATTGATGAAAGCAAAGAATTTATAAGCGTTCTCTTTGATGACAACAAATGGGTTGACTATGACTTCACACAAATTGAAGAACTGGAGCTGTCATATGCCGTCACAATACACAAATCACAGGGAAGTGAATATCCCGTTGTGATAATTCCGATCCACAGCGGCCCACCCATGCTCCTTTCAAGAAATCTTTTGTATACAGCTGTGACAAGGGCAAAAAAGCTTGCTGTCATTGTTGGAATTCCCGAAACAATGAACAAAATGGTTGACAACAACAGAGAAATAAACAGATATTCAACCCTTGACAAAAGAATATGTTCACTCTACAAATTCATGCATCAGTGAGGTTTTATATGATTGGTATTATTAAATTTTTGATTGATATGATATATCCGCCGCGCTGCGTTGTTTGTCAGGAAATAATAATGCCCGGCAACTATTTGTGCGACGCATGCATCAAACATAACAGCAAAAACACAGGCATATATGTGAAAAATATCAACAATTCCAAATCCATAATAACGGGATATATAACCTGCGCTTTCGCTGTATATGACTATAAATTTGTGAAAAAATCTATAAAAAGCTTCAAGTTTGACGGCTACAAATTCTATGGCGAAGGCTTTTCAAAAATTATGTTTGAAACGGCTCAAAAAAATTTTCCAAACATATTTAGTGACAGCGACATAATCATTCCTGTCCCGATACACAAAAAAAGATTCAAAAAAAGAGGCTTCAACCAGTCCGTGATAATGGGCCGCGGCATAGCAAGGCTTGCAGGAATTGAATTTTCTGAAAAAGCGCTGATAAGAAAAACAAACACAATTCCCCAAAGCGGCCTAAGCATTGAGGAGCGGTTAAAAAACATTAAAAATGCTTTCGAAATTGGAAACTGCGACATAAAAGGCAAAAACATACTTTTGATAGATGACATATTCACAACAGGAGCCACTTTGAATGAATGCGCAAAAGTTTTGAAGGAAAACGGCGCAAAAGAAATTTTGTGCTACACTTTTTCAGCCACAATTTTAAGTTGAGGTGTTTTTATGTATAACATTGGCTTGATATTAGAAGGCGGGGGCATGAGAGGAGTTTACACCGCTGGCGTTCTTGATTTCTTCATTGAAAAAGGCATTGAGCTTTCGCCGATATATGCCGTTTCGGCCGGAGCGTGCCATGCATGCAGTTACATTTCAAAACAAAAAGGCAGGGCATATGCCACAAACGTTGATTATATAAAAGACAAAAGATATGCAAGCATCAAAAGCCTCATAAAAACCGGCGACTATTTTGGAGCAGAATTTGTCTACAAAACAATCCCCGAAAAACTAAATGCATACAACTATGACGCTTTTGATGAATATGACGGAAATTTTTATGTTGTTGTGACAAATTGTGAAACAGGCAAAGCAGAATATATCAAAATTGGTGACATGAGAAAAGACATTGATTTCATAAGAGCCTCAAGCTCGCTTCCACTGCTGTCACAAATGGTTGAAATTTGTGGAAAAAAATATCTTGATGGCGGCATGAGCGATTCAATCCCAATCAAAAAAGCCATAAAAGACGGAAGCAGAAAAAACATAGTAATATTAACAAGAGACAAAAGCTATAGAAAAGAAAAAAACAAACTCATAAACCTGATAAAAATTAAATATAAAAAATATCCCCTTTTGATCAAAGCCATGGCCAGCCGCCACACAAAATATAACAGCACTCTTGAGTTTGTTGAAAAAGAAAAAGCCGCCGGACGGGCATATGTCATCCGTCCGCGGAAGCCCGTTGAAATTGGCCGCCTTGAAAAAGACAGCAAAAAACTTAAAAATCTCTACAACCAAGGCTATGACGATGCAAAAAGGCATTTCAAAAGGCTTTTGATGTTTTTGGAAAATTAAATCAAATATATAAGCCCTATGGCTATTAAAAGCGCACCCGAAATTATGCTCCAAATATCTGTTCTCAAAGGACAGATATTTTTTATTTTTTCTCCTGTTTTTGAGCCCAAAACAATGAGAACAATCTGCAAAAATGCCACCATGAAAGGAAGCAGCATTGTGAAGCCGCCAGCAATTCCAGCGCCTGTGACAGCGGCAAAAGCATCTATGGACAATGAAAAGCCAAGATATATCGCCTCAAGCGGATCTATCGTTTTTGAATTGTCCATGTCACAGCTGTGCGGCGTTCTCACAATTTCAATTGTGAGGCCAAATTGCTTCAAAAAAAGTGTCCATTTTTCATTTTTATGTTTCGAAACTTTTTTGTGGCCCGATTTTTTGGAGCCCTGAAACATAACCCAAACGCCAAGCGCCACAAGCATAATTGTGCCAATGTTCTCCGCAATTGGCGCAGGAAGTATATTTTTGATGAAATCGCCAAGCACAAGCGCAAGAAATGTTATCGAAACAGCCTGAAATGATATTATCAGTTTTGCTGGCGATGTTATCTTGATTCCACGCCCGCCGCAGGCAAGGCCAACGCCAAATGAATCCACAGAAAGAGCAAGAGACAATATTATAAGTTTATATGCCATTTGTTCCTCCAAAAATAATACAAAACAGTTATGCTTTATATTATGAATGAAGTAATAACTTTGCTATAGCACGAATAAGATTTAACCGAGGTGAGAATATGGACTGGCATAACAAAACTTATATTGAAACAGCCGATTTGCTGCAAACAGATTTGAAAAAAGGGCTGACAGACACGCAGGCAGCCTCAAAACTAAAGAAAAATGGAAAAAATATACTCAAAGACGAAACTGAAAAAAAGAGCTTTGCCCAAAGATTTTTCAATCAGCTCAACGACTTTCTCGTCATTGTTCTTTTGAGCGCGGCCGCCGCATCATTTGTGATTTCTGTTCTAAAAGGCGAAAGTGACTTTGCAGATTCTTTTTTGATAATAGCAATTGTTGTCATAAACGCCGTTATAGGCGTTGTTCAGGAATCAAGGGCCCAAAAGGCCATTGATGATTTGAAAAAGCTGACGCCAAGCAATGCAAGAGTTTTGCGTGATGGCAAAATGAAAGTGATTGAAGCTGAAGACGTCGTTGAAGGCGACATAATTGTTTTTGAAACGGGCGACCGCATATGTGCCGACGGAAGACTGATTGAAAGCGTGAGCCTCAAAACTGAAGAATCGGCCATAACAGGTGAATCCGAAAGCGTTGAAAAGGATTGCCGCTTCATATGCAAGCCCGATTGTCAAACAGCGGACAGGCATAACATGGTTTTGGCCGGCTCATTTGTGGCATATGGCCACGGAAAAGCCGTTGTGACAGCAACCGGAATGAACACAGAAGTTGGGAAAATAGCACGCCTCATGCAAAATGAGGAAGAAAAAAAGACGCCACTCCAGTCCAAATTGGATGAAACAGGCAAAACTTTGGCATTGGGCGCAATTG
Organism: Bacillota bacterium; assembly: GCA_022791155.1. Classification (GTDB taxonomy): domain Bacteria; phylum Bacillota; class Clostridia; order Lachnospirales; family Anaerotignaceae; genus JANFXS01. The sequence goes on along the minus strand of JAAVYN010000024.1, from coordinate 2,356 downwards.
GAGTTTGTGTTGTCATATTCATTTTGGGAGTGGCGCGAAAAGGCGACATATTCGACATGTTCATGACCTCCGTCAGCCTTGCTGTGGCGGCAATTCCCGAGGGATTGACAGCAGTTGTGACAATTGTGCTTGCAATGGGAACAAAAAGGCTTGCTGCCAAAAACGCCATTGTGAGGAAGCTGACAGCGGTTGAAACCCTTGGTTCGGCACAAGTGATATGCTCCGACAAAACAGGCACGCTCACAATGAACAAAATGAAAGCCGTGAAATTTGTTGACATGACCTCTGCTGCCAACGCCGGCCCTGAAAGTGTTGAAAAAATGCTGACATTGGCCTCTCTTTGCAGCAACTGCCGTTATGAAAACGGAAAATTTGTTGGAGAAGCAACTGAAACGGCCATTTGTGAAAGCGCTTTGGAAACAGGGATCAACAGAGAAAGAATAAACCGCGAACTTCCGCGGGTCATGGAAAAACCTTTTTCATCAGACAGAAAAATGATGACAACGGTGCACAAGTCAAAGGAAAAATATATCGCCGTGACAAAAGGCGCGCCCGAAATGGTTGCAAACATATGTGGACAATACACAAGAAAAAACGCTGAAATAGGTTTCACGCACAGAGACAAAAAGAAAGCCGCTGAAGTTTGTGACAGCATGGCAAAAAAGGCATTGAGAGTCATAGCTGTGGCATATCGTGAATTTGACCACATGCCAAAAGAATTTGAATTGGAAAGAGATGTCACACTTTGCGGATTTATAGGGATAATGGACATGCCACGGCCCGAGGCCAAAAAAGCAGTTGAAGTTTGCAAAAAAGCCGGAATACGCCCTCTTATGATAACAGGAGATAACCCCATCACTGCTTCAGCAATTGCAATGGAAGTTGGAATATTTGAAGACGGTGACGAAAGTGTGACAGGCGCAGAGCTTGAAAAAATGAGTCAGGAAACACTTGTGAAAAACATAGACAGATACACCGTTTTTGCCCGGGTCACGCCAGAACACAAAATGCGCATTGTCAAAGCGTTTCAAAGCAAAAACATGGTGACGGCCATGACAGGAGACGGCGTCAACGACGCACCCGCGCTCAAAGCTGCCGACATTGGCTGCGCAATGGGCCGCACAGGAACAGACGCCGCAAAAAATGCCGCCGACATGATTATATCTGATGACAACTTCGCCACAATTGTTGAGGCTGTGAAAGAGGGGCGCGGAATTTATGCCAACATACAAAAGACAATTCATTTCCTTTTGTCAAGCAACATAGGCGAAATTATAACAATATTCACAGCAATGGTCATGGGCTGGGCAACGCCCCTTCTTCCAATACAGCTTCTGTGGGTGAATTTGATAACAGATTCACTTCCAGCAATAGCTTTAGGCATGGACACATTCGACAGCGAAATAATAAATCAAAAGCCGGCTGAAAACGGAGGAAGTGTGTTTTCTGGCGGGCTGGGAATGCGCATATGCCTTGAAGGGGCAATGATCGGCGTGCTTTCGCTTGTGGCGTTTGCCATTGGCCACATATATTATGACAACGGACAAGGCGTGGCAATTGGAAGAACAATGGCGTTTGCAGTTTTGAGCATGTCACAGCTTGTTCACGCATACAACATGAGAAGCGGAAAAAGCATACTCAAAAAAGGATTTTTTGGAAACAAATATTTGAACATCGCTGTGATTGTTGGGGTTATAATGCAGTGCGGGGTTATATCAATTCCAACAGCAGCCACATATTTCAAGGTTTCAGCCCTCAGCACAGAGCAATGGCTGACAGTTGCCGCTCTTTGTTTTGTTCCGCTCATTGTTGTTGAAATTGAAAAAAGGATTATGCGATAAAAATGATGAACGTTCACCAGCAATATCATTAAAAAACATATTTATGAAATATAACAATAAAGCCATATAAACATATTTCAATTGTTTCTTTGATATGTCAAAAAAGGACACAGGCTTTAATCAAGCTTTAATGAACTGAAAACAACACAACAAAAAAAGGCGATGAAGAAAACCGTTTCAAACTTCTTCACCGCCCTTTTCCTTATTGCTGCAAAATCAAAAACCCCAGAAACATTTGGCTTCTGGGGGTTGAATTCTTTTGAAATTGCAAACGCAATTATCTCTTTGAGAACTGCGGAGCGCGACGGGCTGCCTTGAGGCCATATTGAAATTCTCTTAGCGCCGTTTTTCCTTGATTTTACGGGCTTTCCCGGCTTTTCATTGTTCAGTTATCCTATGTGGGAACCACGAAAAATAGCAATTTTTCAATCATCCGTGGCCTGACGAAAAGCGCCATTTACCACGCCAAACAACTCCTCTGGCTTATTATACTTCACCTTTGCGTAGATGTCCAT
>JAAVYN010000023.1 GCA_022791155.1 Bacillota bacterium | reverse complement strand
TTCTTCCCATCTCTGCTGAACAGTTTTAGGCTCAACTCCTGTGATTCCTTTTTTTGCCATGAAGTCTCTGAAGAAGTTTTGAATTTCTCCTTCCCAGTCAATGATTGTTCCGTACACATCAAAAGTAATCGCCTTTGGTACTGTTGACATTAAAATCATCCTTTCGTAAATTCACATTTATGTTTCAATTCAAATATTATTTTTTTTACAGGCTTTATTTTATTCTATTTAGCTACAATAGAGTCAATACAAATTTTTGAAAAAAAAATAATTTATTAAATTCATCAAAAATATCTTTTTTTTTGCGCTGTGTCACTATATTTTATATGCAAATTGCCTTATTTCCCGAGTCATCTGCCTGAAATATGCATTTCACTGCATTCAAAATTTCAAAGCTCAATATTTAAAAAGTCTTTTCTTACTGGAAAGTATGTCGCTTGAAAATGTTCAAGGAATTGTAAACCAGCATTCATAGCCATTGTTTGAACAAATTCCATTTTTTGAACCAGTTTGAAACATGCCAAAAATGCCCTTTGGCAACAACGGCGCCTTTGCCCCCAAAGTGTTTTGAAAGCTCACTGAAAATGCGGCCAAATTTCACCGCACAAATCTGTTTCAACAAGCAACAAAAATGCCCTTTGGAAATTTCAATCCACAGGGCATTTCAATGTCTTTGTTCAAAAATTAAGCATTTTTGTTGTTATATTCCTCAAGCTTGTCAATGGCTTCAAGGAGCATTTCTTCTGTAACTTTGTATGGCACGAATTTTATGTCATCAACAGCAACTGCTTTTTCAACAACCGGCTTGAGCTCATCTTTTGAAACTTCCAAGTCGGAAAGCTTTGTAGGGAGTTTAATTGCTTTATAAAGCGGGAAAAGTTCATCAACTTTGTCCATTTGGCCGTCAACAAAAAGAAGGACAAGCGTGCAATATGAAACAACCTCGCCATGAAGATGATTCTTTTCAATTTGAGGAAGAACTGTCATGCCATAGCAAAGTGCATGAGCAATGTTTGAGTTGATTGTGACGCCAACAAAGCCTGAAACCATGCCTGTTGTGATTATGTTTGTGAGAGCAATTTTCTCAAGCTCCGCACTGGAGTGATTGGCCTTGCAGTCGTCAAGTGCTTTTGCCCCAACCTCAACAAGTGGTTTATAGCACATTTCGCCAATTTTGACGCCAAGCGCCTGACCATATGAAAGATCCTGTCGTTCTCTTGCCGCAAGTGAAGTTTCAAAATGTTTTGCCATTGTGTCGCCAATTCCGGCCCAAAGATAGAGTTCAGGCGCCTCGGCAATTATGTCAGTGTTTATGAACACATGAGCCGCTGGCGAATGGCACTCATATGTATCTCTTGCCTCGCCATTTGGATAGTACATAATTGCCTCTGCTGAAGCGGCTGCACAAGTTGCGGCAATTGTCGGGAATGTGAAAAGAGGTTTTTTGTCAATCAAAAACGCGGCATATTTGCACGCATCAAGCGCTTTTCCACCGCCAAAGGCAAAAATCATGTCAGCTTTTTTATATGAATCCAGTCCGGCAATCATTTCAGAGTTTTCAATTGAAGCCTCCCCGCCATACCAAACATAGTCCAAAATTTCAATTTCAGAGTCTTTCAAGGCTTTTTCAAGGGCCGGTTTTGCGGCGGCAAGCGCTTTTTTGCCTCCAACAGCAAGTGCTTTTGTTCCATATTTTCTGCAAACTTCGCCAATGGCTTCATAAGCATTTTCTCCAACAGTGTAGTTGGGGAAAAATTTGTTGTTCAGTTCCATTCAACTCACTCCTTATAGTTTTTCATTGCATAAGACCAATGAAGCGTTCTTATATTCAGAACATTGTTCTTCATTAATCATTCTGTATCTTATAGTACTAAACGCCCCAAAAAATGTCAACAAAATTTATATCAAACTTTCAATTCAAAAGTTCAAATATGCGCGCAAAACAACACGGTGATCTATTCAAAAAGTTCTGTGCTGAAATATCTTTCTCCTGTGTCAGGCAATATTGTCACAACAGTTTTTCCTTTTCCAAGCTTTTTTGCAAGCTTGACAGCCGCTGTCATGTTTGAGCCTCCTGAAATTCCACACAATATGCCCTCCTCGCGGGCAATCCGTCTTGCCATTTCAACAGCTTCATCATCCTTGACAACACATATTTCGTTGTATATTTTTTGGTTCAAATTGTCGGGTATTATGCCGTCGCCAATCCCCATTTGTATGTGTGTGCCAACAGTTCCTCCCGAGAGTATTGCGGCGTTTTCAGGTTCCACGGCCCAAATTTCTGTTTGTGGATTTTCAGCCTTCAAAACTTCCCCAATGCCTGTTATTGTTCCGCCTGTCCCTATGCCGGAACAGAAACCGTCAATTTTGCGCCCTTCCATCTGGCGGATTATTTCACGTGCTGTTCCATTTTTGTGGGCATTGTTGTTGTCCACATTGACAAACTGCTGCGGAATGTATACATTTGGGTTTTCCTTTTTCATTCTGAGTGCAGTTTCAAGGCATTCGTTTATGCATTTGCCTATGTCGCCCTCGTCATGAACAAGAACAACCTCCGCGCCATACTGGCCGACTATGGCCCGCCTTTCGCGGCTCACAGAATCGGGCATAACTATTTTAACGTCATATCCGCGGACTGCCGCCACAAGCGCTATGCCTATTCCCTGATTGCCGCTTGTTGGTTCAACTATAACAGTGTTTTTGTTTATTTCTCCTCTTTTTTCGGCCTCATTGATCATGTTGAAAGCCGTTCTTGTTTTGACAGAGCCTCCAACGTTCAGCCCTTCATATTTCACAAAAATTTCAGCTCCATTTTTTGGAGCAATTTTGTTGATGCGTATCAATGGAGTGTTTCCCATAGCTTCCAAAATATTGTTATAAATCACGCCTGCTACCTCCGCGCCTGTAAATTAGTTACATTGAGTATAGCATATAATCAGTTTCAGTGCCACATCAAATTTGCCTGACATTTCTGAAGTCAAAAGAAAAATCAAAGCACAGCCATTTTGTCATGCCTTTGCTCTATATTTGGTTTTGTCTTTTTCATAAGAAGCAGTTTCTTTGGCCGTTTCTCTATACACTGCATAAGCATTTGCTGAAATATTTTTTGAAACTTCCTTTTTTTCTTCCATGTTTTCAGCCTTCTTCATGGAAACACTGTTCACATTTTTAATTCTGCCGTTTTCCTCACGGATTGTGTTCAAATTTTCAGCACGTTCATTTTCTTGACGGTTTTCAACAGCTTTTTCCGAACGCCCTTTTATGTCGTTTGTCTTTTCTTCTTTCAGCTGTCTTTCATTTTTTTCAATGTCTCTTTTGTGCGGTTTTGACATGCTGCTCACTTCACTGGCTGCTGCATTTGTCTGTGCCGTGCGTATTTCAACCATGTCAAAATCGCCGCTTCTGTCAGCCATTGACGCCATAATTTCCGACTTTTTGCTGGCTTTCACGCGTTCCATTTCTTCCTTTGTTTTGCATGCACGCAAGCGGGCCGCATGTGAGTCGCGTTCTCTTTCTGCTTCCTCAATTTTTTTATAAATTTCCGGTGTATTCTGGCGCAAAAACTCCTTTTCTTCCATTGTCAGGCGCCCGCCAGTTTTCAACTTTTCTTTGAGCTTTCTGACCTTTTCATAAATTCCGGCTTTTCCGCTGTTTCCGCAGTTTGTTGAAGAAATGCCAAGGCTCAGTTTGTCAAATGTTGAAAGGGCTCCAGATTTCTTCAGCTCCCATTTCTGCTTCATTCCAGAAATTTTGATGTGCTGTCTCATGCTTCCAACCATTTTTATATCCATAAATATCGCCTCCCGCCTCTTTATAAATAATATCGTCAAATGTCACGTCTATATTAAGCAAGAGGGAACTTTGGCCGACAAAAATTATATTTCCTCGCCAAATGTATCTTCATAGAGCATATATATTTCATCGTCAGTTCTGCATTTTATTTCTTTTTCATAAAAATCCTCATAGCCCGCTGTTTCATAAAATATCTCAAGCGCCGCTATCATGTTTTGAATTTTCTGTTTGTCCATAAAAATGTCCTCTGTTTTATCACTAAAATATCATTCGTTTTCAGTTTTGCTCTTGAGAGACGCCCCTGCCGAAACAAAGCCTTTTTTTGCATCAACAGATATGAACGTTCCGTTTGTGATGAGGTCTGTGACACAACTGTTGCATATAACAACTGGAATTTCGAGGGCATGTGCAATTATCTCTGCATGGCTTCCTTCAGGGTTTTCAATTGGCCCAACAACAATTGCGCTGGCCTGTTTTGCGAATGGCAAAATTTCGTTGTTCGTGTTTGGAGTCACAAGAACATCGCCTTTTTTGAAGTTTTTGAGCGCCTCTTCTGGAACCATGACAACAGCCGCCTGCCCTGACGCCGTTTTGTCGCCAACTCCAACGCCCTTGCATATAACATCGCCCACAATTTCAACGCGCATTGTGTTTGTTGAACCTGTCACGCCAACGGGAACCCCCACAGCTATAACAACTGTGTCGCCGTTGGCTGCAAGGCCGCTTTTGATGGCCGTTTCCATTGCAAGCTCAAATATCTGTGAATCATCAAGTATCCTTTCCAAAAAAACTGGCCGGCAGCCCCAAACAAGGTTGAGCTGTCTCCAAACCATTTCATTGAATGTGCTTGCAGCAATTGGGCAGGTTGGCTTGAATTTTGCAATCATTCTTGCTGTAAAGCCGCTTTTTGTGACAGTTGCTATGCATGTTGTGTTGAGCTCGGCGGCCGTGGTGCATGCGGCATAGCTTATTGCATTTGTTATGTTTGTCTGTTCTTCTGAAAACTGCTGGTGTATCCTTTTCACATAGTTTATGCTTCCCTCAGTTGTGACAGCAATTTTGGCCATTGTGGCAACGCTGTGCACGGGATATTTCCCTGAAGCTGTTTCGCCAGAAAGCATTATGGCGTCACTTCCGTCGAATATGGCGTTGGCAACGTCGTTGACCTCAGCCCTTGTTGGCCGCGGATTTATGGCCATGCTTTCAAGCATTTGGGTTGCCGTTATGACAGGCTTGCATGCGGCGTTGGCTTTTTTGATCAGCTCCTTCTGCACAAGCGGAACTTCATCAATTGGTATCTCAACGCCCAAATCCCCTCTTGCAACCATTATGCCGTCTGCAACCGCAAGTATCTCATCAATGTTGTTGACACCCTCGCGACTTTCAATTTTGGCAATAATAAATATGTCGCCGCCACCGTTTTCCTCCAAAACACGCCTTATTTTGAGCACATCGCGCGCACTTCTTATGAACGATGCGGCAATATAGTCAAATCCGTTTTCTATGCCAAATTTTATGTCCTCAACGTCTCTTTCGGTGAGCGATGGCAAATTCACATAAACATCGGGTATGTTTATGCCTTTGTTGGAGCTGAGAAAACCGCCGTTAACAACCTCGCACACAATGTCTGTTTCATTGAGATCAATCACATTAAGTTCTATGAGCCCATCGTCAACAAGAACTCTGCTTCCTTTTTTAAGATCCTTCGGCAAATCCTGATATGTGACGCTGACAATGCTGAAGTCGCCAACAACATCACGTGTTGTCAAAGTGAAATTGCTTCCAACCTCAAGATACACTTTCTGTTTTCCAAATTTTTTGATTCTTATCTCCGGCCCCTTTGTGTCCAGTATAAGTGGTATTGGCGCGTTAAGCTCCTTTCTTGCCTCCATGAGATTTTTGACAGTTTCGCCGTGTGATTTATAGTCGCCGTGTGAAAAGTTGATCCTTGCCGCATCCATGCCATTTTTTATTAACTCGGAAATCATCTCTTTTGTGTTGGATGCCGGGCCAAGTGTGCACACAATTTTTGTTCTTCTCATTTCAAAAGCCTCCCTAATTGTTTGTTCGTTTTATTGTTCATTCATATCAATTCAAACATAGCAGCAAGAAGCAGCACAAGCCATGCGAAATGCCGTTTCCGCTCATTCTGACGTTTTTGTCAACCTTCATTTTTCCAATTCGCAGTTGCGCCAGCCAAATTCAAATTTTGTGTCAGCTTTTTCTCAAAACAACATTGTTTTCGCCAATTTTGTCTTTCAGCCTCTTCAAAAGCTCGTCACTTCCGTCAACCCAGTTGCTTTTTGGCGTTCCAAGCATCTGCCCTGTTTGTGCATTGCGTATTCTGACCGGCACATTGCCTTTATGTTCTTTCATCACAACGGCAAGCTCGTCAATTTGGGCGCTGTCTTCGGCTTTTATGAACAGCACGCTTCCAAAGGGGTCATTTTTTGCCGCTTCATCGCCTGAAACAGGAGAAATTTTGTCGGCCATGAGCTTGCCTTCCTCATCTTCTGAAATCTGCACCGTTCCATCAACAATAACAACGCTTCCCATGTTCAAAAGCCCTATATATCTGTCATAGACATTTGGAAACACAACAACTTCAACACTTCCATACATATCCTCAAGCTGTATAAACGCCATAACTTTGTTGTTTTTTGTATATTTAATTGTTTTGTCCGATATAATGCCGCCAATTATGGCCTTTTGCCCGTCAGCCACTCTGTCGCGGCCGCCCGCTTCCTCTGTCATGAAATTGATTGTGTTGGCGCTCACACGACGGTTCAGCATTTCTTCATATTCCGCAAGGGAGTGTCCACTCACATAAATCCCCAAAACTTCCTTTTCCATGTCAAGGCGGTCGCGAGGCGAATATTCCTCAACAGGCAAAAAATTGTCTTCATTGTCTTCTTCCTTCTCGTCACCGTTCATTCCAAAAGAAAAAAGATCCATCTGTCCTTCAATGTTGTTTTTCTTTGCCGAGGCTATTCCGTCAAGAATGCCTCTATAATTTGCCATATACTGGCTTCTTGTGCCTCCAAAGCTGTCAAATGTGCCCGATTTTATGAAGCTTTCAACAGCCCTTTTGCTTATCTCCCTTCCATCAATCCGCTTCAAAAAATCTGTCAGGCTTTTGAACGCGCCATTTTTCTCACGTTCTGCAACAATGGAATCTATGCAGTTTTTCCCCACGCTTTTTATCGCCGCCAGTCCAAAGCGTATCTTGCCTTCCGAAACAGAAAATTCCTTGAATCCCTCGTTTATATCAGGCGGAAGAAGACCTATTCCCATTTTGCGGCACTCCACAATATATTCCGAAACCTTTGTTGGATTGTCCATAACGCTTGTCATGAGCGCCGCCATAAACTCAACAGGATAATACGTTTTGAGCCATGCTGTTTGATAGCCAACAACTGCATAACATGCGGCATGGCTTTTGTTGAAGGCATATTTGGCAAAATCAGTCATTTCATCAAATATTTTTTCCGCAGTTTCAGCTGATATTCCGTTTTTAACACAGCCTGGAACCTCGCCTTCCACGCCATAGACAAAGTTTTTTCTTTCCTGGGCCATGACAGATGTCTTTTTTTGCTCATTGCCCGGCGCACAATGTCGCTTCTGCCAAGGCTATATCCCGCCAAATCCCTCACAATTTGCATGACTTGTTCCTGATACACAATGCAGCCATATGTCGGCTCCAATATGCTTTCAAGCGCCGGGTGTGTATATTTCACTTCTTTCCCGCTGTTTTTGCCCATAACATATTTTGGTATAAATTCCATTGGCCCTGGGCGGTAAAGCGAAATCCCGGCAATCAAGTCTTCAAGACGGTTTGGCTGAAGCTCCTTCATAAACGACTTCATGCCCGCGCTTTCAAGCTGAAAAACGCCCTCTGTTTTTCCCTGACGAATCAGTTCATACACCTTTTGATCGTCATCAGGCAAATTGTCAATGTCAACATCAACGCCATGAATGCGCTTTATTTCTCTTGTGGCATTTTGTATAACCGTCAGCGTTCGGAGGCCCAAAAAGTCCATTTTGAGTATGCCAAGCTCCTCCAATATGGTCATTGTATATTGCGTTGTGACAGCGCCGTCGTTTGAATTGAGCGGCACATATTCCATAACTGGCTCGCGGCATATAACAACGCCGGCCGCATGTGTTGACGCGTGCCGCGGAAGCCCCTCCAAACGCCGGCTCATGTCAATCAGGTGACGCGCCTCTCTGTCGTTTTCATATATGCTGCTAAGTTCCGGATTTTTTTCAAGCGCCTTATCAATTGTTATGTTGAGCTCAAAAGGTACCATTTTTGATATGCGGTCAACATCAGCATATGGCATGGCCAAGGCCCTTCCAACATCCTTTATGGCCGCACGTGCCGCCAACGTTCCAAATGTTATAATCTGAGCCACGTGATCGGCGCCATATTTGTTTATAACATAGTCTATAACTTCCTGACGCCTTTCATAACAAAAATCAATGTCAATATCCGGCATTGAAACTCTTTCGGGATTGAGGAACCTTTCAAAAATGAGATTATATTTTATTGGATCTATTGTTGTTATATCAAGGCAATAGCTGACAATGCTTCCGGCCGCGCTTCCCCTTCCCGGGCCAACCACAATGCCATTTTTTTTGGCAAAATGTATAAAATCCCAAACGATAAGGAAATAGTCAACATAGCCCATGTTTTCAATTGTTTTCAGCTCATATTCAAGCCTTTCTTCAAGCTCTTTTCCAGCATTTGCATATCTTTTTTTGAAACCATCAGCACAAAGCTGACGAAGATAGCCAACGGCCGTTTTGCCTTCCGGCACGTCAAACCGCGGCAGCTTCAGATCATGAAACTTAAATTCAACGTTGCATCTTTGGGCAATTTTGTTTGTGTTTTTCAGCGCTTCTTTTGCATAGCCAAAAAGGTCATACATTTCATCTGGGCTTTTGACATAGAACTGTCCGCCCTCATAGCGCATTCTGTTTTCATCATTTATCGTTTTCCCTGTTTGTATGCAAAGGAGTATGTCATGGGCCCCCGAATCATCTTTATATATATAATGGCTGTCGTTTGTGGCAACAAGCGGAATCCCTGTTTCGTTGTGCATTCTAAGAAGCTGTTCATTGACTATTTTTTGTTCTCTTATGCCATGATCCTGAAGTTCAAGAAAAAAGTTTCCGCGGCCAAATATGCCGTCATATTCAAGCGCCACTTCTTTCGCTTTTTCATATCCCCCGTTGATCACCGCCCTTGCCACAGCCCCGGCCAAACATGCGCTAAGGGCAATCAATCCTTTATTATATTTTCTCAAAAGCTCCATATCAATTCGCGGTTTATAATAAAATCCATCCAAAAAACCATATGAAACCAGTTTGATTAAATTTTGATAGCCCTCATTGTTTTCTGCAAGAAGAACAAGGTGATAATAGCCTCCGCCCTGTGAAGCCTCTTTTTTGAGTCGGCTTCCACTGGCCACATACACTTCACAGCCTATAATCGGCTTTATGCCTTCTTCTTTTGCCGCTTTATAAAACTCTATGGCGCCATACATCGCTCCATGATCCGTAATGGCCACTGACGTCATTCCCAACTCTTTGATTCTTGACACAAGTTCTTTGATTTTTGCCGAACCGTCAAGAAGACTATATTCTGTATGCACATGAAGGTGTGTAAAATCTCTAATTTCGCTTTCCAAAATTTCTCACCTCTTTGTTAAAACAATTTTTTGACCAAAAATTCCCAAAATCCCTTTCAAATAAATAATACACTTTTGAGTTGATAATTGCAATAATATTGCCCTGTTTTGATTTTTAAGGAAAAATATTCCTCTCGAAAATTTTGAAAAAAGAATTCAATTTCGAAAAAAACAGCCCGCCAAAAATTGATTTTTCGGCGGACTGCTTCATCACAAAACATTTCAAGTTTTTTTAATCGGTTTTTTCAGGGTGCCTTTTTATCCATCTTCCTTTCTTATAGACAGCATACATGACTATGGCTGACAAAATCCATGTCACAGGATAGCACAGCTGAACTGCCTCAAACGTGAAGCATGTCTTTGACACAACAAAAAGATATATCTGGCGGAACACAACATAGCTTCCTGTCATGACAACCATTGGTATCATTGATTCGCCAAAGCCCCTCAGCGCCCCGGCATAAACAACTGTCAGCGCCAATGTGAAATAAAGAGGTATGAGAAGTTTGACACATATGTTGCCAAAATATATAACCCTTGTGTCTTTGGAAAATATTGACACCAGCTGTTCGCTGAACAAAAACACAGCAACACCCATCACGGCTGAAACTGCAAACGCCATGAACGCCGTGATTTTTGCGCCCTCTTTTGCACGCCCAATCTTCCCCGCGCCGGCATTTTGCCCCACATATGTGACAAGGGCCAAAGACATGCTTTGTGCCGGAAGCAAAAAAAGGCTGTCAATTTTCAAATAGGCGCTGAATCCCGCTATCGCGGAGGAACCAAAATGGTTTATATATGCCTGAACAATGACATTTGAGCCAGCCGTAATCAATTGTTGAAGGCCGCCTGGAAGCCCTATCCGCATAATCTCTTTCATGATTGTCACATCATTTTTTATCTCCTTTGGCGAAAGGCCGCCGTTTCTCACAAGAACAGCAACGCACAGCCCCGCCGAAAGCATCTGTGCAATGAACGTTGCCCACGCAACGCCCTCAATGCCCATGCCAATCACAACAACAAACAATATGTCAAGCAGCACATTCAGCAGCGATGCAAAACAAAGGAAATAGAACGGTCTTTTTGAATCTCCCACAGACCGGAGTATGGCCGCTGTCATGTTGTATATAAGCACGCCTGATATGCCAAAAAAGTATATCCTAAGATATACAACAGCTTCTGAAAACACATCTTCAGGCGCCCCAATCACGCCAAGCATAAAAGGCGAACCCACAATTCCAACAACTGTGAACACGGCGCTGAGCAAAAGCGTTATGAAAAAAGCCGTGTGTATGGCCTTGTGCAGTTTGTTCATGTCGCCCGCGCCATAATATTGTGCAATGACAGCATTTGAGCCCGTTGAAAGCCCCACAAAAGCCCCCACAAGCATTCCAACAATGGGAGACGAGGCCCCAACCGCGGCCAAAGCCTCCTTGCCAACATATCTTCCCACAACAATGACGTCAACAGTGTTATACAGCTGCTGAAATATGTTCCCCAGCAACAGCGGCAAAGCAAAAATCATTATTTGCTTTGCTATATTTCCTTCTGTCATAGACTCCGTTTTCATGTGAATGCCCCCAGTCACGTTCATAATTCCCACTTTTTTTGATATAAATTCATGTCCATGCTTGCAGTGCCACAACAGCGCCTTCCATAAAATAAATTTTATTAGCAGTATTATTTTAATACTAAAGGTATAATAAGTCAACAAAACAAAATGATTTAAAGCCTGAAAGAGAAACCAAAAGTTTTCTCCCACAGGCTTTTTAATCGTTCCAAAATATATAATCAATATGTGGTTTTCAAACTTGAAATCTGAAGCATTCAGCCACAAAAGACGTTTTGTGTCAAATTTGAGCGCCAAGCTTCTTGCCATGGCCAAAAAACATTTCTTCACTTTCGTCTGAAGTTTTTGCAGTGCTGCACTCCAATTCCTGAAGTTCAAGATTCTTTTTTGCAGAAGCAAGCATAAGCTTTATGCGGTTCAACTGGTTCACTTCGCTTGCTCCCGGATCATAGTCAATGGCCACAATGTTTGCCAAAGGGCTTCTTCTTTTAAGCTCTTTTATGACGCCCTTGCCCACAACATGGTTTGGAAGGCACGCAAATGGCTGTGTGCATATTATGTTGGGAACTCCTGTGTGAATGAGCTCCATCATTTCGCCTGTCAAAAACCAGCCCTCGCCCGTTTGGTTGCAAAGCGAAACAACCGGCTCTGCAAAGTTTCCAAGTGTTTCTATCCTTTCAGGCGCTATAAATCTTTTGCTTGCCTTGAGGGCTTTTATCATAGGCTTTCTATAGTGCTCAAGATAGTTTATAACAGCTTTTCCCATCAAACTTCCTTTGACACTTGTTCCAAGATAAATATGCTTCTGCACAGAATTGTAAGCGCTGTAAAGCCCAAAGCCCAACAGATCTGGAACAACGGCCTCGGCGCCCTCGCTTTCAAGAAGGCTCACAATGTCGTTGTTTGCCGTTGGGTGAAACTTCACAAGAATCTCGCCCACAACACCAACGCGCGGCTTCTTTATGTTTTCAATCTCAAGCTCATCAAAATCACGCACAATTCCTTCTATGTTTTCTTTGAAGCTGCGCCCAGTGCGCACATCCGCCTTGACTTTTTCATTCCATTTGTCATAAAGGGCGTTTGCCGAGCCCTTAACCTTCTCATATGGCCGCACTCTGTATAGCACGCGCATGAACAAATCGCCATACACAAATGCCTGAAGCGCTTTTTTGGCTATCGTCAAATTGAGCTTCCAGCCCGGATTTTTTTCCAGCCCGCCAGCGCTGACAGACACAACTGGTATGTGCCCAATTCCCGCATTTGTCAGGGCTTTTCTGATGAAGCCTATATAATTTGACGCCCGGCAGCCGCCGCCCGTTTGGCTCATCAAAACAGCAACCTTGTTCAAGTCATATTTCCCGCTTTTAAGCGCGTTTATCACTTGCCCAACCACAATCAGCGCCGGATAACATGCGTCATTGTTGACATATCTGAGCCCTGTGTCAATTGAGCTTTTGTCAATGGCTGGCATGACGTCTATTTTATAGCCGCTGCTGTTGAACGCTTCTTTCAATATGTCAAAATGCATGGGCGCCATTTGCGGACAAAGAAGCGTATAATCTTTGCGCATTTCCTTTGTGAACACAACGCGTTTGAGCGATGCATCGCCTTTTCTTGTCTTGACGCCTTTCTCCCTTCTGTCTTCAATGGCTGCAATAAGCGAGCGCACGCGTATCCTCGCCGCGCCAAGGTTGTTGACCTCGTCAATTTTGAGCGCTGTGTATATTTTTCCGGCAGAATTGAGAATGTCTTTGACTTCATCTGTTGTCACAGCATCAAGGCCGCAACCAAAACTGTTTAGCTGTATATATTCAATGTCATCCTGTGTTTTCACAAACGAGGCCGCTTCATACAAGCGCGAATGATACATCCATTGATCTCTGACAACAAGCGGCCTTTCAACGTGCCCCATGTGCGCAACGCTGTCTTCTGTGAGCACAGCTATGCCATAGCCCGTTATTAGCTCTGGAATTCCATGATTGACTTCCGGATCCACGTGATATGGCCGCCCCCCAAGCACAATCCCTGTCATATTGTTCTTTCTTATGTATTCAAGGGTTTCTTCACCCTTTTTGTGCATGTCTTCTCTGAAGCTGTCCCATTCGGCAAAGGCTTTTTCAACTGCTTTTTTAACTGTTGATGATTCAATTCCATAGTCGTCAAATATGTCAATCAGCCTTTTCACAAGACCGTCTTTATATTTGAATGATATGAATGGATTTATAAAGCGTATTCCCTTTTCTCTCAGTTCTTCCATATTATTTTTTATGTTTTCGCTGTAGCTTGTCACAATAGGGCAGTTGTAGCAGTCTGTGGCATCTTTTATGTCAGGGCGTTCATAGGCCACAGCCGGATAAAATATTGTTTTCACACCACTGTTTATAAGGTGCATTATGTGGCCGTGAACAAGCTTTGCCGGATAACACACGCTTTCACTTGGTATGCTTTCAATGCCCTCCTCATACACCGATTTTGAGGAATAAGGCGAAAGCTGAACGCTGAAGCCAATTTCGGTGAGGAACGTGTGCCAGAAAGGATAGTCCTCATACATATTGAGCACGCGCGGCACGCCTATAACGCCATATTTCGCTTTTTCGGGCTCAAGGCTTTTATATCCAAAAAGCCTTTCTTTCTTATATTCATAAAGGTTTGGCGCGCTTCCGCTTTTTGCTTTTCCGGCGCCTTTTTCACAACGGTTGCCGGTTATAAAGCGCCTTCCGCCGTCAAATGTGTTTATTGTCAAAAGGCAGTTGTTGGCGCAAAGTCCGCACCTTGTGTTAGTCGCCTTTATATGAAGGTTGTTCATTTCCTCGCGGCCGATCAGCGTTGTCTCATGTCCCTCAACATACTTTTCTCTTGCTATAAGCCCCGCTCCAAAAGCGCCCATTATCCCCGCAATGTCAGGGCGCACGGCTTCTCTTTCGCTTATAAGTTCAAAGCTTTTCAAAACGGCGTCATTATAGAACGTTCCGCCCTGAACAACAATGCTTTTTCCCAATGCCTTTGGATCGGATATTTTGATGACCTTCAGCAAAGCGTTTTTAATCACAGAATATGCAAGTCCGGCCGATATGTCGCTCACATCAGCGCCCTCTTTTTGCGCCTGTTTAACGCGGCTGTTCATGAAAACAGTGCATCTTGAGCCCAAATCTATGGGCGTTTTGGAAAAAAGAGCTATGTCGGCAAATTCCGGCGCTGTATAGTTCAGGCTTTTGGCAAACGTCTCAATGAAGGAGCCGCATCCAGACGAGCAAGCCTCGTTCAGAAGAACACTGTCAATGACGCCGTCTTTTATGCGTATGCATTTCATGTCCTGACCGCCTATGTCAAGTATAAAATCCACATCAGGCTTGAAAAATGCCGCCGCTTTGTAATGCGCAACAGTTTCTATATATCCCAAGTCCATCATAAGCGCCTCTTTTATGAGGCCCTCGCCATAGCCTGTGACACATGAGTTCTTTATTTTCACTGTTGCTGGCATGTTGTCATAAAGCTCGTTCAGCGCTTTCATAACGATTTTGAGAGGGTTTCCCTCGTTTCCTGCATAAAACGAATAGAGCAGTTCACCGTTTTCAGAAACAAGCGCAACTTTTGTGGTTGTGCTTCCGGCGTCTATGCCCAAAAACGCACCGCCGCTATAGTCTTTCAAATTCACTCTTTCAACTTTTTCTTTGTCATGCCTTTTTTTGAACGCTTCATAGTCCTCGCTGTCAGCAAAAAGAGGCGAAAGGCGGCTCACTTCCATTTGAAGCCCTTTGACAGTCTTTATATTCTGGACAAACTCCTCAAATTCAATAACACGGCTTTTTTCCGTTGCACTCACCGCCGCGCCAAAGGCCGCAAAAAGATGTGAATTCTCTGGTATAATCGTTGTTTCGTCTGTCAGCTCAAGCGTTTCGATAAATCTCTGTCTAAGCTGCGAAAGGAAATGAAGCGGGCCGCCCAAAAACGCCACATTCCCGCGGATTGGCTTTCCACAGGCAAGGCCGCTTATTGTTTGGTTGACAACGGCCTGAAATATAGAAGCCGCCAAGTCTGACTTCTCCGCGCCCTCATTTATAAGCGGCTGTATGTCTGTTTTGGCAAAAACACCACAACGGCTTGCTATGGGATATATAACCTTATAATTCTTTGCATAATCATTAAGTCCTTTGGCGTCTGTTTGCAAAAGGGAAGCCATTTGATCTATAAAACTTCCTGTCCCTCCGGCGCAAATGCCGTTCATGCGCTGTTCAATTCCGCCGTTAAAATATATTATTTTTGCGTCTTCGCCGCCAAGCTCAATGGCGACATCGCATTTTGGCGCTGTTTGAGCCACGGCGTTGGCTGTGGCAACAACCTCTTGTATGAACTCAACGCCAAGTGTTTCAGCCATTGAAACACCGCCACTGCCTGTGATCAAGGCTGTTATTTTGGCATTTCCAATGGCTTTATATGCGTTTTCAGTCAACTCCTGCAATGTTGCCTTTATTTCAGAAAAATGCCTTTTATATTGTGAGAACAGTGGTTTTTGGAATTTGTCCAAAACCACCACTTTCACCGTTGTTGAACCTATGTCAATTCCCAATCTAAGCGTGTCAATGACGCCCATGAAAATTCCTCCTGTCAATGTTCTATAATCACGCAGCCATAGTTTCAGCTGTTTTAACGCCAGTTTTCGGCATACATATTTGTCAAAGCCCTTCGGCATTATGATCATATATCTGTGCCGAAAAAAATATTCGCTATACAGCAATAATAAAACATGAAATTTAACCCTATATATTGTATCAAATATATTTTAATAACGCAATATATTCTATATTTTACTATGTATTTCAAAGACCGTAATTGGAGAATCGGTTTGTGGGGGTTGAAAAAGCATAGGTTTTCAAAATTTATGCCAAATGGTCTTTTAGCTTTTTGAAAATTCCCAATAGCGTTAAACATTAACAAAGGCTAAAACTTGAACTGACGACAAAAAGCGTGGCCAAACAGGGGAGGGTGTGGGAGGGGCATTCGGCCCTCGCAACTATGAGATTGCCCCTCCCACGGTCTTAAATGCCATTTAGAGCAACATGAATTGATAAAATAATAGCTATAAATAGCAATTTGAAAACCTATAGGTTTTGAAACTGTTATCCATAGCTATTATGGTTAATTTTGTTCAGACATGCTTTGAAAAACTTAACTAAACAAACACAGCCATAAACAACAATTTCAAAGACTCACCTTTCAAAACCCACAATCTAAAAATAAGCCTAAAGGACACCGCCTGAAGGCTTAAACACTTCATTGATTTGGAGTTGTATATTGGTTCATTTCAGTGATGTCCTCAATTTTATCAATTTCATGAGCTATAATGTCTTTGCCCGCAATGACGCAAAGAATGTCAAGTTCATTTTTGCCTATAATTTCACCCTCAATTATTCGCTTTTGGAAAGTTGTTATTCTAACCCTCATTCCCTTTTTGAACACTTTTCCCCTGAAATTTATTGTGCTTTCAGGAAACATCTCAACACATTTTTTAATAACAGCTATCATGTCCGCCTGAGTGATTTCTCCCTGAATGGCGTCAGCAGCTTTAAATATCTTAAAAATTTTAGACACAAGCAATATCAGCTGTGTGGCAACAAAAGCCGTGACAGCGGCACACACATAGTCAACAACCGTCAGGCTCATAAGTCCATCTATCATCAAAACACCTCCGCAAAATTCTCCAAATTCTTTCTAAATTATAATATTAACTCAAAACCAAAACATTTTCAAGGGTGTTGTCGCTCATTCCGGTCACATTGATGTCACATTGCTTAAACAATTTTATATATGTCAATATTTCCTCTGTGATTTTCTCTCCCAAAGCAACAAGAGGTATCCCTGGGGGATATGCTATGACAAACTCGCCGCATATCCTTCCAACACAGTCGTCAAGTCTCACGCTTTCAAGACAGCTTTCAAAAGCCTCCCGCGGCGAAACTTCCATTTTCGGCTCTGGGAAAATAAGTTTTATGTCTTTTTGGCTTTTTTGCGCCAGATTCATGCTGTCAATGGCAAAAAGCGCATTTTTCAACATTTCAAAGCCTTCCAAAGTGTCGCACACGCTTGTCATGGCTATTATATGCGATGGAACGGCCATTTCAACCTCAATTTTGAATTTATTTCTCAATATATATGATATTTCTTTCATGTCAAACTGTTCTGAAAACAGTGAAATTTTCCCCACATCCAAATATTTAATTCCGTTTTTGCCAACAACATGTTCGTTCAAAAGCCGAAAATTTTCAAGCTTGTCAATGTCATCTCTAAGCTTCATCACATTTTGCGCATACATTTCAAACACATTTTTGGAATTTTCTGCAAACTCACGGCATTTGTCAATGGCCGACATGAAAAAGTATGACGGGCTGGAACTTTGCGTCATGGCGAGTGTTTTTTTCAAACGTTCTGAATTTTTGAAATTTTTGCCAACGTGGACAATGGCCGTCTGCGTTGGAGACGGCATTGTTTTGTGAAGGCTTTGCACAGCCAAATCTGCACCCATTTGAATTGCTGTTGCAGGAAATGAATCACAAAAATTAAAGTGCGCGCCATGAGCCTCATCAACAATGAGCGTCATGCCGCTTTCACGCGCTATGTGTGAAATTTCTCTTATATCACTCACAATCCCCTCATATGTGGGGCTTGTGAGAACAATTGCTCTGCTTTTGGGATAGTCCTTCACAGCCTTTTTGACACTCGCCGCCGTGACAGCTCCCATAACAGGGAATGTGCCAGCCATTTCGGGCATGACATATCTTGGGATTGCACCGCTTAATATCATTCCATCAAAAACGCTTTTATGACAGTTCCGGCCAACTATTATCTCATCGCCATTTTTAGCACAAGCCAATATTGAGGCCATAATTCCCCCACTGGAGCCGTTAACCACAAAATGACTTTCTGCGGCGCCAAACGCATTTGCAGCCATTTTTTCTGCCTCAAAAATGACGCCTTCGGGCTTGTGAAGGTTGTCAAAGCCGTCAATTTCTGTTATATCAACCGAATATGGATTGTCAAACCAAAACCGCCTTTTGTGTCCCGGCATATGAAATGGATATATGCCGCTGTTTTTATATATATTTAGTTTGTCATATAAAGGAGCTGTCATAAAATAACCTCAAAAATCAACAATTGTATATTCATGTTTGCAAAACGGAAGTATCTTTTCAAGCAAATCACGTGTTTCAATCAAAACCGTGGCTGTGTTGACACAAGGATGAACAGATATTTTTTCCATTTCAAAAACTTCTTTGTCTATTATGAAATTCACATTGTTGCCAACGTCGTTGATAAGCCCCAAAGGCGAAACCGAACCCGGAGTTATGTCAAGATATTTTTCCATAAAAACGGCATCGGCAAACGTCATTCTTGGAACTGAAAGCTGTTTTGAAACCTTTCCTCCATTAAACTTTTTGTCGCCTGGCATTGTCAGCAGAAAAAACTTGTCCTTCGATTTCAAAAAAAGATTTTTGCATATTCTAACGCCAATTGTTTTGTCAATGTTTTCAGCGGCCTCCACTGTGAAAACCGCCTCATGCCTGAAAATTTTGTAATCAATTTTAAGCGTGTCCAAAACGCTGTAAACCCGCTGTTCCTTGCTGCTTATCTCCACACTCATTTACATTCCCTTTTCAAAACTGAATATATGTCCCTTTTGGAAACTCCCCTGTCTTTCGCCGCCAGCTTCATGGCCTCCTTTTCTGGAAAGCCCTTTTCAACATACATTGCCACATGTTCTTCAACTGTCATTTTTTCGAACTCACGAATTTCGTTTTGCCTCATCTTGTCAGAGTCGGCGCCCTCAAGAATTATGACAAATTCGCCCCGCGGCGGCTCCGTTTCATAATGTTTCAAAAGATTTTTGATGCTGTCTTTTTTGACTTCTTCAAACTTTTTTGTTATCTCACGCACACATGCGGCATTTCTATTGCCTGCATGTTTGAGCAAATGTTCAAGCGTTTCTGTCAAACGGTGAGGAGCCTCATAAAATATAACTGTGCGCTCCTCCTTTTCAATGCTTTTCAAAACTTTTTCGCGTTCTTTTTTGTCATGCGGCAAAAACCCTTCAAAAACAAACCTTCTTGCGTTCATGGCGCTGAGCACAAGCGCTGTCACAGCGGCATTGGCGCCCGGCGCCACAGTGAAATTCACGCCGTTTTCATAGCACAGTGATGCCAAATCACCGCCAGGGTCTGAAATTCCTGGCATTCCTGCATCAGTCACAAGCGCAACATTCATGCCGCATTTCAGTTTTTCAATTATTATTGGCCCTTTGACATGCTTATTATGCTCATGATAGCTTGTCACAGGAGTTTTTATGTCAAAACGGTTCAATATTTTCATTGTGTTTCTTGTGTCTTCCGCCGCAATGAGATCGCATTGCCTCAAAAGCGAAATGACTCTCAGCGTTATATCTTCCATGTTTCCAATTGGAGTGGCACAGAGATAAAGTGTTCCGCTCATATGCTTTTTCCTTCTTCCGGCTTCACGTTTTCTTTTTTCGCACGGGGCGTGTTGGCAAAATTCATGGCGGCGTCAACGCCATCTTTAATATAAACTTCAACGGCTTTTGCGGCTCTCTCGCAACCTGCCAGCATTAAAGGCGCCTCGTCTTTTGAAAATCCGCTCAAAACATAATCAGCCAAATCCCAGTTGGAAGGCTTGTCACCAATGCCAACCCTCACACGCGTGAAGCTGTCACTTCCCAAATGCTGAATTATATTTTTCATGCCGTTGTGGCCGCCAGCGCTTCCTTTTTTGCGTATGCGCGTGGCGCCGCATGGAAGGCTTATGTCATCATAAATCACGATCAAATCTTCCATAGAAATTTTATAAAACGCCATTGTCTCTTTGATGCTTTCACCGCTGAGGTTCATATATGTCAC
The DNA here is from genome assembly GCA_022791155.1 of Bacillota bacterium. Classification (GTDB taxonomy): domain Bacteria; phylum Bacillota; class Clostridia; order Lachnospirales; family Anaerotignaceae; genus JANFXS01. The sequence goes on along the minus strand of JAAVYN010000023.1, from coordinate 15,751 downwards.
AGGTTTGAGCAAAACGGCCTTTTCATTGGCCACAACGCCGCTTCCCTGAAAACCTTTGTTTTTAATTTTGCTCATATCTATGTCAAATTTTTTGGCAATCAAATCAACAACCATAAACCCTATGTTGTGTTTTGTGTTTTCATATTTTTTGCCCGGATTTCCCAAGCCTGCTATCAGTTTCATTCATTCCTCCAAAAAACAAACAATAGCCCCAAGAACTCTTAGGGCTATATTTTAAAATAAATGCCATATTTTGTCTATATGCGTTTCTAACGAAAAAAGCTATATTAAAGCTGTTATTTTGTTTGATATTTCACTTCATTTTCCAAAGGCGCGCCTTCTTCAAACGCCTTAAGATTGTTGAGAGAAACGTTTGCTATGCTCTCAAGCGATTCCTGTGTGAAAAATGCCTGATGGCTTGTGATGAGCACATTTGGATATGCCATAAGTTTGATGAGCTCGTCATCTTTTATTATGTCATTGGAACGGTCTTCAAAGAAATATTCGTCTTCTTCTTCATAAACGTCAAGTGCAACGCCCATAAATTTGTTTGCACGAAGGCCGTCAATGAGCGCCTGTGTGTCCACAAGAGCGCCTCTGGAAGTGTTCACAAGGATGACATTGTCCTTCATTTTTGATATGCTGTTTTTGTTTATAATATACTGTGTGTCAGGTGACAGAGGGCAGTGGAGCGATATGACATCGCTGTTTTTGAGAAGCTCGTCAAGCGCCACATATTGAACGTCAAGCGAAGTGTCAGGATAAAGATCATATGCCAAAACATTCATTCCAAAACCTTTAAGTATCTCAACCATAATGCGCCCAATTTTGCCTGTGCCAATGACTCCGGCTGTTTTTCCCCTGAGTGTGATTCCCATAAGTCCGCTGATTTTGAAGTTAAACTCACGTGTTCTTGTGTATGCTTTGTGAATTTTTCTGTTGAGCGTGAGAAGAAGTGCGGCGGCATATTCAGCCACAGCTGTTGGCGAATAGCTTGGCACTCTCAAAACAGTTATTTTGCCCTCGCAGGCTTTAAGATCGATGTTGTCATATCCGGCACAGCGCAGAAGAATGACTTTAACGCCCATGTCATAGAGCATGTTGATGGCCTTTTCGTCAATGACGTCATTCACAAAAAGACATGCGGCGTCACAGCCATTGGCAAGTATAGCCGTGTCAGCAAGGAAGCGGCTTTCATAAAACACAATATCGTATCCCATTTCCTTTGCCATGGGTTCAAACCAAATCCTGTCATAGTCCTTTGTATCATAAAAAGCAATTTTCATTCAAAAGTCCTCCTCGTTTTTTAATATATTCCCCTGAAAGAGAGTAAAATATGATAAAGGTTTATTGCGCTTCATAATAAAGATACAATATAGTTAAATAATTGTCAATAGAAAAAAGGAAACTTTGTTAAAAAATAACTTTTATATGTGCTTGGTATGGTGGTATTACCGCTAATACAAATATTTCTTAATGCATTGAACGTGCATAAGCGCGCATTTTTTGTTAATTAAATAACAACATCTCAAAAACAGCACATGCAGTTAATGCACACAAAAACAACTCAACAGCATCAATGATATTTCAGCACAACTTCGGCTGCACGCGCGTTATTTTCTAAATAATCCTCAAATTTTGTTCCAAAAAATGTTTTGTCCGCAACATTTTTCATGAATATAAATTTGACGTATCATCAATTTTCCAAGTCCCAAAAAAAAGAGAACTCCCCTTGCGAAGCAACCAGGCCGGGAAAAAACAAAGTTTTTTGAAGCTCTTTGCTGAAATTTATGATATAATATCCTCAAAAAACATCACACTGGAGGAAAAACTATGGAATTTATATTCAGAAAGATTGATGAAACAAACCCCAATGACATTGAACAGTTCAACGAGCTTATGAACGATCTTTCAACACATGCCAAAGACAAAGAGCTTTTGAGCAAAAAAATCAGGGAATTCAATTCGCGCGATGATGCATATCTAATGGTTGTGGAAGACACTGAAAATTCCAAAATATGCGCTTCGCTTATCGCTGTGACGTTTGGTGATTTTTGTGATTTGTGCCGCCCTGTGATGATTGTTGAAAACGTTGTGACTCACCACAGCTATCAGCGCCGCGGAATTGGAAAAATGATGTTTGAAGAAATTGAAAAGTGGGGCCGCAAGCATGATGTAAGCTACATAATGCTGTGCTCATCAATGCACCGCAAACAGGCTCATATATTTTATAACTCTATAGGCTACAGCGAGGTTAAGGGCTATAAAAAATATCTTTGAGCAAACAAAAAGCACATATCATCAAACAAGCCCCCAAACAAAATTTCTGCTGTTTGAGGGCTCATTTTTCATTTTTTTGACCAGTTCAGTGAACTTCTCAACACTGCCTGTCAGGCACCAGCCTCATTTGAAGCCAGGCTTGTTTTCCGGCAACTCATTCCATGCCCAAACAGCGGCGTGTTCGTTCTCGAACTCACTTCTCATCCAAAACCACAGGTTTTATTCCCCAAATTTCATCGGCATATTGCTGTATTGTTCTGTCACTTGAGAACTTGCCGCTTTTTGCTGTGTTCATAATCGCCATGCGCGCCCATCTTGCCTTGTCTTTATATGCCTCGCCAATTCTTTCCTGCGCTTTTTTATATTCGGCAAAGTCGGCAAGAACAAAATATTCATCAGCCCTTGAGCCATGGCCGTTGAGAAGGCTGTCATATATATCTCTGAAAAGATCCATGTTTTTGTCAAACGTTCCGTTTATAAGCTGTGTGAGCACAAGGCGCAAGCTTTGATCCATGTTGTATACCATCCACGGATCATAGCTGTTTTTGGCATATTTTTCCATAATCTCCTCGGCTTTCATGCCAAATATAAATATGTTGTCATCTCCAACTTCTTCAAGCATTTCCACATTGGCACCATCAAGCGTGCCAATTGTCACTGCACCATTGAGCATAAACTTCATGTTGCCTGTGCCAGAGGCTTCTTTGCCCGCTGTTGAGATCTGTTCGCTCACATCAGCGGCAGGAATGAGCTTTTCGGCCAGTGACACACGATAGTTTTCCATGAAAACAACTTTGATTCTTCCGTTTATGGATTTGTCATTGTTGATGACATCTGCAACGCTGTTTATAAGTTTTATGATAAGTTTTGCTCTTGAATAGCTTGCGGCACTTTTTGCGCCAAATATAAACGTGCGGTCAACTATGTCAAGGCCAGGGTTTGTTTTAAGCCGGTTATAAAGGTCTATTATGTGGAAAACATTCAAAAGCTGACGCTTATATTCATGCAGCCTTTTAACCTGTATGTCAAAAATTGAATTTGGATTGATCTCAATCCCCTTTGTTTCTTTGATGTATTTGGCAAGCATGGCTTTGTTGCGCTGTTTGACTTCCATGAACATGTTTTGGAACTCTGGGTCATCGACATATTGGGCGATTCCCTCTATGAGCGGCAGATTTGTGATCCAGCCCTTGCCAATTTTTGATGAAACGAGATCCGCAAGCATTGGATTGGCATGAAGCAGCCAGCGTCTTTGGGTTATGCCGTTTGTTTTGTTGTTAAACTTTTCAGGGAAAAACTCATAGAAGTTTTTCAGCTCCTGCTTTTTCAATATCTCTGTGTGAAGCGCGGCCACGCCATTGACGCTGTGGCTTCCAACAATGGCCAAATGCGCCATTTTGACCTGTCCGTCGGCAACAATTGCCATGTTTCTAAGGCGCGCATGGTCGTCGCCATATTTTTTCATTATGCTTTCGCAGAAACGGCGATTGATCTCCTCAACAATCATATATATCCTTGGAAGAAGGCGACTGAACAGCTCAGTTGGCCATTTCTCAAGAGCCTCGCTCATGATTGTGTGGTTTGTATAGCCGCACACCTTTGTGGTTATGTCCCACGCCTCTTCCCACGACAATTCGTTTTCATCAACAAGAACGCGCATGAGTTCAGCAACAGCCACTGAAGGGTGTGTGTCATTGAGCTGGAAAGCAACTTTGTCTGGAAGAACAGAAAAATCTGTGTGCATCTTCTTAAATCTTTGTATAACCCTTTGAACTGTGGCCGATATGAAGAAATATTGCTGTCTAAGCCTCAATTCTTTTCCAGAATAATATTCATCAGCGGGATAGAGCACGTCAGATATTTTTTCGGCAAGGTTTTGTTCTTCAACAGCCTTTTCATAATTTCCCTCGTTAAACGCTTTCAAGTCAAACTCGTTGACAGGTTTGGCCTCCCAAAGCCTGAGTGTGTTCACAACACCGTTGCCATAGCCTATGACAGGATAGTCATACGGAACGGCATAGACCGACTGACAGTTTTCCTGAACATATTTATATGTTCCGTCACCACGCTCAAGCGCCCTAACAGTTCCTCCAAATTTGACTTCAACTGTATATTCATTGCGGCGCACACTCCATGGATCGCCGTCTTCAAGCCAGTTGTCGGGCTTTTCAACTTGATAGCCGTTTTCAATTTGCTGTTCAAATATGCCATAGCGATATTTTATTCCACAGCCATATGCGGGAAGACTGAGCGTTGAAAGCGAATCAAGGAAACACGCTGCAAGCCTTCCCAAGCCGCCGTTGCCAAGGCCCGGATCAGGCTCAACTTCTTCAATTTTCATATAATCTATGCCCAGTTCCTCAAAAGCCTCTTTAACAACATCCATTTCCTGAATGTTTATAACTGTGTTTCCCCAAAACCTTCCCATGAGAAATTCCATTGAAAGATAATACACAATTTTTACATCCTGCTCATAATATTCGTCATGAGTTTTGATCCATATGTCATTGATTCTTTTCCGAAGTGAATACACTGTTGCCTGATAAATTTCACTTTCACTGGCATTTTCCAGTTTTTTTCTGTAAAGTGTCTTAACCTCGTCGCTGATTATCTGCTTAATTTCTTCCTTTGTAAGAGGTAGCTTCATCAAAACACATCATCTCCTTTTAACTGCTTAAACTGCCGTTTCTTTCAGAAACTTAATAAAACTCCAACCGCTGCCGAAATTCCAACATAAAACAGCGGGTGTTTTTTATATTTATTTGTCAGCACAACAAGAAGCACAAACCACACAATCTCTTTGAACTTCAGCATTTCCAAAACGCCGCTGGCAACAGCGTTTTTGTCGATCACTTCTCCCAATATCAGTGAAACAGCCACAGCCCCAATGAGCCCCGTGACGGCTGGGCGCAATGTATAAAAAACATCCTGCACAGCCTTGCTTTCAGAAAATTTCTTCAAAAACTGGGCTATTATTATGATGATTATTATTGACGGCGTGATCAGGCCCAATGTGGCCACAACCGCGCCAACCGGCCCTGCGTTTTGAAAACCAGTGTATGTGGCCATGTTGACTCCTATCGGCCCTGGTGTGGACTCGGAAACTGCTATCATGTCGCCGATCATTTCTCTTGTGAACCAGTCATATTTGTCGGCCAAATCATAGAGAAAAGGAAGCGTGGCCAAGCCCCCTCCCATGGCAAAAAGGCCAACCTTAAAAAATTCATAATAAAGCAGAAGAAGACCAGTCATTTTTTCTTAGCCTCCTTAGCGCCTCTGACTGCAGGCAATATAATGCCAAAAACACCGCCAGCAACAACAACGAGTATCGCCGAAATGTCTGTAAACGCCGATATGCAAAGAGTTGTGACAGCAATAGCGGCACATATTTTGTCTTTAACTGTTGTTTTCCACATTTTAATGACTGTGTTCACAACCATTGCGGCAACGGCAACTCTCACGGCGGCAAAAGCGTGTTGAACGGCTTCAATGTCGGCAAATGCCGTCAAAAACCCTGCTATAACAGAGATTATGACAAGGCTTGGGAAAACAAGGCCAATTGTTGCCAAAATGCCTCCCAGCGTTCCTTTTTGGGAATAACCAATGAACGTTGCTGTGTTCACAGCTATAATCCCTGGAGTGCATTGGCCAATGGCATAATAGTTCAGCAGTTCTTCCTCGGTTGCCCATTTCTTTTTATCAACCACTTCAGCCTGAAGTATGGGAAGCATTGTAAGGCCGCCGCCAAACGTGCACACGCCTATTCTGGCAAATGTGAAAAACAAATCCCACAGCTCCTTCATAAAAACCTCCTCAAAAATGTCAATTGTTTTCCTGTCCTTTGAGTTTTTCGGCCTGATCTGTTGTTATCAGCGGATCAATTATGCTGTCAAGCTCGCCGCCAAGCACGGCTTCAAGCTTATAAAGTGTCAAATTTATTCTGTGATCTGTGACTCTCCCTTGAGGGAAGTTATATGTTCTGATTCTTTCACTTCTGTCGCCGCTTCCAACTTGAGAGCGTCTTTCGGCCGAAATTTCGCTGTCATGCTTGGCTTGCTCCATTTCATATAGTCTTGCCAAAAGGACTTTGAGCCCCTTTTCTTTGTTTTTGAGCTGGCTTTTCTCATCTTGACAGCTCACAACAAGCCCTGTGGGAATGTGTGTTATGCGAACAGCCGAGTCTGTTGTGTTGACGCACTGGCCGCCGTTGCCCGAAGCGCGAAACACATCAATCCGCACATCATTCATGTCCAAATTCACGTCAACAGCCTCAGCTTCAGGAAGAACGGCCACAGTCACTGCCGATGTGTGTATCCTTCCGCCGGATTCCGTTGCGGGCACGCGCTGAACGCGGTGAACGCCGCTTTCATATTTAAGACGGCTGTAGGCCCCCTGCCCGCTCACCATAAACGACACCTCTTTGAAGCCGCCTATGTCGCTTTCATTTGCCCCCATAATTTCTGTTTTCCAATTCCGGCTTTCGGCATATCGGCAGTACATGCGGAAAAGATCGGCCGCAAAAAGCGCTGCTTCTTCGCCGCCTGTTCCGCCTCTAATCTCCATTATAACATTTTTTTCATCGTTTGGATCCTTTGGAAGCAAAAGAATTTTAATTTCTTTTTCAAGGCGCAAAATTTTTTCTTTGTTTTCCGCAAGCTCCTCTTTAACCATTTGCTTAAAATCATTGTCAAGCGGTTCTTTAAGCATGTCAATGGAATCTTCAACGGCGGCAGTGGCTTTTTTGTATTCGCCGTATTTCTCAACTATTGGAGTAAGCGCGCTATATTCCCTCATAAGTTTTTGCCACAGTTTTTGATCCGCAATGCACTGCGGATCATTGACTCTGTCTCCCAACTCCATATGCTTTTTTTCCAATTCCTCAATACGTTCGAACATATTTACATTTTCCTTCCCAAAACAACTCTGTCCAAACCTGCAATGTCTTTTATTATCTCAATTTCTCCAAAACCGTTTTCATGCATAATGCTTTTCACGTCATTTCCTTGATTATATCCAATCTCAAAAAACACAAATCCGCCATTTCTGATGAACCTTTTGCCTTCTGAAGCTATTTTTCTATAGAAGTTCAGCCCGTCAGCCCCGCCATCAAGGGCCAAAACCGGCTCATAGTCACGCACTTCGCACATAAGAGTTTTCACTGTTTCCGTTTCAATGTATGGCGGGTTTGAAACAACGGCGTCAAAATATTTTTCATATTCCTCTCCCACATTTTCAAACAGATCGCTGTGAACAAAGCGGATTTTGTCATTTGTGCCGTTAGACAAGCTGTTTTTTTTGGCAACAGACAACGCCTTTGTGCTCACATCAGTTCCCACGGCTTCCAAAATTCCGCATCTGACAAGGCTTATGGCAATGCAGCCGCTCCCTGTTCCAACATCAATTATCTTTTCAATTTTATTCATTTTTGCTTTTTCAATGACAGTTTCAATCAGCGTTTCTGTGTCAGAACGCGGAATGAGCACGTTTTCATTGACATAAAAAACCGAGTCCATGAAATGGCATTCATTTATTATATATTGCGACGGCATTTTGTTTTTTCTTTTTTCAACCATTTTTTCAAAATGTTCTTCCTCTGCTTTTGTGAGAATGCGCATGTCCTTTGTGAAAAGCTGAACTTTTGTCAGCCCTGTGGCCTTCATCATGAAAAGTTCCGCATCAAGGGCATATTCGGCCGCGCCGCTGTTTTTCAAAACATTTTTTGCCTCCAAAAGACATTGTTTAACCGTTTTCACCCTCAGCCTCCAAAACGCTTTTCATTGCTGCAATTGCGCATTCAATCTGTTCACTGTCTGGCTCCGCTGTTGTCATGCCCTGAAGCATGAACCCCGGTTTGCTCACAACTGCCACAAAACCGCTTTCACTTCTCCCGGCCCATTGTATAACCTCATATGAAATTCCGGCTATAAAAGGCACAAGTATAATGCGGCTCAAAAGCCTCAAAACAAAACTGTCCGTTCGCACAAAGAAAAAAACAAACATGCTTATAATCATCACTATTATGAGGAAGCTTGTTCCACAGCGTTTGTGAAGCCTTGTGTGTTTTTTCACATTTTCAACAGTCAGTTCCTCGCCATGTTCAAAACAGTTTATCGTTTTGTGTTCAGCCCCGTGATATTGAAACACGCGCTGAATTTCCTTCATTTTTGAAATGGCAAATATATATCCCAAAAATATTGCAATCCTCACAAGCCCTTCAACAACACTCAGCGCCCATGTTCCCGGAAGATATTTTTTGAAAAAACCGCCAATAAACACAGGAAGCATAAAAAACACAGCAATCGAAAAAGCCAGTGAAACTGCCACACTCATATATATCAAATAGTCAGCCAGCTTGTCGCCAAACTTGTCCTCAAGAAATTTCTCAAACTTTGACGGTTCCTCCTCGGTTTCGTCATCAAGGCCAGCAATTTTTGCCGAACGCATTATTATTTTGATGCCAACAATCATGCTTTCCACAAATGCCACCATTCCTCTGAAAATTGGAAACTTGAATATGCCACTGCGTCTGAAAACGTTGTTGATGTCGCTGTTTTCAACGCATATATCCCCCTCGGGCGTTCTGACAGCTATGGAATACATGTTTTTGCCACGCATCATAACGCCTTCTATAATGGCTTGTCCGCCGATGTTTGTTCTTTTCACTCGGCCTTTGTCATTCATGCCTTCCAAAATATTTTTGTTTTCAAAAAGCAATTTTGCGCCTCCTTATTACGTCAGTATTTTTTAATATAATTCACCGCTGTTTTCACATCTTTCAAAGACAGAATATGAAAAAAGGGCCGGATATTACTACCCCAACCCTCAAATCCGCTATTATTTTCTTCCATATTTTTTGTTGAATTTTTCAACCCTTCCGCCGGCCTCAACCAAAAGTTTTTGGCTTCCAGTGTAGAACGGGTGACATTTGGAACAAACCTCAACTCTTATTTCATCTTTTGTTGAGCCAGTCACAAATTCATTGCCGCAGTGGCATTTCACTGTGCATTGATGATATTCAGGATGTATTCCTTCTTTCATTTCATTTCCACCTTTCTTAAACAATCGTTATTCAATGTCAAAAGACATTTACAGACAACGACTGCATTATATCACAGCTTTTCAACTTTTGCAACACTAACCTTTTTTGCATTTCAGTTTTGGAACAGTCATTATAAATTCTTTGTTATCTTTCGTTTTTTTCATGAGATCAATCAGGTTTTCTGCCGTTTCAGCCGTTCCAAGGCTTTGGGTTATGCTCCTTAATATGTAGGAGGCTTCCATTTCTTCTTTTGTCAAAAGCTTGTCATCACGCCTTGTGCCGGACTTGTTTATGTCAATTGCCGGAAAAATGCGCCGTTCAGAAAGCTTTCTGTCAAGAACAAGCTCCATGTTGCCTGTTCCTTTGAATTCCTCAAAAACAACGTCATCCATTTTGCTTCCTGTTTCAACAAGGGCTGTTGCCAATATTGTGAGGCTTCCGCCATTTTCAATGTTGCGCGCGGCGCCAAAAAATTTTTTTGGCATATAAAGCGCCGCCGGATCAAGCCCGCCGGAAAGTGTCCTTCCGCTGGGGGCTGTTGTCAGGTTATATGCGCGCGCAAGGCGTGTTATGCTGTCAAGAAGTATTATTAGGTCTTTCCCTTGCTCCACGAGCCTTTTTGCCCTTTCCAAAACCATTTCGGCAACTCTTTTGTGATGTTCCGGCTGTTCATCAAACGTTGAGTAAACAATTTCAACATTTTCGCCGTCAATTGAGCGCTGTATGTCTGTGACTTCTTCAGGGCGCTCGTCAATCAAAAGCATTATCAAATTCACATCGGGGTGGTTTTTTGTTATGGCGTTTGCCATTTGCGTGAGAAGAATTGTTTTTCCAACTTTTGGAGGAGCCACAATCATTCCCCTTTGGCCTTTGCCAATTGGGGCGATTATGTCTATAATTCGAGTTGATATTTCATTTCTTGTTGTTTCAAGAGTGAGACGCTGTGTTGGATATATTGGTGTGAGATCTTCAAAATTGGGGCGCCTTCTCGCTTGTTCCGGGTTGTCACCGTTCACAGTTTTAACATATATCATGGCGCCAAACTTGTCGCCATCTCTGTTCTCTCTTATGTTGCCGCGGACACAGTCGCCAGTTTTCAAATTAAACCGTCGTATCTGCGTTGGTGAAATGTATATGTCATTTGTTCCTGGAAGAAAATTTTCTGCCCTCAAAAATCCATATCCTTCAGGCAAAACTTCCAATATCCCCTCATCAATGACATCGCTTTCTATTTTTTTTCTTTGTTTTTCAGGCTGTTCCGCCGTGCATAAAGCCTCCTCGGCGGCCTGCTCAATGATGTCGTTTTCAGTTTTTGCTTCAATGCTTTGAGCACAATCATTGCCGCTTTTTGCATCACACGGGACATATTTCATTGATATGTTCTCTTTTTTCTGTTTCAAATTTGTTTTTTCTGTGTCATCACTGTCGCATTCATTTTGTTCAACGCCATAAATTCTTTCATCAGAAACTGTTTCTGTGTCATTTCCTGCGTTTGTGCCATTTTCATTTTTTGCCTCAAAAACAGACTTTATTTTTTCAATAAGCTCTGCTTTTCTATAAGCCGTTACAGATTTCACCCCATGCTCTTTTGCAATCTTTCTAAGCTGCAAAAGAGAACTTTCGTCTAAACTTTCATTCATAAATGCCTCCCGAAGATTTTGCTATTCCGGTATTTTCAATGTTTCACCCGGCCTAATTGGAGAATTTTCAGTGAGATGATTGGCCTCAAGTATCTTTTTATACTCAGCGCCATTGCCATACACCTTTTGAGCTATGAGCCAAAAGCTGTCGCCTTCAACAACTGTATATGTATTTTCATCACCGCTGTTTGGTGAGCCTTCATTGCTGCTGCCACTTCCCCCAACATTGTCTTTGGCAAGTCCACTGCCGTCATCTTCAAGCATGTCCACTTTTTCTTCAAGCGTCAGCACAGAGAGCTTGAGCTCCTCATTTTCACTTTTAACGTCTTTAAGCGTTGCTATTTCCTTGTTTGCTTCAGCAAGCCTTCCCGACGTTGTTATGTTGACAATTAAAAGAGCAACAACAAACACTGCCGCAACAGCTGCAACAATATATACTATATTAGATCTATGCACTTTCTTTTCTTCATATTCATACATTGTGTTGTCATTTTCGGCAAAGAAATTGTCAAGGGCGCGCCTGCTGTCTTCAGGGCTGTTGATTTCAAAAAACTCGTCTTCATCAAAGTCATCTGCATCGTTTCTAAAAAGCTTGAGATTTTTCTCTTTCTTGGCCGGTTTTGGTTTTTCCTCTTTTTTTGGCTGTTCAGTCACAGACGCCTTTTTTTGTGTTTTTTCCAAAGCCTTGTGCCTCACAAGCTGAACCATGTCTTCATTTTCGCCCGAAACGTCAAATGTTATTGTTGCTTCATTCACATCATCAAATTCAGGTTCTTCATCAATTTCAGGGGAATAGCTGTCGCTTCCAAAATTTTTGAATATATATGTTTTGTTGAACTTTTCTTTTTCACCCTCCTTGACGGTTTCAAAAGAAGAAGTTTTTTCCAACTCTCTTTCAGTTGTTTTTTTGCGCCGGTTTCTTCTTGACTCGCGTTCAGAATCATAGTCGGCATAGTCCTCCATGAAACTGCCGTTTCCATGGATTGGATGACTTTCCATAAGCGCCTTCACAACGTCTTGAGGAAGGCTTTCATATCCGTCTTCAACGTTATTATTTTCTTTTTTCTCTGAATCCATACAAACCTCCTGCTCAAATTGCGGCCATTGCTGCCAAAAAAATCTGATAAAAGCATTTATTCACTTTAGACATTTTACATTTTGTTCGTAAAAGTGTCAACCAATTACAAGTTTATAAAAATATTTTTAAAAATATTTACACTTTATTAACAAAAGCATATGTTTTGAGCATGTTTGGCAATGTCAGATCATATAAAATTTTGGCTATTTCCGGCCAGTCACCCATCTAAAGCCAAAACCATAGTGCATGTCAACATCAATGTGGCCTCTGAAAAATTTTTCTTCACGCACAATGTCCATGCCGTTGGGCCCAGAAACCATTTTGGCAAAAACGAAAAACCTGTTTTCCGAAACGGAGCCTCCTATGTTGAGTTCTATATCCGGCGAGCCCTGCTGTTTGAGCGTGATTGTTGCGTCAGTTTTGTCCCAGTTGGGAATTCCCTCATATATATACGCAAATATGACGGCAAAATCAACTGTTTCCGGTCTATAGAAAAACATGTTTTCTCCAAACAAGCTTTGGCCTGTTCTGTCATCCATGTCCAGCCTTATGTAAGGCGGCAGTGTTTCGCTTCCAAATGAGTTGCCCAGCGCCTGAACAACACCCTTTGAGCCGTCTTTAAGCCTATACATGCACGCAAGATCCAGATCCACGTTGCCAATTCCCTTTTCAATTGTTTTGTTCCAGTTCAGATTGACGTGTATTGTGCCCCTGTTTTTCGAAATATCTATTCTATGCGAGTCACCGCTCTTTGTCAAGCTAACTTTTTTCAAACTGACCGCTTTTGTTTGTTCTTCTTTAACTTCTTTTGGAGCCTGTTCATGTGCATGGCCACTGTCGTCTTTTGTCTCCTCGCCGCCAAAATTGGCCAGCAACGCGCTAAGTCCGCCATTGAAGCCATTCACAACCATTGACATTCTCCACAAACTGTCTTTTTTATATATCTCGCAAAGTATAATTGCCTTTTGTTTTTCGAAATCACTTCCGCCAAAGTCAAAAGACTCGGCAATTCTTTCTCCAGCATATATGTTCATTGAGCCCACATTCAGCGAACTCATGTTCTTTTCTTCCGCTGTCAATGTGAAAACAAGCCTTTCTATGCTGTCTGGAAGCTTGTCCAAGTCAATTGTGAATGTTGTTTTTTCTGTTCCAATGTCGGCCGCAAGCGCCCTTTCTGGCGATTCTGTCTGATTGTAAAATATAAAATATCTGTCATCAGACAGCTTTCCATTTTTGTCCACACCAAAACATGCAATGTCGGCTGTTCCTTCTTTCATGCTGGCTGAAATGTCAATTTTAAAAGCGCTTGACGACACTATATCAGAGAGTTTAATTTTTTGTCCCTTTTGCAGCATATGTGTCATCTCCTGTAAAAATATATATTTAATTATATATTCAATTCTTCATAAAAACAATTATAACATAAAAATGCTGTCAAAAAAGTTTTAAAAACAGTTTTAACAGCATTTTTATATTTTTCTATAGATTTTGAAATTTCGTTATTTGTAGTTATTATCTGGTCAATTTTAGCTTTCTAAAGGGGATTTAAGACCGTGGGAGGGGCACAGCAAGCTCTCGAATTTCCCTTCGGGAAACGCTCCTCTTCGTTGCGCGCCGCGACTCTCACGCGGTTCGCACATCTCAGAGTTGCGAGGTAGCACCGCGAAGATACGCGGCCACACAGTGGATTTTTGCGAAGCAAAAATTGCTGAACATGAATGCCCCTCCCAGTCTTCGTTCCACTCCGGTCGGCGCTAAACGAGAGTCCCCCGGACTCTCAGCGCCCCTCCCCCGTTTGGCCACGCTTTCTGTCGGCAATTCAAGTTTTAGCCTTTATTAATGTTTAACGCTATTGGGAATTTTCAAAAAGCTAAAAAGCCATTTGCCATAAATTTGAAAACCTATGTTTTGGGCCAAAGCGCCGCAAGTTTATATAAGTTCCAAATTGTCGTTAAAACCAATTGAAACATCGCTTTCAACCAGTTCAACGTCATTTTTTATTTCTTCATAAATTGCTTTTGAAACAAGAAGTGTTTCTATGTGAAGTGTGTTGTCAATTATTACAACCCTTGCATTTTCCGAATTTTTCATTCCAAGCGTTCTGAAGGCCACGTCAATGCTTTCCTTTTCACTGCCAAAATGAACAGGAACCTTGCCTCTTTCAAGAAATGTTGTTGTCACAAGGTTTGAATACATGGCTTCATAGTCTATTGAATCAACCAATTTTTTGACAGTCACATCAGACAGCCCAATTCCAAGCGCGTTGCCATAGCTGTCTTTTGAAAGGCGAAGCGTCACAATTTTTTTAACAGAAGGATAGTTCGGCTCCTTCTCGCCAAATATCTTCATTCTTCCAATGACTTTTGTGTCCATTCCCGTGCCGCTGTATTGCTTTCCCATTTCTTTCACAATCAGCAGATCCACATCACGGCACGGAAGTTTTGGAACCTGTTCATAGGCAATTTTAAGAAGCGCCGCATCTTCTTCAATGAAGTTTTCAGGCTTAACCCCTCTTATCAAATATGTTTCATCACGGCCGTTTTCAACAATTCCTATTCCCGCCAAAATTTTAGCATTTTTCAATATAACACGCGCTGCCGCGGGTATTGACTTGCCAAGGCCATTGTCATGCATTGCACTGGCGCCTTTTTGTTTGCCAAGGCCAACAGAAAGCATTTTCACAATCCCGCTTTCATTTTCAGCAGTGAAATCTGTGTGCGGCTTAACGCGGTTCACAACTATCACGCCATCACTTTCAAAAACTGTTTTGTCAAAATAGACAGGCACGCCTTCAGGCGTGTCCTCAAACCTGACTGTTTCCATTGACGAACGTATTTCACAGCCCATGGCCTCTTCACTTATGCCAAACTTCTCGCTGACATGTTTTTGCCCTTCTGCTGTGGCGCCGCCGTGACTTCCCATGGCTGGAACAATGAACGGTGTTGCGCCATGTTCCCTGACATAATCCACAACCGCCTTAACTATGACATCAATGTTGCTGATTCCGCGGCTTCCGCTGCAAACGCCAACCTGCGCCCCTTGTTTCAGCCTCCCGCCAAGGCCAATGCTGTCAAGCTGCTTTTTCACTTCAGCCGGAATGTCGCTTATTTTTTCTGTTTTCAGCCTTTGCTTCACCCGGTACATATTAGGATAAACATAGTTGTCAGCCAAATAGCTCATTAAAAAGCCTCCTTAAAACCGGCCTTGTCAGCCGTTGCTCATGTTGAAACTGTTTGCATAATGCTCAAAAAATACCCACTTCCAAAGCCCACATGTTTTGGTCTATTTTTTATAGCAGTTATATTTATATATTGTCACAAAAAACCGTGCTTAAAATTAACATTTGTTGGAATAATATTGTGCTTCACGAATGGCATTTTTGTCATGGAAAGGAAAAATATGCTCTCGAATTTTGCTTCGCAAAACGTTCCTCTTTTTTTCCGCGCCGTGGCTCTCATGCGGTTCTCACTTTGCACAGCGGCGAGGGCGAATGGCCCCTTTTGCAGTCTTAAATGCCATTTAGAAAGCTAAAATTGACCAGATAATAAATACAAATAACGAAATTTGAAAAAGTATAGGTTTTCAAATTTATGCCAAATATCCTTTTTAATTTTTTAAAATTCCCCATAACATTGAATGTCAATAAAGGCTGCAACTTGAACTGCCGACAAAAAGCGTGGCCAAGGAGGGAGGGTGTGGGAGGGCCGTTCGGCC
>JAAVYN010000022.1 GCA_022791155.1 Bacillota bacterium | reverse complement strand
TTTGTTGACATTCAATATTATGGGGAATTTCAAAAAACTAAAAAGCCATTTGGCATAAATTTGGAAACCTATAGGTTTTCAAATTTCGTTATTTGTATTTATTATCTGGTCAATTTTAGCTTTCTAAATGGCATTTAAGACCGTGGGAGGGCCATGGCAGGTTCTCGAATTTTGCTTACGCAAAACGGCCTTTGGCCGCCGGCACTTTCAGCCGGTTCGCTCCAGCAAGCTCTCGAATTTTGCTTCGCAAAACGCTCCTCTTCGTTCCGCGCCGCGGCTCTCACGCGGTTCACATAAAAAGCTTTGAGCTTCAGCATGGCACATGTGGAATATGCTTAGAGGCTAAGCAAGCCAAATGTTCAGACAAAATTGTTTCATTTAAAATATAAAATCCGGCAGCAAATGAAATTTGAGCTTTGCCGCCGGAAAATTGTTTTATTTTTTTAGCAATTCTGAAAGCAAACTAAAGTCGGCGTTCCCTCCTGAAATGACACAGACATTTTTTTGACCATGAACGGCTTTTTGGGACATGAGCCCGGCAAATGCACATGCGCCCGAGGGCTCTATGAACATTTTTGTTCTTTGCATAATGAGCTTCATTGCTTCGGTTATTTCTTCATCAGTCACAGTTATCATTTCGTCAACATAGGCCAAAACATTTTCAAAGGCTTTTGGGCCTGGTGCATCGCCGGCAAGGCCATCGGCAATTGAATGGCGGCGTTCAATTTTTGTTATCTTTTTGGCCAAAACAGAGGACGTCATGCAGTTCATGTTTTCCGGTTCAACGCCAACAATTTTTGTTTTTGGTGAAATTCCCTTGACAGCCGCTGCTATTCCCGAAATAAGCCCGCCGCCGCCAACAGGAACATAAACGGTGTCGGCGTCAGGAAGCACTTCCATGATCTCAAGGCCAACCGTTCCTTGGCCAGCCATGATTGCATAGTCTTCAACAGGATCGACATAAAAAAGATTTTTTTCTTTCATGCATTCAAGCGCTTTTGGATAGGCATCGGCGCCCGTTTTGCCATGAAGAACGATGTTTCCGCCATAGTCACGGCAAGCGTCAACTTTGGCTTTTATGGCTGTTTTGGGCATAAAAACCCATGATGGAATTTTGAGAACAGAAGCAGCATAGCACACAGCCTGAGCATGATTGCCTGATGAATAGCACACAACGCCATTTTTAACCTCTTCAGAACTCAGCGACAAAAGCCTGTTAAATGCTCCACGAGCCTTAAACGAGCCCGTTTTTTGTGTGTTTTCACATTTGAAATATACATCGCTCCCAATCACACGGCTTAAGTTTGAAGAATGTATCAATGGCGTTTGATGAACATAATTTTTTATGTTGAGTTTTGCTGTTTGAATGTCTTTTAACTGAAGCATAAAATCCCCCTTATAGTATAGCTGCTATACACATTTGTCAAAATTAGAGATATATTTTGGAAACAAAAACTTTGGGACGATTTTGTCAAAACAGTTTTATTTTATGTATATGCCAAGAATTTTTGTTTCAAGTGTGTCAAGAAAACTTTTCAGAAAAATTCTGTTTTCCTCTGTTGCGCCAGAAAGCGTTTCACTGATCAGGTCATCAAGCTCTTTGTGGAATGCCTCATGCACATAATAAAGCTTTTCGCCTTTTGGAGTGAGTGTCAGCATAATCCGCGACTGATTGTCTGGATCCTTTTCCTTCGTCAATATCCCCCTTTTTTCAAGTTTAAGGGCTGTTTGGGAAACAGCGCCTTTTGTGACGCCGAGCATTTCGGCCAGTCTGGTCACATGAACGCCCTCGTGCTCCTTTATCAGTTTGACAACGCGCATTTCTGCATTGACATAGCTTTCATTGTTGAGCTCACATTCAGATTTTTTGTCAATGTCAGAAATTTTTGAAGCAACTCTGAAAAAAGCTCCGCTGATTTTTGAATCATCATTTGATTTGTTTGCATTCTCATTCTTCATAGCAAAAGTGTATACTTGCTAAACTGATTTGTCAATATATTCTCTCAAAATGATTTGACAAAACAAAAATTTCCCACAGCGAAGTTCACAAGTCAGGCTTTGAAACACGCATTTTCAAAATTGCTTTTGCATGCAAACTTTGTGAACTCGTCATGGGAAATTTATTATTCTTATTTTTCTCTCACAATTCTTGCCTTTTTAACTCCTGGAAGGGCTTTGAGGTCTGCAAGAAGCGCTTCGTTTTTGCCACAGAGGCTGTCAAGGTCAATTATGGTGTAGGCCCATTGTCCTTTTGATTTGTTGATCATGTTGTCAATGTTGAGGTTCTCTTTGGCAAATATGGCTGTGATGGAACCAACCATGTTTGGTATGTTCTGGTGAGCAATTGTGATCCTTGCTTTGCCTGTGTAGAGCGCCTCACAGTTTGGAAAGTTGACAGAATTTTTGATTGTGCCATATTTGAGGAAGCCTTTTATCTCTGTTGCGGCCATTTCGGCACAGTTTTCTTCAGACTCTGGTGTGGAAGCGCCAAGGTGCGGAATGGCCAAAACATTGTCCATGTTGAGCACCTCTTCATCTGGAAAGTCTGTTATATATTTGTCAACAATGCCGTCTTTCAGCGCTTTTCTGAGGGCTTCTGTTTCCACAAGGCCGCCTCTTGAGAAGTTGAGAAGGCGAACTCCCTTTTTCATCATTGAAAACATTTCATCGTTGAACATATTTTTTGTGTTGTCGTTGAGCGGCACATGAATTGTCACATAATCGCATTGGGAAATTATTGGTTCCACACCATCGGCAAGTTCAACTTCACTTGATATGCTCCATGCTGAGTATACAGAGAGATATGGATCATAGCCCATAACTTCCATGCCAAGGGCCACAGCCGCGTTGGCAACAAGAACGCCTATGGCGCCAAGGCCAATCACACCAAGCTTTTTGCCTTTTATTTCAGGGCCGGCAAACTGCTTCTTTCCGCTTTCAACAAGCTTGTCAATGTTCTCTTTCCCTTTGAGGCTGTTTGACCATTCAATTCCTTCAACAATTTTTCTTGATGATATGAGTATGGCTGTCAAAACAAGTTCTTTAACTGCATTGGCATTTGCGCCGGGAGTGTTGAAAACAATTATGCCTTTTTCGCTCATGGCGTCAATTGGTATGTTGTTTGTTCCAGCTCCGGCGCGGGCAACGGCAAGAAGTGAGTCCGGCACGTTATAATCGTGCATTTCAGCGCTTCTCACAATTATTCCCTCTGGATTTTGCATGTCACTTGAAACATTGAAAAGGTTTTCGGGCAGCTTTTTAAGCCCCTTTTCCGAAATTGTGTTGAGAGTTAATATATTATACATGTTGTGTTTCCTCCACGTTCATTATTTGTTTTCAGTTTCAAATTTGCCCATAAATTCAACAAGCTTTTTGACGCCGTCAACAGGCATTGCGTTGTATATGGAAGCTCTCATGCCGCCAACAGTGCGGTGGCCTTTCAAATTCACAAAGCCTTTGGCCTTTGCCTCGGCTATAAACTTTGAATTGAGCTCCTCGTTTGGAAGAATGAAAGGAACGTTCATAAGCGATCTGTCCTTTGGAACAACAGTTCCTTTGAAAAGCTTTGAATTGTCAAGAAAATCATAGAGCATTGCTGCTTTTTCGCGGTTTATTTTTTCCATTGCTTCAACGCCGCCCATTTTTTTCACCCATTCAAACACAAGCCCGGCAAAATATATTGAATATGTCGGGGGTGTGTTATAGAGCGATTTTTCTTTGGCATGAGTTGAATATTTGAGCATTGTTGGCGTTATGTCCATTTCATTCCCAATGAGATCGTTTCTTATTATAACAACAGTGACTCCGGCGGGGCCAAGGTTTTTTTGTGCCCCGGCAAATATGAGGCCAAATTTCGATATGTCATATTTTTCAGCCAATATGTTTGAGCTCATGTCCGCTGCAATTGGCACACCATTTGTGTTAGAAATTTTGGAATCAGGGATATGTGTGCCATATATTGTGTTGTTGAGCGTCATATAGAAATAGTCGGCGTCTTTGTCAAACTTTGAAGAATCAAGCTCTGGTATGTAGTTGAAAACGGCATCTTCAGAAGAAGCAACAACGTTCACTTTGCCATATTTTTCAGCTTCGGATATAGCCTTTTTGCTCCATTGGCCTGTTTTGACATAATCGGCCTTGTTGTTTTTGTTCATCAAATTGAGAGGTATCATTGCAAACTGGGTGCTTCCTCCGCCCTGAAGAAATAGCACTGTGTAGTTTTCAGGAATGTTCATAAGCTCCCTGAGTGTGGCTTCTGCCGAAAAGATTATGTTTTCATAGTCTTTGGAGCGGTGGCTCATCTCCATCACAGACATGCCCGTTTCGCCATAGCTGACAAATTCTTTTTGGGCTTTTTCAAGAACTTCTAAAGGAAGCATTGAAGGCCCGGCTGAAAAATTAAAAACTCTGTTCATATATATGTCCTCCTTGAAACAGATAACTTTGTTATAACAAAAAAACCGTCCCAAACGCCGCTTGAAAGCAAACACGTTTTGGGACGGGAAATTCCCGCGTTGCCACCCGAATTGGCATGGTCAAAACCAATGCCCTCTCTTGCCGCGTTAAAGGGCGAACCCTTCCGGCTCATCGCCGGCAACTGTAAAAGTGGAACATTTGATATGCGCAAATCCGGCTTGCACCAAACGCCGGCTCTCTGAGTTTGCCTTCTCAAACTTAGCTTTTGTCATCGTCATTTTATTTTGTATACAATTTTCAAAAATAAAATTAAAAATAATTATATCATAACAAATTTATTTTTCAATAGCGATTTTTATATTTATTAAAAATTATAATAAATATGCCGCAATGCGTTTTTGTTTTGAATTATTTTTGTGCGGAATGGTTGACATGGACTCCCCAAATCATATAAAATTATACAAAAAGTATAGGTTTTCAAATTTCGTTATTAGTTATTATCTGGTCAATTTTAGCTTTCCAAATGGCATTTAAGACCGTGGGAGGGGCAATCTCGGAGTTGCGAGGGCCGAATGCCCCTCCCACACCCTCCCCTGTTTGGCCACGCTTTTTGTCGGCAGTTCAAGTTTTAGCCTTTGTTAATGTTTAACGCTATTGGGAATTTTCAAAAAGTTAAAAGACCATTTGGCATAAATTTGAAAAACTATACTTTTTCAAACTGCAATTTACAGCTATTATTTTATAAATTCATGTTCTTCTAAATGGCATTTAAGACCGTGGGAGGGGCACAGCAAGCTCTCGAATTTCCCTTCGGGAAACGCTCCACTTCGTTGCGCGCCGCGGCTCTCACGCGGTTCGCACAGCAAGCTCTCGAATTTCCCTTCGGGAAACTCTCCATTTTGAGCCATTTCTTTGGCCCGCCCACGCAAGTTGACATCAAAACAATTTTCAACAGTTGACAAGTCAGCCTTCTGACACATGGCTTTTCAAAAATCAAAGTCCTCAAATTCATCATAGATCAAACCAATGTTTTTCCGACACGCTCCCTCTCCAGAAGCTTTCGGCCTCCCCTTGTGCTTCATTTCAAAAAATTTTTCGCGCCTTTTTTCAGCCTCGGCCTCCTTTTCCATTTTTTTCATTCTTGCATATCTGTCAAATTCCGAAACTTTTTTAGACACAATTCCGCCCCCGCTTAAATTTATAATGCCTTCAATTCATTAAACACACGCATTTTTGCAATGAACAAAAAACCATGGCCAAATGCTTTGTTTATAATTCAGACAAAACGTCATTCTGACATATTATATCATGGCATATGCAAAAATTTGCCAGCACACCGCCATTATATTTAGAAAAAACACGTTTTATCATAATAATTATTGTTCAAAATCACTATAATGTCAATAATTATTTTAAAATGTATTGATAAATGGCGAAAAATGTATATACTAAAATTATACACAAAAATCTATTTTTGGGCATTAAAAATTTTTATCAAGGAGGCCTTTAACATGAAACAAAAGCCGGTTGTTCTTTCCAAAGGCGATTTAGCCATACTTGAATCATATAAACTTCTTGCAGAAGGATTGGCCAACTACCTTGGCGGCGGATATGAAATTGTCATCCACAGCCTTGGCAATTTGGAACACTCCGTCATCAAAATACTCAACGGATACCACACCGGAAGAAAAGAAGGCTCGCCCATAACAGATCTTGGCCTCACAATGGCCAACAATTTGAACAAGAGTGATCACAAAAAATATATGTCATATTTCAACAAAACGCCAAAAGGCGATGTGCTCAAATCAACTTCCATTGCCATCACAGGCGAAAAAGGCAATGTCATTGGCATTCTCTGCATAAATCTATATATGAACACGTCAATTGAAAGCCTTGTCAAAAGCCTCACGCCCTTTGGCGCCGATGATGAAAGCACACATGGTTTTGCTGAAAACTTTGTTGAGGATGTTGACGAGCTTCTCAAAGTCACGCTCAAAGATGCTTCTGCCCGTGTATACAACGACAGAACAATTCCAACTTCAAACAAAAACAAAGAAATCATTGCAATATTAAACGACAAGGGCATATTCAACTTCAAAGATGCCGTTGTCAAGATCGCCGACATGATGGGAATATCAAAAAACACTGTCTATATGCACATAAGAAACATAAACAAAAAATGACCATTGTCACCATTTGCCCAAAATGTTCACCACAAACATTTTGGGCTTTTTTATATCATCAAAATTGCAAACCAAACTGGTTTTGTTTGAATGATGCATATGAATGTAACAAATTTGTCAACGCCATTTCATGGCTTTTGTTTGCTTTTTTGCATGTTCCCAAACAAATCTGTCTTGAAACTTCCATTGCGGCCATTATATGCTTTCAAGCTTCATTCAATTTCATAAAACCATTTTCAACAATCAGTTTTCAATTTGTTTGATTTGTGGCTGCTTTTTTGCGCTTCTGTCTTTCACATGAACATGGCAAACGCCACTGTCACAATGCCTGTTATGCCCACGGCAAGCCCGCTCATGGCGCCCTCAACTTCACCAATTTCAATGGCCTTTGACGTTCCGGCCGCCGATGAACTCACGCCAATTGCAACTCCAACGGCAACTCTGTTTTTGAGCTTCAGCGCCTTGATGAATATTGGGGCAAACACAGCGCCAATTATGCCCGAAAATATAACCACTGCAACCGTGACAGGCACAATGCCGCCCAGCGCTGCTGAAATTTCCATTGCAATTGGGCTTGTCACAGCGCGTGGAACAAGTGAGGCTTCAATTGTCTCATGAAGCTTGAAAAGACGGCAAAAAAATATGGAACACACAATGGACACAAACCCTCCAACAAAACAGCCAACAACAATTGGAAGGAAGTTTTTTTTCAAAGTTTCAAACTGTCTGTATATTGAAAGACCAAGAACCGCCGTGGCCGGTGTGAGCAAAAGGTTTATTGCCGCGCCGCCTTTGTTGTAGCTTTCAAAAGGTATGTCAAAAACAGCCAAAACAGCTATTGTTAAAGCAATTGCTATGAAAAGCGGATTGGCAAAAGGCGTTTTGAATCTCTCCTTCATTTTCAGGCCCGCCACATATGTTGCAAGGCTCAAAAACAAGCCAAAAACCTGTGTATTCACCACAACATCTTTCATTTTTTGCACCTCCTGTTTTGCATGTATGACACAAAACAAACTGTATAATATGTGACAATAAATGTTATAAACGTGCATATTATGCTTATAAAAACAATTATCATTATGCTTCCTTTCAGAAAGTCATATTTTTCTATGATTGCCGTTGCCGCCGGAACAAAGAAAAACGCCATGTTCCCCAAAAGAAAATCCGATGTTTCTTTTATGGCCTCCTCTTTTATGAACTTGAAAAACAGCAGCAGAAAAACAATTATCATGCTTATCACACTGCCTGGGAACGTCACTGGCAGCAGCGCTGATATGGCCTCTCCCGCTATGCACACCGCTGATATTGCGGCAAGCTGTTTAAGAATTTTCATTCATCATCAACCTCTAATCTAACAATAATTCAATAGTTGGCTCATAAAACTGAAAAATATTTTATCATCATCAACAATAAATGTCAACAAAACTATTTTGGCAGAACAAACATTCACTGTCATCGCAATCAATCACAGTTCGCAAAAAGTGTTCTTCTCCACAAACATTGACATGGCCTTAATAAAATATTTTTCATTCCCTCTACACCGTCTCCAAACCTTTTGGAGCTTGTTTTTCAGAAAGAATATTTCTATATTTTTCCTTTTCAGCCTTATAAAGGTTGTTTCCCTGACAGTCTATGACAACAACGGCCGGGAAATTCTCAACATACAGTTCATGCACAGCCTCTGCTCCCAAATCGCTGTATGCAATCACGCGCGCCTTTTTTATGCTGTTTGATATAAGCGCCGCCGCGCCGCCCGTTGCCGCAAAATATACAGCTCCGTTTCGTTTCATGGCCTCTGTGACAGCTTCAGAACGGTCGCCCTTTCCAATCATTCCCGTTTCCCCTTTGTCAAGCAAAAACGGCGCGTATGAATCCATTCGATAGGAAGTTGTTGGCCCGGCAGAACCAATGACCTGTCCGGGCTTTGCTGGAGAAGGCCCGGCATAATATATTATAGAATTTTTCATTTCAAAAGGGAATTTTCCTGTTTTTTCATATTCCTCTGTCATTCTTTTGTGCGCCGCGTCTCGCGCTGTGTATATTGTTCCTGTTATCTCCACAATGTCGCCGCTTCTCAAAGAAGAACATTTTTCTTTTGTGAGCGGCGTTTCTATTTTCACAGCCATTTTTCTTCCCCCTTTATAAAACGCACGTGGCATGACGCGTCACGTGACAGCTTATGTTGACGGCCACGGGCATGCACGCAATGTGGGTTGCGGCAACTTCAACATTCACGCCAAGCGCCGTTGTCATGCCTCCCAGCCCTTGAGGGCCTATGCCCGTTTTGTTGATCTTTTCCAAAAGCTCTGTCTCCATTTCCTTTATGTGTTCATTTTCATTGTGAACGCCCACAGGGCGCAAAAGCGCTTTCTTTGCCAAAATTGCCGCTGTTTCAAAGTTTCCGCCGCAGCCAACTCCAACAACAATTGGCGGGCACGGATTTGGCCCGGCGGCCTCAACAGTCTCCAAAATGGCCTTTTTGGCCCCCTCAATTCCATCGGCTGGTTTCAGCATGAAAATTTTGCTCATGTTTTCGCTTCCGGCGCCCTTTGGCGCAATCTCAATTTTGAGCCTGTCGCCCTCCACAATTTCATAGTGGATCACAGCCGGCGTGTTGTCGTTTGTGTTCACTCTCATGAACGGATCTGCAACAACAGATTTTCTCAAATATCCCTCACAATAGCCCCGGCGCACGCCCTCATTGAGCGCCTCTTTCAAGCTTCCGCCTGTGATGTGAACCTCCTGCCCAATTTCCACAAAAATGACGGCAAGGCCCGTGTCCTGACAAATGGGAACATTTTCACGCCTTGCAATTTTGGCATTTTCATTGATCTGCCGCAGCATTTCACGGCCTATGGGCGAAATTTCGTTTTTTTCGGCCTCCTCAAGTGCATGACAAACGTCACTGTTGAGAAAACAGTTGGCTTCAATGCACATTTTTTTCACAGCTTCCACAATTTGACTTGTGTCAATGTCTCTCATATGCAGCCTCCTATATTTTTATTTGTGCTGTTTTCAAGCCTGATTGCAATCATCAAACAGAACTTTGAAAATTTCTTTTTTTGCTGTCAAAAGCAAGCATTTTTCAAATGCTATCATATCACAAAAAATTATGGCGGTCACTTATGTTTTCAAAAATCAGTTTTTCAAGCGCGTTTTCAAAAACATAAAACGCTCCCCCAACGCGGCCCGGTTTGCCAAAAAGCTTTAACAAAAAGTTCTCAAAATCAAATGCAGTTCAAACCCTCTGCCAGTCATTTTGCAACAAACTTCATCACACATTCAAAAATGACAAAACCGCTTTCCCCAAAAACCATTTGCTCCATTGTCAACTGAAGACAAAAACCGCCGCAATACAAATTGACGGCGGCGGTATATCACACATAAAGCGCAAAGTGACAGCCAAAAAGCATGTTCCCAAACCGCTTTTCAGAAAAATCACTTCTTTTCATATATTTCAACACGATCCCCAAATTTCAGTTCGTGCCCAAAAGGCCGTTCCTCACCATTGACTTTTATAACAACGGGGTTTTTGAGCCCTTCCAAATTGAGCCCCGAATGCTGAAGCATGTCCATGAGATAATATGGATCGTTGTTTTTCTTCTTTTCCAAAACAATTTGAACATTGTTCACAACAAACTGAACTGTTTCGGCTGCCGGTTTCGCAACTTCGGCTTCACCAGTCGAAATTTGTTTTTCAATTCTTTGCTGTTTTTCATCGCCTTGCTGTTTTTCAAAAGCATCTTCTTCTTTCTGAGCCGTGCTTTTGTGTTCATTGCCGTCATCACGGCCACTGTCAGTTTCCTCGTCATTCAAGCCATAGTTTTTAAGCATGTTGGAATATTCCTCGCTCAGCGGCTCAAAGGTGACATTGTCGCCATTTTCAAGCTTTGTGCTTGGAAGCACAATTTCGCCGTTGACAACCACATCCATTCCGGGAACAACGCCTTCAATGTCTGTCAAACGCACATCGGCATCGCGCCCGTTCACCGCCGGAATGAAAACTATGTTGTCGCCAGCGCGCACAATGTCCGAAAGTTTTCCGTCATTGCCATTGACAGTGAGAACAGCCGGTTCCGATTTTGAGCCATAGAAAATTCTTCTTCTTCCGTTGATTATGACACTTATGCTTTGCCCTGAGCGGCCCATTATGTCCTGATAGCTATAGCCGTTCATCATGAGAAGGTTCAAAACTGTGAACGTTCCGCTTCTGAAAAGTTTGGCGCTTTTTCCGTTAAGCAAAACTCTGAAGCCATCATTTGTGAGGTTGAGCCCCGACGACACAACAATTCCTAAAGGCGTTGTATATTCCGGATCGTTGAGATCATATGAATCGGAATATGCGCTCATGCGGAAATTGTTTCCGGCAGTGGCAACCCTTTTGGGATCCATTTCAAGCGATTTTGTGATTATATCTTTCAAGCCATTGAGCTTGCTTCCGCCTCCCGCAAGGAACAGCGCTGAAGGCGCGCCGCCGTTGACCTCCACAATGCGTTTTCCAATTTCGTCACAAAGTGAGGCTATGTTTTCGTTGATGCAGTCCATGATGTCGTCTTTTGGTATGCTCTGTTCAAACCCAAGTATGTCAGTGAAATGCAGTTCTTCATTTTCATCAAGCTGAAATTTGATTTGCTCGGCCGTTTCAAAATCGACAAGATATTTTTTCATGATTGTTTCTGTGATTTCGTCTCCAGCCACTGTGGCCATTGTATAGCCTATGACGCTTCCCTCGCGGCATATGGCAATGTCGCTTGTTCCGGCGCCAATGTCAACCAAAACAAGGTTCAAAAGCCTCAGGTTTTCTGGTATGGCGGCGTTTATGGCGGCTATGGGCTCCAGAGTCATGCTGGCAATGTCAAGCCCAATTTTGGACATGGCCATATAAAGGCTGTCCACAACCTCGCCAGGAAGAAATGTGGCAATTATGTCAACTTTGATGTTTTTTCCGCGGTGATCTTTGAGGCTTGACATCATATAGTTGTCAAGATAATATTGACATACGTTATACCCCACAAGATAGAACCTTCTCTGTTCAGAATTGTCGCTGCTTTCAAAGGCTTCCTCGGCCGCGTTTATTGCCCCGGCTTCAAGGCGGCTTATTGTTTCATCGGTTATAACCTGTATGTCGTCAAGCTCAAGCTCAAATGAGGCGCGTTCTGTTTTAAGAGCACGCCCGGCGGCGGCCACGCTCACTCTGTCAAAAGTCATTCCCAATTTGGTTTCAAGACGGTTTTTCACGTCTCCCGCAATTTTGGCCACTTGGGCAATGTCCTCAATTTGCCCGTCAAGCATGGCGCGTTTTGTGTGTTCAGCCTTTTCAATGGCCAATATATTAACTTTGCCGTTTTCAACACAGCCCACCATTCCAATGATGCTTCTTGTCCCAATGTCAAGGGCAAACACAGTGTTTTTTGAATTCAGTTCCATTTGCTGTTCCATATATATCCTTCCTTCATGAATAGTTGTTGAGCCGCTGTTAATTATATATTTTACTACACATGCGAACGCAATGTAAAGACTTATATTGTCGGCTGTTTTGCCTTTTGTGCCGCTTGTGTGCGGATTTCTTCAGTTCTGCCGCGCGAATGCATTGCCTGCACAAAATTCAGATTTTCAAGTTTCACAAGCCACAGCAGTCAAAAAGCTGTTGTCGTCATCAAAAACAAGTGTCATTCAGCCTTGTTTTGCAGAGAATGGAACCCGGCTTTTTCGAAGCAGAAACACACAAAATTTTGGCAGGTGTTTTCAGGCAAAAAAGCTTAAATTCAATTGCACATTGTTTCCAGTGGAATTTTTTGAAAGCTTGGAACTGAAACGGCATTTCGTTTTCAGCCAAAACAAAAAAGCGCCTGCAGCCAAAACGTCTGAGCGCTTTTTATATCAAAAAAATCATTTTCAGTTGACAATGGCAAACACGGCAAAGACAATCATCAGCAGCCTAATGGCAGCATCAAAAGCATTTGACACAACCTTTGGCTGTGCCCGCACACCTTTTCACCGCTCTTAAAGCGTCAATGATTGTCTTGATTTTTCAACTCCACATGAAAAAATTTTTTGTCATTCAAGGCACAAGCAAGTCATGTGTTTGCAGAGCGCCAAAAAACGGAAAATTCCACATGAAGCATATATGCTTTTGTCAACTGAATGTATTTATATAGGAAATATGTTGGTGTTCATGGATTGCAAAGCCCAATGGACAAATGCCGTTTTCAACTTTTGCCGCCGTCATGGCCTGCCTTCAGCTGAAAAACACAAACAACAACGCCAAAAACAAATTCCACAAATCATTTCACAAACAGAAAATATGCCGCAACGCATATGACTGCAATGACCGCAACAGCCAAAGCCGCGCCCGCGCCCGACTTTTTTTCTTCCTTTTTTTTGTGCGTGAAAACAATGTCGTCATTGTCATAGCGGCTTTTTCCGGCGCTTCTTTCCGGCTCAAAATTTTCTTTTCTTTTGACATCACTTGGTTTTGCGGCTTTTGTGGATTTAACAGCTTTGTCAACATCCATAACAAGCTTCAAATCAGAGTCAATGACCTCGCCGCAATATGGACAAAATTTTCTGCTTGGATCATCAACTGTTTTCAAACATTTTCGACAAACTCTGCTCAAGAAAATCCCCTCTCCCTTTGAAAATATACTCCCTTATTCTTTCAAGTGACACACGGAGGAAACATTTCATCAATTACTGTTTGAGAACTTTTTGAATTTCAACGCTTTGATTTTCCGCCGCACACGTCAGCAACTCAAACAACGAAAACCTCATTTCTTCAAACTTTTGAGGCAATTGAGCGGCGCCATGTTCTTATATTATATACGCCTTGCAAAGGTTTCGTCAAGTGACTATTGGCCACAACACAAACTTCAAACGATCAAATGCCGCAAATTTCTCAAAACAAGCTGCACATATCATGCATATATTTTATGACGGCACGTTTTCAAACATTCCCAAAACTTGTGTGTGGGTTTGCAAAGCTCCAGTTCAATGAAATTGTCATGCACAGCCAAGGCGGCCAAAACATGCCGCAAATTCCTCAAAACAAGCCGAAAAAATATGCAGGCCGCCGGGAACATTCCCAACGGCCAATATGAAAAATGAAAAAGAAAGCCTTGAATTATAAATCTCTAAAAACAGCTCCTGTGTTGGCGCTTGTCACAAGCTCGCGGTATCTTTTCAAATATCCGCCCGAAATTTCTCTCACAAAAGGCACAAATTTTTCGCGGCGCTTTGCCATTGTTTCGTCATCAACTTCCACATTGAGCGTGTTTTCAACCATGTCAATCGATATTATGTCGCCCTCCTCAATCAGCGCGATGGGGCCGCCTGCTGCCGCCTCCGGCGATATGTGGCCAATGGAAGCCCCTCTTGAAGCCCCCGAGAAGCGGCCGTCAGTGACAAGCGCCACACTTTTGTCAAGGCCAAGCCCGGCAAGCATGGCTGTTGGAGTGAGCATTTCGCGCATTCCCGGCCCGCCTTTTGGCCCTTCATATCGTATGACAACAACATCGCCCGAAACAATTTTTCCCTCAGCCATTGCCTCTGTGCATTCCTCCTCGCTGTTGAAAACGCGCGCCGGCCCTTTGTGAACAAGCATCTCCGGGAGAACGGCTCCTTTTTTGACAACAGCGCCGTCAGGGGCAATGTTCCCCCAAAGCACAGCCAGCCCGCCGTCAGGGGAATATGCTGTTTCACGGCTTCTTATTATGTCATGGTTTCTTATTTTCGCATTCTTTATGTTTTCTTCAACAGTTTTGCATGTGCATGTCAAGAGGCTTGTGTCAAAAAGGCCGCATTCACTCAGTTCCTTCACAAGCGCCCCCAAACCGCCGGCCTCGTCAAGATCCACAATGCAGTCCTCGCCGGCCGGAGCCAATTTCACAAGGTGCGGAGTCTCTTTGCTTATTCTGTTTATATCTTCAAAATCTATTTTCAGCCCCGCTTCATGAGCAATGGCCGGAAGATGAAGGGCAGTGTTTGTTGAACAGCCAAGGGCCATGTCGGCGTGAAGCGCATTTTTGAGCGATTTTTCATTCACAATGTCCCGCGGGCGTATATCTTTTTTCAAAATTTCCATTATCTTCATGCCTGTCTCTTTTGCAAGGCGCATGCGCCCGGCGCTCACAGCCGGCACTGTGCCGTTGCCCGGAAGCGCCATGCCAATTATCTCTGTGAGACAGTTCATTGAGTTTGCCGTGAACATGCCGGCACAGCTTCCACAGCCCGGGCATGTGTTGTTTTCAACGTCCATTGCTTCTTCATGTGAACACATGTTTTGTTCCATTTTTGGTATATATTCAAACGCCGACGACAGAGTTGTTTTTTTGCCGTTCATGAGCTTTCCAGGGAGCATGGGCCCGCCGCTGACAAATATGCTGGGCAAATTGAGCCTTAAAGAAGCCATGAGCATTCCGGGAACAATTTTGTCACAGTTTGGAATGAACACAAGGGCGTCAAAAGGATGTGCATTGGCCATAATTTCCACACTGTCTGCAATGTGCTCGCGGCTTATGAGTGAATATTTCATGCCATCGTGGCCCATGGCAAGGCCGTCGCACACGCCAATTGCCGGAAATTCAAATGGCGTTCCGCCGGCCATTCTTATTCCGTCTTTCACGGCCTGTGCAATTTGTCCAAGGTGCATATGCCCCGGAATGATTTCGTTTTTGGCACACACAACGCCTATAAGCGGTCTTTCTATTTCTTCATTTGTGAGCCCCAAGGCTTTCAGCAGTGTTCTGTGCGGCAGTTTTTTCGGGCCTGTTTTCATGGCATCGCTTCTCAAATCAAAACATCTCCTTTTCCGTTGGTTTCTCTCAAGTTTGTTTGTGGCTGCACGGAGAACCGCACATTGTTTTCGTGCAATATAAGCGCTGTTTCTGCTTCTTTTTGTGCCAAAAGTGGCCAAACTTTCATCGGGCATTTTCGCTTGTGGAAAAATTGTTTCGGTTTCATGTGTTTGAAATTTGCATTCCGCCAATGTGAAGTTTTTGCGGCAGTGCACGGACATACGCCGCAAGCGCTTTTGCTTCAGGCAATGAAAACATCTTTTGAGTTCTCGGGCTTTTGAGCTTTTGAAAAATGCTTGCGTTGCCAATTTGCAATTTGTTTCAAAATTCATGCCCAAACACAACTGTTTTCAAAAAAATATATATCATCAAGTTCAAAAAATCAGTCATACAACTTTTAATTAATCATACATAAAACAGAATAAAATGTCAACAATTTTGTGGACAAAATATAATTTTTCTGTTAAAATCAGTCATACAACTTATAGAAGGAGACTTGCAAATGAGAAATGAGTTCATTCCCGCTTCAAAATCAGCCGCCGAAAGAATAAGCGATATGATATTTCTTGAAAAAAAATATCTTCCTGACGAAAAGCTTCCCAATGAATATGAGCTTAGCGCAAGCCTGGGTGTGAGCCGCGCCACACTGAGAGAGGCCATAAAAACACTGGCGGCACGCGGAATATTGACAATAAAACGCGGAAGCGGAACTTTTGTTTCTTCCAATCCCTCAAAAGGCAACGATCCCTTCGGCGTTAAATATCTTGAGGACAAAAAAAAGCTGGTTCGCAACTGGTTTGAGTTCCGTTTGATACTCGAGCCTCCCAACGCGCGCCTTGCGGCCAAAAACGCTTCCTATGACGAAATTTCCAAAATATCAGCTTTGTCAAACCGAATTTTGTCGTTCACAGATGCAGATGACAAATTCACAATTGAGGATCAAAAATTCCACGCCCTCATAGCCTCCGCAACAGGCAACGACGTCATAAAGCTCACGCTTCCCTCTTTGGAAGAAGCCGTGCGCGACGCCATTCAAACGTCGTCAAAAATAGGAAAGTCATATCTTTCAATTGAGAATGCCAAAATATATCACCCTTCAATTGCAAAGTTCATTGAATATCACGACTGTGATGGCGCCGAAATGGCCATGCGCCTTCACATTCTCCGCGGAATCAAAGATTTTAACGACAACTGAAACATGCGCTGTTCAATTCTGTTTCGGCCATGCAAAATCAAAAACTTGAAATCTGTCAGACAATGCGAGCGCATTTGGCAAAACATCAAAATGTCATCAAATGCATAAAAACGCAAAGACAAGCGTTGGCCATGGCGCTGCTTCAACCCTCTTTGCACCTGCTCCATAAACGCGGAAAACATATTGAACAGCCGCAACACATGTTTTGAAAATTCCCGGCCATGCTCACCGTTCGCTTTTGCGCGCCACTCCCAAACCATTGTGGAAAAGTGAATTTCACTTGCCGGAAGCACAAAACAAAATTTGGAAATTTTTCATTCAAATTCAAACCGAATTTGGAAATCACATTGTGGAGGCCCGCGACAGTGCGCTTTCAGCGCCATTCATTGTTGGCGGGCGAGCAAGACCTGTTTGCAAAAGCATATCCCGTCACAAAAACAGCCGCCACTGTTTGAAGCAGTGCGGCTGAAAATTTATATATATACTCGCATTGTTGTCATTCCAAACACGCAACAGGCTCATATATGGTTTCATCTTTTTCTTTAATCTCTTTCAATTCCGGGCTGCATTTCAGCGCCGCGTCATATTTTTCTGTCATTTTGTGAGGATTATATGACATTTTTGCCTTTCGCAAGCCCTCAAGGCCCATGTCTTCTTCCCTGTTTATATACATTGTGTCGGCGCAGTTGGCTTCGGCATATTTCTGGTTTATGAGCGGATATAACCCGTCAACATCTTTGGCGGCCTTTTCAATGTGAATCTGGCTCATGTGAGGGAGCGTTTTTTCACCAACTGTGAACGCTTTCAAAACGCCGTCAATGCGTATGGCGCCGCCTGTGAGGCCCAGTTCCTCAAGGTTGAGAAGCGCCCTTTCCACAGAAGATCTTTCGTCATATTGAGTTATTGTTATCTCTTTGTGATCTGTGCACCATTCGTCATACACCGCCATGCATTCCTCAAAATGGTCTTTTGTGAGATTTTCATACACAAAATCGGGGTGCTCGCGCAAAATTTTGTTTATATGGTTTCTTTTGCCATGGAGCTTTTTGCCCTTCAGTGTTATGAGGCTTTCACTGAGATATATATAATCGAAATTTTTTCTGTTTGGCACAAGCTCAATTTCAGGGCACGCCTCTGACATCATTTTGTCAAATGGCGCCGCCACAGAGCGGAACACGGGCTTGATGTCATTTTCCGTCATATATCTGCACGCGTCAAGAACGGCTTTTCGATAGTCAGTGGTTTCGTCTTTTGGAAAAGGCGGCCAAAAAAACTGATCCTCCCCGGCAAAATTCAGTTTGATATAGAGACAGCCGTCACCAACGGCATATTGTATTTTGCCGTCACATCCCCAAATATACATGTGTGCAAAACTGAACTCGGCATTTTCGCAGTTCCATTGTTTTATATATCCATTTATTAGTTCTTCACTGCTTAAATCTATGTCGTTAAAACTCAAATCCATTTGTGTTTCCTCCTTAAAGCGGCATGTCAAAAATTGTGTTTTGTTTCCCGGCATTTGGTGAACATTCGCTCCAAACGCCAATTGCAAACAACGGTGTTAATATTCATCTATTATGTGGCAAACTTCCTTTGGAAATGATGCGTCTAAAACAGAAACTTCATCATCATTGTGCACAACGGCATTGCCCTCGCTTTTCAACTCTTTTATGGAACGATAGCCCACAAGCCACTGTGTTATGTTCCCGGCGGTTGTTGAAAAAGCCGGCGCCCTGTTTGTTTTTTCGCCTTTGAGGCTGAAAACGCCATTGTTTTCGGGAACAACGCTGTCGCTGACTTCCACAGCAAAGTCAAGCCCGTGGCCAACTGCTTTCAAAAGTTCCCTGACGTTGGCAAGGCCAAGCACATTCCGCGGCGCTGTGGTGATTTTCCCCTGTGGCGAAAAGCTTTTTGTGTCCGGCGGAAGTTTGATTTTGACGGTCTTTCCATTTCCGATATATGTAAGAGCGTCCACAACTTTCTGTTCGTTTTCACTGTCAGCGGCAATTATCTCCTCGCCATAAACCATTTCGGGCGTGTCATAATAAACTCCATAGCCCTTTATGCAGCCGTTTTCATAAACAGCGACGCATTTGCCGCCGTCAGCGGCATAATCCTCCATTTTAAGCCGAAAATCGGCAAAACTGCGGTTTATAATCCCCGAATATTTTTTTGTGGCATTTGCATAGCACGCCATGAGCGCCGAAACATGCTCCCGCTGATCA
The DNA here is from genome assembly GCA_022791155.1 of Bacillota bacterium. GTDB lineage: Bacteria > Bacillota > Clostridia > Lachnospirales > Anaerotignaceae > JANFXS01. The sequence goes on along the minus strand of JAAVYN010000022.1, from coordinate 26,484 downwards.
AATTCTGTGAAATGCGGCTTTGATGACGCGCTTGCCTTTTCAATTTCCAAAAAAGCCGTGTCGCTCACAGGAAGGTGCCCAACATAAAAATATGTTCTCAAAACAGCAGGTGTGTGCGCGCACAGCACAACGCCCATGTCATGAACCATGTTCATATATCCTGTGTATATCTCCTTCATATATCCGCGCTTTTTATAGTCCGGATGAGTGCACGCCCCAACCATTATGGCGCCGTTGAGCACTGCATTGCGTATCTTTATGTGGCACGGAATGCTTTGAGCCTCCGAAACAATTTTTCCGTCTTCTTCAATGCAAATTGAATAGTCCGGAACAAAACGGTTTTCGAAAAACCATTTTCGAAAATTTTCAGAATCAGAAAAGCTCATGTTCCAAAGTTCTTTGAAGGCTTCAATGTCTTCCGGCCTTGCGCGTCTTGTTGTTTTCATAACATCACCTCTAAAAAATCCTGGTTTCACACAAATATAGTATTCCATGGCCAAAGAGATTTTATTTAACCAGCACAAGCGGGAAAATTTGTCTTTTGGTGTGCAAAGAATTGCCAAAACGGTTTCAAACGAAATCAAAAGCGCCATTTGGCAAATTTTTTCAGTTTGCCATGAAATCAAGTTCATTGAACAATCTTTCTTGTGGCATTTGATAATAATCATTTTCCAATAATAATAAACTAATTTTGGCATTTTGTAAATGAGCTGACGCCGATATATTTCATTTCGAGGCTCAAATTTTATATAAAAAAAGCAAGTGTTTTTAATATTTTTTGACAACAGTCAGGCCAAAAGGCCGCGGCAAGCTTTTTTTCCGCATATATATTATAATTTTACACACAATCATTTGGTGTTGAATATGTTTTATTATAAAAAAATACCCAAAATGATTGCACCTTCCACAAAAACAGTCACTTTCAGCTGACGAGGGCATTGTTCGCCAAACATTTCAAAAATTGCAAAGTGGCCTGCCGTCTGCAAAACGGGCATTGTTTAACACAAAAAAGCTCCCAACTCCACTGCTGCAGAAATTGGGAACCCAATGCTCATTTCAAATATGTTTCAATTGTCATATGCAAACCCAAAAACCAATGCGCACAATTTTGGGCCTCAAAACAGGTCAAACAAAAACAACTGGCCATTTTTTGGCAAAAAGCAAACTCAGTTCAAAACTGTGCCCAAATTGAAACATTTCGCAAAAAAATGTCAATTTTTTCTGTTTTTGGCAAGTGTTATTCCATATTGTATGGCGTTGACAAGGCTGACTTCATTTTGAACGCCCTGCCCGGCATGGCCAAAGGCCGTTCCGTGGTCAACAGAGCTTCTTATGATTGGAAGGCCAAGGGTTATGTTGACGCCGCTGACAGCGCCCCATTTTTTTGCTTCCCTGTCATACACAAAGCCAACAACCTTCAAAGGTATGTGCCCCTGATCGTGATACATTGCAACAACAATGTCATACCAACCGCCGCGGGCTTTTGAGAACACTGTGTCCGGCGGAACCGGGCCATCAACGTTCATGCCCTCGGCACGCGCCATTTCGATTGCGGGCGTTATCTCCTCAATTTCCTCACGGCCAAAAAGCCCGCCCTCGCCGCAATGCGGATTCAAGCCTGAAACGCCAATTTTTGGCTCCTTTATGCCAAGGCTTTTGCACGCATCGTTGGCAATTTTGATGACGTCATACACGCGCTGTTTTTTGACTCTGTCACATGCTTCGCGAAGCGACACATGGGTTGACACGTGAACAACCCTCAAATCCTCGTGGGCAAGCATCATTGTATATTTGCTTGTGTTTGTCATTTCGGCATAAATTTCAGTGTGCCCTGAATAATGATGTCCGGCAAGGTTGATTGCCTCTTTGTTCAGCGCATTTGTGATTGTGGCGTCAATTTTGTTTTCCAACGCAAGCTCAATGACTTTTTTGACACATTGAAAAGCAGCCTCACCACACATGGCGTCAACGCGGCCATATTGAAACTTGCTCATGTCAACCAAATCCATGTGATAGACATCAATTGTGCCAAAATCAAACTTTGCTTCGTCAATGTTTGAAATTTTGTTGATTTTGAAGCTGTCGCCAACGCCGAGAATTCTTATGGAATCTTCAAACATTTTGGCGTCACCCACAACAACAGGCCGGCACTGCTCATAGATCTCTTTTTTCATGAGCGCCTTCACTGTTATCTCCGGCCCGCAGCCCGCCGGATCTCCCATTGTTATGCCTATGATTGGTTTTTCTGACATAATATCGCTTCCTCTCGTTTGATCACATTTTTCATTCTTTTCTGTTCACAGTTAAATAGTTTATGACTTTAACAAGTGTGTCATCTTCGCCAAAGCCGCCCGACTTTGTGACCATGCTGCTTCCGTCGGCAATTCCCTCTTTCAATATGCCAATGGGAACGCCAGGGACAATTTCATCAACAAGCTCCATGCCGTCAGAGCCAAGAAAACTGCAAATTTGAAACGCCGTGTCGCCGCCTGTGGCAACCAATGTCACCGGCTTTATTGTGTCATAAAGCGTTTTCACAATTTTTCCAAGGCTTTCAGCAACTTTGAGCGACTTTGCGTTTTCTGAAGCCGAGCTTCTCAACACAAGGTTATATTCCTCAAAAAGGCTGTCAATGGCAATCACAACAATTTTGCTTCCGTTCAAATAGAGTTCTTTGGCTTCACCAACAGCTTTTGAAATGGCGCTTTCGTCATTGCCGTTGATTATATCCTTTGAACTGACAAGCACAACAGGGAGCTTGAAGTTTTCTGTTGCCATGCGCACCTGGTGCGCCGTTGTGACGCTTCTGGAGCCAACAACAATGAAAATTGTGCTGTCATATTTCACTTCAGCCTTCTTTTTTCTTCCAAGCTGTTTTGCAAGGCCGGCGCTTCCACAAAAAACCTTCTTTTTCGAAATGAGCATGGCCGCGTCGCTTATAACAGCAAGGTCGTCGTTGCTCACTGTGTCGCAAACAAAAATTGACGTGCCGTTTTCCATTTGCTCTTCCATAAACTTTTTCAGGCTTTCAGCGCCCTCTCTTATGTTTATGAGGCGTATGTTTATGGCTTTGCGTTTTGTTTCGGTGTTGAATATGTTTGTTATGTCAACGTGCTTGTTGTCGGGCATGAGAAGCGTTCCATCGGTGACAATTCTTCCGTTTTCAGGGAAGGCTGAGGCCACAATTGCAATGTCGCTTTCTGTGGCGTCCATGATGGCCTCAAGTTCTGGGGCCGGGTTGCCGCGCATGAGCGAATCCACTTTTTTATATATGTATTCAATGTTTTCAAGGCTTTTCATTTTTTCCGCAAGCTTATAAACGGCGTTGTAGGCTTCTTTTTTAGGAAGCGGCCTTGTGTCTGTGTTGATGACAACAACGTCAGAGGTTTGAAACATGCTCCCGGAAACATCATTGTCATTCACAATTTTAACAGTTGTTGAATAACCGTTTTTCTTATACTGAACGCCAGTGTCGTTGGCTCCAGTCAAATCATCGGCTATAATTGCTATCATTGGCAAATTCCCCCTTCCGCATTGCTTATTAGAGTCAATTATAATACAAAATATTCCAATATACAAGGCAAACAGCTTTTCAATGTTCGCTGCAAATCATCAAAAATATATTTTGCTGAAGCGATGCAAAGACAAAATTCTTGTGCTATGAACTGCTTTGTGTCCTCAAAACAAGTCCGTTCCATGCTGATTAAAGCTGCTTCTTGTTTTTCTCTCCCCATATACACAGCTGGTCTAATATTTCCATAAGCGAAATTCCTTTTTCAGAAAGGCTATATTCCACTTTGGGCGGTATTTGTGGATATTCATTTCGTATAATCAGCTTATCTCTTTCCAGTTCCTTCAGTGATGTGCTGAGCGTTTTGTGGGATATTGTTTTTATGTAGCGTTTCAGCTCGCTGTAGCGAACAATTTTGAACTCCATGAGACAATAGAGAATTGTCATTTTATATTTTCCGCTGATCAGCGACAGTGTATAGCTGAATCCTGTGTCTTCAAAATTCGACTTTTCAATATACTCCTCGAACATGTATACTCTCCTTTAAGTTAGTATCTGATATAAATGTGCGTACTTTATTTATATTGTATGCTATGTTATAATTATATCATAATATTTGGAGGTGTATATATATGAGCAAAAAAATTTGTATATTAAACGGAAGCCCGCACACAAACGGGAACACAAATGAACTGATTAAAAGCTTTGTGAAAGGGGCAGAATCTGCCGGACATGAAGTGACTCGTTTTGACTTGCAAAAAATGAACATCAACGGCTGCCTGGGCTGCTGTGCTGGAGGAAAGGACAGCGAATGTCCATGTGTGCAGAAAGATGACATGTCAAAAATCTATCCCGTGTATAAAGAGGCCGACGTTGTGGTTCTGGCTTCACCAATGTATTACTGGGGTATAAGCGGGCAGTTAAAATGCGCCTTTGATCGTTTGTTTGCAGTGGCTGAAATGAACTCAGCCTATCAAAATCCCAAAAAGGATTGCGCATTGCTCATGCCGGCTGAAGGTGACACAGAAAGCAATTTTGCACCTGTCAGAGCATTTTATGAGGGCTTAATCTCCAATTTGGGCTGGAAAAATGTCGGAATTGTGTATGCCGGCGGAAACATGAATGCTGGAGACATTTTGAACAAGCCAAAACAGCTTAAAGAGGCAGAAGAGTTAGGAAAATCCGTTTAATTTTGGAACAGCCATAAACATGCATTGCTTTCAGTTGGCAAGAACACACCGCGAAATAAAAGTCACGCGTTTCATAAATTTTTGAAAAATCGCTTTGGTGCATTACATTTTTGAATTTCTGCATGACAGTGGTATATGCTCTGTGCAGAAATTCATTTTTGATTTTTATGTTGTGAGCATTTGAACCGCTGGCCAAAAGGCCGGCTTTTTTCAAGCATAAAATTTTTTGTTATACATTGCAAAACATTTTTGAAAATTTATTTTTTTGTATATAGCAATACTGCCTGATCAGTGGTATTATTTATAAAAAACTTGCACACAGAACAGAAATATGGATTGTCTCAAACATCAACTTCATTCTGAAACTTTTTGGCCATTGTGATTTGGCTGTTTGCCACAGTTTTGGATGGATATAATGTTTGTGACACCACAAAACATCAATTGCATGAACCCATGTCAGGCATGAACGGAGGCACAAAAATGAAACTTGCCACAGCACTGTCAGAAAGAGCCGAACTTCAAAGGCATCTTTCTGAACTGGAAACACGGCTCAACAACAATTCAAAAGTTCAGGAAGGCGAGGCCCCTTCTGAAGCTCCAGAGCTTTTGCTGAAAGAGCTTGACGAAACGCTCACGCGCCTTGAAGAACTGATATGCCGCATAAATCTCACAAACGCAATGTGCAAACACAACGGAAAAACATTGACAGAATTGATTGGCCAAAGAGACTGTCTCAAAAAACGCATAAGCATAATGCGAAGCTTTCTTGACAGCGCCAGCCGCAAAACAGATCGCTATTCAAAGACCGAAATAAAAATAGTGAGCACAATTCCCGTTTCAAAACTGCAAAAACAGGTTGACAAATTCTCCAAAGAACTGCGTGAAACCGACGGAAAAATTCAGGAGCTCAACTGGACAACCGAATTGATTTGACAAAACAAGCGGCAGAAGGTAGGGCCGGCGGTGTGGGCGCGATCTCACTGCAGTTGAGAATGAACTGCACTCATCGGCGTATGTCGGGCGCATACATGGGTTCGATTCCCAGCTTCAAACTTATGCCCAGCAATGTCACAAATGCACAAACACAAAGCACATTCATCACCTTAACGCCAACCGTCGAAACGAGGGCGGGCCACGGGGAAACTGCCGCTTTTTTGCTCAAATCATTTGGGCCGTCAAAACAGCCCTTCAAACCAAACATAGCTCATTTTCATGTTCAAGGCCATTTTTGCACAAAACAGAAAACATCTGCAAGCTTCGCAATTCAGTTTTGCACATGGCAATGTGTTGTGCATGGCTCATTTTTCTTTCTCAAAAATCAAATCAATCTCCTTGATTTTTCCATAGTCGCTGATTTCCACAGGAATGAATCCAACGTATGAAAAACCTTTCAGGGCATAGTCATCAATCACTTTTCTGTGCTCCTCAAAAATTGCGCCTATAAACTTGTTTCCTCTTATCCTTACATATTCATACTTTTTCATGCAAAACCCTCCTTCGGCTGAATTTATATTATTGAATTTCAATAATTTTTATATCACAAAATTTGTTTGTATGTAAACAAAAATTTCTGCCCGCAACACCTGTCATTTTCCGTCACATTTCAGTTTATATTCTTCGCCCCAATTTTGCAGCGCGTGAAGCACAGGCGTGAGGCTTTCTTCCAGCGCCGTGAGTGAATATTCCGCTTTTGGCAAAACCTCTGCACAAACCTCTCTTTTAAACAATTCGCTTCCTTCATGCTGCGCCGCTGTGATGTCAAAACCTTTTGAAAAACTTTTCCCAAATGATTTTTTGTTGAGTTTGAAATGGGAGGGGTTGTGGTTGTTGGTTTGATTTCAAGTTAGCAGCCATAAACAAATAGCTCTTACAAAGCAAATTCAGCAAATCCGTTTCAATTTCCACGCCAAAAAATGATTTTATCACACAAGGCCCAAAATTTCTAACCCCATATGAATGCGCCAAACAAGCACAGCAGTCCACACATTTTTGCAAAAATTTCCGGCTTCTCGCTTTCATGCAAAAAAAGGCGCGGCCCGCAAAAACGGAACCGCGCATTGTTGCCAAACAATTTTTAATGTACATTTGAGCCTTTGGCTCTGTGTTTTTGTTTTTTGCGGCACGGCTTTCCCGGTTATGCACAGTGCCGCTCAAAACATTTTTTCACCTGTTGTTTCTCATGCTTCGCACATTCCGCAGCCATTTCCGCCAATGCTGTTTCCGCAGCCACAGCAGCACAGAAGAAGAATCAGAATGATGATCCATGAGCAGTCGTCAGTGTTTGCTCCTCCAACATTATTTCCGCATCCGCAGAAAAGGAAAAGAAGAATGATGATCCAAAGAATGTTGTTGCCTTCCTCGCAGTTGTTATTGTTGCAACCAAAAAAACCCATTGTTATAATCCTCCTAAAAACATTTGGTTTATAGTCAATTCTATGCGCCCATGGCAAAAATATTGACTGAAAAATGAAATTTTTATCGGTACAAGCCGCAATATGTTCAATCACAGTTTTCGGCTTATGTCCATAAAATGGTATTGAACCGATTTTTATGGATGTGTAACTATGATCAACGCGTTGGAAACAATAAACGCAAAAGCCCCTCCCTCAATCACCGGGAGAGGCATTGGAATTGCTGTTCTTGACACCGGAATTTGTCCTTTGAAGGATTTCACATTGCCATATAACCGAATAGTTGCTTTCAAGGATTTTGTGAACAACATATCCCGGCCATATGATGACAATGGCCATGGCACGCACGTGGCTGGAATAGCCGCGGGAAACGGCTATTTAAGCGGCGGAAAATATCACGGGGTTGCCGTTGAAAGCAACATAATTTCGCTGAAAATACTTGACGAAATGGGCAACGGAACGGCCACAGCCGCCATAAACGCCCTCAGATGGGTGCATTTCAACAAAGAAAAATATAACATAAGAATTGTTAACCTTTCAATTGGCACCGATGACAAAAGCGTGTCGTCGCCACTGATCAAAGCTGTCAACTCACTTTGGGAAAGCGGCGTTGTGGTTGTGTGCGCCGCCGGAAACGATGAAAGCCATGGCATAGCCTCGCCGGGCATAAGCCCGCGCATATTGACTGTTGGAAGCGTTGAAGAGCCCTCTGTGTTCAAAATAAAAGATAAAAACACTGTTTATTTCAAGCCCGATATATTTGCTCCCGGCGAAAACATAATATCGTGCAAAGCCAGCGATTTTTCATTCACAGGCAAAAGACGCGGCGTTGACAGAGTTGTTGACACAAACTATGTTAAAATGAGCGGCACGTCAATGTCAACCCCAATGATCAGTGGCGCCTGTGCGTTGATATTGCAGTTCAACAGCAGCCTTTCAGCCGGAAAAGTGAAAAATATAATAACAAAAAACAAAGGCCAAAACGGGCTTTTGGACATTGGCTCCGTTTTCCGCGGAACAAGTGAATGGCCATAACGTCAAAAAGAGACGGCTGTTCAACACGCCGTCTCTTTCTTTTTCATTCAGAATTTTTTGTTTGTTAAATTATCTCTGTTCTGTATACACATCATCTTCGATCACTATTTCAACAACATATCCTCCCAAATTTCCAAAACAATCTGATAATATTATGCACATAAAAAAGCTGACAGTTGCTCCTGCAACAGTCCCCGCCGGCCCTGCAACAGAGCTTCCAAGAGCTCCCCCAACTGTGCTGCTTATCAGTTTGCCAACTCCAAGCTTAGTTAATGTCCCCAAGCCAATCCCCGATAAATATCCAACCCAGCTTCCGCCTATCACTGCTGCCGTTGACCATGTCTTTTTTCCTATTTTTTTGTCTGCATCTGTCAAATCATTTTCAATTGCCAAACCCAATTCAAGGGCGTCTAATGCTATGCTTGAAACTAATATGGTTTTTCTTCCAACCTTCACTATTTTTGAAGCTCCATTTATATTTTTTGATAACTCATTTAATCTCCAACGACTGAATATATTTACACTATCTTCTATAACCTGAAGTGTTCCCACTGATTCAATCATCACATTCGCTTTAGAAACTTGAGAATTAGTCATTTTTATAAAATCTCCTGTTTCCAATTCGATAACAAACTTTGTCCACGCTCTGTCAGTTTTTTCATCATAAATTCCATTCTCTTTCAGCGGGCCATAGCCAAGCTCATTAAGCAATTTTTGCAGTTGTTTCACTTTATTTTCATTAATATCTATATACCAATTGAGTTCATTTGTTTTTGAAATCACTTTATCAAGCATTGATATGCCGCACAGCTTCAATTGATTTAACGCAGTGATAATTTGCGCAGCATTTTTATTTTTTATATATACGTCTTTCTTTTTTGCATTCAAAATATCTCTTATAATTATTTTTGCAACAGGCTCAAACATTTTGCTTAACTCTTTTTTGCAATTGTTTTTAGTAATTTTATATTTTGAAACTACATGTGAATACTTTTTTGAAGCCAAATTTCTTTCAATATCTTCATATAGATCATAATATCTGTTTCTTCCCCTGTCTTTTCCAATAAGTCCACTTAAACATGAATTGTTTATTAAATCAAAATAAGCATTGCCCCCCGCCGTTCTTCCATTGCTTCCCTTCAATTCCTTTGCCAAATTCACATATCCTTCCTTTTCATTTGTAAAAATCATAGCTTCCAACATTCAAAAAACATCATATTATGCAATATTATTCAACATAAAAACAAAATTTCATCACAATCAACAAATATATATGCACATTTAGTAACAAAGTCATCAAAAATAATTTCCGTTTATAAAATTGTAATGCGCTTCAATGCGTGATATAATTATATTGTTCAACCATTTTTGCAAACCATTCAGGAGGCATATTATGAAAAAAGTATACCTGCCTTTTAGTGACAAAAACAAAGAACTCATTGACAAATTTGCCGGAAATGACAAAAATTTGTGTTATATAGAAGCCTTCCAAATGTATTACATTCGGTATAGCCGTGCATTTTTAATAGCCATATCCTCTGACCAAACAATATACATCAACAACTGTCAGCCGTGGGACTGGGAGGGCGAACCAAAGCTCATAAAAATATTGCCTGAAGAGATACTCAAAATCAAAATCCACACAGCATATTGGTTTCACATGATTCTTGGGTTTGCTTTGTCCATTTTGGTTTTTGCTTTTGCAGCCAGCATGTTTCCATCAGCAAGGCATTATGTGGCAGAAATCATATTGCTTGTAACAGCTTTATATTGCATTTTAGCAAATCTAATTTTCCCTTGCATGAAGTTGACAATATTAACCTCAAACCCACTTTGTGCAAACATAAAAAGAGGGCCATTCTTCTCTGGTTCCAAAAGCTGTTTCAAATTGAAACTAAACTTTTTTGGCCCTTCATATATCTCAAAAAAATGTGATTCCAATTTCACAAATTTCATAAAATTTGAACATCGTGTCAAAAAATTCAGTTTATATAAAAATCAAAAACATACCAATGGGCGCTGAACGCAAAACAAATTTAACGCCCGTTTGCAAAAAAACACAAAAGTTTTCCGTTTCAGCCAATTTTCAACAATTGCTGGCATTGTGATTTTTCCGTTCAAAAGCCTCCCTCAAGCCGGAAAAGTGAAAAATATAATAACAAAAAACAAAGGCCAAAACGGGCTTTTGGACATTGGCTCCGTTTTCCGCGGAACAAGCGAATGGCCATAACATCACAAAGAGACGGCTGTTCAACACGCCGTCTCTTTGTGTTTTGTTCTATTCAGCATTCCAGGGGGAATTGGTCTGCAATGATATATCAAAAGTTATTTGTTGAAGTTGAAGCCGGCTTCAAGCGCTTTAACATTTGGCTCAACAAGCGCCGGTTTCATTTTTGCCGCAACAACAGCTTTGGCGTCTTCAAGGTCAACAATGTGAAGTGTTTTAACAACGGCGCCAAGGGCAACCATGTTTGCAGATTTTGCAGTGGCAACCTCTGTTGCAATTTCTGTGAAAGGAATTTCCATAACAGTGATGTCGCTTCTTGTGGCTTTTTTGCTTATCATTGAGCTGTTGACAATGAATGTTCCGCCTGGTTTAACTTTTGATTCATAGTCATCAAATGATTTTTCATCCATAACAAGAATTGTGTCGGCGGCGCTGATGATTGGCGAGCCCATCTCTTCAGATATAACAACCTGACAGCTTGCGCGGCCCCCTCTTTTTTCCTGGCCATATGCCGGTGAAAGAGTAACGTTAAGGCCTTTTTTGGAGGCGGCTGTACAAACCATTTTTCCCATGAGTATTGTGCCCTGTCCGCCTATTCCAGAGAAAATAATTTCACTTTTCATAATCATTTGCCCTCCTCTTCAGGTGCTTTGAACACTCCCAGAGGGAATGTTGTCAAAACTGTTTCGTCAACCCATTTAAGGGCGTCAACTGGTTTAACTCCCCAGCCTGTAGGACATGGAGAAACAACTTCAACAAAGCTGAGGCCCTTGCCCTCAAGCTGATATGTAAAGGCTTTTTTGATTGCAGCTTTCATTTTTCTGATGTTGGCAGGGCTTGAAACAGTGACTCTCTCGCTGTAATAGCAGCCCGGAATGCCCGCAATTATTTCAGCCATGTTGACAGGGTGTCCTGTGAATTCCTCGCCACGGCCATAAGGAGAAGTTGTTGTGTGCTGGCCCATGAGCGTTGTTGGCGCCATTTGTCCGCCTGTCATGCCATATATGGCGTTGTTAACAAACACAACTGTGAATTTTTCGCCTCTGATTGCGGAGTGCATAATTTCGCTCATGCCCTCGCTCACAAGGTCGCCGTCGCCCTGATAAACAATCACAAGGTTGTCTGGAGTGGCTCTTTTGATGCCTGTGCCAACAGCCGGAGCACGGCCGTGAAGCGCGCATATGCTGTCAACCTTATAATATTTGTCGGCATAAACTGAACAGCCGATTGGCCAAACAAAAACGGCCTTTTCCTGCAAATTCATTTCCTCAATGAGTTCTCCAATCACTCTGTTTATAATGCCGTGGCCGCAGCCGCCGCAATATTTCATATATTCATCTGTAAAAACTTCCGGTCTTTTATATACTAAACTCATTTTGTCCACCTCCTGAAAAAAATTTTTTATTTGTAAAGCTCAACCATTTTTTCGCAAAGCTCAACAGGCGTTGGGGTAATGCCGCCGAGCCTTCCATAAAATGTCACGCTGTCTTTGTCTTTAACTGAAAGTTTGACGTCTTCAACCATTTGTCCGGAGCTGAGCTCAACAACAAAGAATTTTTTGCTGTCAAGGCCCTCAAAGGCTTTAACAGGGAATGGCCAAAGTGTGATTGGTCTGATGAGGCCAACTTTGAGGCCCTGTTCTTTGGCAAGCTTCATGGCTGTCATGCAAACTCTGCTCAAAACGCCATAGGCCACAATCACAACATCGGCGTCTTCAACGTCAATGGCTTCCCATCTTTGCTCGTTTTCTTTGATTTTGTTATATTTTGCCTGAAGTTTGAGGTTAAACTGTTCCCACTGCTCAGGGCCGTCACCGCAAGTTGTGATGTCGTTGTGAGGGCGGCCTTTTGCGCCGTCAACAGCCCATGGCTGTCTTGCTGGAGGCTCGCATCTTTCAGGAAGCACAACGTTTTCCATCATTTTGGAGAGTGTTCCGTCACTGGCAACAACAACAGGGTTAAGATATTTTTCAGCAAGTTCGAATGAAAGAGGGGCAAAATCAGCAAACTCCTGAACGGAATAAGGCGCAAGAACAATTGTTCTGTAGTCGCCATGGCCGCCGCCTTTTGTGAGCTGGAAATAGTCGCCCTGGGCGCCAAGGATTTCGCCGTCGGCTGGGCCGGGGCGCATAACGTCAACAACAACTGAAGGAAGGCTTGCCGCTGACATATAGCTCATGGCCTCGCAGCCAAGCGAAAATCCGGGGCCGCTTGTGGCTGTCATTCCTCTTTTTCCTGTTGCGGCAACGCCTGCAATCATGTTGAACGCGGCAACCTCAGTTTCGGCCTGTATGAATGTGAGGCCCTCTGAAGGAGCTTTTTTTGCATAATATTCCGGCATCTCACTGGAAGGGGTTATAGGATAGCCGAAGAAGAATTTGCAGCCCGAACGAATTGCGGCCTCGGCGAACGCCTCATTTCCCTGCATAAAAACTTTATCACTCATTTTAATTCCTCCCTAATTTATTTCGATCCGCCCGCGGTAGTAATGAGCAAGACAATTTGATTCGTGTCAATGGAGGGATACCGCTTCCGCTCTGCCCGCCATTGTCGTTAAATTTGTTTTCGATTCTCCAACCCAATAGGAAGGCAACTTTTTCTATCAAACGTTTTTCTCAACCGTAATGGCGCCCTCTGGACACATTGTGGCGCAGATTCCGCAGGCTATGCAGTCGGCCATATTAACGGCCTCAACGGCATAATAGCCTTTTTTATTAACTGTAGAGCTTTTAGCAAGGATGGTTTTTTTCGGACAGAATGTCAAGCAATATTCACATTCCTTGCACATTTCGCGGTTAACCGTTACACGATTCATAACTTTTCACTCCTTTTGATAATAATTCCCATTAAGGCATATATAGCAAGGCGGCCGGAAATTGAACAAGCGATTCGTTCTGAAATTTGGAACGCCTTTCTAATTCATTCCTTACCGCCTTATTATAATAATAAAATACCAATTTCGTCAATAACATTTTGGTTAGAAATTAATAAAATTTTTCTTTACTTTTTTAGTAAAAATCTATATAATAAAATCTATATTCTGATATTTAGAACATTCTAAGCTCCAAGCAGTGCGCAACAATGTTTTTACAGCTGGAGGAGAGCTTGCTCTTTGGAAACTGCGGAAACATTGTTGCATAGGGCGACAGCCCTAAGCGAAAAACCTCAGAGAGGTTTTGAGCTTCCACTGCGGATATTTGTGAACACTTCAAGCTCCAAGCAGTGCGCAACAATGTTTTTGCAGCTGGAGGAGAGCTTGCTTTTTGGAAGGGCCGCACATGGCGGCAGCCTCGTTTCATGACCATGACATGTACATTTAATTAAGCTATGCTTTCAAAAGTGGATTATAACAAAAAAATAGACAATGAAAGGACGTTTTATATGGCTTACGGATACAAAACAGAATATGTACCCAAATACCCTGTGCAAACCCTCGGCAAGGCACTTGATATAATTGAATTTCTAAAAAGCAACACATGCGCCGAGGGCATGAGCATAAGCGAAATAAGCCGCGGCCTTTCAATGGCCAAAAGCGGCGTTCACCGTCTTTTAGACACGCTCATGGCATATGGCTATGTTGAAAAGGTTGAAAACGCCTTAACCACATATCGCCTCGGCTGGGGGCTGTATGACGCCGGGAGCGCCGTTCCAAAACAGCACACGCTCAATGGCGCCAACTATCTTCCGCTTTTGGAACGGTTGTGTTTCAGCCTCAATGAGACAGTCAATTTGGGCGTGCTCAACAGCCGTGAAGCCGTCATACTCTGCAAAATTGAACCCGACATAAAAATTCGCACAAATGCCCAGGTTGGCGAGAGAGAGCCGCTTTATGCCACAGCTTTGGGAAAGCTTTTTTTGTGCGACTTTGATCAGGCGTCTTTGGAAAATTATTTCGAAAGCGCGCCCATACAAAAACTCACAGCAAACACAATCACAACCGTTGCCGAAATGAAAAGGGAATTGAAAAGCATCAAAGATTCGGGCTGTGCCATGGACTATGAGGAGTTTTTTGATGGCATGATATGCTGTGCCATGCCAATAAAAGATTTCACAGGGAAAACTGTCAGCGGCATAAGTGTCAGCGGGCCGGCGCGCCGCATGGACAATGCCAAGCTTGACGAAATACGCCTTCAATTGAAACATGTCTGCGCCGAAATATCGCTGTTTATGGGCTATGCCGAATAAATTTTTGTGAAATTATGCAGTTTGGCAAAATTCCGTCATGTCCACATGTAAGGCCGCATGGGCTTGCGGCTTTATGTGTGGATTTTGTGTGTATTCACACGGTTCGCACTTTGCAAACTCTCGAATTTTGCTTCGCTGAGTTTGCTTTATAAGAATTCTTGTTTATTGTTATTGTTCTGGTTTTAGCTTTCAAAAATTGATTTAAGACCGTGGGAGGGGCACAGCAAGCTCTCGAATTTCCCTTCGGGAAACGCTTCACTTCGTTGTGCGCGCGGCGCCACAGCCATTCACAAAACATATTCAAACCACAGCCGCACAATCTTCACTCAAAAAATTGCCGCAAGCGCCTGAAAACTTCATCAACGCTTCCTCACCGATGCAATCAGGCCCACAATTTGCTCAACCGTAAATTCAATGTTCCTTTCAGCATTCTCGCGTTTCATGGCCTCCTCAAGGCTCATGGGGCCGCGTGCTATGCTGAACACGGCGTCTATCCCCGCGGCCAAAACAGTTTCGCTGTCAATGCTGGCCTCGCCTGTGACAGCAACCGTTGTCAGCCCAAGCTTTTTGCCCCTTGACGCAATTCCGGCGGGCGCTTTTCCCATGGCCGTTTGGGCGTCAACGCGGCCCTCGCCTGTTATAAGCACGTCTGCACCCTTCATGTCACTTTCTATGCCAATCAAGTCCAAAATCAAATCTGTTCCTGGCAAAAGCCTTCCGCCGAGATATGCAACAAACGCAAACCCCAGCCCTCCGGCCGCCCCTGTCCCCGGAAGGCTTGAAACATCATTTCCAAAAACTTTGGCTGTCAATTCCGAAAAATTTTTCAGCCCGTCATCAAGCGTGTGTATCATTGACGGCGTTGCCCCTTTTTGAGGGCCATAAACGGCAGAGGCGCCGTCAGCCCCGCAAAGAGGATTGTTCACGTCACACGCCACGTTGAACAAGCATTCCTTCAGCCGCATGTCGGCGTTTTCGGTTTTTATGCCACAAATGTCCAAAAGCCCCTTCCCTCCAGGCGGCACACAATTGCCACGGCTGTCTGTGAAAGCAAAGCCCAATGCCGAAAGCATGCCGCAGCCGCCGTCATTTGTGGCGCTTCCGCCAAGGCCAATTGTGAAGTTTCGGCATCCCTTGTTCATTGCGTCGCTTATCATTTCTCCCACGCCATATGACGTGGCCTTCATTGGGTTGAGCTCACTTTTTTGGGCCAGTGTTATTCCCGCGGCGGAAGCAATTTCCATTACACACGATTTTTCATCGTTCAAAATCAAATATTCCGCTGTTGTCTTCTTTCCAAACGGGCCTGTCACGGTCACACATTCAATTTTGCCTCCAAGGCCCTCTGCCAGCGACGCAACTGTGCCCTCGCCGCCGTCGGCAACAGGCTTCACAACCGTTTCGGCTTCAGGGCACGCCTTAATCACTCCGCGTTGCGCCGCCCTTCCCGCCTCAATTGAAGAAAGGCTCCCTTTGAAAGAATCTATGGCTATCACAAATTTCATGGCGTTCCTCCCCAAACTTCATGCACAAATTCGTTTTTTCACATTGGCTCAAGCGTTCGCCCGCCTGACATCGTTTGTGTGTCCATTCATCAATTTTTTCGAACGCAAAACCAAGCCCGGATTTTTATAAAGCATATCACACAGCTGCATATTTCTCAACACCAAAGGAAATAAAATAAAAAAAGCCCGGCAATCAATTTTCTTGACAAAAAAAAGCCTTCCTTCTACTATATAGTCATAAGGAGATTTTGCCATGTATACAATAAGCGTCAGTCACAAAACAGCGCCTCTTTCACTGAGGAGCACTTTTTCTTTCACAAAAAACGAGGCCGAGGAATTCATAAGCACTGTCGTCAGCAAAAAAGCTGTGACAGAATGTGTTGTTTTGAGCACATGCAACCGCATGGAAATATATTTTGACGGCACATGTTCAATTGATGAAATGCTGAAATTTCTTTGCTGCTTCAAAGGCGTTGAAACAAGCGGCGTCATGAAATATTTCAACATTTTCAGCGGAAACCAAGCTGTTCACCACATATTCAAGGTTGCATGCGGAATAGACAGCATGGTTTTGGGCGAAGATGAAATATTGGGACAGGTGAAAGGGGCTTTTCAAACGTCACTCAACATGAATGCCACAGGATTCTGCTTTAACACAGTTTTCAGAAACGCCATTGCAGCCGCAAAAAAGGTCAAAACTTCCACAGCCGTTTCAAAAACGCCCGTTTCAATGGGCACGCTCACCGCAAACGCTGTGTCCGCATGGAAAGAAGGAAACAAAAATGTTCTCATAATAGGCATCAGCGGCAAAATTGGTTCCATAGCTGCAAAAAACATACTTGCCAAAGACAATGTCAGCGTTGTGGGCACACTGAGGCGCCACAACGCGCCAAACCTTGTCGCCCCGGCTCACAGCCGCGTTGAGTTTGTGGAATACAGCCGGCGCTATGAATGCGTTGAAAACGCCGACGTCATAATAAGCGCCACATCAAGCCCGCATTACACAGTCACTGCCGATGAATATTCACGCAGCCTGAAAACTCAAAAAAAGCGCCTTTTGATCGATTTGGCTGTGCCCAACGACATAGACCCGGCTGTTGGCAATTTGAGCGGAACAACACTTTTCAATGTGGATCATTTTGAATCCCTTTCAAAACAAAACAATCTGCGAAAACAAAAAGAGGCCGAAACGGCAGAAGCAATGATAGACAAGCTGACCGATGAAACATTGAAAGAGCTCACATTTCACAGCTTTCTTCCCCACATGCATGAAATGAAAAAATATTTTGCCGAAAACACAATTGAAAAAGCGTTCTACAAATTCAGAAAAGAACTCACAAATGATGAAATGACGGCCGTTGTGTCGGCGTTCAAAAAACTTGTTAAGGAATGATTGAAATGGCACATTTTCCATTTTTTGTGGATATAGAAAACAAAAAATGCGCTGTTTTTGGCGGCGGAAAAGTGGCCTTGCGCAAAGTTCAAAAATTGATTTTGTTTGGCTGTGACATAACCGTCACAGCGCCCGAAATTGATGAAGAAATAATGGCCATTGAAGGCGTGAACAAGGTTCATGACATATTCCGCCCGCAATATGCCGCCGACGCATTCATGGTCATAGCCGCTGCAAACAGCCGCACAAACCGCAAAATATCACAATTTTGCCGCGAAAACAAAATACCAGTGAACGCTGTGGATTTGCCCGACGAATGCTCATTCTTCTTTCCGGCGCTTCACAAAAACGGCCCGCTGTGCATTGGAATTTCCAGCGGCGGAAAAAGCCCTCAAACGGCGGCGGCGGTGAGGAATTTGATAGAAAAAAGCGTGCCGCCGCACTATGGACAGACGGCCGAAAAACTTGGAAGCCTGAGAGAAACTGTCAAAAAACGTGTTGACAGCCAAAAAGTCAGGGAAAAAATTTTTGCCGAGCTTTTCAGCGCCGCCGACCGCAAAAAAGGCTTCATCACTGACAGCGAAATTGAATATATAATAAGGCGGGAGAACAATGAAAATTAGAATTGGCACAAGAGGAAGCGCGCTTGCCGTGAAACAGGCCGAAATTGTGGCTGAAGAAATTCAAAAAAAATGCGGCGTTTCATGCGAAATTGTGAAATTTTCAACAAAAGGTGACAGAATATTGGACAAGCCGCTTTTGGAATTTGGCGGAAAAGGCGTGTTTGTGACTGAAATAGAAAACGCCATAGCAAATGGCGAAATAGACATTGCCGTTCACAGCGGCAAAGATCTTCCGGCCGGGCTTTCAGATGGCCTTGAAATCATTGCCGTGCCTCCCCGCGGAAGTGCCGGTGACGTGTTCATAAAGCTGAAGGGCACAGAAAATGTCAAAACAATTGGCACAGGAAGCTTGCGCCGCATACAACAGGGAAAAGAAATGTTCCCCAACGCCAATTTTGTTTCGATAAGAGGGAACATACAAACGCGTCTTTCAAAACTGAAAGACGGCACGTGTGACGGCGTCATTCTTGCGGCGGCCGCTTTGGAACGGCTCAACATAACAGACACAGAATATTGCATCACTCACATCTCCACAGATTCATTCATTCCCGCGGCGGCTCAGGGGACAATTGCCGTTGAAGGGAAGCCGGAAGGAGCTGTTTTTGAAATTGTGTCTCAAATCAATCATCACGAAACATGGCTGTGCTTCACAGCGGAAAGGCATGTTTTGAGCCTTCTTTCGGCCAACTGCCATTCAGCCGCCGGGGTTCATGCCCAAATTGAAAACGGTTTCATGACAATGAAAGGCTTTTGCGGCAAAAGCGGAATCAAAACAGTGACCGAAAAAGCCGAAAATTTCATGCGCGCGGCCAAAAAGCTTGCGCAAGCCATACAGTCTGAAAACTGTGTATACATTGTTGGCGCGGGCTGCGGCACGTGGGATTTGATAACTGTGAGAGGCATTGAGCTCATCAAAAATTGCGACACAATTATATATGACAGCCTCATCGACAAAAGCTTGTTATCCCATGCAAAAAAAGACTGCCGCATAATATTCGTTGGAAAGCGCGGACACAGCCCGCACATAAGTCAGGAGCAAATCAATTCCACATTGATTGACGAAGCAAAAAAAGGCGGGAAAATTGTGCGCCTGAAAGGCGGCGATCCTTTTGTTTTTGGCCGTGGCGGCGAAGAAGCGCTGTGTTTGAAAAAAGCCGGCATACCCTTTGAAGTTGTCCCCGGCGTGACAAGCTCAACTGCCGCGGCGCTTTTTGCCGGCATACCCGTGACCCACAGGGGCACAAGCCAAAGTTTCACCGTTGTGACGGGGCGCACAGCCAACGGGTTTGACGGCGAAAATTTCAAAACACTTGCAGCGCTTGAGGGCACTCTTGTTTTTGTCATGGGCGTTGGAAACGTGAGGCAAATTGCCAAAAAACTGATTGAAAACGGAAAAAGCCCTCAAACACAGTGCGCCGTCATTATGAACGGCGGCTTCCACAACATGAAAACAGTGAAAGCTGAACTTTGCTCCATAGCTGATGAAACAGAAAAAGCCAAAATCGGGGCGCCCGCTGTGATTGTTGTTGGCCCTGTGTGCTCACTGGATTTTTCAAAAACAGTCAAAAAGCCGCTTGACGGCGTGACTGTTGGCGTGACAGGGACAAGCGAATTTGCCAAAAAGCTTTCTTCACTGCTTTGGCAGGAAGGGGCCAAAACATATGACGCCTGCACAATGAGCGTTTGTGAAACCAAAAATAGTTCCAAATTGGAAAAAGCTTTGGCAAACATAAATGAATATTCATGCATAGCATTCACATCTTCCAACGCTGTCAAAACATTCTTCAAAACAATGCGTGACAGCGGCAAAGACATACGTTCCCTTGGGAACATAACCTTTGCCGCCATTGGAGCCGGAACGGCGGCAACGCTCAGGGAGCACGGCATAACGGCCGACATTGTGCCCGAAGAATACACAAGCCGTTGCCTTGGAAAAATCATTGGCGAAAAATTTTCCCAAAACGAAAAAATACTCATTCCGCGTGCCGCCAACGCAAGCCCCGAACTCACAAAACAGCTCAAAAATTATGAAGAAATTGAAATATACACACTTGAGCATTCAAAAAGCGTTGACGTCACAAAAGCAGATTTCATAACATTTGCCAGTGCAAAAGGCGTTGAAACCTTTTTTGAAAACCAAAGTCTAAACGGTGCAAAAGCAATTGCCATTGGCCCCGTCACGGCAAACGCGCTTCGCGAAAAAGGCGTTGAAAACATGGCCGTTGCCGAAAACTGCACTGCCGAATCAATTGTCAAAAAAATAATTTTGGAGGCACAAACATGAAAAGATTCAGAAGACTTCGCACAAGCTGTGCAATGCGCCGTCTTGTCCGCGAAACGGAACTCTCCCCCGCTGACATGATATATCCAGTGTTCGTTGCCGAGGGCAAAAACATAAAAGAACCAATTGAATCAATGCCGGGGATATATCGCCATTCAATTGACAAAATGGAGCCGCTGCTTCGCGAAATCAACGAAAGCGGCATAGGCGGCGTGCTCATATTTGGCGTGCCTTTGAAAAAAGACGAAACCGCAAGCGGCGCCCGAATCGCCAACGGCATAGCCCAAAGGGCCGCGCGCCACATAAAAGAAGTTTGCGGCAACATTGTTGTGATCGCCGACATATGCCTTTGTGAATACACAAGCCACGGCCACTGTGGAGTTGTGAAAAACGGCGAAATATTAAATGATGAAACGCTCCCTTTGCTTGCCGAAATGAGCGTGACAATGGCACAGGCCGGCGCCGACATAATTGCGCCCTCCGACATGATGGATGGCCGCGTTGGATACATCCGCCAAAAGCTTGACGAAAACGGCTTCACAAACACTCCAATAATGAGCTATAGCGCCAAATTTGCCTCGGCATATTATGGCCCTTTTCGCGAGGCCGCCGGCTCGGCCCCGGCTTTTGGCGACAGAAAAACATATCAAATGGATTTTCACAACGGCAATGAAGCCATGAGAGAAATTGCCTGCGACATTGAGGAAGGCTGTGACATAATAATGGTGAAGCCCGCGCTGGCATATCTGGACATAATAAGGCGTGCTGCATGTGAGTTCAACATGCCTTTGGCGGCATACAACGTGAGCGGCGAATATTCAATGGTGAAAGCCGCCTCCGCAAACGGCTGGATTGACGAAAGGCGTGTTGTGACCGAAAACCTCACGGCAATGAAGCGCGCCGGGGCAAAAATGATAATCACATATCACGCATTGGACATGGCAAAATGGCTGAATGAAAAACAACAGTTTTAGAGCTTGGGAATTTTTCAAAACCAAAACGCCCTGTTTTCATTTGACAACAGGGCACATTTTTTATGCAGTTTTTTGCTCTGTGAATTTGAAAACGCTCAATTGTCTGCCGCAACTGAACAACTTCTTAATTTTGCAAAGGCACACTCACTCCAAAGGGAAGATGCCTGTGTTCATTGGTGTTGCAAACGCCTGAATTGTCAATGCAAAAACATCAAGCTTGCAAATTGAATGACAAAAATTTTCCCTTTGAAGCTGGAAATTTGAGACAGACAAAAGCAGCTTAAGCTCAGTGAAAAAATATGTGCGGGCATGACAAAAGCCACATCAAACACATTTTCCGCCTCATGCCGTCTGCCTGTTCCAAATGCACACGCTTTTGTCAACTGAACGCACTTTTGTGCCTGAAAACTTTCATTCACAAAATGCGAAACCAGTTTGCGCAATGCCTGCTCAACTCCATTTTTCCAAAAAACAAAAAGGATTTCCTGTCATCAGGGAATCCTTTTTTGAAACAACAAGTCTCGCCGGCGTTGTGCATGACAACGCGCTGTGCGGCCTTTGTTTTATAACACGGCGTTTAATGCCGCATTGTCAGAAAAAGTTTGGTCAAAGCGAAATCACATAGTTGTTTTTCCGTTTGCCATAGATTTTTCCTGTGCTTCAATCATTTTTTTCACCATATATCCTCCCACATAGCCGTTTTGAGCGGAAGTGAGATCACCGTTGTAACCCTGTTTGAGAGGAACGCCAATTTCGTTGGCCACCTCATATTTGAATTTGTTCAAAGCCTCACGGGCTTCAGGAACTGAAGCTCTGCTGCTTGATGATGAACTATTTGACATATTAAGTTCCTCCTTAAAATCTGTGTTATTTGTGGTACAACAGTATTATTACACAGTGAAAAACTTATATTCAGGTACTTTTTACCGTTTACTTCTCCAAAAAATTACAAAATTGCCACTTCAAATCTGCAAAAATCGGTTTTAAAAACAGAAAAACAAACCCAAACATAAAACTTTCTGGGTTTGTTCAAAGAGGATATATTTATAAAGTTTTTGCAGGTTTTTAATGATTTTGAATGTTTATAAAAAATTTTTTAATGTGTTGTTTTGCCAAAGTGTGTTTTCGCGGCGCTGTCTCGCAATTGTGAAGATAAGTGAACCGCGTGAGAGCCGCGGCGGCGAAGCCGTTTTGCGTAAGCAAAATTCGAGAGCTCGCTGGAGTGAACCGCGTGAGAGCCGCGGCGCGCAACGAAGTGGAGCGTTTCCCGAAGGGAAATTCGAGAGCTTGCTGTGCGAACCGGCTGAAAGTGCCGGCGCGAAGTGCAACGAAGCGTTCCGCGAAGCGGAATTCGAGAACTTGCTGGAGTGAACCGCGTGAGAGCCGCGGCGGCGAAGCCGTTTTGCATAAGCAAAATTCGAGAGCTTGCTGTGCCCCTCCCACGGTCTTAAATGCCATTTAGAAAGCCAAAATTGACCAGATAATAAATACAAATAACGAAATTTGAAAAAGTATAGGTTTTGAAAGTCGAGTATTTAATAGAATAGTATAATATCTGTGCTTTTTAAAGTTGCAATGGCCAAGCATCCCGCCGAACAAGCATCGTTTGAACACAATGGAGGAATTCATTACACCGATACGGTGTCTGTTGATGAAGCCAGAAAACAAGAAATCCCCTGACAGGAAGCAATTGTGCAGTTCCTGCCGGGGGATTTTCATGCATTTGCATATGCCATGTTAAAAGGCGCCAAACGCATTTTTGAATTTTGAAATTTCAGGCTCAGTCCAAAGCTGCAAAAGCCTGTTTGAAGTCGTTGATAAGATCTTCTGTGTTCTCAATACCAACTGATACACGGAACATGCCAGGTGTGATGCCCATTTTTCTTCTGTCAGCATCAGGCATGTGGCTGTGTGAAGATGTGCATGGATGATTGAGTGTTGTTCTAAGGCCGCCAAGTGTTGTGGCATAGTGAACAAACTCAAGCTTAGCCATAAATTTGTCAATCTTAGCTTCATCTTCTGTGTTGAGGATGATGCTCATCATGCCGGAGATTGCTTCATCATTGTTCCAAAGCTTTTTGGCAAGAGCTCTCTGTGGGAAGCTGTCAAGAGAAGGATGATTAACCTTGATCACATGAGGATCGCTCTCAAAGAAAGCTGCAAGTTTAGCAGCGTTATACATCTGTTTTGTCAAACGAAGGCTGAATGTTTCAAGGCCGCGGATAACCTGCCAGCATGGGAATGGATCTGCAGGTGTTCCAAAGAGCATTCGCATTGGGCGCACTGTTTCAATGATTTCTTTAGAAGATGTCATGCAGCCAAGGATAGCGTCTGAATGGCCGTTCATGAACTTTGTTACAGAAGAGATAACAATGTCAGCGCCAAGCTCAAGAGGTCTGATTGAAGCTGCTGTTGTGAAAGTGTTGTCCATCATAAGAAGAGCGCCGTTTGAATGTGCAAGCTCAGCAAATGCCGGAATGTCGATGAGGTTCATTGTTGGGTTTGCGCAAACCTCAGCATATATAAGTTTTGTGTTTGGCTTAATTGCAGCCTTAACATTTTCAATGTCGTCCATGTCAACCAGTGTGGACTCAATGCCAAATCTTGAGAACATTTTTCCAAACACGTCAAATGTTTCGCCATATATGTTTCTGTTGCAGATAACATGATCTCCTGTCTGAAGGAGAGAACCAATTGTTGTAGAAATTGAAGCCATGCCAGATGAGAAGATGAGTGTGTCCTTATCTTTAAGTCCAGAAGCCTCAAGAGCAGTCACCTGTGAAGCAAGAACGTCACGGTCAGGATTGTTGGTTCTGATGTATGTATAACCCTGAGCATAAGCCTGCTTGATTTCTGAAAGGGTGTTAGCTGTGAAAGCTGTGGCTGTGTAAAGAGGGAAAGCCTCTGGTTTTAACAAGTTGCAGGCTTCATTTCTATAGTCCCTTGTGTAAAGAATTTTTGTGTCAATTTTCATTTTAAATTCCTCCTTTTTAATAAAGCTTAAAATGATAACATAAATTCGTTGTTTGTGAAATTAGTGTTTCAAATTCATATGTCAAATTTTGAACACAGCTTCACATTGCAATATTGATTATATTGTATGTAGGTACAATAGAGTCAATATATTTTTAAAAATATTTTTCATATATTAGTTTTGCCAAAAATGTGCAGTCATACATGCCAATGGAGCTTAATGCCGTTTTTACGTTTTTCATTTATCCATTTTTGCCAAACTGCATCTTTGTGTTGATTGCATTGTCTGTTTTTTTTGCAAAACAACCGCCGTTTAATGTAAAAAATTTTCATTTTCTGTCAAAAAATATGTCATATTCACGGCTTCCATGCTCAGCATGAATTTCCGCAGCCGCCTCTCCAGTGAGAACATCAATAAAAACGGCGCATTTTTCCGGTTTTTCAGCCGTGAATATATAAAACCCCAATGGATATTTTTCATAATCGATTTTTGCGTAAGTGAAGTTCAGCATATAATATGGATCTTTGCTGTCGAAATATGAAACGCCGTCATAGCCCATGCTGCACACATTTTCCTCGGCCAAGCTCACAGTGCATGGATTTATTATGATTATATATGAAAACACAGCAGCAATCATTGAAGCAAAAAGCAGCGAAACATCCCATTTGTTTTCAAGCACAGGGGCATATTTTTTTGAACATTTCTTTATAATTTCAACGACTAAAGCACAAGCACACATAAATATATATATCCAGTATTCCATTTTGTATGGATTTTTAATAAATATATATATAAATAAAATCAAACCAAATATAGATATAGCCCTCATAAACCTGTTTACATTCTCTGACACCTGTTTTGGATCTTTTTTCCTTTCCATTGTCAGGCTAAGCATAAATGACAAAGGCATGACAACAAAAATAACCGGCAGAATTGTTTTGGACATGCCAATATAAAGCTTGTAATTGACAGCCCACAAAACAAAACACAAAACCAAATATAGACCAACTCCGGCAAATTTGTATCCGTTGTTTTTCATAAAAACCACCTCGTTTTATGACAATAAGCAGAAATTCGTGCCCGAATTATAAAGCTCTGGAAAACCAAAACGGTGTTTTTCATTGTATAGCTATATGACGCATTGTTTAAGCACGGCGGTGTATTTTATTTTTAATATAATTTAAGAAATCCATTCCGACATATATTCTGCATGCCGTGACATAACAAAAGACTGCTGTGAGCAATATTCAAAAGCCACGTCATCAAACTCATGCTTAGCCAAAACAGAATTAAGCGCTAATATGTATTGTGTAAAAAGTGGTTTCATCACCCAAACACACATTGGCTGGCGGTTCATTTGTGATGAATGGCACAGAGCGGAAAGGCGGTGACAGACCGACAGCAGAAAGCGGAAGCGTGGCGTCTGGGGTTGACACGGATGTCCCCTCTTCTTTGCAGACCCCGGCAAAGACACACTCACTCACCACTGTCAAGCGGGCGCTGCTGCCGGCGACAGCCTTGCGCCCTCCGAGAGGCGGCCCAACTGGGCGTTCTTTCCCTTGCCCGGCATTATGTCAGCAGACGTCAGCGGCAGCTTGTGCATATGGAGGAGCTGTGCCGGGGTTATACTCCGGTGCATTGCTTGCCATTGCTGTCAGCTTCAAAAAATGTTGAATGCCACCCCAATTTGTGATATACTTTGCTCGTAATAAGCTGAAAAATTTTGATTTGGAGGTGGCTATGAAAAGGTTTGCCGGTTTAATGGGTATTATTTTTGGAATATTGTTCCTGTCTATAGAAATATATAGTCTTAAAATTTTACAGACATTGGAAAAAATACACGGCAAATGGTGGAACAATGTTTGGGGCTATGCAAGCGAGCCTCCATGTGCTGTTGCTCTAATCCTTACAGTTGGTGTGATCTTCTTTTCGTTATATATTTTTTTGACTGGAAAAGATAATTGATTTCCGGTTTATCGGGGGATTCATCTTTTCGGTGAAATCCCCCTTTTTTTGACAAATATTTTTTTGCTTCCACGTTCTCGAATTTCCCTTCGGGAAACGCTTCGCGCCGCGACTTTCACGCGGTTCGTACATTTAACCATTTTGAATTATCTGTTCACAAATTTTCCTGGTTCTCTTTTCTCAATGAAAGCTGTCATCGCTTCATATTTAT